>JBJXHG010000096.1:0-57608 GCA_046160865.1 Planctomycetota bacterium | reverse complement strand
CCCCCCCCCCCCCCCCCCCCGCGCCGGTACACCTTCACCGACAGATCGCGGCTCTCGACATACAGCGGGAAGTCTTTCACGAGCTGGCACTCCTCGCGCAGCATCGCCTCGAACCATTCGCGATCGGCGACGTCCCAGTCGTACAGCTGCTCGGGATTCAGGATGAACCACGTCGGTCGTGCGTGACGGATCCACGTGCGGACCATCCGCACGCGCCAGTAATCGAGCCACATGATGCGGTCGGGCTGACGCAGCTGCGTGCTGCGCGGCGACAAGTAGAACTCGCCCACCGTCGCCTCCATGCCCGCGATCAAGTCGCCCGGATCGCGCTCGTTCCACACGAACTCGTACGCTTCGCGCCAGCGCGGCCGCTCGCCGTTCCGCACCGTGAAGTACAGGCCCGTCGTCGCGAGCGTCGGCAAGAGCAGGATGCACAGCGCCGCGAGCCCGAAGCTGCGGCGTGCTTCGGCGATCGAGCGCGGCAACATGCACGCCGCGAGCAACGCGATCCACGGCAACGCGACGAACACGTACTGCGCCGTGATGCGTGCGGCGAACGACACGATCAGCGCCGCGCACAGGACTCCGGCGACGATCCAGCACGCCGCGCGCGCGAAGGATTCCTCTCGCGCACGCCAAGCGCCGAGCAGCGCCGCGGTCGCCCAGAGCGGCGTGACGTAGAAACCCGTCGTGAGCAGATAGTGGACGGGATAGCTCGCCGCCTTCTGGCGGTGGAAGGTCTCCCACGTCTGCCAGAGCCATCCGACTTGGCTCAACGCGCCGATCGCGGCGACCACCGCCAGCGCGATCGCGGGGCGCTTCGCCGGCTTCGCGTCGCCGCCCGGCAACGCCCACAGGATCCATGGCAGCGTCACGAGCGCCGGCAGCACGAGCGCCGCAGATGGATGGAAGAGCGCAGCGACGCCGGCGATCGCGAAGCCGACGAGCGCGAGCACGACGCGGTCGCTCCACAGCGCGCGCAGCACGATCGCCGCGCCGACGAGGGAGATGAACTGCGTCATCGTGTAGAAGCGCGCGTTCTGCGACCAGTACACGTGCCACGTGCTCGCCGCGAGCAGCAAGCTCGCGGCCGAAGCGCGCAACGGACCGGCGAACGGACGGAACGCGAAGTACGTCAGGGCGACACAGCCGACGCCGAACGTCGCGGGCAGGAAGCGCAGGGTGAACTCGTCCGGTGGTCCGCCGACCGCGCGCACCCAGCCCGCGATGGCCCAGTATCCCAGCGGGTTCTTGATCTCACCGCCGCCGAGCCCGATGTGGATGTCCGTCCACGTCACGGCCTCGTCGAACCACAGGCTCCACTGACCGAGGCGGAAGTAGCGCAGGCACGCGAGCGCCAGCGCCAACACGAACAGGACGCGCGCGAGTCCCCGCGCGTCACCCGCGTCGATCGGTGCCGGAGACGTCGCAGCGGCGCTCGAGGATCGCACTTCAGCAGAGTTCCACACGCGGCCGACGAAGGCAACGCCCGGGCGCGATCCGCCGACCGCCGCTTGCGCTCCCGGAGACACCCCTGAAGAATCCCGTCGTGATCCGCCGTTCTCCGTTCGTCGCGCTCGTGGTCGTCGCGCTCGCGTCGTGCGTCTCGCTGCGCAAGCCGCGCGCCGTCGCGCTCTCGTCCGATCCGCCCGGCGCGCGCGTGCGGATCGACGGGCGCGACTGCGGCTTCGTCACGCCGTGCTGGATCTCGCTCGACCCGGACGAGGAGTACCGCGTCGCCTTCGAGTACCCCGGCTACGCGACCGCCGAACGACTGCTCACGAGCCGTCGCCAGACCGAGGTGATCCTGTGGAAGGATCAGCTCGTCTCGACACGCGTGTGGCTGTTCCCGCTCTGGCTGAACCTGGAGGACTTCGTCACGCCGATCAAGACGGCCAAAGTGTCGGAGCCGGGCCGCGTGTACGTGCGCCTGGAGCGCGCCGAGGCGCAGTGAGCGGCGCGCAAGCGAGTGCGGTCTTCCTCGACCGCGACGGCACGCTGACGCGCGAGAGCGACTGGGTGACGAAGCCCGAGGACCTCGAGCTCCTTCCCGGCGCCGCGCGCGCGGTCGGGCGCCTCAACGCGGCGCGGCTGCCGGTCGTGCTCGTCACGAACCAGAGTGCCGTCGCGCGTGGAATGATCGACGAGGCTGCGCTGGAGCGCATCCACGCGCATCTGCGCGCGTTGCTCGCGCGCGCAGGCGCGCGCGTCGACGCGCTCTACTACTGCCCACACCATCTGACGGAAGGTCGTGGGCCGTATGCGACGGAGTGCGAATGCCGCAAGCCGCGCGCGGGTCTGCTCGTGCGCGCCGCGCGCGAGCTCGAGCTCGAGCTCGCCACGTCGTGGATCGTCGGCGACGCGGAGCGTGATCTGCTCGCCGGCGAATCGCTCGGCGTGCGCGCGATCCTCGTCGCGACCGGCAAGGGCACTAGCGAGCAGGCGCGGCTCGCGCGCGCAGGTCGCGCACCGCGCGCGTTCGTCGCCGACCTCGACGCGGCGGTCGACGCGATCCTGGCGGAGCGTCAGGGCAAGTAGCGCGCGAGGCGGCCGGACAAGAAGCGCGCGACCGACGGCGGCAGCTTGGCCCAGGTGTCGCGCAACTTCTTCGTGCGCGGATTGGACGGCGTGAGCGACGGGAGGCCCGTGCTCTTCACGAGCTTGTAGCGGTACGCGAGCGGCGTCGCTTCGAAACCCTGGTGCTCCTTGAAGTGGTACGGGCCCGAGTCGCGCCGGCTGCGCGATAGATCGAAGCGCTTGTAGCCCTTCTCGACGGCCCACTCGCGCAGACGCGTGCACAGGAAGTTCGTCGCGTTGTACGTGCGGTTCCCGGCGTGCGTCGTCCCGATGTAGTAGAAGACGAACGTGTCGCCGTACACGAACGACATCGTCGCGGCGACGGTCTCGCCCTCGCGCTTCACGCCGTGCAGGATCACGTCGCCGCCGAACTCGTCCATCAGCGCGCGAAACCATGACGCAGGAAGTCCCGGCGAGCCGAGCGCTTGTTTGCTCGCGTGGAAGTTCGCGACGAGCGCGTCGAAGTACTGCGGACCTTCGTCGAGCACGAGCCCGTGCTTCTCGATCGCCTTGCGCACCTCCGCGCGGCCGCGCTTCGGCATGTGCTTCATCACGTCGGCCGGATCCGCGGGCAGCTCTTGGATGAACGTCGCATAGAGGTCGGACGGCACGAGCCCCTTTCCGAGATCGGCGCCGAGGTCCTCGAGGCAACGCAGCTCGAGCCTTCCGACGCGCTCGCGCTCCGCGAGCGCGCCCGCCGCGTCGCACAGCGCGCGATCGACTGCGCTCGAGCGGCCGAGCGGACCGCCGTAGACCGCGTACGGCGTCGAGATGAGATGCGCGCCACCGAACAAGCCGCGGCAGCGCATCAGCGGCAGCACACCCGCGAGTTCGCCGTTCACCGTCGCGACGAGGTCGCGCGGCGCGTGGCCGAACGCGCGCTCGACGGCGCGTCGCCAGCCGGAAAGATGAAAGAAGGTGCCGCGTTCGTGCGCGCGGATGAACCGATCTCGCGCAACGTCGTCTTCCGCCACGAAGGGCCGTACGTCGATCGAAACTGTCACGTCTCCACGCGGCCGCGGCCGCGCCTCCGCAGGAATCGCGCTCATTCGTGGATGCGCTCGATCTTGTACTCGCGCAGGTTGCGCGCCTGCGTGTAGATGATGATCTCACCGACCAGGCCGAAGCCGATGATCTGCACGCCGAGCATCGTCAAGAGCAAGCCGATCAGGAACAGCGGCCGCTGGTAGAGCCCCGTTCCCGCGATCACGTACTGCGCGAGCTGCACCGCGAGCATCGCAGCGCCGACGGCGAAGATCACGCCGCCGAGCGACCCGAAGAAGCGCAGCGGCTTCAGCGTGAAGCGCGTGAGGAACAGCATCGCGACGATGTCGAGGAACCGCCGCGCGTAGACACCGAGGCCGAAGAAGCCGGCGCCGCCCCACTCTTCTTGGTGACGCACTTTGAGCTCGATCACTCGGAAGCCTTGGCGCACGGCGATCACCGGCAGGAACCGGTACATGTCGCCGTACAGCACGACCTCCTCGAGCACTTGCCGCCGGAACGCGCGGAAGTAGCAGTTGAGATCGTGGAACTTCATCTTGATCATCCGGCGCACGAACCAATTGAAGGCGGACGATTGCAGCCGGTTCAGCCACGGATCGACGCGCGGATGGCGCCAGGGCGAGACGAAATCGGCGTTGCCGGCGAGCGCGGCCAGCATCGGTTCGAGCTCGCGCGGATCGACTTGGACGTACTGCGGCGAGGTCACGACGACGGCACCGCGCGCCTTCTCGAAACCGGCCGACAAGCACACCGACTCGCCGAACGGCTGCTGGAAAGACAGCACGCGGATCCGGTTGGGCGACTCCTCGTTCAGACGCGCGGCATCGGCCCACGCCGCGCCACGCACGCCGTCGAACACGAAGATGCACTCCCACGTACGGCCGAGCCGATCGAGCTCGGCTCCGAGCCGGGTCGCGACCTCGCGCACGCGCGCGGCGGACGACAGCACGGGCACGATCAACGTGACGTCGAGGGCCGCGCCGTCGAACGCCGCGGGAGCCTCCGCCGCCGGATCGGGAGCCCGCTCGACCGCGCGCGCTTCGGGTGCTTGTTTCGACATCGGCTCAGCCAACGCGATCCAATGAGCGCACCAGCACGCGCTCCGTGTGGCTGCGGTGCAGTCCGCTGGCCTTCACGACGAGCTCGGCCAAGAGCCCCAGCATCACGAAGTACACGCACATCATGATATTCAGGAAGACGACCGTCGTCAGGCCGCGCGTCCAAGGCGACGTCAGGCTCAACTGCTCGTAGTTGCGCAAGCAGTCGAGCAGCAGCACGAACAGGAACGCGGCGCAAGGCAACGTGCAGAGCACGAAGTACTGCAGCGGCCGCTGCGAGAACGAAGACAGCATCTTGATCGCCAAGAGATCCGACAAGACGCGCATCGCGCGGCCGAGGCCGTACTTGCTCGATCCGAAGCGCCGCGGGCGGTGGTTCACCACGACCTCGGCGATGTGCGCTCCGCTGCCGGCCGAGATCGCCGGCAGGAAACGGTGCTGCTCGGCGTAGATCGGCATCGCGCGCACGACTTCGCGCCGGAACGCCTTCAACGTGCAGCCGGTGTCGTGGATCTTCACGCCCGTGACCCACGCGATCAGCCGATTGGCGATGCGCGACGGCAGGCGCCGCAGCACGAATCCGTCTTGCCGCGACTTGCGCCAGCCCGCGACCACGTCGTAACCACCGCTGCGCAGCGTGTGCAAGAGCAACGGAATGTCCGCCGGATCGTTCTGCAGATCGCCGTCGAGCGTCACGACGATGTCGCCACGCGCGTGATCGAATCCCGCGGCCATCGCCGCCGTCTGTCCGGAACGGCCGCGCAGCGCGACGATGCGCACGTGACCGGGATCGCCAGCGCGGATCGCGAGCATTGCCGCCATGCTGCCGTCGTCGGATCGATCGTCGACGAAGAGCACCTCCCACGGCTCGTCGGTGCGGGTGAGCGCACTCTGGATCTCCGCGAAGAGCACGGGCAAGCTCTCGACCTCGTTGTAGATCGGAACGACGACGGAGATGTGGACCTTCGGCGACATCGGCGCAGGGGACAGAATCACACGCCCAGCAGCCCGTGGTGAAAATCATTCAGCCCGAAAGCGGCCCGTTCGCGCCAGCCCGGCGTCGCTCGATCCGCGACGAGTCTCGACGATTCGCCTGCGGTCTCGCACCTTGCGCTGACGCGAACGGGCCACTCTCGGGCTCGAAGCACATCCACCACGGACTGCCAGGTTCGCCTGCGGAAGGGCCGCGACCCAAGGCAAAATCCACGTGCCCGGCGTTCGCGGTGACCGGCGAATTCATTGCGAGTTCGAGGATTCGCGAGGCTTGTCCGGTAATCCTTTCCCGATAGGATCAGAGTCTCGATGGATCACTCCGCCGAACGTTCGTCCGCGAGCACGCCATCGATCGTCCTCGGCCCGGGGCAGCGCCTCGCGGGCCTCGAAACCCTGCTCGCCTCGCTCGGCGTCCGGCCGGTGCAGCGCCTTGCCGATCTCGGCGAACTGCTCCGATTGCCCGCGACCGCGCGCGTGCTGCTCGACGGGGACGGCCTGCGACTCGAGGACCTGGGGCTCCTGCGCCGCTGTGGCGCGCGCATCGTGCTGACCGGCGAGGACGGCGGGCGACGCGTGGTGAAAGAGCTCTTGCGCACCGCGAGCGCGCGTTGGATCGGATGGCCGCTCGATCTCGAGGACGTCGCGAGCTTGCTCGGCCCGGACCGCGACGCCGGGCGCGCGCGTGGCGCGGAGTCGACCACCTCGTCGATCGATGCCGTCGCACGCGACGCGCGCACGAACGGTGGCCGCACGGCCTCGGAGTCGCGCGTCGAGGGTGAGCTCACCCGCATCGAAGCCATCCTGGCACTGCCCACCGATGCGGACTCCGAAACCATGCGGCCCGCGCAACCGCGCGAGGCGAGCCGCGGACGTGCGCCGCACGTCCGTGTCGTCGACGCGCCGGAAGAGCACGTTCGCAACGACAGGCCGAGCCCGACGCACGCGGCAGATCCGACGCGAAACTCTCCTCCGAGCTCGCCGCCGCACGGCGCGCCGTCCGCTCCACCGCACAGCCTGAGCCTGCCGAGCTTCTTCCGCGACCAGGTCGCCGATCTCGCCGACATCGCGCAGCGCATCGAGCTCGGCACGTCCGCGATCGCGGACGACGCCGCGCTCGACCCCGGCATCTCCGGCGACGTCGCGCGGCTCGTGCAATTCACGCGTACACTCGGGTACCTCGCGGCAGCGCCCGGTCCCGGCGAGCAAACGTTCGACGTCGCCGAGACGCTCGAGGTGGCGGTCGCGACGCACGTCGGTCAGGACGAGGACGGTCCGCGCTTCTTGTTCCGCAGCGAAGGACCGCTGTGGGTGCGCTCCGATCGCGAGTTGCTCGGGCTCGCGTTCGACGCCTACCTCGCGCTCGCGCGCAGCGCGGGGCGGCGTGGCGAGATCGTCCGCGTGCACGTGCGCAGCCCGATCGCGGAAGACGTCGAGTCGCCCGCGCGCGGCGAGATCAGCATCGAGTTCCCCGCCGGCGCGCTCGCGGACTTGGATCCCGTGCGCATCGTCGAGCCGTACGCGCTGCGTCGGCTCTTCCCGATGCTCGGCGCGAACGCTCTCTCCGCGGCCACGGCGATCGTGCACGGTCAGGGCGGACAGGCCGAGCTCGTGCGCGCGCCGCGCGGACGATTGCTGTGGCGCATCGCGTTGCCCGGTGCGGAGCCACCGTCCGCACGCTCGCCGCGCGCACGCGCGATCGGAGAGAACGCGCCGCGCTCGACCACGCCGCGCGAGTCGGCGGCCGACGATCCGTTTGCGTGAGCGGCGCGCGCGCTGTCGGGCTCGCCCGCATCTCCCAGATGCGTGGTCGGGCCGCCCTGTGGTAGATAACCGCGCGTGCGCGTGCTGCTCCTCGGTGCTTCCGGATTCCTCGGGCGTCATCTGACGCACGCGCTGCTCGCGGCGGGCGACGACGTCGAGGGCTGGAGCCGCACTCCGCCGCCGGTCGCGCCTCACGACGACGAACGCGGCGCGCGCGTCGTGCAGCGCACGGCGGACCTCGCGCGGCCGGAGAGCTACGCCGAGTTTTGCGGCCCGTGGGACGCGGCCATCTTCCTCGCCGGCCGTTCGGTTCCGGGTGCGCACTGGGACGAGCGCGAGGTCGAGCGCAACGTCGCGCTGTGGCGCAGCGCGCTCGAGCACTTGAAGCGCGTGCGCCCGGGCCTGCGTGTCGTCTTCCTGTCGAGTGCGCGCGTGTACGCGCCCGCGACCGCTCCGCTCCGCGAGGACGCACCGCTCGGCGCGACCAGCGCGTACGGCATCGCCAAAGAACTGTGCGAGGTGTGGGGCCGCTTCCACACGCGTGAGCTCGACGTGCAGATCGCACGCCTCTTCAATCAGATCGGTCCCGGCATGCCGCCGGGCTTGCTCGTGCCGGACCTCGTGCAGTCGATCCGCGCCGGGAACGGAACCGTCGCCTTGCGCGGCGGCGACAGCCGCATCGACGTGCTCGATGCGCGCGACGGAGCGCGCGCGATCGCGGCACTCCTGCGCGTGCGGGCGCCGGCGGGCAGCGCGTGGAACGTGTGCAGCGGCACGCCTCGCACCGTTTCGGAGCTCGCCCGCGGCCTCATGCAGCGGCTCGGCGCGTCGGAGCCGCTCACGTTCGCGTCGGCTCCCCCGCCGCCCTTGTGCGGCGTGTCCGACAAGCTACGCGCGGCGTGCGACTGGAAGCCGCTCTACTCCTTCGACGCGACACTCGATTGGATCGCCGGTGCGACGGCGGCGTCCGGCAGCACGCCGCGCTGAATCCGAAGCTACAGGAAAAACCCGCTCCTTCCGAAGCATCCTTCCTATGTCGAAGACCGCACTGATCACCGGCATCACAGGGCAGGACGGGAGCTACCTCGCCGAGCTGCTCCTCGAGAAGGGCTATCGCGTCCACGGCCTCGTGCGCCGCTCCTCGCTCTTCAACACCGATCGCATCGATCACTTGCACGTCGGCGAGACGCCGCACCCGAACCTCGAGTTGCACTACGGCGATCTGTCGGACGCGGGCGCGCTGCGCAACCTGGTGGAGGACGTCGAGCCCGACGAGCTCTACAACCTCGCCGCGCAGAGCCACGTGCGGATCAGCTTCGACCAGCCCGAGTACACCGTCGATGTCACCGCGGTCGGCGTGATCCGTCTGCTCGAAGCGATCCGCGGCTTCCAGAAGAACCACGGCAAACAAGTGCGCTTCTATCAGGCGAGCTCGAGCGAGATGTTCGGCTCTGCGCCGCCGAAGCAGAGCGAGACGACGCGCTTCCAGCCGCGCTCGCCGTACGCATGCGCGAAAGTGTTCGCGCACCATCAAGTCGTCAACCACCGCGAGAGCTACGGCCTCTTCGCCTGCAGCGGCATCTTGTTCAATCACGAGAGCCCGCGCCGCGGCGAGAACTTCGTCACGCGCAAGATCACGCGCGCCGCGACGCGTATCAAGCTCGGACTCCAGGACAAGCTCGTGCTCGGCAACCTCGACACGCGCCGCGATTGGGGCTTCGCCGGCGACTACGTCGAAGCGATGTGGCGCATGCTCCAACAGGACGAGCCGGGCGACTTCGTGGTCGCTACCGGCACGTCGATCAGCTTGCGCGAGTTCCTCGACATGTCCTTTGGCGAGCTGGATCTCGACTGGCGCAAGTACGTCACGAGCGACCCGCGCTACTTCAGGCCCGCCGAGGTCTATCACCTCGAAGGCGATCCGACCAAGGCGCGACGCGTGCTCGGCTGGGAGCCGAAGACGAGCGTTGGAGCGCTGGCCTCGATGATGATCGCGAGCGACTTGAAGCTCGCCGAGCGCGAGCTCGTGTTGCGTTCCGCCGGACACGAAGTCGAGCCGCGCCTCGGATATCGCTGAGCTTTTCGCGCCCGAGATCTTCGCGCCCGAGAACTTCGCGCTTGGCGCGAAGTTCTCTTCCATCGGTGGGGCGAACGCTACTCAGAGGCCTTCGCTTCAGCTGCGGTCTCGACGCATCGAGCCGCGCGGTGCGCCGCTCACGTCCCCCACCACGGCCACGTGATCCCCGCGAGCGCGTTGCCTACGACGAGCACGACGACGGCGACGACGGCGGGATCGAAGCGCTTGCGCGGCTTTTTCCAGCGCCACGCCAAGATCGCCGCGAGCACGAGGGTCTGGACCGCCGTCAGCGCCACGTAGTAGTGCCAGTTGTCGATCATCGTCCACTGGCGGTGACCGGTGACGTCCTTGGCCGTCTCTTCGAAGACCGCTTGCACGCTCGCGCCGCCGAGCAGCACCCACCAGGAGAACGTCGTCGTCGCGAGCGCGTCGAGCACGCTGAGGCTCGATTGCTTCACGACCAGGTACACGAGCTGCGCGACGACCGCGACCCACGTCCACAACGCGAGCAGCCCGACCGCCTGCCCGAGGCGGCCAACGAAGCGCGGGGCGCGCGGTCGGCGCACGAATCGCCACGTGCACCAGATCAGCGGCACGCACGGCACGAGCCCGAGCACGATCAGTGTCCACATCATCGCGTCGTCCGCCGGTGCAGCCACACCGTCTTTTCCGGCGCGTTCAGCACGAGCACGAAACCTCCGAGCACGTCCATGCCGAGCAAGCCGTGCTCGTCCCGGATGGCTTGGACCTCGGTGCGGATGCGCGTGCCGAACAGACCGAAGTTCTCGAGCAAGTACGTCCGCACCTGCTTCGGGCCCGCGAGCGACGGTGCCTCGCCAACTCCGACGGGCGTCAGTGCGAGCGCGTCGATCACGCGCTCCGGTAAACACATCATGCCCGCTCCCGTGTCGACCTCGATCTCGAGCTCGCCGACGCCTTCCACGTCGAGCGTCAAGAACGGGCACGGGCGAAAGTCGGCCGTCGCGATCACCCAATCGCCGCGTCCGATGTCGGCCGCGCCGAGATACGTCTCGATTCCCGTGCGACGCATGTCCGGCGGCAAGAGATGGAGCTTGCCGCGTTGCACGTCGATCACGAACGGAAAGCGAGCGAGCACGTCTTGCCCGAGCAGGCCACCGACGTTCTGCACGTCGAAGAGATCGCTCTCGAGCAGTGGGATGTAGCAGTCCTCGACGAGCAACGCGCCGAGCTCCACCCGCCGCACATACGCACAGCGGTGCACGCGCGACTCGTGTCCGTCGACGCCGCGCACCGTGAACGGCTGCGCGTAGTCACCGAGCTTCACTCCGAGCCTTTCGGCCGCATCCGCGTCGAGGAACGACTTCTCGGCACCACAGTCGACGAGGCACGGCACGGGCGGTCCGCCGTCGAACGAGACGAGCACGACCGGCAAGCGATTCGGCACGAGCTCGACGACGACGGGCTCCGTGAGGTGGAGCCGCGCCACGCCGACGTCTGTCCACGGGCGGGAGCGGGAGCACGCGGCGACGATCGTCGCGAGTCCGAGAGCGCTGAGCGGGAGGCACGCTCGCATGCGGGCGATGAGCTTAGAGCACGTCCTAAAACTTCGCCGGGCTTCGGGCGGCTGCGCCGCCGCGGCGCGGCGTCGAACCTCCTCTGCGTATTTCTTCGTCAATACACATCGTCGGCTCTCCTTGCGCCGCATCGGCTCGCTCGCCCTCGGGCCGCGGCGAGGTTTTAGGACGTGCTCTCAGGCGGACGCGCTCGCGCGAGCTACGTCCCGGCGTCGACGAGCGAAGACCGACGACTCAGCGCGAGGCCGCGGCGAGCAGCTCGTCCAGGTTCGCACGGGCATCCGCGTTCTCCGGCTCGATCGATAGCGCGCGCTCGAACGCGCCCTGTGCATCGGCTCGATCGCCGAGCGCACACAGGAACACGCCGAGGCTGTTCCACGCATCGGCGCAGCGCTCGTCCTCGCGCAGGACCGCGAGCACGCCTTCGGCGGCGCGCTCGAGATCGCCAGCAAGATACGCACGCTTGCTCTCGGACAGCCGATCCGCGCTCGTCGGCCGCGTCGCGTCGCGCGCACGCGCGGTGGCGAGCACCGACTCGAGCACGCGCCGATCCTCATCCCCCATGTCCGGCACGAGCGCGAGCGCTTCGCGGGCGGCGGCGGCGGCCTCGTCCATCTCGCCACCGGTGAGATAGACGACACTCAAGAGGAGGTGCAGCTGCGCGAAGACGCGCGCGTCGGGCGGGAGACAGCACAGCTCGCAGAACGCGTTGCGCAGCTCCTGCTTCGCATCGTCGAGGCGACCGGCTTCGCGCCAGCGTCGCGCGAGCTCGAGGTGCGCGGCCGTGCGATGCTTCGCTCGACCGTTCGCGAAGTGCTCGGGGAGCTGCGTCTGGACGCGCAAGCCGACGCCGTACTCGGCGCTCGCGTGCGCGGACGGAGGTCGCGTACGCGCACGCACGACGACGCGCGCGAGATCGCGAATCGTGTGCGCGCGCGAGAAGTGCGCGTGCGCGTGCGCGATCGACCGCTGTGACAGCGAGGTCCAGCGCCGTTCGTCGCGCGCGAGACTCACCACCGCGTCGGCGAACGCACGCGCGTCGTCGCGCACGAGCGCGACGGCATCGCCGCCGGCGTCCGCGGAGAGCTCCATGCCCTCGGCGCTGATCGACGACAGCACGATCGGCAGCCCGCGGCCGAGCGCCTGGACGTTCTTCGTCTTCAAGCCCGTGCCGTACGTGATCGGCGAGACGAACACGCGTGCACGGTCGAGGTGCTCCTCCAACGCGTCCGCACGGCCGAGCACGCGCACACCCGGTGCGTGCTCGCAGCGCCAGCCGCGCGCGGGCGGCTCACCGACGATCGAGAGCTCGATGTCCGGCAGTTCGGCGCGCACGTGCGGCAGCACCTCGCGCACGAACCAATGCACCGCTTGCACGTTGGCGTCGTTGTGACCGGATCCGAGGAACAAGAGCCCGCTGCGCTGCGCGAACGGCGCGACCGCGCTCGGGATCTCGTCCTGGCAGAAGTGCACGAGCTGTGGCGCGAGCCCGGGCAGGTCGGCTTCCATCCGCGCGGCGTCCTCGCGCGTGATCGTCAGCACGAGATCCGCACGGCGATAGGTTTCGAGCTCCTTCGCGCGCAGCCCGCGCGCGCGCTCGACGTCGGCACGCACGCCGCTCTGCTCGGCACGGCGGAACTCGCGCAACCAGTGCACGTCGTCGGAGAGCAACAGCACGCGCGTGGTCGGCGAGACGGCGCGCAGGAGCGGCTCGTACTGCTCGGCGACGCCGATGCCGACCCAGAAGTACTGGTACAGCACGGCGAGATCGAACGCGCGCTCGCGCAAGAGCGCCTCGACGTCGAGCTTCGGTGCGTCGACGCGCTCCCACAGCACGCGGTCGGGGTCCGGGCCGAGCAACTCGACCCCGAGCTCCGTCAGCGCGCGCACGTGGCGCTCGGTAGCACCTTGCGACACGCCGCTGCGCGCGAGGAACGTCAAGCGGTGCCCCGCACGCGCGAGGAACTCGACGATCTGGAACAGTCGCAAGTCGGCGCCGGCGGCGTCGGGGCGCGGCACGTGGTCGTACACCACGAGCATTGAGAGCGGACCGTCAGCCGCGAGCTCGGCGAGCGCCGCGCGCTCGCCCTCGCTCCACGACGTGCCGGCGATCGGCTGCGAGGACGTCATCGCGCACCTCCCCGCGCGCTCGTCGCGAGCACGCGCGCCTCGCTGCGCATCACGCCGCGAAAACCCGGCGTCGCGAAGTCGCCTCCGCCGGGGTGCAGCCGCTCGAGCTCCTCCGCGAGCAACGCGCTCGGCACATGATCGCTCCCCCACACAGGTTGACGCTGCATGTCGACCTCGGCGAAACCCGCGCGTTCGAACACGCGCTGGAACTCGCCTTCGAACACGCGATTCAAGCACGGATGGTGGTAGACGTACTGCGTCGCGTGCGCCGCGGCTTCGGCGCCGATCACGAGCGCGAGATACCAGCGCAGCTCTTCCTCCGCGAGCAAGAGATGCCCCCACAACGGGATCACCGGATCCATGAACATGATCCGGCGACCGGCGCCGTCGGTGCTCCAGAGATGGTGGCCGACCGCGCACGACCAGATCGGCGCGAAGTTCGTGACGAGCGCGCCGCCCGGTCGCAGCACGCGCCGGATCTCGGCGAAGGCTCGGTCGAGCTCGTGCACGTGTTCGAAGGCCGCGCTCGAGAACGCGACGTCGAACGACGCATCGGCGTACGGCAGCTCGCGGCAGTCGACGCGACCGCGCTGGTAGAAGTCGGATGCGTACGGTTCGGCTTCCAGGTAACCCGACGCCCAGCGCCGTGCGCCGGTCTTGCGCGCCGCGGACTCCGGGATCGCGCCGCCGATTTCGACCACGTCGCGACCGCGCAGTCCGACGCGCTGCTCGGCGATCTCGAGCGCTTGCGCGACCCACGGAGAGAGCTCGGTCGGCCCGCTGAGCCCGCCTTCCGGCGTGTCGGCCCAGCGCGGCTTCCGCCGCTGCGCGGCGGCGAGCACGTCGGCACGATTCGCGCGCGCGAGCTCGTGCTGTGGACACACGCGCAACGCTTCGTCCACGCATGCCAGGCTTCCATCGTGATCGCCATCCGTGAAGCGCAGCACGGAGAGATCCGACAAGCCGTCGGCGTACAGCTGGCTCAACACCTCGTCGTGCGTGTCGCGGGTCGCCGTCAGCGCTTCCGACACCGAGGCCAGGAAGCGGATGGCGGACGCGGTCGCGAGCACCGATTCGCCGTGTCTCGCCAAGTCCCGCATCCGCTCGAGCTCGCTCGAACGCGGCGTCCGGACTTGGCGCGCAGCGAAAGGCCCCGCGTTCGCCGCCGGCCGCAGCGCGCCGAAGCTCGCGAGCCCGAACTCGCGCAAGCCGTCGGCGAGACCTTGCATCCAATACACGCGGTTGAGCTCGTCGAGCAGCGTCGCGAGCTCGCGCAACACTGAGCCCACGAGCGGTGCGTGCGCGCCGTCGAGCGCGCCGAGATCGATGCTCGACAGCGCGCGCGCGCGCTGCTCGAGCTCCGGCACGCGCGCGTGCTGGTGCGCAACGTACGTGTCGAGATCGGCGAGCGCGCGCGACCGCACCCACGTCCAGTCGGCGTGATCGAGCCAGTGCGGGTGCTTGCGGAACAGGCGCACGAACGAGCGCGCGCAGACGACCTGACGACGCCGGAACTGGTCGAAGTCGAGCACATGTTCGTGCCGCGCGCGCGCAGAAGCGTCGTAGACGACGGGGATCCCACGCTGCGCGAGCCGGATCCCGAGGTCGATGTCCTCGGCGCCGTAGCGGCGGAAGCTCTCGTCGAAACCGCCGACCGCGCGCACGGCATCCGCGTCGACGGAGATGTTGCACGTCCAGAAGCGGTTCGCGTCGTACTCCTCGCCGGAGCACATGTCGGAGTAGCGGAACACGAGTCCCGACGCTTCGATCGTGCGCATGAGCGCTCCGTCGAGCGCTGCGAGCGGCTGTTCGAACGTGCCGAGGACCGCGACCGGCCGAGCCGCCCGCGCGTGCGCCGCGCCGTGCTGCTCGATCAAGTCCGGGAACGCGATCGTGTCGTCGTTGACGAACAGGAGGCGCTTGCCACGCGCGGCGGCGATGCCCGTGTTGCGCGCCGCGGACAGTCCGCCGTTCTCGCGGTGCAGGATGCGCGTCGGAACGCCGCTCGGCACGAGGCCGTCGAGGAACTCGCGCGTGCCGTCGGTCGAGCCGTCGTTCACCACGACGAGCTCGAACGAGCCCGCTGCCGCGCGTTGCCGTGCGAAGCTCGCGAGGCTCTGCGCGAGGATCTCGCGCCGGTTGTACGTGCACAGGATCACCGAGAACTCCGGCTGCGCTGCCGCGTCGCTCGCCGGCGCCGGTGCACGCGGAACGACGACATGCGGCAGTCGCTGCGGTGCGAAGCTCGCACGCTGGCACAGCTCGCGGTACAGCTGCGCGGCGTCGTCGGTGACCGGCCGCTCGGAGGTCGTGCGGTCGAAGCGACGGTCGGGAAAGCGCGTGTCGAGGCGCGCACCGGTCCACTCGGCGAGCGCCGCCTGCGTCTCGCTCTCGAAGAGCTGCTCGTAGTGCACGAAACGCCAGTCGCCGATGCTCGCGTGACGTTGCAGGACGTGCGTGTACATCGACGTCCACACGGCGAGCGCGCGCTCGTAGCTCATGTGCACGTCCTTCAGGTACTCCTGCGTCGCGCACTCGCGCACGATGCTCGCGGCGGTCGCGGAAGGATCGCGGAAAACGCACAGGTGCGCTGCCTCGGCGTCAGCGGTGAGGACCAGGCGCCAGGCCGGCAGCGTGTAGCACAGGCGCGGATCCTTGAAGACGAACGGCGTGCGCGCGGCGAGGCGCTGCATCCAGCCGAGCACGTCGTCCTCGACCGTGAAGCGCGCGTCGAGGGCGCACTCCGCGAGCCAGCGCTGACCCGCGCGCAAGCGCGGATGCCGCGGCAACGCGGTCGCGAGCAAGCGCTCGTTGACGCCGTTCACCTCGTGCGTCTCGAAGAACCCCTTGGGATTGCTGTCGCGCGCGGGATACGGCACGCCGCCGTACGAGCAACGCGTCGAGGAGAACAGTCCGGCGGCCAGGCTCGTGCCACTGCGTCCACAACCGAGGATCAAGACGTTCTTCATGCGCGCGCTGCTCTTTTCAACGGGGTGTCGTAAGGAACGTAGAGGACGTCGCGCTCGTGGCGCGTGTCGAGGACCTGCGCGAGGCCGGCGTAGTCGCCGTGCGGCGCGTCGTGCGGCAGGCCCCACTTCGCGCGGAAGCGCCGCCAGTTCTCCGCGAGCAGGCGCGTGTGCCGCTCGAGCTTCGGACCGGAGTACGACGCGTGTCGCACGAACACGTCGAGCGCCACGCGGTTGTGACCGAGCGCGAGCGCCGCACGCAGCGTGAAGTCGTCGTCGTCGAAGCCCCACGGCGAGAAGCGCTCGTCGAAGCCGCCGATCGCGTCGATCGCGCTGCGGCGGACGAGCACGAGGAACGACGAGAGCAGCGCTGCGAAGCGCGCTTGGTGCGCGCAGGCGTGGGCGCGCTCGGCGGCAAAGCGCGCGAGAGCGGTCGGGTCGTCGCCGCCCGAGTACTCGATCGCTTGTCCGTGCGCGGCGCGATCCGTGACCGGGCCGATGCAGGCGGCCCACGGATCGATCTCGGCGTGGTGGATCAGCCGCGCGAGCCAGCCTTGGGTGACGACGACGTCGTTGTCCATGAACACGAGCCAGTCGCCGCGCGCCCGCGCGAGCGCCTGATTGCGCGCGCGCGGTGCGCCCTCGTTCGCAGAGTTCGCGAGGAGCTGCACGTCGGGCTGAGCGGCGAGATACTCGCGGCTGCCGTCGCGCGAGCCGTTGTCGACGAACCAGATCTCTTGCGCGTGCCGCGGATCGGCGCACGCACGCAGTGCTGCGAGGCAACGCTGCGTCGAAGCGAGTGCGTCGAACGACGGCACGACGATCGAAGCAAGGCCGCGGCTGCGCGGCCCCTCGACGAGCGCCGTCTCCGGATCGTGCCCCGTGAGCTCCTCGAGCACTCCGCGGCAAAAGGGCACCGCGCTGACGCGCGCGACGAGCGCCGCGAGCGCTGCGAGCGTCGACTCGGCGAGGGCCACGCCGGTCTGCTCGCTCTCGAGCCGCGCGAGCATCGCCGCGCACTTCGAGAGCTGCGGGCGCAGCGCCTCGTACGTGCCGAGCCACTGGCGAAACTGCGGCTCGCCGACCTCGGCGCCGGATGCCAAGCGCAGCAAGGTCGCGTCGCCGTGCTTGCGATACATCTTCGCGAGGTTCCGTCCGAGCCGGCGTGTGCGCTCGAAGTACCCCGCGGCGTCGATGACGTGTTCATGGTGCGCGACGAGGTCCGTGCGATGGACGACGCGCCAGCCGCGCTGGTGCAGCCGGTATCCGAGCTCGCAGTCCTCGACGACCGCATCGCGGAACGTCTGCGCGTCGAAGCCGCCCACGGCGCGCAACGCTTCCGTCGGAAGGCTCAAGTTGCACGTCCAGAAGTGGCCCCAGCCGTACGTGCGCTCGTGCACGAGCGGCGAGAACTCGAACAACAGGTCGCTGCGATCGCACAGCTGCGTGAACGGGCTCCGGCACGCGGACGCCGTGAAGTGGAACGTGCCGAGCACGGCGCACTTCTCGCGACCGCTCGCCGCGAGCTGTGCGTGCGCGGCGACGTGCTTCTCGAGCAGGTCCTGCGCGAGCACCGCGTCGTCGTTGAGGATCAAGCACAGCGCGCCGCGCGCGTGCGCGAGCCCCCGGTTGCGCGCCGCCGCCGGTCCGCTGTGCGACTGGCGCAGGAGCCGCGTCGCGTAGGCGGCGCTCTCGAGCTCGATCGGAACCGGGCTGCCGTCGTCGACGACGATCAGCTCGAACGCCGCGGGCGCGAGGGTCTGGCGCGCGAGGTCGCGCTGCAGACTCGCAACGCGTGCCGGACGCCCGCGTGTCGGCACGAGGACGGAAAGCCGTACCGGTTCGGCGGGAGCGCAGCTCATCCGGGCGCGCTATCGGCGCCAGGCGGGACCTCCTGAAGAACGTTCCACCGCACGGACCGGCGCTTCCCGTCGACAGGATTCAACACGCGCTCGTGTGCGTGTCGAAGAACCTCGACGTGAGCTCCCCGGCCCGACCCGCACCCGCGAGCGACAGAGAGCGCGTCCTCGTCGCCGACGGCGACGGCAGTTCCACGCGTCCGTTCGTCACCGCGCTCAGGCAGGCCGGTTACACGGTGGATGCGGCGAACGGCGCGCCGCGACTGCTGCGCGCCCTCGCCAGCATCGAGCCTGCCGTGCTCCTCTTCGATCAAGACACGCTGCCGCGCGAGCTCCTGAGCGAGATCGCGCGCCAGCCGAATGCGCCCGCCGTGGTCCTGCTCGCGGGCTTCGGCTCGGTGCAGGAAGCCGTCGCGAGTCTGCGCGCCGGAGCGTTCGACTACCTGTGCAAGCCCGTCTCGGACGAGCAGGTGCTCGTGTCGGTCGCGCGCGCGGTCGAGAGCCGCTCGCTGAAGCGCGAGAACGAGAAGCTCAAGGCGGATCTCGATGGGCGCTTCGAGCTCGGGCGCATCGTGTCGCGCGATCCTGCGTTCCAACGCGTGCTGCACACCGTCGCGGCACTCTCCGATACGCGCGCGACGATCCTCATCGAAGGCGAGAGCGGCACCGGCAAGACGCTGCTCGCGCGCACGATCCACGCGCAGTCGAGCCGCCGCCACGCGCCGTTCGTCGAGGTCAACTGCGGCGCGCTGCCGGACGCGCTGCTCGAGAGCGAGCTGTTCGGGCACGCGCGCGGCGCGTTCACCGGCGCGGTGCGCGACAAGGCCGGCAAGTTCGAAGCCGCCGACGGCGGCACGCTCTTCCTCGACGAGATCTCGACGAGCTCGCTCGATCTCCAAGTGAAGCTCTTGCGCGTGCTCCAAGATCGACAGTTCGAGCGCCTCGGCGAGGAGAAGACACGTACGTCCGACGTGCGCGTGATCGCGGCGACGAATCGCGACCTCTCCTCCGAAGTCGCGGCGGGCCGTTTTCGCGAGGACCTGTACTACCGCGTCCACGTCGTCGCGCTGCGGCTGCCGTCCCTGCGCGAGCGGCCGGGCGACGTCGCGCTACTCGCCGAGCACTTCCTCGCGCGCTTCGCGGCGGAGTACGCGCGGCCGGCACGCCGCTTCCAGTCCGAGTGCCTGGCCCTCTTCGCGTCGTATCCGTGGCCGGGCAACGTCCGCGAGCTGGAGCACGTGATCGAGCGGGCCGTGCTCTTGTGCCCGCGCGAGACGATCGAGACGAGCGACCTGGTGCTCGGCCCCGCGACACCGGCTACCGGCCCCGTCGCGCCCGAGCTCGCCCGCGGCGGCGCGGTGGTGGCGGCGCTGTGCGAAATCGCCGCTCAGGACGTCGCCACGCTGCGCGCGGCGCTGGCCGGGCCCGAGCGGGAGCTCATCCGGCGCGCTTTGGAGCAAAATAAGGGCTGCCGGAAGGCGACCGCACGGATGCTCGGCGTGAATCGAACGACGTTGTTCAACAAGATGCGGAAGTACAAGCTCATGGACTTCCCCATCGCGGCCGACTGACCCATCCTTCCTCTCCGATGCGCTGGACGACTTGGTGCTTGTTCCTGGTGGCGATGGCCTGCATGACGGCCGTCGGCGTCATGGTCTCGCGCCAGACCCAGTCGACGCCGACCGACTTCTTCCGGACGGTCCAGCAGAAGATCGCGGAGGGGCGCTACGACAAGGAGCAGACCCTCGCCAACCTCGACATCGCGCTCGAGGGCGCGCTCGGCGGTCATGACAAGGGCCTCGAAGGCGAGATCCGGGTCACGCGCGGTCGCCTGCTCTTGGGTCTCGGAGCTTTCGAGCGCGCGCGGACGGACCTCGAGCGCGTGCTCGAGCTGCGCGCGGGGGATCGCGGCATCGAACGGCTGCTCGTCGAGATCGACGTGCGCGCGGGCAACTTCAACGCCGGCATCGGCCGCGTCGAGAAGATGCGCGCCGCCGATCCGGCCTGGACCGAGGGCACGGCGCTGCTCGGCGACCTGCACCGTCGCGCGGCGGCGCGCGCGCTGAACGCGGCCTACGAGGTGCTCGACAAGAGCCTCGTCACCGACGAGTCCGAGCGCGCGAAGGCGCTGCTCGCGCGCTCCGCGGGCTGGGATCCCGACGATCCGCGCCGCGTTGCGCTGCTGCACGACTTGCGACCGTTCTTCAGCACGAGCGCCGAGATCGACTACGACCGCGCGCGCGAAGCGTCGCTCTCGGCGAGCGAGCACATGGCTTCCGCGCGCACGATCCTCGCGCAGAGCTTGTCGGAATCGTTCGATCCGAACGCGTTCCTGAGCCTGCTCGACTTGCTGAAGCGCGCGGATCAATCCGATGCGGCGGCGGATCTGTGCGCGGCGGCGCTGCGCATCCCGCGCGTCGCGGAGTACGAGCCCGCGTACTCCTTCCTCATGCGAGAGCTCGCGCGCACCGGTCGCTCGCGTTACGCCGCGGAGCTCGCGACGCTGTGGACCAGCACGCGCACCGGCGGCTCGCCCGATCTCCTGCTCGACATGTGCCGCGCGCTCTACCGCGAAAACCGCGGACGCCCGCTCGAGATCGCCGCCAAGCGCTTGAAAGCAGCCGGCGATCCCTCCGCCGACTTCTTCATCGGCGTCGCGCAGGTCGCCGCGGGCGAATCGACGGAGGGGCGCTTCGCGTTGCAACGCTTCCTCTCCGCGCAAGTGCGGCCGCCACTCCCCGATGCCGTCGCGATCGCGTGGCGCGAGATCGCGCACGCCTGCCGTGACAGCTCGCCGCCCGACATGGTCGCGGAGCGCGAAGCGCTCGAAGGCGCGGTCGCCGCCGATCCGAACGGCGACGGGATGGCTTGGTTGCGGCTCGCGCGCTTGCAGTACGGCTCCGCGCGCGGCGGGCTCGTGCAGCCGGGCTTGCGCTGGGCGCGCGGCATGAGTCTCTTGCCGAAGCAGACCGAAGCGCTGATGCCGACCTGGCGCGAGCTCGGTGAGCGCGAGTTGCTCGCGAGCGGGGTCGACGTCGCCGTCGTGCGCCAGGCGATCTCCGACGGAAGAGCGTGGGCGCCGATCGAGGACGGCAGCCCGTACGAGCTGTTCACGCTGGCCGAGCTGTACAAGGACGCCGGCCACCTCGAGACCGCGGCGCAGTACTGCCGCCGCCTGCGACTGCTCGTCCCCGAGTTCCTGCCCGCGCTCGAGATGCACTTCGAGCTCGCGCAGGCGCTCGGCAATCCGCGCGAAGCGATCGCGCTGTACTTGAAGCGCTTGCAGCTCGTCGGGCCCGACGAGAAGGGCGACGAGTTCTTGCGCCTCATCCCGCTCGACTCGCTCACGCACGACGACCTGCTCACGCTCATGCGCGACGATCCCGATCACGCCGGCCGGTTCTACGTGGCGCGCACGCTCGCGCAGCGCGGCGAGCGCTTGCGTGCGCTCGCGATCCTCGAACGCGTGGGCGTCGAGTCGCTCGGCCGCGACGCGATCCGGCTCGCGGCGAAGCTGCACCTGGAGCTCGGTCGTCCGGAGCGCGCGCTCGAGTTGCTCGTGCCGATCGCGCGCAGCGCTCTGCGCCCGCCGGCGGACACGCTCGACACGTTCCTCGAAGCGGCGCTCGGCGCGCGCGACCACGAGCGCATCGAGCAGATGGCGCAATCGCTCGCGCGCGCGCGCGACGTCGACCCAAAGACTTGGCTTGCGCTGATCGATCGCATGCTGGCCGGCGGCTCGGCCGCCGCCGCGCAAACGTTGCTCGCGCGTCTCGACGCGAACACCGCTACGCGCGGCGGCGAGGTCGTGCTGCGTGCGGCGGTCGCTGCGCTGCTGCTCGAGCAGCCGCGCGCGGTCGCGGAGCTGCTCGAGCGCGCCGACGCGTTCGAGTCCGGCGGACGGACCGAGCTCGTCGCGTTGCTCGCCGCGAGCGACGACGGCGACGAGGAGGAAACGCCGCGCGCCGCCGCCGCTCTGCGGCTCTCGGCGCTGCCGACGACGCCGCTCGTGTCGGCTTGGATCGCGCTCATCGCGGGTCGTCCGGAGGAAGCGCAGTCGCTGATCGAGGTCGGCCTGAAGCTCGAAGAGAGAAGCCCGCTGTGGCAACTCGCCGCGGCCGAAGCCGCGCGACAGAAGAGCGAGCCGTGGCTGCCGCCGGCGTACTTCGGCACGCGCGCCGAGAGCGAGACGCGCCGCTTCCTGATCGGTCCCGACGGATCACGCGATCCGCGCCGCACGCTGTGCGCGGTGCTCGCGCTGCAGCACCCGCTCACGATCGGCTGGGCGCAAAAAGAGCTCGAAGCGATGACGCGCGAAAGCCATGGCGACGTCTGGCCGACGCTGCTCACGTCGTACGCCTGCCAAGCGAACCAGGAGTGGGGTCGCGCGCGCGACGCCGCCGCGCGGCTGTGCGACAGCGCGCCGGACTTCGGTCCGGGCTGGGATCAGCGCGATCGCATCGCCTCCGAGCTGCCGTACGAGCCGCGCGTGCGACTGCTCCTGCGCCTCGACCGCATGGAAGCGCTCGGCGAGATGTCCGGCACGCTCGCCGAGCGTCTGTACGACGAAGCGTGTCAGTACCAGCTGCGCGGCGACATCGCGCCCGCGCTCGCGGCCGCGCGCGCCGCGGCCGACGTCGAGCCCGAGAACGGCGAGATCCAGCGCAAGCTCGGCCAGCTGTACACGACCCGCGGCGAGCTCACGGCGGCGATCGGCGCGTACAGCCGTGCGTGCCGGCTGAGCGCGTCGGGATCCGACCTCGCGAGCACCGGTGAGTTGCTCGGCGTGCTCGAGCGTGCGCACCGCGCGACGCCGCCCGCGATCGACCGCGCGGCCGAGCTCGCGCTGCTCGACGAGATCGCTGCGGAACAACCCGACGATCCGCGCATCGCCGTCGCGCTCGCGCGCCTCGACGTCGATCTGTCCGCGCCGAACTTGCCGCTCGGCCTCTCGCGCGCGTACGCGCGGCTCGCGCGTTTCCGCACCGCACATCCGGGCCGCTCGATCGAGAGCCTGGCGCGCGGCGCGGCGAAGAGCTGGGCCGAATTCCTGCTCGCCGTCGATCCGGGCGAGGCCGAGTCGTTCGTACACAGCGAGCTGAACGCGCAACCCGGCGATCTCGACTTGTGGGTGCTGTCCGGTCGCGTGTTCGCGGCGCAGCAGAAGATCGATCAGGCGCTCGTGCCGTTCGAGTTCGCGCTCGCGCTCGCGCCGGATCACGCGATCCTGCCCGAGTACGCGTGGCTGAAGGTGTGCCGAGAAGTGAAGCCGGAAGAGATGCGCGGCATGCTCACGAAGATCGGCATGGGCGACAAATCGATGCTCACGCCCGAGGATCTCGCGCTCGTGAAAGCGCGCTTCAGCTACACGTCCGGAGGTCGCTACATGGCGCTCGCGCTCGACGCGCTGAAGGACGTCGACACGACACGATTGAGCGCCGACCAATGGCGCCGGTACGGATTGCTCCAAGCGCTGGCGCTCGTCGCGCGCGGCAAGGAAGAGGACCTGAGCCGCGTCGGTCCCGCACTCGATGCGGCGACGCCGTATCTCACGCAGGCCTGGCAGCGCGATGTCGCGCTCGCGTTGCGCGGGCTGGCGAAGCAGGGCGCGCCGCAGCCGGCGCGGTGAGACGGCGCCGCGCTCAACGCCCGCGCTCGGCGAGCAACCGGCCGAGGATCGCGAGCGCATCTTCGAATTGCTTCTCGAGCTCGCCGTCACTGACGTCGGAGCGAAACGCCTTGAGGTGCAAGTCGCGATGGATGCGGATGCGCTGCTCCCACCAGGAGAGCGGCTTGCGCACCACGTCGACGAGCCGGACGACCGGCGCACGCAAGCCGCGCGCGAGACCGAACTCGTAGTCCAGCCAGGGCAGCGACACCGTTTCGGGATCTTCGTCGGCGCGAAAGCACAGCACTTGCACGACCGCGTCCGCGGCGCCGATCTCGCGCTCGATGCGCTCGGGAACGTTCTCTCCCGCCGTCTGAACGACTTCCAAGCGAAACCCACGCGCTTCGGCCGCCGACGCAAGCGCCTGCTTCATCTGCTGCTCTCGCGGATGGCCGAAGTGCATCGAGAGGAAGAGCCGGCGCACGGAGTAGTCGGCGACTTGCACCTTCGTGATGTGGGCGCGGTCGCTTCCGGAAGTGTCGCGTCCGTCGCGGTCTTCGGCTGCGGGATCGGCGCGTGCTCGGAGTCGCTCAGGGGCTTTGCTCAAGTCGCACTTGATCCGCTCGTGTTGAGCGCGATCGACGTCGGCGATGAACGCGATGCGACCCGCTTCCGTGTCGTAGCGATAGTCCGTCCACTTGTTGACGACGTGCAGCACGTCGACGTCGTTGTCGCGCAACGTCTGCGCGAGTTTGTGGAGCAGCCCGATGCCGTGATGCTTCGCATCGCCGAAGCTCTCGAGTCGATACTCCAAGTCGATCCGCGTCGGATGGTGGGTGAGCCGCTCCGACGACATCGGATCCAGTCGGAGGTACTTGAAGCCCTGGTTGAAGGAGGCGAGCGCCGGCAACGGCAAGCCGCGCAGCCGATGATCGTCGCCGTCCAGCTTGGCCGGCTCCGCGACGAAGAGAAACGATTGATCCCGCCGGTAGCGGAACGGAATCGGCGCGTATCTGCCTCCGCCGTAGAACGCGAAGACGGCCAGAGGCGAGATCCACGTGACCTCGAGCTTCTCGAAGAGCAGCTGATCGCGCACGTCGGAGCTCGCGCGCTTGGCGCCGTGAGCGCGAAGGATGCGGTCGACTCGCCGGTCAAAGTCCGTCGCGTCGACGAGCAGATCGTTGTGCGCACGCCAGCTGTACAGATCGTGCTTGAGTCGTGCACGCAGCTCCGCGCGCACGTCCTCCTCCACCGCGATCATGCGCGCGGCGGTCTTCGTGAAAAGGCTCCGGATCGCGCCATACTCTCGCGCAGAAACGGGCGCGGCGTCGTCATCGTGGCGCGGCTCCACGCGCGTGCACCGAAACTTCTTGTCGATCGCCTCCTTGCCGGCGCGCAAGCTCTCGAGTTTTCGGCGCCACTTGTGCTTCTCCGGCATGCCGACGTACTCGCAGATCAAGTTGAACGTCGCGTGACTGAAGCCCGACGGTGTGCACTCGATCAATACGAGCGACAGCCCCGACTCGTTCAATGCCGAGCACACACGCGCCAGCGCGCCGGGCTCGTCTCGGACACACACTTCCACGCGCAGGAGGAACGGCCATGAGCGTGGATGGAACGGTGAGACGATCAGATGCCGATGTCCGATCAGCTTTTCGCGGTAGCCTTGATCGGTCGGCTTCTGGATCGGGTTCTGGTACCACACGCCCCAGCACACCGAGTTGTCGTAGACACCTATTGTCTCCGCGGCCTTCTCACTGAGCAGGACGCCCTTCGCCGTGAGCGTCACCAAGTCTCCGTGCAGCATGTCGAGCTCTCCCTGTTGGCATGGACGGCCGCCAAGCACGGGATGCGAAAGGACACGGCCGGAACCGCCGCTCGCTGCGGCCATGAAATCGAACGCGGCGCATTGCGTTGCGCCGCGACACCCTCTCTCACCCGCGCTTCATCGTGGGCGCACGTTCCCGATCCGTCAATGCCGCGTGCTCACGCCGCGCGCACGTCGCGTCCCGCATCGGCGAGCACTTCCGACATCGTCGCGAACTCGAAGCGCGCGAGCAGCCGTTCGAGCCGCGGTAGCGTGCGATCCAAGTTGACGTAGTGCCGGAAGCGCGCGGTCGCACTGGCCGGGCAGCGCGGTTGCGCGGGATCGAACTCCCACGGGTGCATGTAGAACGCGCCCGGACGGCCGCGCTTTTCGAGACTGGCGAGCAAGTGCTCCGTCACCGCGCCCGGCAGCAAGCGGAAGTAGCCTCCCCCGCCAAACGGGAAGTTGCGCCCGAACAGCGGGAACGTCGACACGGGGAACTCCACGATCTCGGTCCCGTCGCTCGCGCGCACGGTCGAGATGCCGGGCTCGAAGCCCGGCACGCCGTACACCGGATGCCGGATCGGATGCACGCTCGAGTCGTAGCGGTAGCCGCGCCGCGCGAGCACGTCGAAAGCCCACCACGTGCGCTTGGTCAGCGTGAACGTCGACGCGCGGAAGCCGATCGGCCGCGGCGCGCCGGCGGCGACGAGCGCCTGCTCGGTGCGCGCGAGATCCAAGTCGAGCGCTTCCGGGCCGAGATCCTGGAGGAACAAGTGCTCGTAACCGTGGCTCTGCACCTCATGGCCGCCGTCGACGCAACGTCGCACGAGCGTTGGATGCCGCTCCGCGATCCAACCGAGGAAGAAGAACGTCGCACGCGCGCCGCGCCGCTCGAGCGCGTTGAGGATCGCATCCATGCCGACGGCGAGCCGCGACGGCACGCTCTCCCAGTCGCTGCGCGCGAAGTGATGGCGCAAGTTCGCGACTTGGAAGTACTCCTCGACGTCGAACGAAAGCGCGTGACGGATCCTCGTGGTGCTCATGTCAGAACGCGAGATCGGTCGCGCCGTGCCGCAGGCGCCAGCGCTCGAGCACGAACAAGCTCCACAACAAGTGACCGTGATCGCGGCGGCCGCTCTCGTGCTCCGCGAGACGCGCGCGCAGCACGTCGCGCGCGAACCAGCGCTCGGGCAGCGTCTCGATCGCGTCGCGCATCGTGCCAGCGAGCGGGCCGCGCAACCAATCGCGCAGCGGAATGTCGAAGCCGCGCTTCGGCAAGTCGAGCAACTTCGACGGCAGGCGGGAGCGCAGCGCTTCGCGGAAGGCGTGCTTGCCGCGCCCGCCGCGCACCTTCTCGCGCGTAGGCAGCGCGACGAAGCGCTCGACGAAGCGGTGATCGAGGAGCGGCGGACGCACCTCGAGCGACACCGCCATCGACGCGCGGTCCGACTTGGCGAGGATCTGGTCCGGCAAGAAGCCTTTGAAGTCGGCGTACTGCGCGCGATAGAGCGGGTCGTCGATGTGCGGACGCCGGTAGTGCTCGGCAAAGGTGTCGTAGGGATCGTGCGCGCCGAGCGCATCGACGACCTCGGGCGCGAGCACCGCCAGCGCGTCCTCACGTGAAAGCTGCGTGACGCTGTTCCAGTAGGCGCGGCACGGATCCGAGCCGAAGTTCTCGAGCACGCTCTTCGCGCGGACGAACCTGGGTGCCCAGTCGAGCTTCGGATAGCGTCGCCCGACCGCCGCGAGCACGCGCTCACCGTGGCGGCCGAGCGCGCGGCGCACGCGATTCTCGGCGACGTCGAACACGTAGCGGCGATAGCCCGCGAACACTTCGTCGCCTCCGTCGCCGGTGAGTGCCACGGTGACGTGCTCGCGCGCCATCTTCGACACGAGGTACGTCGGCACGGTCGAAGGGTCGGCGAGCGGCTCGTCGAAGTACCAGGGCAACACTTCGAGCGCGAGCGCCGGATCCGACTCGAGGATCTGCGTGTGGTGCGCGGCCGACAGACGCGACGCCGTCGCGCGTGCGGTCTCGAGCTCGTCGAATGCGCCTTCGCGGAAGCCGACCGAGCACAACACGAGCCCGTGCGCGAGTCCGTCATGATCACGGCGCGTGGACGCGCGCGCCATGCTGTCGACGACGGCACTGCTGTCGATTCCGCCGGAGAGGAACGCGCCGAGCGGCACGTCGCTGATCAAGTGGTCGCGCACGGTCTCGTCGAGCGCAGCGAGGATCTCGTCCGCCGCTGCGGGAGCGCGCAGCGCCGTCATCGGCAGGTCCCAGTACGTGCGCACGCGCTTGCCGCGCGTGGCGCTCCACGTGAGCACGCTCGCCGGGGCCAGGCGCTCGATGCCGTCCCACGCGGAGTGCTCGCCACCGCAGTAGCCCGTGATCAAGTAGTCGAGCAGCACGGGTCCGCGCAATCGGCGCGCGAAACCTGGCGCGGCGAGGATCGCCTTCGGTTCGCTCGCGAAGTACAGACCGCGCTCGGTGAGCGCGTAGTACAGGGGCTTGATGCCCATGCGATCGCGGCCGAGCACGACCTTCGGCTCCGCGGGATCACGCCAGTCGAGGATCGCGAACGCGTACATGCCGACGAGGTCGTCGGCGACGCCTTCACCGCGCTCCTCGTACAGGTGCACGAGCGTCTCGATGTCGGAGCCCGTCTTGAAGACGTGCCCGCGCGACTGCAGGTCGCGCCGCAAGCTCTCGAAGTTGTAGATCTCGCCGTTGCCGTAGATCGCGACATCGCCGGTCTCGTTGAAGATCGGCTGGTGACCGCCGCCGACGTCGATGATCGAGAGGCGTCGGAATCCGCCGGCGAGCGGACCGCGCACGTACAGTCCCTCGTCATCGGGTCCGCGGTGCGCGATCGCGCGCGTCATCGCGCGCAGCTCGTCCTCCGAGGGCGTCGCACGCAGGTCGCGCAACGCGATGCCGGTCAGTCCGCACATTTCAGAATCCGCCCAGGACGGGCTCGCCTCCGCCACGTCCGAATCCGCGCCGCGCGGGCTTGCGATTGAAGTCGCGTCGCTCCACGGCGACGAGCGTTCCGCGGCCCGCACTCTTGACCGGGTAGTCCGACTCGTCGCGCATCGACTCGCGCGCGATGCGTCCGAAGACGACCACGATCGCGATCAGGTGATAGAAGAGGTCGAAGTTCGCGCGGTTCAGGAACATCGCGCCCATGCAGAACGCGGCCATCGAGGCCTCGAACATCGTCGCGTACGACAAGATCCAGCTCGAGTGGTAACGCCTCGCCGCCTCGCGCCGCAGTCCCCACAGATCCGTGAACGTGAGCACGATCAAGCCGACGAAGAGCAGGAACGCGGGCGTTCCGCACTCGGCCCACAGCTGCAGGTACGTGTTGTGCGTCACGCGCGTGCCGCTCTCGCGGCCCTCCTGCCGCAGCGGGTCGTAGTCCTTGTAGTTCGCTTGGAACTGCTCGAAGCCGACCCCGACGATCGGGTGGCTCTGGATCATCACGCCGGCGGTCTTCCACGCGGCCAGACGACCGGCGGCGGAGCCCTCGGTCTCGTACTCCTTGATCGTCGACAAGCGGTCGACGAACGACTGCGGCACGACCATCGCGCCGGCCGTCGCGAGCAGGATGCCCGTGGCCAGTCCGGCCAGGCGATTCTGCGAGCGCCAGATGAGCACGAGGATCACCGTGCACATCGAGAGGAAACCGCCGCGGCTGTGCGTCGCGATGATGGTCATCATCGTGAGCGGCACCATCGCGAGCAGGATGCGCCGCAGGTGCTCGCGCCGCTCCGCGATGCCCAGGTTGTAGAGCAGCGGCAGGCCCATGCAGAGCGCGAGGGCGAAGTCGTTGTTGTCCGAGATCATCCCGCCGGGCCCCGCGATGATCTTCATGCCACCGCCGGACAGGATCCATTGCAGCCCGCCTTTGAGCCCGAAGAACCCGAACGAGAGTGCGATCAGCCAGACGAGGATGCGCAGGTACTCACGGTTCTTCACCACCACCGTCGTGAACAACGCGACGACGATGATCTTCAGGAACTCGACGTAGATCGTGACGTCGTTCGTGCCGTGGATGTCGCCCGCCATCATGCTCACGCCGACGAGCGCGACGAGCCCGAGCATCATCCAGCAGCGCGCGTCGCGCACCATCAAGCGTTTCGGCCCGGAGCCCAAGATGTAGCCGGCCGCGGTGACGATCGCGACGTAGTACGACCAGCGCTGGTACTTCGCGAACCCCCACGTGAGATCCTGCACGCGCATGTACGCGAGCAGCGAGAACAGGAGTAGCCCGATGAACGGCCGCCGGAAGCACGTCGGCAGCGCGCCCAGGATGAACAGGCTGATGAGGATGTCGCGCACGGTGAGGCCGCTCTAGCGCGGTGCTCCGCTCAGCGGAACTTCGACCGCAAGTCCTCGATCGTGTCGCGCAGCGCGGGCGAGAGCAGCGTGGGATGTTCCTTCCACGCCCATGTCACGAACACGACCGACAAGATGAACGCGGCGCTCGAGAGACCGACCGCCGCACGGCGTACGCCGCGCAAGCGCTTCTCGCGGCGCGTCACGATCGCGTTGATCGTGCCGAGCACCGGGACGACCATCACGCGCGAAAGATCGTGCGGGCTGCGGAAGCTCGACTTCGTGTACTCGAGGCCGACGGCGAGCGCGATGCCCATGCCGAAGCCTGCCGCAATCGAGAACGCGACGATCAGCCACGGATTCGGCTCGGTCGGCTTGTTGGGCGCGGCGACGTCCTCGGTGATCTCGAACGGGTTCGCGAGTGGGCTGTGGAGTTGCGCGACCTGCAGGACCTTCTCCTGGTACTTGCGGTCGGTGTCCTCGAGCGTGACACGCAAGCGCGCGACGAGCGCGGCCAGTGCGCGGTCTTCGCGATACACGTCCTGGAGCCGGCGGAATTCTTTCTGATCCCGCTCCGCCTGCGCCGCGAGGAGTTCTCGCTCCTTCTCCATCTGCTTGAACGCGGCCTTCGCGCCATCGATGTCGAGCAAGAGTCGCATGCGCTCCTGGTTCGGCGCCGAAACGGTTTCGCTCTGGCTCTTCGTCACGAGGCGATTCAGCTGCTCGCGCTTCTCCGAGAGCTCGGCGAGACGCTTGCGCGCGAGCTTGTACTTCGAGTGCGCCTGCCCGAGCCCTTGCAGGATCTCTTGCTGCTCGAGGATCTCGAGATCGACCTGCTTGAGCGCCTCCTCGTTCCCCACGCCGGGCACGACGTTCTCGCGCGTCAAATTCTCCGGCATCCGTTGGTACTGCTCTTCGAGCGCGGCGATCCGCACCACTTGCGTCTGCAGTTGGATGTCGAGCGACTTGATCGACTTCGTGCTCTCTTGCAAGCGCGCGAACACCGGATCCTCGTTGCGCGGCCCGGCCTCCGATTGCTGCGTCGCGGAGAGATCGTTCTCGCGCCGCAGCGTCGTCAGGGCGTCCTCCTCGGCCTTGACGCGGTCCTCGAGCTTCTTGCGCTCGGCGAGGATGTTCGCGCGCTCGTCCTCGACCTTGTTGCGGTCGCGCTCGAGCACGTCGTAGATCCAGTCGCTGCGCAGCTCGCGCAGGAAGTCCACCGCCCACTGCGGCTGCACGTCCGAGTAGGTGACGGTGACGAACACCGAACCCTGGCTGTCGCCGCGGTCGGTCTTGACCTTCAAGTTGTTCAGGATGTCGTTCAGGAACGCGCCGCGCTCCTCCGGCGCGAGTGCGAGGTAGTCCGTGTTGCCGAGCTTCTCGACGACCTTCTTGACGCGCTCCTTCGCGCGCAACTGGAACGGCGCGTTGCCACCTTCCTTGCTCGACACCGAGATCCCGACCGGACGCAGCTCGATCTGCGTCGTGACGAGGTACTTCTTCGGGACGAACACCGCGAACGCAGCACCGAGCGTGATCACGAGCGCCGCGGGCAGGATCACCTGCCAAGAACGGCGGCGCAGGACTTCGAGGAAGTCCAAGAGCTGCCCGCGACTCTCGATCTCGACGGCCATGTCAGTGTTCTGGCGCCGAAGATCGCCGGCGCGTCGGCGCGTAAGCCCCGGTGCGAGCGGCGCACCGGAGTGCGCCGGCGGCGCGGTCCGCAGTCGGCGAGTTGCTGGAGTGCGCCACTAGAAGATGCCCGGTCCGTACGCGCTGCCGTAGCCTTGGAACGAACGCACGGACCACAGCGCGGAGCCGATGCCGGTCAGCACCATCTTGACTGGGAACAGCAACGTGTCGAGAAAGTAGCCCACCTGCGCGAGCATCGTCGGTGGGATGAAAATGATGTCGCGCTCCTGCACGTGCACGTTGAACGTCGAGTCGCCCGTCTCGATGATTTCGCCGATGTTGACCGTCTGGACGAACGGATCGCGCGGGTCGGCGCGAATCAGGCGCACGCGGCCGAGGTTCGACGTGTCCTTGTTCGGAACCGCGAGCATCACGGCCTCGAAGATGGTCAAGTCGCCGGGAAACGCCTGTGCGCCCTGCTTGGCCACCTCACCGAAGATGAAGTACTTCTTGCCCTGCGTGACGATCTTCACCTTGATGTCGATGAGGTCGTAGTACGGGCTGTACTTCTCCATCAAGAGCGATTCGATCTCGGTACGCGTGAGGCCAGCCACCAGCACGGCGCCGAGCTCCGGCAGGAGCACCGTCCCGTCGATGTCGACCGGCGTCTTCACGTCGAGCTCGTCGGCGTGATAGGAGTCGCTGATCTCGAGCGTGTCGCCGATCGCCACCCAGTTCTCTTCTTCTGCGTTCCCCGTGTAGCGGTTCCCGAAGCCGTCGGTGTTCAGGTATTGGAGAAGGCGCTTGTCGGGGCTCGTGCTGCAGCTCGCGAGTGCGACGCACACGATCCAGGCGACGAGCGCCGGCCAGCCGGAGGGATGGAACCGCATGGGGTGGGGAAAGTTTTGCCGATCCGCCTCGCGACGGACCTTCGGTCCATGGATCGGCGCACTGCCGCGTCGCGGTTGACCCCGCTTCTCAGGCGCCGTACTGCCGGGCGTAGTAGTCACGGTAAGCACCGCTCCTAACTCGATCCAGCCATTGAGCTTGGGACCTGTACCAGGCGACGGTCAACGGCAGCGCCTGATCGAACGTGTAGCGCGGCTGCCAGCCGAGCTCGCGGCGGATCTTCGCTGCATCGATCGCGTAGCGCCGGTCGTGCCCTGGCCGGTCCTTCACGTAGGTGATCAGCGACTCGGGCTTGCCGACGAGCTTCAGCACGCGCCGCACGAGCTCGAGGTTCGCGAGCTCGTTGTTGCCGCCGATGTTGTAGACCTCGCCCGGCAGGCCCTTCTCGAGCACGGCGAGGATCGCCTCGCAGTGATCGCGGACGTACAGCCAGTCGCGCACGTACAGGCCGTCGCCGTAGATCGGCAACGCTTTTTCCTCGGTCGCGTTCGCGATGACGAGCGGCAGCAGCTTCTCGGGAAACTGATATGGGCCGTAGTTGTTCGAGCAGCGCGTGATCACGCCCGGGAACGCGTGCGTGTGGAACGCCGCGCGGACGAGCATGTCGCTCGCCGCCTTGCTCGCCGAGTACGGCGAGTTCGGCGCGAGCGGCGTTTCCTCCGTGAACGCGCCGGTCGGTCCGAGAGAGCCGTACACCTCGTCGGTCGACACGTGCACGAAACGCGCGACGCCGTGCTTGCGCGCGAGATCGAGCAAGATCTGCGTGCCGACTACGTTCGTCTGGACGAACGGCAGGCTCGATTGGATCGAGCGGTCGACGTGGCTCTCGGCGGCGAAGTGGACGATGCACACGCCGCCGTGCCCGCGCGCTTCGTCGAGCGCACGCTCGACATCCTCTGGACGCGTGATGTCGCCGTGCACGAAGCGGTACCGAGGAAGCTCCTCGACGCTCTTCAGGTTCTCGCGATTGCCGGCGTACGTCAGCGCGTCCAGATTGACGATGCGCCACGCCGGACGCAGCTCCACCAGCATGTGGACGAAGTTGCTGCCGATGAAGCCGGATCCGCCGGTGACGAGGACGGTGGTGTTCATGAGGACGTGAGGGCGAGGAAGTCGTTGAGCGCCGCTCGCCACGGCGCGAGCGGCTTGCCGCGCAGGCGCGCGAGCTTCGTGCAGTCGAGCACGCTGTAGGCCGGCCGCACCGCCGGACGCGGGAACTCCGCGGTCGTGCACGGTGCGACGTGCACGCCGGTGACGCGCATCTGCTCCAGCGTCGCAACCGCGAAGTCGAACCAGCTCGCTCGGCCCTCGCACGCGGCGTGATAGATGCCGGGCTCGCCGCGGGCGAGTACGTCCCAAAGCGCAGGCGCGAGCTCGAGCGTCGACGTCGGCGATCCGACTTGGTCGTGCACGACCTTGAGCTCCTTCTTGTCCTTCGCGAGGCCGAGGATCGTGCCGGGGAAGTGTTTGCCGCGCGGGCCATAAAGCCACTGCGTGCGCACGATCGACGTACCGCGCGGATGCTCGTCGAGCGCCGCGCGCTCGCCGGCGAGCTTCGTGCGACCGTAGGCCGAGAGCGGCGACACCGCATCGTCCTCGCGATACGGCCGCGTGCCGCGGCCGTCGAAGACGAAGTCCGTGCTGAGCACGACCAATCGGACACCGTGCTCCGCGCAAGCGCGCGCCAGCACACGGCACGCTTCGCCGTTCGCGCGCAGCGCGTCGGCTTCACGCTCTTCCGCGAGGTCGACCGCCGTGAACGCCGCGCTGTGGAGCACGCCGTCGAAGCGACCGTGCTCGGCGAACAGGCGCGCGACGCTCGACTCGTCGGCCAGGTCGATGCCGGCCGCGTCGACGCCCGGGCCGTCGCGCAGGTCGGACCCGAAGCTCCGCGTGCCCGCTGGAACGGTGCGCTGGAGTTGACTCCCCAGCATTCCGGCGGCGCCGGTGACGAGCACACGCTCCAGGCGGACCGCCGCAGCCATCAGTCGAGGCGATTCGCGCCGCCTTGCGCGACGAGCGAGGCCGCTTGGTGCAGCGACTTGAACGTGCCCGCGTCGGTCCACCAGCCGTCGAGCACTTCGTACGACATCGATCCGTCCTCGATGTACCAGTTGTTGACGTCGGTGATCTCGAGCTCGCCGCGATCCGACGGCTTCAACGTCTTGATGATGTCGAACACACGGTTGTCGAACATGTAGATGCCGATGACCGCGAGATTCGAGACCGGCGACTTGGGCTTCTCGACGATACGCACGACCTTGTCGCCTTGGACGGTAGCGACGCCGAAACGCTCCGGGTCCGGCACCTGCTTGAGCATGATCTTCGCGCCCTTCTTCTGCTCGCGGAAGTTGCTCACCGCCTTGCGGATGTTCTTCTCGATCAAGTTGTCGCCGAGGATCACGCAGATCGGATCCTTCGAGGCCCAGTGCTCCGCGAGTCCCAGCGCTTCCGCGATCCCGCCTTCGCCTTCTTGGTACGTGTAGTTGAGATGCTTCAGGCCGAAGTCGGATCCGTTGCCGAGCAGCGAGAGGAAGTCACCCGACTTTCGTCCGCCGGTCACGATCATGATGTCGTGGATCCCGGCGTTCACCATCGCTTCGATCGGGTAGTAGATCATCGGCCGGTCGAACACCGGCAGCAGGTGCTTGTTCGTGATCTTGGTGAGCGGAAAGAGCCGGGTGCCGAGACCGCCGGCCAGGATGACGCCTTTCATGATGTGCTTCGGAGGACGCGTTTGGGGCTGGTCGGAGGGGCGTGAACGAGCGGCGGAGTCTAGCGCTCGCGCCGCACGGGGACAACGCGCCCGCGCGAGCGGAATGGGCGGGCAGCGCGCAGCGAGGATCGGCCGCCGATCGAGCGTGAGTGAAGGTCATTTCGAGCGCGTGCACACACGGCGCGCGTGTGTCGGCTCCGTGCGTCAGACCTTGGTTCCGCCCGCGCGCGCCCTCATGTTCGGGTTTCGCGAGCGCCGCCCTCGCGAAACCAGGTGACGAAGCGCTCGAGTCCGTCGCGGACGCTCGTCTTCGGCGCGTAGCCGAGGCGCGCGCGCGCCTTCGAGACGTCGGCGAACGTGATCTCGACGTCGCCGGGCTGCATCGGCAATCGCTCGAGGATCGGCGTCTGGCCGCACGCTTCGCCGATCCACGCGACGAGCTCGGCGAGCGACGTCGTCTCCGACTCGCCCAGGTTGTAGATCTCGTACCCCTCGCAGCGATCGAGCGCGCGCACGACGCCGTCGACGATGTCTTCGATGTACGTGTAGTCGCGCCGCGTCGTGCCGTCGCCGTAGAACGGGAGGGGCGTCCCCGCGATCACGGCCTTCACGAACTTGTGGATCGCCATCTCGGGCCGCTGGCGCGGACCGTAGACCGTGAAGAAGCGCAGACACGCGGTCGGAATCGCGTAGAGATGGTGATACGTGTAGCAGTGCAGCTCGCCCGCGCGCTTCGTCGACGCGTACGGCGAGACGGGACGATGGATGTCCTGATCCTCGCGGAACGGCACGGCGTGACTGTTGCCGTACACGCTCGAAGACGACGCGAACACGAAGCGCGTCGAAGGGCGCGCTTTGAGCTGCTCGAGCAACATCAACGTGCCGCGCACATTCACGTCCTCGTAGTGCAGCGGATCCAGGAGCGACGGTCGCACGCCGGCCATCGCCGCGAGATGGATCACCGCATCGAAGCGGCCGGCGTCGAAGAGCTCCTGCACGAGCGCCGCGTCGCGGATGTCGCCGGTGACGATCTGCGCGCGCGTGAGCGCCGCGGCGTTCGCGCGCTTCAGCGCGGGATCGTAGAAGTCGTTGAAGTTGTCGAGGACGGTGACTTCGTCGCCGCGGCGACAGAGCGCTTCGACGACGTGCGAGCCGATGAAGCCCGCACCACCGGTGACGAGGACGCGGCTCATTCGACCGTCACGCTCTTCGCGAGGTTGCGCGGCTTGTCGATGTCGGCGCCCTTCAAGTCCGCCATGTGGTACGCGAAGAGCTGCAGCGGCACCACGTTGAGCAGCGGCGCCAGCCACTTCGACGATTCGGGCACCTCGATCTTCTCGTCGGCGAGATCGAGGCTCGCGCGATCGGATCCGATGCAGATGACGCGGCCGCCGCGCGCGCGCACCTGCTCGATGTTCGAGCGCACCTTTTCGGCGAGGTCGCCGTGCGTCGCGAGCACGACGGTCACCATGCTCGGCTCGATCAGCGCGATCGGCCCGTGCTTCATCTCCCCCGCCGGATAGCCTTCGGCGTGCACGTACGAGATCTCCTTGAGCTTCAACGCGCCTTCGAGTGCGACCGGATAGTTGATGCCGCGACCGAGGAACAAGAAGCCCTTCGCGACCTGATTGCGCGCGGCGATCGCGCGCAGGGTCTCGCTCGCGCGCTCGGCGAGCATCTGCTCCATGCGCGGCCGCAAGAGACGCAGGTCGCGGATGAGCGTCGACACCGCGTCCGCCGACAGCCGCTCTTGCGCGCGCCCCAGGCGCAACGCGAACAGATACGCGGCCGCGACTTGCGTGACGAAGGCCTTCGTGCTCGCGACGCCGATCTCGGGCCCGGCCTTCGTGAGGATCACGGCCTGGCTCTCGCGCACCAGCGTGCTGCCGTTCACGTTGCAAATCGATGCCGTGCGCGCCGAGAGCTCGGTCGCCTTGCGCAGCGCGGCCAGCGTGTCCGCCGTCTCGCCCGATTGGCTGATCGCGAGCGCGAGCGTGCCGGGCACGAGGCGCGGCTCGCGGTAACGGAACTCGGATGCGTAATCGACGTCGCACGGCACGCCCGCGAGACCTTCGATCATGTACTTCGCGATGTAGCCCGCGTGCAACGCCGTACCGCACGCGACGATCGAGACACGCTCGACGCCCGCGAGATCACGATTCGTGAAGCCCGGGGTCTCGAAGACGACGTCGCCCTCTTCCTCGTGCATGCGCTCGAACGTCGTGCGCGCGAGCACGTCCGGCTGCTCGTGGATCTCCTTCAGCATGAAGTGCGGATAGCTGCCCTTGCCCGCCGCTTCGGGATCCCAATCGACGCGCCGCCTCGACCGCTCGACCGTCGTGCCGTCGAGGCGGCGCACGACGGCGCGTCCGGGCTTCAGCTCGGCGATGTCGCCGTCTTCGAGGAAGACGACGTCGCGCGTGTGCGGAATCAGCGCCAGCACGTCCGACGCGAGGTACGCCGCGTCCTGCGTCACCGCGACCGCGAGCGGAGGCCCTTGACGTGCGCACACGAGCGTCGGACCGCTCGCGTCGCTCGCGAGCGCCGCGATCGCGTAGTAGCCCTCCACTTGCAGCAAGCTCTTGCGCACCGCTTCGGAGAGCGTCGCGCCGCGTCCGAGTTCGAGGCCGATCATGTGCGCGAGCGCTTCGGTGTCGGTGTCGGACGCGAGCTTCACACCGCTCGCAACCAACCGGTCGCGCAGCTCCTTGTAGTTCTCGAAGATGCCGTTGTGCACGAGCGCCACGCGCGCCTGCGCGTCGGTGTGCGGGTGCGCGTTCGCATCCGACGGCGGACCGTGCGTCGCCCAGCGCGTGTGCCCGATGCCCGCGCGCGCGCCGGCGAGCGAGCCGTCGGAGATTTCGCGCTCGAGCCGCTCGATGCGGCCTTCTTTGCGCCGGATCGTCAGGCCCTTGCTCTGCGGGCCGCCGATGACGGCGATGCCGGCCGAGTCGTAGCCGCGGTACTCGAGCAGCCGCAGGCCTTCGATCAAGCCCTCGACGACGGAGCCTTGCGTCACCAGCGCGCCGACGATGCCACACATTTCAACGACTCCATTTCTCGCCGCGCAGCGCGAGCGACAGGACTGCACCGCTCCTCGTGAACTCCGCCACTGCGTGCGCTCACCGCCGCTCGGCAACCGGAGGCGGCACGGCCGTCTGCACGCGCGAACGGAAGTACGGGAGCGTGCGCGCGAGGCCTTCCTCGAGCGTGACCTTGGGTTCCCAGCTGAGCAGGCGGCGTGCCTTCGAGATGTCGGGCTGGCGCACCTTCGGATCGTCCTCAGGCAGTTCCTTGTGGACGATCTTCGATGTCGAGCCGGTCACGCGCAGCACTGCGCGTGCGAACTCGAGGATCGTCATCTCGCGCGGGTTGCCGATGTTGACCGGCAGCGCCTCGTTCGACTGCAAGAGGCGGTAGATGCCGTCGATCAGGTCGTCGACGTAGCAGAACGAACGCGTCTGTCCACCGTCACCGAACACGGTGATCGACTCACCCTGCAGCGCCTGCGTCATGAACGCGGGTAGCGCGCGGCCGTCGCGCAAGCGCATGCGCGGCCCGTACGTATTGAAGATCCGCACGATGCGCGTCCGCACGCCGTGGAAGCGGTGGTACGCCATCGTCATCGCTTCCGCGAAGCGCTTGGCCTCGTCGTACACACCGCGCGGTCCGACCGGATTCACGTTGCCCCAATAGCTCTCCGACTGCGGGTGCACGAGCGGATCGCCGTAGCATTCGGACGTCGACGCGAGCAGGAAGCGCGCCTGCTTCGCGCGCGCGAGACCGAGCGCTTTGTGCGTGCCGAGCGAGCCGACTTTGAGCGTCTGGATCGGCAACTCGAGGTAGTCGATCGGTGACGCCGGCGAAGCGAAGTGCAGGATCGCGTCGAGCGCGCCGCTGACGTGCAGATACTCGGTGACGTCACGCTGCTCGAAGTGGAACCACTTGTCGCGGAACAGGTGCTCGACGTTCGCGACGTCGCCGGTGATCAGGTTGTCCATGCAGATCACCTCGTGCTCTCGCGACAGGAAGAGCTCGCACAGGTGGCTGCCGAGGAAACCGGCTCCGCCGGTGATCAGTACACGGGGTCTCGTCATGGGCGCGTGGCTCGTCCGCTCGAGAATGGGCGAAGCAAGATCATGGGCGGCTGCCTGTCGGAACGGGAGCGGCCTCAGGTGGAGCGGGAAGCGGAGCCGGAACGGCATCGGCAGCCGGCGCCGGAGCGCCGCCGAGTGCGTGGAAGCGCGCCACCTCGCCCGGCGCGAGCTGCACCGACACGCCTTGTCCGCGAATCTCGTGCTCGCCGCGCGCGCGCAAACCGACGCCGGTCGCGCCGTCCAGGAGATCGATCTCGCCGCCGTACTCGACGCGCACGCCGCCGGCGCGCGCGACCGACAGCCCGGCCGACTGTGCCACGGGCGTGCTGCCCGCCGACAGGATCGGCAAGTCGACGCCTTGCCCGGGATCGAGCGCGATGCGCGCTTCGCGGAAGTGGATCTCGCCGGTCGCCTTCGACTGGTTCTTCACGCGCAAGATGCCGGGCCGAACGTGGTCGAGCACGAACGGACCCGAATGCGCGGCGAGCTCCGCACCTCCGAGGAGCTCGATGTGCGTTTCGCGCTTCAGCTCGAGCGACGCGCGCTCGACCTCCCGAAACGAGAACGCCGGCTCGCCGCGACTCTCGGACCCGACGATGCCCGTGCCGCGTCCAAACAGCACGACCGAGCTGCCGTCCGCCCAGAGAACTTCTGCACGACCGCCGGGCGCCGAATACACCGCGCCGCCCGCCATCACACGGATGCTCTTGTTGTAGAACGTGAGCGGAAAGCTCGACGTCAACCCCGCGGGGCGGACCTGCACCGGATCGGCGTGGCGCACGACGAGCACTTCCTCGGCCCCGGTCGGCGCCGCGACGGCGTCGCCTTTCGGCAACGGGTCGCTCGTCGTCTCCATCGGACCCGGCCAGCGTTGCGTCGACGTCCACGGCCAGTGCACGAAGCCCGCGCAGCCCGAGAGCCAGAGCGCGACCGCGGCCGCGCCGAGCGCAGGTCCGTGCGCGATGCGCGCGCGCGTGTGCGCCGCCTTCACGTGCGCAGCTCCTTCACGTTGATCGCGGGGTGACTGCCGTAGTAACGCTCGACGAAGCCGGTGTCGTGGTCACCGCTGCGGAAATCCGAGTGCGAGAGAATGCTCCGCAAGATGGGGATGGTCGTCTTCGGACCCTGGATCACGAACTCGTCGAGCGCGCGCAGCATCGTTCGAATCGCGAGATCGCGTCGTCCGCGGTGCGCGAGCAGCTTGCCGATCATCGAGTCGTAGTTCGACGGAATGCGGTAGCCGCTGTAGCAGTGGCTGTCGAGGCGGATTCCCGGACCACCCGGCGGCACGAACAAGTCGATCTTGCCCGGCGACGGCTGGAAGTCGCGCTCCGGATCCTCCGCGTTGATGCGGCACTCGATCGCATGTCCGCGCGAGACGATGTCGTCTTGATCGAACGCCAGACGCTCGCCGGCCGCGATCAGGATTTGCTGCTGGATCAAGTCGACGCCGGTGACCATTTCGGTGACGGTGTGCTCGACCTGGATGCGCGCGTTCACCTCGATGAAATAGAAGCTGCCGTCACGCGCGAGCAGGAACTCCACCGTTCCCGCGTTCGTGTAGTTCGCGTGCTTCGCGACGCGCACCGCGGCGTCGCAGATCTCGCGCCGCAGCTCGGGCGTGAGCGACGGCGACGGCGACTCCTCGATCAATTTCTGGTGCCGTCGCTGGATGGAGCAGTCGCGCTCGCCCAGATGCAGGGTGCGGCCGTAACGGTCCGCGAGGATCTGCACCTCGATGTGGCGCGGATTCTCGACGAACTTCTCCATGTACAGCGTGCCGTTACCGAACGCGGCTTCGGCTTCGGCCTGCGCGGCGTGGAAGCCAGCGATCAGGCTCGGCTCGTTGCGCGCGATGCGCATTCCGCGCCCGCCGCCGCCGGCCGACGCCTTGATCATGATCGGGTAGCCGATGGTGCGCGCGACGGTCAACGCGCGCTCCTCGTTCTCGACCGGGCCGTCGGAGCCGGGCACGATCGGCACGCCCGCCGCCTTCGCGATCCCACGCGCCTGGACCTTGTTGCCGAGCATCGCGATCGTCTCGGGCTCCGGGCCGATGAACTGGATCTTGCAGTCGCGGCAGACTTCCGCGAAGTGCTCGTTCTCCGCGAGGAAACCGTAGCCGGGATGGATCGCTTCGACGTCGGCGACTTCGGCGGCCGCGATGATCGCCGGCATGTCGAGGTAGCTCTTGGAGCTCTGAGGCGGACCGATGCAGATCGTGTCGTCCGCTTGTTGCAAGTAGAGCGCGTCCGCATCGGCCGTCGAATACACCGCCACGGTTTCGATGCCGAGCTCGCGGCACGCCCGGATGATGCGCTGTGCGATCTCTCCGCGATTGGCGATCAGGACCCGCCGAAACATCAGCGGAGCTTCACCAAGAAGAGCGGTTGCCCGAACTCGACCGGCTCGCCGTTCTCGACCAGGATCTCGAGGACTTCGCCCGCGACCTCGGACTTGATCTCGTTCATCACCTTCATCGCTTCGATGATGCACAGCGGCGAGTCGACTTCGACCCGGCCACCCACGCGCAAGAACGGCTCCGCGTCGGGCGACGGCGAGCGATAGAACGTGCCGACCATCGGGCTCGGAATCGGAGTCCCGACCGGCGCTTCCGGCACGGCCGGCAGGCTCGCAGCAAGCGCCGCGGCAGAAGCGAGCGCGGGCGGCGCAGCCGCGTGTCCGGGCGCCTGCATGACGTGCACGATCGGGGACGCCGCGGGCGCGGGCGGCGCGCTGTCGCCGCGCTTCAGCCGCAGCCGGAAGCCTTCCTTCGGGTCCTCGAGCTCGAGCTCTCCGAGTCCGCCGGACTTCATCATGCGGATGAGGCTCTGGATGAGTTTCAGGTCCATGCGTGTTACGGGATGCGGCGGTTACGAGCGCGGCGACGGCGTCGCCGGCAGACAAGCGGCGATCTGCAGGGCGTTGAGCGCGGCTCCCTTGCGGAGCTGGTCGCCGACGGCGAAGAAGCATAGCGAGCGCTTCCTTCGCGTTCCTGCTCGAATCCGTCCCACGTGCACCGGATCGCTGCCGGCGCACTCGCGCGGGCGCGGCCCGTGCGGATCGTCGCTGACGACGATTCCGGGCGCGGCGCGCAGATGCTCCCGCGCTTCGTCGACGTCGAGGTCGCGCACGAAGCGCGCATGGACCGCGACACAGTGACAGCGCTCGACCGCGACGCGGGTCGTCGTCGCTTCGACCGGTAGCCCCGGCCGCGAGAGGATCCGCGCGAGTTCGTTCATGATCTTGCGCTCCTCGCCGCTGACTCCGTGCGCGTCGACCGTGGCGACCGCGGGGATCACGTTGAGCAGAAGCGGTGCGGGAAATGGACTCGCGGGTGCGCTGAGAGCGGCGTCGTGCGCGTGGTGCGCGAGCTCGTGCGCGAGTGTCACGAGCCCCGACGCGCCGACCCCCGACGCGGCTTGGAAGCTGACGACGTGCACCTCTTCGAGCTCCGCAGCACGGTCGAGCACCGCGAGCGGCAGCGCGGCGACCGCGGTCGTGCAGTTCGGATTGGCGATCAAGCGCACGTCGCCCTCGAGCTCACGGCCATTGATCTCCGGAATCACGAGCGGCACGTCCGGGTGCATGCGGTGCTCGCTCGACAGGTCGATCACGCGCACTCCCGTCTGCGCGAGCGGCCGGGCGAGCGCGCGCGACACCTCCGACGGCGTGCACAGGAACGCGACGTCCCAGCTCTGCGTGTCGAGCGACGCGAGCTCGCGCACGGCGAAACGCGCGCCGTTCGCGAGCACGACCTCCGTGCGCGCGCGAGCCGCGCATTCGACACGCTCCGCGCCGTGCCCGGCAGCATGGAGCAGCGACAAGAGCTCGCGCCCGACGGCTCCGGTCGCACCGATGATGCCGATGCGTTGGCGGCGGTGGTCCGCAGTCCAACCCCACGGGGGTCGAGTGAGGTTGCGGAACTCTTCGAGTTGCGGGGTCATGGCGTGGCCTTCCTGCGGGCGCGCGGCGCGCGCGGGGTGGGGATCTCGTCCGTTGCACGCTTGCGTGCCGACTGCGCGGGCGTGTGCGTCGCGAGCGCGCTGCTCGTCCATGTTCCCGAGCGGCCGCCGCGCTTCTCCAGGAGCTCGACCGCATCGATGCGGATCGCGTGGCTCAACGCCTTGGTCATGTCGTAGATGGTCAGCGCGGCGAGCGTGGCGCCGACGAGCGCTTCCATCTCGACTCCCGTGCGTCCGCGGCAGACCGCGCGACAGCGCACCTCGAGCGCGTTTTCCGAGACGGCCTCGAACGAGAGCTCGACGTGATCGAGCGCGAGCCCATGACACATGGGGATCAGGTCCGAGGTGCGCTTGGCGCCGAGCACTCCCGCCGCGCGCGCGATCTCCGCGACCGGCCCTTTGGGTCCGCGACCGGCGAGCACCTGCGCAAGGACGCCAGTGGGAAAAATGATCCGCGCACGCGCGAGCGCCGAGCGCGCACGAACGGGCTTCGCGGCGACGTCGACCATGCGCGCGGCGCTTCCGTCGGCCTCGAGATGCGAGAGCGTGCGAGGCGCGGGTCGTCCGCGTGCTGAGTTCTTACGCGTGCGAATCACGGTGGCGGTCGGCGCGACTTATAACCACTGGCCGAGTGCGCGGCGAGGGTCTGCTCGGCCCCCCGCCCGCGTGGCTTTCGTGCACACCAGTATGATTTCAGTTCAGGCCCAGGCGGCACCGGTTCCGAACCGTAGAGTGCTGCCGGCGGCCAATCGGCCGCCCTGTCGACGGACTCGACCCCGCGCGTCGCGCACCCTACGGACACTCATGCTCTTCTCTGCCGCCCTGACGATCTTCGCCTCCTTCGCGCCCGGCGCCGCGATCGCGCCCGCGTACCAAAGCTCGACCGACTACCGCGCGGTCGTCCAATCCCAGGTGCAATCCGCCGACAAGCTCGGGCTCGACGAAATCTGGGCCGCGGCCGCGACGCTCGTCGCTTCGGCCGGCGATGACGCCGCGAGCTTGGCCACCGCGTTCGACGCGGGTCTGCAGTCGGCGCCGTCGGCGCGTGCGACGCTCTTGCTCGCGGCCGCACGCCTCCTGTGCGCGGATCCCGATCGCACGGCGATCGCGGAACACCTCGCGCCGCTCGTCGAGTCGACCGACGAGCTCGTCGCGCGAGGCGCCGCCTCGCTGCTCACGGAAGCGGAGTTCAAGGGCGCGTCGGAGGAGTCGAAGGAAGGCATCTGCAAGCGCTTGAGCGCCGTGGCGCAGAACGGTGATCGCGCGCCGGAAACGCGCCTCGAATGCGCGGTCGCGCTCCACGTCCTCGGCAACGGCCAAGACCACCGCACCGCGCGCAAGGAGATGATGGCATTCCTCGCGTCGTCGGAAGTGCGTCTGCGCAACCTCGGCGCGCTTTCCCTCGCGCGCATCGGCGACGTGGAGACAGGTCAAGTCGAATTGCGTCGGATGGCCTCGCTTCCGGGCGACGACGGCCGGCTCGCCGAGGCGTTCTTGACGCAAGAAGACATCCGCCGCGTCTACGACCGCAAGCAGAAGAACCTCGTCCAGTACAACCGCGACAGCATCGAGAAAGTCGATCTCGCCGGTAAGCCGGACCTGAAGCTGATCGAGAAAGTGATCCGGCTGATCCAGACCGCGGCACTCGAAGGCGACAAAGTGAAACGCGAGGACCTGATCGACGCGGCGCTCGACGGGATGCTGCGCAGCATCGACGAGCACTCGAGCTTCATGACGTCCAAGGTGTTCAAGGAGTTCGCGCAGGATCTCTTGCAGCCGCAGTACGGCGGCATCGGCGCGTACGTCGGCGAGGACCCGGAAGACAAGCTGTTCACGATCCGCCAGCCGATCTACTCCGGACCGGCGTATCGCGCCGGCCTCCACAGCGAGGACAAGATCGTGCGCATCGGCGAATGGCCGACGCTCGGCCGTCCGGTCGACGACATCATCAAGCGCCTCAAGGGCGAACCCGGCACGTCGGTGAAGCTCTACGTCTGGCGGCGCGGGATGGACGCCGCGCTCATCGACCGACCGACCGAGGAGATGGCGGTCACGATCACGCGCGAGGAGATCACGATTCCGCCGGTCAAGGCCGAGCTGCTCCCCGGCAAGATCGGTCTCGTGGAGCTGACGACGTTCAGCCGTGTCGCGAGCGAGGAGCTCGCGGCGAAAATCCTCGATCTCAAGCAGAGAGGTATGCGCGGCTTGGTGCTCGATCTGCGCAACAACACCGGCGGGCTGCTGACCGAAGCGGCGAACGTGTGCAGCTTGTTCCTTCCGAAGAAGAAGCTCGTCGTGACGACCGAGAGCCGCACCGAAGATCCGGAGAAGCTGCACACGCGCCAGGATCCGATCGTTCCGGCCGACATGCCGATCGCGGTCGTCATCAATCGCTTCAGCGCCTCCGCGTCGGAGATCGTCGCCGGAGCGCTGCAAGATCACCAGCGCGCCGAGATCGTCGGCCAAGCGAGCTTCGGCAAGGGCTCGGTGCAACAGCTGCTCAACATTCCGAATGAGCAGGATGATCAGTACGAGGACAAGAACCAGAACGAGCGCTACGACCCGGGCGAACCGTTGACGAAGGACGTGAACGGCAACGGCGAGTTCGACTTCGCGCCGCGCGCGCGGCTCACGATCGCACGCTACCTGCTGCCGTCCGGCCGATCGATTCACCGGGAGATCGGCGACGACGGCACGATCATCAGCGAAGGCGGCGTGCAGCCCGATACCGAAGCCGACCATGTATCGCCGCGCCGCTTCGAGCCGTGGAAGCTCGAGGAGATCGCGCGCATCCGGCGCGAGCGCAAGGCGCGCGCTTACTTGGACGAGCACTACGCCAAGAACCGCGAGCTCTTCCATCGCCTGGCGGATGGCGACCGCGACGAGACGTCGCAGTACCCAGAGTTCGACGAGTACTACAACTCGCTGCAGACGACCCTGTCACCGCACGAGGTGCGCTTCCTCTTGCGCACGGAAGTGCGCGGACGCGTGCAGGACGACCGCGGTGCGGCGTTCCCGGACGGTGACTACGAGGAGGATCCGCAGCTCCAGCAAGGCATCCGCGTCGTGCTCGAAAGGCTCGGCGTGTCGCTCGCCGCCGTCGAGGAATTCGCCGCGACGTTCGAGCCCGCGGACAAGCGCAACCCGAATCCGGGCCGTGTGCTGTCGGCGCACCTCTCGGACCGCGAGCGCAGCGACCTGCGTCACGCACTCTCGCTGATCGTGGAAGCGAAGAACGGAACTGCAACGCCGGAGCAGTTGGCGGAGATCGAGAAGGCGCTGCAGTCGGTGCTGGACAAATGAGCGCTGCGCGCTCGTGCTCGCACGCAAGCGCGATCCCATCGGTGGCGGCGCGCACCGCGCTCCGTCTTACCGATGCAAGGCATCATTTAGTAGCAGCGCGCTCCAGAGCGCGCTGCTACTAGCAGCCCGTGGTGAAAGTCATTCGGCGCGAAGATGGCCCGTTCGCGCCAGCCCGGCGTCGCTCGATCCTCGGCGAATCTCGACGATTCGCCTGCGGTTTCGCTCCTTGTTCTGACGCGAACGGGCCACCTTCGGGCTCGAAGCACTTTCACCACGGACTGCTAAATGATGCTGGCGCGGTCGTCGCGATCGGCGAGCTCGGCGAGCGACGGCAGGACGAGCTCGCGCGCGAGGATCACGAGTGACGCCGCGAGTGGCAGCGCGATGAGCAGCCCGAACATGCCGAGCGAAGCGCCACCGGCCATGATCGCGAAGATCACGACGACCGGATGCAGGCCGAGGCTGTCACCGAGGATCTTGGGCAAGAGCACGTAGTTCTCGAGCGCTTCCGCCGCCGCGAACACGGAGCCGACGCGCAGGAGCGCGCCGAGCGCGCTGTGCTCGACCATCCCGACCGCGAGCGCGAGGACGAAACCGGCCAGCGATCCAACGAACGGGATCAGCGACAGCACGCCGGTCCCCATGCCGAGGATCAATGCGTAGTCGACGCCCGCGAGGAACAGTCCGATCGTCAAGAATGCGCCCTTCGCGAGACAGACGAGCAGCCGCCCGCGGAAGAAATTCGCGAGCACTTCGCCAATCTGCGAGCCGATGCGCACGATGCGCGCGCGCTCACGGTGCGGTAGGTAGCGCTGCACGAAACCGTGGATGCGCTCGAGCTCGAAGAGCAGGAAGTACGTGTAGATCGGCAGCAGGATCGCGAGCCCGAGGAACTCGAGCACACCGCCGAACATGCGGCGCAGGAAGACCAACGCGCCGCCGGCCGCCTGCAAGCCGACGTCGCCGAGTTGCGCGGTACGCTCGTCGCTCACCCAATCGCTCCACCAGCTGCGCACCCAGCGCTGCAGATCCTCGGAGTGCAGGTTTTGCTCCACCGGTTGCGCGGGCGCGTTCGGATCGTCGGACGTCGTCGACCCGGGCGCGGCCGCGCCGTCATCGCCCTCCGTCGGGATCATGGCGACGGCCCAGTGGATCTCCTCTTTGTAGTCCTCGAGCGCCTGGTCGATGCGCATGCGCACCTTGTGACCGATGCCGTCCGCCGCGGTGAACTCGCGCGCGAAGCCGCGCGCTTGGAAGAACGCGAGCACGCCGACCAACGTGAACGCGATCGCGACTCCGCCGAAGATGAGGTTCACCGACGAACGGCGCTTCCAGCCGCGGCGCTCGAGCTTGAGCACGAGCGGGTGCAGCACGAACGCGACCAGGTAGCCCAGGATCAGCGGGTTCAGCACGGTCCGCACGGTCCAGCAGAACCACACCAGCAGACAGAAGAGGACGGCGAAAGCGATCCTGCGCGCAACGGGTGAGAGCCGGTCGATCATGCTTCGTCTCCGGGCTCTCCAGGCGACCCGCCGGACACGAGTTCCGGCGGCAGCCGCGGCCGGTACGCCTTCACGAACGCGTCCTCGAAATCGAAGCCGTCGCGGAAGTCCTCGATGCTGTCGGTCTCCTGCCTGTTCAACATGCCCGCGTCCACGAGCAAGAACACGATGCGGCCCCAATCCAACGTGTCGCGGATCCCCCACGATCGCCACACTCCGGCCGCCAGCGGCCCGAACAAGTCGAGCGCGTGCTGCCGCATCCCGGCGAGCAGCTCATTGCCGCTGACATGGCGCTCGGCGCCCGCGGCCTGCTCACGTCCGACGAGCCGCAGCGCGGGGTCGAGGGACTCGAACAGGAACTGGAAGGCCTCGGGCGCATAGCGGCCGTCCTTCAGCGCGAGCTTGCGGATCGGATCGTTCACGACGTCGGCGACGACACCGGCGATCCGGCGACCGCGCGCGCGCCACACGAGAGCAGCACCCGTTCGACCACCGCGTCCGGCGCGAGGTTCAGGTCGACATCCTGACGAGCCATCAGGCAATGGTCCAGCGCTGCGCGCCACGCGGCGGACGTGCGCGTGCGCGCGAGCGGTGCGAGATCGCCGTGCGGCAACGCCTCCGCGGCAGCACCACAACGTGCGCGGTGGAGATCGCGCAGCACGTCGGTGGCGATTTCGAGGAACACACGCGCGCGCATGCGCGCGCTGGCGCTCGGTGTCGCGCCGGGGAACTCGCCCGCCGCGGCGTCGATCGCTAGAGCGCCGCGCGTTGGATCGAGCTCTCCGGAAAGCACGCGCTCGAACACGTCACGCATTTCCTCTCCGGCGCGCGCCGCGATGCGCAGCGCCGTGCCCGGCGATCCGCCGCTCCAGCGTGCCAGCACGCGTGCACGCGCGGCGTCCAGGCCGTGCGCGACGAGCACGTCCTCGACCTCGGGCAGCGCGAGCGCGCGCAGGCGCAATTGCACGCAACGACTCTTCACCGTCGGCAGCAAGAGATCCGGACGCGCGCTCTCGAGCACGATCACCACGCCCTGCCCCGGCTCCTCGAGCGTCTTGAGCAGCGCGTTCTGTGCGGCCGAGGCCATGCGATCCGCCTCGCGCACGAGGACGATGCGATAGCCCGACTCGAGCGCGCGCAGCGCGAGGAATTCGCCCACGTTCGGTCGCGATTCCTCCGGACGCGGCGTGATCGCGCCGATCGGGATCGTCTCCTGACCTTCGTCCACGCCGTCGAGCACGAACACGTCCGGGTGCGAGTCGCTGCGGAAGCGCTTGCACGGCCCGCACTCGCCGCACGGGCGCTCGCCGAGCGACGCGCACAACAGTCCGCGCGCCAGCCACTCGGCCGCCAAGAACTTCCCGATGCCGCGCGGCCCACGGAAGAGCAGCGCGTGCGCGAGCCGGCCCGCGCGCGCGGCACGCCACAAGCCGCGGATCGACTCCGCGTGACCGAGCGGCGCGTCAGAGCGCACGCCGCACCTCGGTCCACACGCGCTCGAACACCGCCTCCTCGCCGCCCTGCGCGTCGATCACGACGGTGCGTTCGGCGAGCGACGCCCCCGCGCGCTCGGCATAGCGCCGGAATCCGTCGGCGACACGGCGCTGGAACGCGAGGCCGCGATCCTCGATGCGGTCGCGGCTGGCGCCGCGGCGCGCCGCGGCGGTCTCGACCGGCAGATCGAGCACGAGCACGAGGTCGGGGCGCGGCTCGCCGGCGAAGTCCGCGAGCAGCGCGAGCACGCGCGCCTCATCGAGTCCGCCGGCCACGGCCTGGTACGCGAACGTCGATCCATGGAACCGCTCGCACACGACGCTGCGGCCGGCGGCGAGTGCGGGACGCACGATCTCGTCGAGCATCTGGCGGCGCGCCGCAGCGAACAGCAAGAGCTCGACGGCCGGCGATGGCGCGTGCTCGCGCGCGAGCAAGAGCGCGCGCAACGCCTCGCCGAGGCGCGTACTGCCCGGCTCGCGCAGATGGAGTGGCGCGGTGCCAGTGTGCTGCTCGAGCTCGAGCGCGAGGCGGCCTGCTTGCGTCGTCTTGCCGCAGCCGTCGACGCCGTCGAGGACGAAGAAGCGCGCGTGCGTCCGATTCGGCTGGCCCACGCGCGAATCCTAGCAGCCCGTGGTGGAAGTGCTTCGAGTTTGAAATCGGCCCGTTTGCGCCGGCGCAAGGAGCGAGACCGCAGGCGAATCGTCCAGATTCGCCGAGGATCGAGCGACGCAGCGCCGGCGCGAACGGGCCGATTTCGGACCGAATGACTTTCACCACGGGCTGCCAGCCCGTGGCAAAAGTGCTTCGCGCGCGAAACGGTGCGCTCGCGATCGTTCGAGGTCGAGACCGGGCACCCGTGCTTGCCATTGCGCGAGGCGGCGCCTAGGTTCCGCGCGTGAGCGCACCCGCCGAGCCCGAGCTCTCGATCGCCGCGCTCGACCAAGGTCGCGCGACCGGGCTCGGCGTGCGCGTTCAACCCGGCGCGCGCCGCGCCGCGCTGCTCGGCACGTGGAATGGCAACCTGCGCGTCGCGGTCAACGCTCCGCCGGAGCGCGGACGCGCGAACGAAAGCGTGTGCGAGTTCTTGGCCGAGCTCTTCGAAGTGCGTCCGAGCGCCGTTACTCTGCTCGCCGGCGCGCGCGCGCGCTTGAAGCGCGTGCGCATCGAGCTTCCCCCTGCGCGCGTGCGCGCGCGCCTCGCGCAACTGTGGCCGGCATGAACAGCCCCGAATTCGCCTGCAATCTCGACGAAGCCTGCGCACGCGCGGCCGCGGATGTCCGCCGGCGCGCACTGCCGGAGCCGCAAGTGCTCTACTGGCTCGGCACGGGTGCGGGCATGCTGCCGGCGCAGCTCGTGCACCCGATGAAGCTTCCGCTCGGCAAGCTCGGCGGCGTGCCCGCGTCCTGGAGCGACGCGCTCTTGTGCGCGGGCGAGCTCGGTGGAACGCGCGTCTGGTTGATCGAGGACGCGCACGACACGCCGGACGACGGCGCGTCACCGACCTGGGCGCGCGGCTTCCCGTGCTGGCTCGCGGCGCGCTGCGGCGCGGCGGTGTGCGTGCACGTGTCCGCCGGCGTTTCGCTGCCCAACGCCGACTTCGCGCCCGACCCGGGCACCTTCGTGCTGGCGGCCGATCACGTCAACATCAGTGGACAGACACCGCTCGTCGGACTCTCGCGCTCGAAGCTCGGACCGATGTTCCCGGACACGTCGTGGTTGCACTACGCACCGTTGCGCGAGCGCGCATTATCGGAAGCGCACGCACTCGGCCTGCGCGCACGCGCCGGCGTCGTGGCGTGCGTGCTCGGTCCGGCGCTGGAGACCAACGCGGAGCGCACGTTCTGGGCGCGCGCCGGTGCATCGGTCGCCGTGCAAGAGCTCGTCCACCCGCTGCTGGCGAGCGCGCACGCCGGTCTCGCCGCGCTCTCGATCGTCGCCGTCACCGACCGCGGCGAAGGTCTCAACGACTTGCGTGGCGTCGTCGCGCAGATCGAGGCCATGGCGCCCGGACTCGAAGACCTGCTCGTCGCGCTCGCGCCCGCCGCCGGCGAAGCCGCCGAAGCGTTGGGGATCGACGAGTGACCGCGACGCCTCTCGGCCCGCTGCCGATCGGCGTGCTCGTGTCGGGCTCGGGGCGCAGCCTCGAGAACCTGGTGCAAAAGATCCGGGCGGGCGAGCTCGATTGCCGCATCGTCGTCGTCGTTTCGACGAAGGCCGATGCGTACGCGCTCGAGCGCGCGCGCCGGCTCGAGCTCCCGTCGGTCGTGATCGATCCGCTGCGGCGGCTCGACGACGAGGCCTTCAGCCGCGACGTATTCGCCGCGCTCGACGCCCACGGATGTGACAGCGCCGTGCTCGCGGGATTCCTGCGCCGCCTCGTGCTGCCGACCGCATGGGAGGGCCGAGTCCTCAACATCCATCCGTCGCTGCTGCCCGCTTTCGGGGGCAAGGGCTACTACGGCGAGCGCGTGCACAAGGCCGTGCTGGCTCGGGGCGTTCAGTTCACCGGCTGCACCGTGCACTACGTCGACAACGAGTACGACGCCGGGCCCATCCTCCTGCAACGCTGCATCTCGGTCGCGCCGGGTGACACGCCCGAGTCACTCGCCGCGCGCGTCTTCGAAGAGGAGAAGCTCGCGCTGCCCGAGGCGCTTCGCCGCCACGTCGAACGCCGCCGCACGGGCGCTCGCTGAGCGCACGCCCGAAGCGCCTCGATCAGCATTCGCCGGCACCGCGCGAGCTGCAGCGCGTCGACGCGAGCACGACGCGCCCACGGTGCGCATTGCGCCGCGATACGGCGAGTACGCGCGACGCCGCGAGAGCTCGATCGGAGCGACGGTGCGCGGTCGGAATCCATCGGCGCGCGCCCGGTTGGTCAGCGAGGATCGATTCGGATCCAACGACGCAGCGTCGAAGGAGTTGGCGAGACCGCAGCAGGAAGTGGTGAGAAATGCGAGCTAGCGCAGCGTGATCTGCTGAGAAATCCGGGATAGTTGCCACGCTCCGCGCTGGCGCAACCTCGAGACGGACCTGTCGCGCAGTGCGCGCCGACCGGACTGGAGCACCGCCCTTCCGGTCCGGGGCGGCCACCCGATAGGCTGGAGGGCGTGCGCGCCAGCGCACACGATTCTTTCCGGCACCCGTCCCGGGACCTTTCGCACAGGAGACGTCGCCGTTGCCCCACGGATCTCTGCGCAGCAGCAGCCTGCTCGCGTCTCATTGGGTGGGCACGATCGCGTGGAACGATCCGCACCACCTCGTTGCGGCCAACGACGCGTTCGTGCGCTTCTGCGGTCGAACGCGCGAGGAGCTCGTGCGCGGCGGCCTGCAGTGGACGGACCTCTTCCCGGCGCGCACGCGCGGTGCGTCGCCGAGCGGACTCGAGCTCTTCGACACTCCGGCGCCGTCCGCGCCGATCGAGATGCAACTGCGGCGCAAGAGCGGCTGGCTCCGGCCGGTGCTCGTCGGTGCGTTTGCGGGCGCGGACGCGCCGCACTCGTTCTTCGTCGTCCCGCTCGGCGAGGATCCCGACTCGACGCACTCGAGCGCGGAGATCGAAGCACGCTACCTCACGCTGATCGAGACGACCGAGACGGGCTTCGTGATCTGCGACGAGCGCGGCATCGTCGTCGACGCGAACTTCGAGTACGTGCGCCTGACGGGCCGGACGTCCGTCGAGGAGATCCAAGGCCACAGCGCGCTCGAGTGGACCGCGCCGCACGACCTCGAGCGCAATCAGCGCGAAATCGCGAAGTGCACGACCACGGGCATCGTCCGCAACCTGGAAGTCGACTACGCCCACCCCGACGGGACGTTGATCCCGGTGGAGGTCAATGCCACGGTGATCTGGGACGGCGGCGTGCGGCGCTGGCTCGCGCTCTGCCGCGACATCACCGAACGGCGGCGCGCCGAACGCGTGCTGCGCGAGGGCGAGGCGATTCTACGGCGCATCACGGAGAACATCCGCGACGTCTTCTTCCTCACCAATGCCGACACGCACGGAGTGCTGTACGTGAACCCGGCGTTCGAGACGATCTGGGGTCGTCCGCGCCACGACGCATGCCAGGATCTCGAGCACATGCTCGAGACGGTGCAGCACGAGGATCGGGCGGCAGTAGCGAGCATGTTCGCGCGCGCGGCGCGCGACGAAGCGGCGTCGGCGGACTATCGCATCCACAAGCCGGACGGCACCATCCGCTGGATCCGCCACCGCACGTATCCGATTCCGCCCGCCGAGCGCGGTGCGGCGCGCATGATCGCGGGGATCGCCGAGGACATCACCGAGCGCCGGCAAGCGGACGAGGTGCGCCGCCAACTGCTCGAGGAGTTGCAAGCGCGCTTCGAGCGCAACACGGAAGAGATCCGTCGCGCGAACGCGCGCCTCCAGGAGGAGAGCGTCGAGCACCAGCGTCTGCTCGACGCACTGACGCGCAGCGAAGCGCAGTACCGTCTGCTCGCGGACAACGCGATCGACATGATTTCGACGCACTCGCTGACCGGCATCTACAAGTACGTCTCGCCGGCCTGCAAGCGCTTGCTCGGCTACGAGCCCGAGGAACTCCTCGGCCGCGATCCGTACGAGTTCTTCCACCCCGACGACCAGCGCGCCGTCGAGGTCGTCCATATCAACGTGCTCGAGTCGTCCGACGTCCACACGGTCGCGTACCGGAAGCGCCGCAAGGACGGCTTGTACATCTGGTTCGAGACCACGAGCCGCACGATCCGTGATCCGCGCAGCGACGCCCCGCTCGAGATCACCTGCATCTCGCGCGACATCACCGAGCGCAAGATCCTCGAGGAGCGCGAGCACCGCCGCCAGTGGGAGCTCGCGCACTTGGCCCGACTCGGCACGCTCGGCGAGCTCGCGTCCGGGCTCGCGCACGAGCTCAATCAGCCGCTCGCGGCCATCACGAACTACGTCGCCGTGGCGCAGGACAAGCTCATGAAACCGGCGGACGAGCAGACGGGCATCGAGCCGCTGCTCGACAAGGTCGCGCACCAAGCACAGCGTGCCGCCGAGATCATCCGGCGCATGCGCAACCTGATCCGCAAGAAAGAGCCGCACTGGTCCACCATCAGCGTGCGCGAGCTCGTCCTCGAAGCGATCGGCGTGCTCGGCCACGAGATCCGCTTGAACGGCGTGCGCGTCACGACCGACATCGGCGACGCGATCCCGCTCGTCCTCGCCGACCGTGTGCAGATCGAGCAAGTGCTCATCAACCTGCTGCGCAATGCGATCGAGGCGTTGTCGATCGATCCGGGGAACAACGGCCGCCCGAAGGATATTCGCGTGCGCGTCGCGGTCGAACCCGAGGCGCGCGTGCGCGTCGAGGTGCACGACACCGGTCCGGGCTTCGACGGCGCGACGTCCGAGCATCTCTTCGAGCCCTTCTTCACCACGAAAGCCGAGGGCTTGGGTCTCGGGCTCTCGATCAGCCGGACCATCGTCGAAGCCCATGGCGGACGCCTGTGGGCGAGCGCGGAGCCGGACAGCGGCGCGCGCATCTCTCTCTCACTTCCCATCACCCGCAAGAACTCATGAACGGCCCAGTTCCCATGATCCACGTAGTCGACGACGACGAAGCAGTTCGCGATTCCGTCCAGGCCCTCGTGCAACACGCCGGCTACAGCGTGTGCGCCTACACGAGCGGCGAGGAGTTCCTCGCGAAGTACGAGCGCGCCGGCGCCGGCTGCGTGCTGCTCGACGTGCGCATGCCCGGCATCAGCGGCATCGAGCTGTTCCGCCAGCTCAACGCCAGCGAGTTCGACCTGCCCGTCCTGTTCATCAGCGGCCACGGCGACGTTCCGATGGCCGTCGGTGCGGTGAAATCCGGCGCCTTCGACTTCGTCGAGAAGCCGTACAGCCCGGAGCTCTTGCTGCAGAAGATCGAGGCAGCGCTGGCTTCGTTCGCGGGCAAGGCGGAGTCGCTCGCCGAGCGTCAGGCTGTGCTCGCGCGGATCGCCCGGCTGACGAGCCGCGAGCGTCAGGTGCTCGAGCGCGTCGTCGACGGCCATCCGAACAAAGCGATCGCGGCGGCGCTCGGTATCAGCCAGAAGACGATCGAGACGCACCGCTTCCGCATCATGCGGAAGATGGAAGCGAAGAACCTGCCCGACCTCGTGAAGATGGTCTTGCTCGTGCGCGACCGCGCCGCGCCGCACGCCTGAGAGTCCGTGGTGAAGGTCACTCGGCGCGTCGAGGTCGCGACGCCGCGCACTCGATGCGCCGACACTCGCGCGCGAACGCGGCGAAGCGCACGCCGACCATCGTCCGCTCGGCGATCGAGAGCGCCTGCCTCGCCGCCGTGAGCGCGGACGCGCTGTCGCCACGCCTGCGTTCGAGGCTCGCGCGCAAGCACCACGCGCGCGCCTGGATTTCATCCTCGGGTGCGTCGCTGCACGCGTGCGCGAGCGCCAACGCCCGTGACGCGTCGCCCGTGCGCGCGAGGTGCACGGCAAAATCGAGCGCGAGCGCGCGCGCAGCTCCGCGTTCGAGCGCGCGCTCGAACCAGCGCACGGCTTCGGTCGCGCGTGCGGCGTCGCGCGGCGCAGCGCTGCACAAGCGCGCCCACGCCGCCGCGCGCGTGCGCGCGCAGCCGGCGAGCGGTGCGCCGTGCGCGCGCGACTCGACGCGCGCACGCCCGAGGTGTGCGGCGAGCGCGGCGAGGCTCGCCACGTCGGCGGCGTTGTGCTCGAACACACCCTCGAGTCGGTGCGGCCGCCGCGCCACGAAGTCGAACCACGCCGCCGGTGCGAACGAGCCCGGCAAATCGTGCGCGCGCTCGATCCCGCACAGCGCCGCCTCGACCGTGCGCAAGCGCAGGTCGGGCAAGCTGCCGCCGTACAACCGCCGCAGCGGGTGATAGAGGTCGAGATGCGCGAGCGCGCCGAACGGTGGCTCGATCCCGAGCACGCGCATGCGGTCTTCGAGCCGGTGGCGATCGAAGCTCTTGCCGAAGAACGTGACCACGCCCGCGGCTGCGCGCACGCGGCGCGCGACCTCGGAGAGCAGCGCGTACTCCTCCTCCGGACCGCGCAGAAAGCCTTGCCAGAGAGAGAACCCGTCCGCGTCGAAACTTCCGATGCCGACCAGGAAGACGTACGTGCCGGCGCCGCCGGACAAGCCGGTCGTCTCCGTGTCGAGGTACAGCGCGTCCGCGAGATCGAGCTCGGCGAGCCGCGCGTCGCGCGCCGCGAGCGCGATGGCGTCGCGCTCCGCCGTGCGCACTTCGCCGAACGTCCACTCGCCGTGACGATCGTCGCTGCGCATGTGCACGCGGCGCGCCCACACATCGCCGTGCGGAGTCGACTCGCGCGCGAGAGCGCGCGGCGCGTCGAGCGAGAGCGCAGAATCGGGCGTCGGTACGTCCTCCGCGGCACGCTGCGCGCGACGCGCGAGGCGCTCGCGCACGCTTGGAGCAGCACGCAGATGCGCAGCGTTCGCCCCACCGGTGGTAGCGCTCGGCAGGCCGCGCTCGGGCGTACCGGAGCGCGGCCTGCCGAGCAGCGCGCGGAGGCGCTCGCGGGCCGCGTCGCTCACGCGAGCTCCACCGCAAGCTCTACGGGGAGCGCCGGTTCGCCGCGCACGAGATGCTCGAGCACGCGCTGCGCGCACTCCTTGCCGAGCTCCCCGACTTCATCGCGCGGACCGATGCACGCGGGACAGCCGCGCTCGCACGCGCAGTGCGCGAGCACCTCGGCTGCCGCACCGAACCACGCGCGGTGTCCGGAGAACAAGGCTTCCGAGAGCCCGACGCCGCCCTGCACGCGGTCGTACAGGAAGAGCGCGGGTCGACCGAAGTGCGGCGAGCGGATCTGCGCCGCGAGCCCGAGATCCTGCGGTTGGCAACGCAAGAAGAGCGGCGCCGTGCGACGCAACAGCGCGCCGAGTCCGTGCCACGCGCGGCCCGCGTCGCCGCCGACGAGCCCGACCTGGATCGCGGTCTCGTGCGAGAGCGTCAGCACGAACGTCTCGGTGTCGAGCTCTTCGGGCGGGAGATGGATGTCGGCGGCGCCGACGTTCTCGCGCGTGTAGAAGCGGATCTTCTTGTATTGGGTGGCGATGGTCGTGACGTGAACTTCGCCGTGGAAGACTGCGAAGTCTTCCGTCGGCGATGTCGCGTCCGCGACATCGCCCAATCCATCGGAATGCGGCGCGTCAGCGGCCGTGGCAGCAGAAGAAGCGGCGGAAGAGGAAGCAGAAGGGAGCTGCGCACCGTTCGGCTCCACCGTATGCATCGTCTCG
>JBJXHG010000095.1:0-17930 GCA_046160865.1 Planctomycetota bacterium | reverse complement strand
GTTGCTCGGGTTCGGAAACCTGACAGGTTGCCTGCACCCTCGCGCCTTGCCAGCGACGACGATCTCGACCTTGGTGAAAGCGAACTTCTGACTCAGGACACTAGTACGGAGTCGAGTGCGGAATCGTCGGAGACGACGATGTGCGTACGGTCGGCGCCGCGCACGGCCTCGGCAGGATTCGCAACAGGCGTTGCACCACATCACGCGAGCGCTCGTGCCTCGTCGGGCGATCGATTCCACACACGAACGGGTTCGCCCTTCGCTCGCAGTGCACGCGTGAATCCAGAGCCGAGTAGCCCGGTGCCGAGTATCGCGATCATGTGGACCGGCCTACTATTGCGCGTGGCGATTCGTCGCGGTCGAGCAGATGCGGACTTGGGACGGAGGTGCGATCCATGATCGAACGGCTGATGATCCCGCGCATCACCAGTGTGTGGTCAGTACGCGCGAGCCACCACGGCTCAGCACATCTCGCGCCCGCTCGCGTGTCGAACGCCAGTGGATGCGATAGCATCGCGATCGGACGGCCACAGCGGCGTCCGCTCGATCCCGAGCCAGCAACCGAAAAGGAAATCACCATGGCCACGAGAGACGAAGACACCGCGCAGAGTCAGTCGATGCGTCAACGGAGCACTGCGATCACGCGCATGTACTGGCTTCCTGCTCTGGTCGGAGTCTTGGCTTGGACCGCCGGTTTGTCCGCGACGCCAGCGAACCTGCCAGCACGAGAACGTTGCGGCACGCCTCCCCGCTCGCAAGATCTCGCGGCGCTGATGCCGCCTTCCGACTGCGGCTACTTTACGACGACCATCCGACCGAAGTACGACCCGAGCTTCACGTATCGCATCCCGGTCGTGTTCCACGTCATCCAGAACACGAACGGCGACGGATTCCTGAGCGAGGAATCGATCCGGGACCAGATTCGCGTCCTCAACGAAGACTTCCTCGCTCTCCCGGGCACGCCCGGAGCACCGGGCACCACGGCGAAGATCCGCTTCCGGCTGGCCGAAACGGATCCGGACGGCAACGCGACGAACGGCATCACGTACTCGACGAACAACACGTGGTACCAGGACAACGGCGCTTACTGGAACGCGCTGGCATGGGACACGAACAGATATCTCAATGTGTACACGAACCTCGCCGGCGGGTACTTCGGTTACGTGCCCGACTGGCCGCAGGGCGGCATCGTCGGTTTGAACAGCGATCGAGTCGTCGTCTGGTGGGAAGCGGTCGGCAGCCTTCCGACTACGGGCTGGCCTTTGAACATGGGCCGCACGCTCACGCACGAGGTGGGTCACTACTTCGGGCTCGAGCATCCTTTCTATGGAGGGTGCGCGTCCGCGTCGAACTGCTACAACAACGGTGATCTGATCTGCGATACGTTGCCTCAAGGTAACGAGACCACGGGCTGCCCCAGCACGAAGTCGAGCTGCGGGAACCCTCACGCGATCCACAACTACATGGATTACACCGACGATCCGTGCCTGTGGGAGTTCACCTACGAGCAGGTCAATCGCATGCGCTGCACGATCGAGCATTGGCGATCCGATCTGCACCGGCTGCCAGAATTGCCCCAGACGTTTCCCGGCGGGCGAGCGCGATTCTGGTAGCGGCGGGTAGAACGAGTTTCACTTGGCTCCGATGCCGCCAAGCGTCGCCAACAGCATGAACCCACGATGCGGTGACGCGTTGTGTTAGAGCGCCTTTCAGAATGAGCCGCCCGGCGAAGGCTGCAACGAATCGAGGCGAGCAAGAGGGGTAACCTCGCGACGGAACTGGTGAGAGACGCGGGTTGGCTACCGAGCCGCGGCGCGCTCGTCCGGTTTGCGTCTTCTCCGACCGTGTTCCCCGTGTGACTACGGATCTCGCAGTATGCGCCACGCGCGCGCAGGAAGGCACCATTGCGATCGCGCACCGCGAGAACGTGCGCGCCGACCGCAGACGCATCCGAGCAGCCCGTGGTGAGAGTCATTCAGCGCGAAAGCGGCCCGTTCGCGCCAGCCCGGCGTCGCTCGATCCTCGGCGAATCTCGACGATTCGACTGGGGCCTCATCGGACCGAACTGCACAGCCCTGCAATCCTCGCCATTCGAAGGCGACACGTCCGCGGCAGAGATCGTCCCACCGAATCCCGTGCTGGACGTGCGAGGCTTGCCGCAGGCGGGTGGCACCATTCGATTCACGATCGAAGGGCCCGTCGGCGCGCTGGCGCGCGCGTGGCTGGGGCGAAACGCTACGCGTCGCATTGACGCTGACGTGCAAATCGAGGAACTCACGGAGCGCTCGCTCACCCTGGAGCTCGGTGTCTTGCCGGCGAGCGGGTCGATCTCGTTCGACTACAGGGTGCCGGCTACATAAAGCGCGGGCAGCTTCTTCTGCGCGCAGGCGGAGATCGCTCTCCCCCGGTCCGGTGCGATCCGCCGCACGAACTCAACCCCGCTCGTCGTGCGTTGATGATGGTGGCGTGTTCGAACGTGCTGCACGTGACGGCAAGCCCTGCTGCGGCACCTTCGAACGCTGCCGTGGCGTGGACAATCGCGGAAGCGGCGTAACGATCGCCAGTCGTACGATCGGTGCGATCTCGCCCGCAAACACCGAAGGCGTCGATGGCGCGCAGGCCACGCCTCGCCCGGCGAGCAACCTAGTGTCCTGAGTCAGAAGTTCGCTCTCACCAAGCTCGATCTCCTCCGCGCTGGCGGCGTTGCTCGGGTTCGGAAGCCTGACAGGTTGCCTGCACCCTCGCGCCTTGCCAGCGACGACGATCTCGACCTTGGTGAAAGCGAACTTCTGACTCAGGACTCTAGGCGCCGCAGCCGACCTCGGCCGCGCCCGCGCATCATGACGCATCGCGCGCACGCCGGTTCGTCGCGCACGCCGTTGCGCGTCGGCGCCGCGCAAGTCAGATTGTTCCGCCCACCGTGAGCACCAACCGCGTCGCCGTCGTCGAGCGCAACCTCGACTCCTTCCTCGAGAGCGCCGAGCCCGCAGCGCGCTTGCTGTCGCCCGACGAGCCGTTGCGCGCCGGCACCGGACTGTCCGCGCGCGCGGCAGTCGAGCTCTTCGAGGACCAAGTCCTCTCGCGCGCGCTCGATGTCGCCGCGCGCGAGCTCAAGAAGACCGGCCGCAGCTTCTACACGATCTCGAGCGCGGGCCACGAGCAGAACGCGATCCTCGGTCAGCTCTTGGCGCTGACCGATCCGTGCTTCCTGCACTACCGTTCCGGCGGATTGATGATGGCGCGCAGCCGCAAGGCGCACGGCGTGACGCCCGCGTTCGACACGCTGCTCTCGTTGTGCGCGTCGTCGGACGATCCGATCAGCGCGGGCCGCCACAAGGTTTGGGGTAGCCGCGCGATGTGGGTCCCGCCGCAGACGTCGACGATCGCGTCGCACTTGCCGAAAGCGGTCGGCCTCGCGTTCTCGCTCGGTCGTGCACGCAGGCTCGGCGTCGAGAGCGGCCTGCCGCACGACGCGATCGTCTTGTGCTCGTTCGGCGACGCGTCGGCGAATCACGCGACCGCGCTCGCGGGCGTCAACGCCGCGCGCTACGTGCATCGCCGCGGCAGTCCGGTGCCGATCCTCTTCCTGTGCGAGGACAACCAGATCGGCATCTCGGTCGACACGCCGAAGAACTGGATCGAGGACACCTACGGCGCGACGTCGCACCTGCGTTACTTCCGAGCCGAGGGCTCGATCGACGCGCTGTGGGACGTCGCTGCAGAAGCCGTCGACGCCTGCCGACGCACCAAGTCGCCCGTGTTCCTCCATATGAAGTGCACGCGCCTGTGGGGCCACGCGGGCAGCGACGTCGAGACGACGTATCGCACGCTCTCCGAGATCGAAGCGATCGAGGCGCAGGATCCGCTGCTCGCAACGGCACGCCTGCTCGTCGCGAGCGGCGCGGCGACGCCGGCCACGCTGCAAGCGATCGTCGCCGACGCGCGCGAGCGCGTGAACGCGGCCGCGGAGGAAGCGACGGCACGGCCGCGGCTCGTCACGCGCCAGCAAGTGGTCGCTCCGCTCGCGCCGTACGACGAAGCGGCGATCCGTGAGCGCGCGGCGCAAGTCGTCGAGCCCTCCATCCGAGCCGATTTCTGGCGCGACGCGCTGCCGGAAGCGGCGAAGAGCCCGACGAAGCGCACGCTCGCGGCGCACGTGAACTCGGCGCTGCACGACGAGCTCTTGCTGCGGCCCGAGATCCTCGTCTTCGGTGAGGACACGGCGAAGAAAGGCGGCGTTTACGCCGTCACCGCCGGTCTGCAGAAGCGCTTCGGCATCGCGCGCGTGTTCGACACGCTGCTCGACGAGACGTCGATCCTCGGCATCGCACAAGGCGCTGCGCACATCGGCTTCCTGCCGTCGCCGGAGATCCAGTACCTCGCATACATCCATAACGCGCTCGACCAGCTGCGCGGCGAAGCGTGCTCGCTGTCGTACTTCTCGAACGGCCAGTTCCAGAACCCGATGGTCGTGCGCATCCAAGGCCTCGCGTACCAGAAGGGCTTCGGCGGCCACTTCCACAACGACAACTCGATCGGCGCGTTGCGCGACATTCCGGGCCTGATGCTCGCGGTTCCGTCGCGCGGCGACGACGCGGCGCGCATGCTGCGCGGAGCGTTCGCGATCGCGAAAGCGTGCGGGCGCGTCGTCTGCTTCCTCGAGCCGATCGCGCTCTACCACGAGAAGGACCTGTACGAGGACGGCGACGGCGCGTGGCTGTTCGATTATCCGCCGCCGCCGAGCGTCCTGCTCCCGGGCGAAGTGGGCGTGTACGGCGAGAAGAACCGCGATCTCTTGATCGTCAGCTATGCCAACGGGCTGCGGCTCTCGTTGCGCGCCGCGCGCGAGCTCGAGCGCGATCACGGGATCCGCGCGCGCGTCGTCGACGTCCGTTGGCTCGCGCCGCTACCGTTCGATGCGATCGGGAAGCACGCGCACGACTGCGAGCGCGTCTTGGTCGTCGACGAGTGCCGCGCGACCGGCGCCGGCATCGCGGATGCCGTAGTCGCGCACCTCGCGGAGGGCGGTTTCGCTGGCCGCATGCGCTCCGTGCGCGCCGCCGACAGCTACGTGCCGCTCGGATCGGCGACGTCCGCCGTGCTCGTCGGCGAGGAAGAGATCGTGCGCACGGCCCGGGAGATCTGCGCGTGAAACGCATCGCGCTCCTTTGTCCCGGCCGCGGCAGCTACACGGAGAAGACGCTGCGTTCGCTTCCCGAGGGACACCCGTGGGTGACTCGCGCCGACGAGCTGCGCGCCGAATATGGGCTGCCGTCGCTCGTCGCGCTCGATCGCGCGGACAAGTTCAGCCCGCCCTCGCACTTGCTCCCCGCGAACGTTTCGCCGCTCATCTACCTCGTCTCGATGCTCGATTGCGCCGCGGCGATGCAAGAGCACAAGGCCGTGTGCGTCGCCGGCAACTCGCTCGGCTGGTACACGGCGCTCGCCGTGGCGGGCGCGCTCGACTTCGACGACGGCTTCCGGCTCGTGCAGGAGATGTCGCTCTTGCAGCACGAGCACCAAGCGCGCGAGAAGTCGGGCGGACAAGTGATCGAAGCGCTCGTCGACGACGCGTGGCGGCCAGTGCCCGCGCTGCGCGCGGCGGTCTACGAAGCGATCCGCACCTCGAATGGCCAAGCCTTCCGCTCGATCGACCTCGGCGGCCTCGCCGTTCTCGCGGGAACGGAGGAAGGCGTCGCGCACCTGCTCAAGTCGTTGCCGAAGGTGAAGGTCGGCAACAACCAGTATCCGTTCCGACTCATGCAGCACGGGCCGTATCACACGCCGCTCGTGCAAGAGGTCGCGACGAAGGCGCGTGCGCAACTCGCTCGCCTCGCGTTCCGCGCGCCGCGCGTCACGTTGATCGACGGACGCGGCGCGCGCTTCACGCCGTGGTCGACCGACGTGAGCGCGCTCGTCGACTACACGCTCGGCGCGCAGATCACGACGCCGTACGACTTCGCGCTGTCGGTGCGAGTCGCGCTGCGCGAGTACGCGCCGGATCACCTCGTCGCCCCGGGGCCGGGCAACTCGCTCGGTGGCGTGATCGGACAGATCCTGATCGCGGAAGGCTGGCGCGGCATCCGCGAGCGCGCCGACTTCGACCGCGTGCAGCAGAGCGAGAAGCCGGTGCTCGTGTCGATGCGGCGGTAGGGTTCATCCGGCAAACCCACGGACACGAGGCTTTCCGCCGGCCTGGGGTCTTGAGAACTGTTTAGGCTCGAGGCTAAATTTAGACATCCCCGCCGGCCCTACCTCCATCAACCGCGCCGCAAATGAGCCTCCCGCCGTTTTCCAACCCATTTAGGCCCGGCGCCGGACATCCACCGCCCTATCTCGCGGGCCGAACCCGCGAGCTTGCGGAGTTTCGCCGACTGCTGAAGCAGGATCCCGTGTTGGAGAACCTCGTGCTCACCGGGCTTCGCGGAGTCGGCAAGACCGTGCTGCTAGACACGTTCAAACCGTTGGCGATCGACGCCGGCTGGGCATGGGTCGGCACGGACTTGTCGGAGTCGAGCGCGGTCACGGAGGAGACGATCGCCACTCGATTGATGACCGACCTTTCGCGCGTCACGTCATCCGTCGTGATCGATCAGAGCCTGCAGCGAGGCGTCGGCTTCCATCCCGATCAGCACAGCATCGACCACAGACTCGACCATCATGCTCTGCGCGCGATCTACGACTCGACGCCAGGCCTGGTCGCCGACAAGCTCAAACGTGTTCTCGAAGTGACGTGGGCCCTTCTTTCGCAGACAGGAAAGCGCGGAGTCATTTTCGCCTACGACGAAGCCCAGACGATCTCCGACCATCCCGGCAAAGATCAGTACCCGCTCGCGCTGCTCCTCGATGTATTCCAATCCATCCAGAAGAAGCCACTGCCGTACATGCTGGTGATGACGGGATTGCCGACGCTGTTTCCGAAGCTCGTCGCAGCGCGCACGTTCGCCGAGCGGATGTTTCGCGTCGTATTCCTCGACCGCCTCGACGAAGCAGAGAGTCGCGAGGCGATCACGAAGCCCCTTGCGAACCCCGGGTGCCCCGTGAAGTTCGGCCAGGCAACGGAGGACCTGGTGATCGCAGCTTCGGATGGATACCCGTACTTCATCCAGTTCGTTTGCCGAGAGCTCTACGACACTCTCTTGCAAAGTCCGCAGCACGAATGGGATCCCAAGCACCCGCTCGACACGATTCTCCCAAAGCTCGACTCGGACTTCTTCGCCGGACGCTGGGCTCGCGCAACAGACCGACAACGCGAGCTCCTCGAAGTCATCGCCAGCTTGGAGAGCGCCGACGACGAGTTCTCGCTGCAAGAGGTGGTCGAGGAATCGAAACGATCGCTCTCGAAGCCGTTCAGTCCAAGTCACGCCAACCAGATGCTGCTCGCGCTGAGCGAGAGCGGGCTCGTGTACAAGAACCGCCACGGACGCTATTCGCTCGCCGTGCCCTTGCTGGGTCAGTACATCCGACGCCAGCTCGCACAGCGAACGGTGCGCGAGCAGCGGCGACGCTCGTGATCCGAACGTTCAGCCGGTGACTCGCACGACGGCCGCTCCCGGACCTGCCCGGATCCTTCGCGAATCCGAGCGTCCCGCCCGGACCAGCAGCGCCACCACGCACCCCCCGAACCCCGCGCCCGTCAACCGCGCGCCGAGCGCCCCCCTCTCACGCATGCGGCCCACGAGCGCGTCGAGCTCCGGACAGCTCACCTCGTAGTCGCTGCGCAAGCTTTCGTGCGACGCGTTCATCAGCTCGCCGAAGCGCTTCGCGTCGCCCGCGAGCAGCGCGTCGCGCGCGTCGAGCACTCTTCGATTCTCCGTGACGACATGACGGAAGCGGCGTAAGAGCACGTCGGGCAGCGCGGTGCGTGCCACGTCCGCGAGCTCATCGATCGACACGCGCAGGGCGAGTCCCCGGTACGTGCGCGGCCAGCTCCTCGCACCCTCGTGCCGTGACAACGTCGCGAGCGCATCTCGACACTCGCGCACGCGCGTGTTGTACGCAGCTTGCGCCGCCCCCGACTTCTTCGCCTCGACTCCGCTGTGCGCAATCACGAAGCGCCAGTCCGCGGGCACGCGCAGGTGCTCCAGCGAGAGCGGCTCGAATCGAATCAACGCCGCGTGCCCTGCGCGCGCCCCCAGGCAAATGGCCTGATCCATTCCGCCGCTGTGCGTGCCGACGTAGCGCTCGCCCGTCGCCGCGATCTCCGCCAACGTCTCGCGCGGCACGTCGAGCTCGTTCGCCTGCACGAGCGCCAGAGTGCACGCGACGACGAGCGCGGACGACGACGAGAGTCCCGCGGCCGGTGGAATGTCGCTCCACACGGCTGCGTCGAATCCGCGCTGGATGCCGAAGCGCGCGCGCAGGATCTGCGCCGCGGCCTTCGCGTAGTTGCCCCAATCGCCGGGTGCGTACGGTGGAATCGCATCCGCGATCTCGAACGCGCGCGGCGCGAACGCGGCATCGACGTTCGCGAGCTGCACGCGCGCGTCGTCGCGTACACGCAGCATCACGTGTACGGCGCGCTCGATCGCGATCGGCAGGACCGGCAAGCCGTTGTAGTCGACGTGCTCGCCGATCAAGTTCACGCGTCCCGGCGCGCGGACGGCGTGCGTCGGGCGCACGCCGAAGGCGATTTGGAAGCGCGCGTGCAGCGCGGAGGAACCAGGCTCGGCGGTCATGCGTACGGGCGCGTGATTGTCGCCGCGCGAGTTGCTCTACTGTCGCCCCACGTTTTCCAAAGGAGCCTCCCCATGCAGATCAAGAACATGATTCTCGCAGCGACCGTGCTGCTCGCCGGCACCGCTTGCAAGTCCACTCACGAGCACTCGCACGGCGCGCACGCCGACATGAGCCCGCAAGAGATGGAGGCCATGATGGCGCGGATGATGGAGCTCGCGACACCGGGGCCGGAGCACAAAGAGCTCGCCGAGATGGTTGGGGCGTGGGATCAGAAGGTCAAGATGCGCATGTCGCCCGACACGCCGTGGACGGAGTCGACGGGTACGACCGAGTGCACGTCGCTGCTCGACGGGCGCTACATCCTCGAGAAGCTCGAGATGGTCATGCCGCCCATGCCGGGGACGGATGCTCCGATGGTGATGAAGGGCGCGCAGATCATCGGCTTCGACAAGATGACCGGCGAGTACACGTCGATCTGGATGGACTCGTGGAGCACGTGGGCCCAGTTCACGCGCGGCAAGAAGGGCGCGGACGGTACGGTCGAGCTCAAGGGCACGATGGTCGACGTCGCCGGCAAGCGTCCGTTCCGCATCGTGATCAAGCACGGTCCCGACGGTCACACGCACTCCGAGATGTTCGACACGATCGACGGCAAGGAAGTGCAGATGATGATCATCGACGCGACGAAGCGGAAGTAGCGCGACTCGCCCGACGCACGATGGATCGCGTTGCACGCGCACGCGATCCATCTTCGTTTCTGCTCAGCGCGATGCCGGACGCTTCCACCACGTCGCCGTCGCAACTCCGCCGAGCACCAGCGCGCCGGCCACGACGAGCCGTGCGGTGATGCGCTCGTCGAGGAGAACGGTGGCCGAGAGCGCGGCGAGCACGGGGACGAGCAGCTGCAAAGCTGCCGCGCGCGTCGCCGAGAGCTCGCGCAGTGCGGCGTACCAGACCGTGTAGCCGACCCCCGATGCGAGCACGCCGGACGCGGCCGCGAGCACCACTCCGCGCGACGACAAGTTCCAGCGCGAAGACGTGAGCCACGCGACCAGCAAGCCGAGCGCCGCCATCGGCACGGTGAGCGCGAAGTTCGCCGCCGTCGCGCGCAGCGGCGAGCGGCTGCCGCGCCCGCGCAGCGAGTACACGCCCCATGCGACGCCCGCGAGTGCCATCGAGCCGACGCCGATCGGATCGGGTGCGACCGCGCCCGGCAGAGTCAGCACCGCGAGACCGGCGAACGCGATCGCCACGCCCGCCGCTTCCTTCGCCGTCGGACGCGCGCCGCGCCACGCGCTCCAGCCGATCATCGTGAGCTGCACGCAACCGAACAGCACGAGCGCGCCGACACCCGTGGCGATGCGCACGTACGCGAGCGAGAAGGCCGCGGCGTAGGCGAACAAGGCCGCGGCAGAGGCGAGGCTCCCGCCCGACTCGCCCTCGCGTTTGCGCTGGGTGACGAGGACGAGCGCGATCGACGCGACCGCGCCGCTCGCCAGGCGCACCGCCGTGAACGACGCAGCGTCGATCGATCCCGCGCCGAGCGCCGCACGGCACAGGAGCGAGTTCGCCGCGAACGCGGCGAGCGCGAGCATGGTGAACACAGCGGCGCGCGCGCTCATCGATCGCTCATCCCCGCACGAGCGCGCGCAAGGCCGCACGAGCGCGCGCGTGGCGATCGAGCAGCGCGATCGCGTCCGCCTCGCGCCGCGCACCCTTCGCGCACGCGATCCGTCCGAGCGCTCGCCTGTCGATCTCGGTCCAACGCGCGACGCCCGGCAGGCAGGCAACGAGCGGCGCCCAGCGCTCGAACGCGAGGCGCTCGTCGCGCGGGAGCCTCTGCCACGCACGCACGCCGAGCAGACGCGCGGCCTCGGCGGCGCATTCGTGCGCGGCGCGCTCGCGCTCCGCGCCGAAACGCCGCGCGACGTACGCACTGAGCGCCGCGCCGACGCGCGACAACGGAAACGTGCCGAGCACGTCGTCGCGCTCGCGCCCGAGCGCGAAGAACATGTCGCCCTCGACGAGCGCGCGCAACTTGGCTTTCGACGAGCGGTACTTCGGATCGCGTCGTGCGCGCTCGATCTCGTGCGTCGCGAGTCGCAGCGCTGCGGCGGCGCGCGGACGGAAGCCGAGCTTCGCGTAGAACCACCATGCGCCGGACGCGAGACCTTCCTCGTTCTCGTGACCGAGCTGATAGGGCGGTACCGAGAACGTGTCGGCGCCGAACAGCACGCGGATCGTCGCGAGCGCGCGCGCGTACACGTGCGCTGCTTCGGCGCCGCGGTACGCCTCGAACACGTTGTACGCGACCTCGGCCGAGCCGAAGAGCGCGCTCGCGAGCACGTAGCCGATCGGCACGCCGTTCTGGATCGTCAGCATGCCGTACACGGACTCGAGCAGCAGGCGCCGATCCGGCCGCACTCCCATCACGGCGAACTGCAAGCCGTCGCCACATTCGACGACACGGACATCGCGCTCGTCCGCGTGCATGAAAGCTTCGAGGTCGCGCTCGCGCGCCACCATCGCTTCGCGTGCCAAGCGCACGAACGCACCACCTTCACGTGCGCTCGTCTCGCGCACGGCGAGCGGCGGTCGGCGGATCTCGCGCGCGAGGTCGGGACGCGCGCGCCGCAGCGGCCGCGTTTGGAACACCGGAGCGACGCTCGGCGCGCGCGCCAGGGTTCGCGAAGGTGTCGCCGCGCCGGCCGCGAGCCGCATGGGCAAGTCGAGCTCTTCGCTGAAGCGCTCGCGCGCGAACACGTGCATCGGAAGTGCATCGATGCGCCGCACGAGGAACTCGGCGTCGCTCTCGCGCGGACCTTTGAGACGCCGCACGCGCTCGCGCAGCTCGACGCCTTCGATGTCGAGTGCGCCCGATTCGCCCCACAACAAGAGGAGCCAGAGATTGCGTTCGAGCAGCTGCGCTTGATCGACGTCGCCCCACTCGATCGAGAGCAGCCGCCCGAAGCGCTGCGCGAGCCAACTCGCCGTCGGCGGGTAGAAGCGGTACGTGATGTCGGTGCGCGCGATACCGGAGTTCTCGAGCTGCGACCGGAAGCGCGCGAGATCGGCGCGCTGCGCGAACCGCCGCAAGCCGCGCTCGCTCGCCGCGAGCACGCGCGCGTCGTCCGGATACGCGCGCAAGAAGATCAGCGCCTCGTGCAGCGCGAGCACGTCGCGCGCCGCGTGCATGCGCGCAGTCGACAGCGTGCGCAGGAGCGCGAGCTTCGCGGTGGCCGAGTCGGGCGTGAACTCGTGGACGATGCGCTGGAGCGCGCGCAACGCCGTTCGTCCGTGGTTCGCGCCATTGCGATGTCGTCGCGTCACTGCGTGCGCTCCTCCGTCAGGCCGGCCTTCGGAACCGCCGGCGGCGCGTTTCGATCGGATCGCGCACGAAGCAGCCTTCGAGGTGATCGTTGACGAGTCCCATCGCCTGCATGAACGCGTACACCGTCGTCGGGCCGACGAACGACCAGCCGCGCCGCTTGAGCTCCTTCGACAGAGCTTTCGAGGCCGGCGTGCTCGCGAGTTTCGAGAGCTCGGCCTGGGTCACGCGCTTCGGGCGATCGCGCTCGTGCGGCTCGAAGCGCCACACGAACGCGGCGAGGGAACCGCACTCCTCGATCAGCTCGCGCGCGCGCTGTGCATTGTGAATCGTGGACTCGATCTTGCCGCGGTGCCGCACGATGCCCGCGTCGCCGAGCAAGCGCTCGACCTTCGACTCACCGAAGCGTGCGACCTTCTCGATGTCGAAGTCGGCGAATGCGCGGCGGAATGCGTCGCGCTTGCGCAGGATCGTCAGCCAACTCAATCCGGACTGAAAGCCCTCGAGGCACAGCTTCTCGAACAAGCGCTCGTCGTCGTCGACCGGCACGCCCCATTCTTCGTCGTGGTACTCGACGTACTCGGGCGTCGCCGCGCACCACGCGCAGCGCGCGTGCCCGTCTTCCGACTTCACGATTCCAGCGCGGCTCATCGTCGAGGTCTCGCGGCGCGGACTCTAATGCAATGCGCCGCCACGTCGAAGGCGGCACGCGCGGAAAATCAAGGCGCCCACACCACCGTCAGGCCATTCGTGCGGTTGGTCGTCGCCGGCGTGCAGAAGCGCGGGTCCGGATCGCGGTAGAGACACTGGTAATGCCGCGTTCCGCCCGTGGCGCCGAGCAAGCCGGCGATCGAGATCGGGGCATCGCTCTCCGATGGGTAGCTCGCGCTGCCGCCGACGACCGGCCGCACTCCGAAACGGATCAACACGCCGCTCGTGCAACCGAGTCCGTCGTCGACCGCGACTGCGGCCGAGCGTGCGTCGCGCTGGAAGAAGATGCAGCTGTTGCCGCTCATGTCGTGCGCGTCCAAGCGGAACGAGTCGGCGGTGAGCTGCGGCGCGCCGACTGCGCCCAGGACCGCGCCCGCGGCGAAGCGCGAGTTGGCACATCCGCGGCCGCTCTCCCCGGAGTTGTCGCATGGACATGCGCTCGACACGCCGTCGCCGAAGCAGAACGCCGTGACCGCGTCCGGCACCGACAGCACCGGGAGGTCCAGCCACGACTCGCTGCCGGCGCCGTGCTGCACCTCGAGCGTGAACGGCTGAAAGTATGGGACGAAGCGCAGGCTCCGGCCGAGCGGCGGCTCGTGCACTTGGAGATTCTCGAGCTCGAGCCGCAGCTTGTGGCCAGCACGGAACACGTACGCGTTGGCGGCGATCGTGACCTCGACCGTGCTCGCTCCGGACGCGACGTCGTCGAACGCGAAGTGCGATCCGCCGGCGACGTAGCGCGGAGCGCTCGGCTCAGCGCCGGCCGGCGGCACGTCGACCAGGCGCGCCCGTAGCTGCCAGCGCGTCTGCGCGCACGACACGGATAGGTGAACCTGCGCGCCGCCGGCGTAGTGGAGATCCGCGCCGAGGGCGTCGCTCTCGTACGCGATGCTCACGCGCGAGATCCCGGCTTCGGCGACGGCGAGCTTGAACCCGGCGCTCGCAAGCGCCTCGACGGTGAAGCCAGGCTCGATGGTCTGCGTGATGGACTCGGCCGCTTCGGAAGCGATCGGCGCGGAGAGCGAGAGCGCACCGGCCTCGCGCAGGTACCAGCGTGCGCTCGTGCTCTCCACTGGCGGCCACGTGTCGCTCGTGCGGCGCGCCCAGTTCGCGGCCGGCGAAACGTACGCGGCCGCGTCGTCGGGAGTGACCACGTACGCGACCGCCGGCTCGTCGTCGATGCCATTGTCCGCGTCCTTGAGCCAGCGATCGAGCCAGCGATCACACCAGTCTCTTCGGAACGCAGCTTCGGCGTCGTTCGATGGCGAGCGGTGTCCGCCGGTGCCGAGGTACAGCTTCTTCGGCGTGCTCGCCGGCAGCGCACTCCATCCGGCGGCGTCCACGCCCGCGGGGAACACGTAGTCGTCGAACGCGCCGAGCGACATCACGGCACACGTCACCGACGGGAGGCGCGGCCACGGGTTCATCGCCGGACCGGCCACGATCTCGGCCCAAGCTGCATAGTCTTCGTCGACCAGCGCAGCGAGCGCGGCCGCCGTGAGCGCTGGATCGTGCCGCACCGCACTGCCGATGACGGTCGTGAAGTCCGTGCAGTGGATGCCATTCGCCTGCGGCGCGAAGTTCGCGCGGAAGTCCGGCGATGCGTTCTCGCTCACGACGACGTCGATGTCGGGGAACGCGCCGCTGCCGTCCTCGTACGGCTCGCCGTCCCACGCAGCCGCAATCCATGCGTGCATGCCGCCCATCGACGTGCCCATCACGCCGACACGGGAGCCATCGGCAGCCGAATCCGCCGACGCAAACACGATGACCTCGCCGAGATCCTTGCGCTCGCGCGGGCCAGTGTGCGTGTTGAATCCGCTGTGGTCGCCGTGTCCGCGCAGGTCGTACGCCACGGTGAAGTAGCCGCGCGCCGCGAGCTCGTGAGCGCGCACCGACATGTAGTGACGATCTCCGCCACCGCCGTGCACGATCACGACGATCGGCCAACCGGACGGGCTCGCGTTCTCCGGATGACGAAAGTCGACCTTCGTGCGCTCGCCATCGGATAGCACGAGTTCGCGATCGAGCCGTTCCACGACGTTGGAGGGTTCGACGTCCGTGCAACGGAGCGTGCACAGCAGGAGCGTTGCGGCGGGGGCAAGCATGGACGCGACGAGGGCGTCCGATGCTACACGACCCGGACCGATCGCGGGGCCCCGGTCTGCCGCGCTACGCGCGAGGGCGCGAGGGCGCGAGACGCTAGTACCCGACGCGCTTGTCGACGACGTTGAGCAGCGGCTCGCCCGCGCCGAAGCGGCGCACGTTCTCGCGCAAGAGCTTCCACGAACGCTCGTCCGTCAGCTCCGCATCGCTCGACACGTGCGGTGTGATCAGCACGTTCGGCAGCGTCCACAGCGGATGGTCGGCCGGCAGCGGCTCGGGTTCCGTGACGTCGAGACACGCGCCGGCGAGCTTCTTGTCGCGCAGCGCTGCCATGAGAGCCTCCGTATCGACGCACTTGCCGCGCGCGACGTTGACGAGGTAAGAGCCGGGCTTCATCGCCGCGAACGCGCGCGCGTCGAAGAGCCGCTCGGTTTCCTTCGTGAGCGGAACGCAGATCGCGACGACGTCGGCTTCCGGCAACAACGCGAGCAGTTCCTCGGGCTTGCCCACACGCTCGACGAACTTGGGCGCCTCCGCGTCGCTGCGCCGCGTCGCGATCACACGCATGCCGAAGCCGTGCCCGCGCTGCGCGACCTCGCTGCCGATTCCGCCGAGCCCGACGACGAGCAGCGTGCGGCCCTTCAATGCGATCGGTCGCGCGCCCGAGCCCTCGCGGGCCCAACGTCGCGCGGCTTGTTGCTCGCGGAAGAAGGAGAGATCGCGCGTCAGCGCGAGCAACATGCCGAACGCGTGATCGGCGATCGCCGGTCCGTGCACGCCGCGCATGTTCGTGAGCACGATGCCATCGTTGTCGACGAGCGCTGGCGCGAGATAGCGGTCGACGCCGGCGCTCATCGCCTGCACCCACACGAGTTGCGGGGCTTTCGCCAAGAACTCGCGCGTGGCGAAGCGCGCGTCGATCCCGTGCGCTTCGCCCGCGCGCTCGAGCGCCTGCTCGCGCGACAAACCCGTGACGATCTTCACCCCAGGCGCGAGCGCGGCGAGCTCGGCGCGCTCGGCCTCGGACAGTTCACCCGCGAAGTACGTGAGCGTGCTTCCGTTCGCGGGCTTCGGCGTCGCGATGCGCGCGTTGCGCGTGGAGCCGACCTCGTCCTCGCTCTGCGACGCGGCCGAAGCCGTGAAGGTGGACTCGACGCTCGCGACCGATCGATGCCGCGACGCGCTGCTGCACGCACCGAAGCCAAGGACGAACGCGAGGACGAGGGCGGAGTGCGTGCGCATGCCGCGTAGGATACGCGCGAATCAGCACGCGACGAGACCGCGAGCTCTACAACATCGCCCCCGTGTCGCCGGGCATCATCGCGCGCCGCAGCAGCGCGAGCGGCGGGCCGCCATACGACAGGATCTCGTCGTGGAACGCTTTCCACGCGCGCTCTCCGCCGCGACTCGCGCACCAATCCGACCGCAGCTTGCGGATCACGAGCTTGCCCAGCGTGTAGTTCAGGTAGCCCGGATCGTACGTGCCGCGCGCGGCCTGCTGACGAGCGTTGCCGGCGTCTTGGAACGCGAGCTCGAGGAACATCCGCTCGGACTCCTCGACGGTCGTGCCCTGCGTGTGCAGACCGATCGACGACAGCATGCGCACGTTGCGCAAGAGCGCGTTCGTGAGCTGGCCGACGTGCGTTTCCGGATCCCCGCGCAGCCCCTTCTCCCACATCATCTCTTCGGCGTAGTGTGCCCAGCCTTCGGCGAACGCGTATCCGACGAACACGCGGCCGACGATCGACTCGACGCGGTTCGCGTGCAGGAACTGGAGGAAGTGGCCGGGCCACACTTCGTGCGCCGAAGTGAACAGGAGCGACACTTCGCCGCGCACGTACGCGAGCTGTTCCGCTGCGGGCCACGACGGATCCGGCGGCGCGATGTAGTACACGGACGGCAGACCCTTCTCGTAGGGCCCCGGGATCTCGATGTAGGCGAAGTTCTGGCGGTTGAACGCCGGCGCTTCGTCGACTTGCGCTTCCTCCGTGCCTGGGATCGTGACGATGTCGCGATCGTCGAGGAACTTGCGCAGCTCGACGAGCTGCTGGCGCGCGCCCGCGACCGGACCGCCCGCCGCCTTCTTCGCTTGCACGCGCTCGACGCACTCCGCGACGGCCAAGCCCGGCGCGATCCGTGCGCACGCGGCGCGCAACGCGGCCGTATTGCGCTCGACGTCGGCGCGACACGCGGCTTCGAGCGCAGCGACTTGGATGTCGACGCCCTCCGTCATCCGCAGCATCTGCCCGTAGCGCTCCGGTCCGAGGGGCTGCGGTCCGGTTCCTTTCGGGAGCTCGCTCGCGAGCCACTCCGAGAGCGTCGTCAGCGAGCGCGCCGCGGCCTCGCTCGCTGCCACGAGCTCTTGCTGCAGTTGCGCGTCGCCGACGCCTTCGAAGGCGAGGTGCACTTCCTTGCGGAAGAAATCCGCCAGGCCGGAGAACGCCGCGACGCCGTACTTGAGGTAGGTCACCGGCATCGGCGTGCGCAGGTTCGCGCGGATGTCGGGCGCGACGCGCACGATCGACCGCGCGTGCGCGATGAAGGCGCGCATGCGCACGTCGGGCGATGCGTACGGCCGCACGACGTAGACGCTCGGGTTGAGGCCGTCGAGGTAGTAGGCCGGGTTGTGGAACGGTTGCTCGGCGACCGTGAGCCAGAACAAATCGTTGTCGATGCGAGAGACGAGGTAGTCGCGCTCGAATCGCTGCGCGTCGTCGAGCGCGTCCGAGCGGAAGCCGAGCGCGCGCTCACGCATCCGCTGGAGCCGCAGGGACTCGGCTTCGATGCCGGCCTTCGACCAATCCGGCAGCGCGCCGTCGAACTCGTGACGTCCTTGGCTCACCGCGAAGCTCGGGTTCGCGCGGTAGTACGCCTCGAGGAACTCGTCGACGAACTTGGACCACGCGGCGCCCGCGACCGGTGCGGCGTTCGCTGTGGCGGGCGAGCGCTCGCTCGGGCGCGCGCATCCAGGCACGAGGCCAAGCACGACAAGACCGACGATCGCGAGCCGGCATTTCTCACCACGTCCGTCGCGAGGTCGTGCCAACTCGTGCGGAGCAAGGCGTTGCATCGGAATCGACCGCAGCTGACCTGTGAGGTCAGCGAG
>JBJXHG010000094.1:0-100871 GCA_046160865.1 Planctomycetota bacterium | reverse complement strand
GTTGCTCGGGTTCGGAAACCTGACAGGTTGCCTGCACCCTCGCGCCTTGCCAGCGACGACGATCTCGACCTTGGTGAGAGCGAACTTCTGACTCAGGACACTAGACTGCGTTTCTCACCACGTCCTTCGCGAGAGCGCGACAGCTCGCTTCCGCAGCAGGCTGTGGTGAGAAGTGCGGGCGCAGCGCGAAATCCGTGCGCCGAAAAAAAAGAGCCGCGCTTGACGCGCAGCGCCGGTCGATGCATACATATGCTCACTCGGCACCTGGATATGCACGCCCACTCGAAATCCGCACGCGCCACTCCGTCGACCCGCGAGTCCCGCCGCACGCGCATCGCGGCGCTGGTGCGCGAGCGCCGCGTCCAGAGCCAATGGGACCTCCAAGAGCTGCTCGCCCAGCACGGCATCGCCGTGAACCAGGCCACGCTCTCGCGCGATCTGCGCGACATGGGTGTCTTGAAGGGCCCCGACGGGTACGAGCTGCCGAGCGAGGTCGTCGCGCGCGTGGCCGACGCGAGCGTGGAGCTGTACGGCGCGGTGCAGAGCTGGCTCACGTCCGCGGCGGGCGCGCACAACCTGCTCGTGCTCAAGACCCCCGTGGGCGGCGCCTCGCCGCTCGCGATCGCGATCGACCGCGCGGCGTTCGTCGAGGTGCTCGGCACGATCGCGGGCGACGACACGATCCTCGTCGTGACGAAGAGCGCCGCGGACGCGCGGCGCGTCCTGCGCCGGCTCGGCGAGCTCCGGGAGCGCAAGCGGCGATGAAGCGCACAGCACAACTCGCAGGCAGCACCGCTTGCGCGACCGCGCGCACCGGAGCGCAAGCGGCGCTGAAGCGAGCAACTCGGCGCGCAACGAGCACCGCTTGCGCGACCGCGAAAACGGAGCGCGAACGGCGATGAAGCGCATCGCCGTACTGGGCGCGTCCGGCTACACCGGGCGCGAGCTCCAGCGCTTGCTCGCACGCCACCCCGGCCTCGAACTCGCGACGTTCCAGAGCGCGCGCGAGGACGTCGCCGTCGAACCGCCCGAGCTCGAGTCGGAGCCGGTCGTCGAGCGCTTGGACTGGAAGCGCGTCGAGGACGTCGACGGCGTCTTCCTGTGTACGCCGCACGGCACGTCGACCGCGCTCGCGCTGCGCTGCCTGACGCTCGGCAAGCAGGTCGTCGATTTGTCGGCGGATTTTCGCCTGCGCGATGCGGACGTGTACGCGCGCACGTACGGGCACGCGCACGCCGCGCCCGAGCTGCTCGCCGACGCGGTGTACGGCCTGACCGAGCACGCGCGCGCCGACATCGCCGGCGCGCGTCTCGTCGCCAACCCGGGTTGCTATCCGACGGCCGTGACGCTCGCGCTGCGTCCGTTGATCGCGGCGGGCTTGATCGAGCCCGCGTCCCCCATCGTCGCGGATTGCAAGAGCGGCGTGTCGGGCGCCGGCAAGAGCCCGAGTGCGCGCACGCACTTCGGCGCGACGCACGACAACTTCCTCGCGTACGCCGTCGGCAACCATCGTCACACGCCGGAGATCCACCAAGCCGTCGGCAGCACGCGCGTCGTGTTCGTTCCGCACCTGCTGCCGGTCTTCCGCGGCATCCTCGCGACGATCTACGTCGCTCCCGCGCGCGGCGTCGGCGACAGCGAGATGCGCGGCTGCCTGCGCGAAACCTACGCCGGCGAGCCGTTCGTGCGCGTATTCCAACGCGGCACGCCCGAGCTGCGCGGCGTGCAGCACACGAACGAATGCCATCTCGCCGTCGCGCGCGCTGGCGAGCTGATCGTCGTGCTCGCGGCGATCGACAACTTGGTCAAGGGCGCCGCCGGCCAAGCGCTGCAGAACATGAACCTCATGCTCGGCCTGCCCGAAACGGCGGGGCTGCGATGAGGATCCTCGTCAAGATCGGCGGCGCGCAGCTCGAAGAGCGCAGCGCGCGTTCCGAGTTCGCACTCGCCGCACGCGCTGCGCGCGATGCCGGGCACGAGCTCGTGGTCGTGCACGGCGGCGGCAACCAGATCCGCGATCTCGTGCGCAAGCTCGCGCTCGTCGAGCGCTACCACGACGGCCTGCGCGTGACCGACGCCGCGACGGCGGACGTCGTCTTGCAAGTGCTCGCCGGGCTCGTGAACAAGGAGCTCGTCGCGTCGCTGTGCGCGGCCGGCGTGCGCGCGGCGGGTGCGTGCGGCGCCGACGGCGCGAGCTTCGGCGCGCGGCGCACGATCGCGCGCGACATCGATCTCGGCTACGTCGGCACGGTCGCGTCGGTCGATCCCGCGCTCGCGACGACGCTGCTCCGCGGCGGGTTCACGCCGGTGCTCGCGACGTGCGCGCCGCTCGCGCGCGGCGAGAGCGGACCGGACGAGCACTTCTACAACATCAACGCCGACCTCGCCGTCGGTCCGCTCGCCGCCGCGCTGCGCGCCGACGCGATCCTGTTCTTGACGGACGTCGAGGGCGTGCGCGGCGCGGACGGCGCGCGCATCGCCGAGCTCGACGCGCAGACGTGCGCGGCGTTGCGCGCGAGCGGCGTGCTGAGCGGCGGGATGATCCCGAAGGTCGAAGCGGCGCTCACCGCGCACTCGTTGCATCCGAACGCGCTCGTGAAGATCGCGCCCGCAGCCGGCGCGAGCTCGATCGAGCGCGCGCTTTCGAATGCGACCGGCACGACGTTCGTACAGGCGGTCTTCACTCATGGCTGACCACGTCTTGAACACCTATCGCCGAGCCGACGAAGTCTTCGTGCGCGGGCGCGGCGCACGCCTGTGGGACGCGGAAGGCCGCGAGTGGCTCGACTTCCTCGGGGGCATCGCCGTGTCGGCGCTCGGCCACGATCATCCGCGCTTGACGGCGGAGCTGCGCGATCAAGTCGGCAAGCTGATCCACGTCAGCAACCTCTTCCGCCATCCGTACACGGACGAAGTCGCCGAGCGCGTCGCGCGCTTGAGCGGGTTGTCGGCCGTCTTCTTCGCGAACAGCGGCACGGAAGCGAACGAAGCCGCGCTCAAGATCGCGCGCAAGTACCAGCGCGTCGCCGGTCACGCGCAGCGCACGGGCTTCGTCGCGCTCGAGGGCAGCTTCCACGGCCGCACGCTGGGCGCGCTGTCGATCACGCACACCGCGAAGTATCGCGAGCCGTTCGAGCCGCTCCTCGCGGGCGTCACGTTCGTGCCGGTGGGCGACGAGCGCGCGCTCGAGGAAGCGCTCTCGCGCACGCAACCCGCGGCGCTGATCTTGGAGCCGATCCAAGGTGAGTCCGGCGTGCGCGAAGTGCCCGCCTCGTTCCTCCGCCACGCGCGCGCGCTGTGCAGCGCGACCGACACGGTCCTGATCCACGACGAGGTGCAGTGCGGGAGCGGCCGGACCGGCACCTTTCTCGCCGCCGAGCACGCCGACGTGTTGCCCGACATCGCGACGCTCGCGAAACCGATCGCCGCCGGGCTTCCGATGGGGATGGCCGTCGTGAGCGAAAAGCTGCGCGACGTGCTCGTCCCCGGCGATCACGGCTCGACGTTCGCCGGCGGACCGCTCGCGTGCCGCGCCGCGCTCGTCTTCCTGCAAGAGCTCGAGGAAGGCGGCTTGCTCGCGCGCGTGAAGGAACGCGGCGCGCAGCTGAAGCGCGGGCTCGAATCCTTGCAGCGCGAGCTCCCGGTCGTGCTCGAGCTGCGCGGGCGCGGCCTCATCCAAGGCGTCCGTTTGGAACGCGGCGTCGAGGACTTGCAGAAGGATCTCTACCGGCGCGGCTTGATCACGAACAAGACCGGCGCGGACGTCCTGCGCCTCTTGCCCGCCTACGTCATCGAGGAAGACGAGATCGCTCGCGGCCTCGACATCCTGCGCGCCGGATTGCGCGCGCTCTGAGCCTGGCGCGGACGATCCGGTCCGCATTCGCTTCTCTTTTCCGATTGGACAGCACCATGACCACCGCCACGTTCGGCACGTTGCCTTGCAAGGACTTGCTCTCGATCTCGCAGCTCGGTGCGGGCGACGTCGCGACCATCTTCGACGCGGCGACGACGTTGAAGCGGGATCGCGACGGGCACGCTCAGCTCCTGCGCGGCAAGCGCCTCGCGATGATCTTCGAGAAGGAATCGCTGCGCACGCGCTTCACCTTCGACGTCGGCATGCAGGACCTGGGCGGCAGCGCGGTGTTCATGGACCACCGCGACGTGCGCCTCGGCTCGCGCGAATCGCTGAAGGACATGGCGAAGAACCTCGAGCGCTGGGTGCACGGCATCGTCGGGCGCACGTTCAAGCACCGCGTGCTCGAAGAGTTGGCCGCGAACTGCTCGATCCCGGTCATCAACGGCCTCTCGGACTATCTGCACCCCTGCCAAGCGCTGGCCGACTTCTTCACGCTGACCGAGCGCTGGGGCGACGTGAAGGGCCGCCGCATCGCGTACGTCGGCGACGGCAACAACACCTGCCATTCGCTGATGCACGTCGCGTCGCTGCTCGGCGCGCACATCACGATCTGCTCGCCGGAGGGTTACGAGCCCAACGCCCGCGTCGTCAGCGAAGCGATGCTGATGGCGCGTGAGTCGGGCTCCGACATCAAGATCACGAACGACCCGGAGGCGGGCGTGAAGGACGTCGACGCGGTGTACACCGACGCGTGGGCCAGCATGGGCCAGGAAGACGAGATCGAAGAGCGCGCCGCGATCTTCAACGACTTCCGCGTCGACGAAGAACTGATGGCGCTCGCGAAGCCGGACGCGTTCTTCATGCACTGCTTGCCCGCGCACCGCGGACAAGAAGTGACGTCGCCCGTCATCGACGGCGAGAATTCGATCGTCTACGACATCGCCGAGAACCGCATGCACGTGCAGAAGGCCGTGCTCGTGCTGCTCATGGGCAATTCCTGACCAACTCTACGACGAGCCTCCACATGCCTACCAAGATCGTCCTCGCCTACTCGGGCGGCCTCGACACCTCGATCATCATTCCGTGGCTGATCGAGACGTACGGCTACGAAGTGCACGCGCTCGCCGGCGACGTCGGGCAGGGAGACGAAGAGCTCGCGGGCCTCGAGGAGAAGGCGAAGAAGAGCGGCGCCAAGAGCTGTCGCATCGTCGACCTCAAGCGCGAGTTCCTCACCGAGTACGTGTGGCCATGCTTGCGCGCGATGACCGTGTACGAAGGGCGCTATTTGCTCGGCACGAGCATGGCACGCCCGATCCTCGCGAAGGCGCAGGTCGATCACGCGCTCGACATCGGAGCGACGCACGTCGCGCACGGCTGCACGGGCAAGGGCAACGACCAGGTGCGCTTCGAGCTGACGTACATGGCGCTCGCGCCGCAATTGAAGGTGGTCGCGCCGTGGCGCGAGTGGAAGATTCGCTCACGCGAGGACGCGCTCGACTATGCGCAGGCGCACGGCATCCCCGTCGCGGCGAGCCGCGCGAAGATCTACTCGCGCGACCGCAACCTCTGGCACATCAGCCACGAGGGCGGCGCGCTCGAGGATCCCGCCAACGCGCCGCCGGACGACGTGTGGATGCTCACCGTCGCGCCGGAGACGGCTCCGCCGAAGGCGGAGATCGTCGAGATCGGGTACGAAGCGGGCGTGCCGGTGTCGCTCGACGGACGTACGCTCGTGCCCGAGGAGCTCGTCGCGCAGCTGAACGATCTCGGTGGACGCCACGGAGTCGGGCGCATCGACATCACGGAGAACCGGCTCGTCGGCATGAAGTCGCGCGGTGTGTACGAGACTCCCGGCGGCACGATCTTGCTGGAAGGGCTGCGCACGCTGCGCGCGCTCACGCTCGACCGCGACACGACCCGCGCGTGCGAGGAGCTCGCGCTCCAATACACGGACCTCGTGTACACCGGCCGCTGGTTCGCGCCGCTGCGCGAAGCGTTCGACGCGTTCTTCCGTGAAGCGACGAAGACCGTCACCGGGCGTGTGAAGGTGAAGCTCTTCCGCGGACAAGCGACGGCGATCTCGGCCTCGAGCCCGTTCTCGCTGTACAGCGAGGATCTCGCCACGTTCGGCGCGAGCGCGAGCTTCGACCACGAGGACAGCTACGGCTTCGTGCGCTTGTACGGATTGCCGGGCATGGTCGCCGCGAGCGTGCGGCGCGAGCAGGCTGCTCGCGCGAAGCGGACGTCGCGATGAAGGAGCCCCGATGAAGGAACTGTGGGGCGGCCGGTTCGAGCGCGCGTCCGATCCGCTGTTCGCGGATTTCAACGCGAGCCTCGGCGTCGACGCGCGCCTGTGGCGCGCCGACATCTCGGGCAGCATGGCTTGGGCGCGCGCGTTGCGCGCCGCCAAGATCTTGACGGACGGCGAGCACGCCGCGATCGAGCGCGGCCTCGCCGAAATCGCGGCCGAGATCGAGGCCGAGCCCGCGCTGCTCGCGCGCTCCACCGCCGAGGACGTCCACACGTTCGTCGAAGGCCGCTTGACCGAGAAGATCGGCGAGCCGGCGAAGAAGCTCCACACGGGCCGATCGCGCAACGACCAGGTCGCGACCGACCTGAAGCTCTACTTGCGCGCGGCCGGCGCACGCATCGACGCGCGCATCCAGGACCTGGTCGCGGCGCTCGTGACGCTGGCCGAGCCGAATGCCTCGCTCGCGATGCCCGGCTACACGCACTTGCAGCGCGCGCAGCCGATCACGGTCGGACACCATCTGCTCGCGTACGTCGAGATGTTCGCGCGCGACCGCCGCCGCTTGCGCGATGCGCTCGCCGGGATGGATGCGTGTCCGCTCGGGAGCGGAGCGCTCGCGGGAACGGCGTTCGCCATCGACCGCGCCGCGCTCGCGCGCGATCTCGGCTTCGCGCTGCCGACGGCGAACAGCCTCGACGCGGTGAGCGATCGCGACCACGCGTGTGAGCTCGCGTTCGTCGCGTCGCTCGCGATGGTGCACCTCTCGCGTTTCGCGGAGGACTGGATCTTCTTCGCGACGCAGGAAGCGCGCTTCCTGCAGCTCGACGACGAGGTCGCGAGCGGCTCGAGCTTGATGCCGCAGAAGAAGAACCCCGACGCGCTCGAGCTCCTGCGCGGCAAGACCGGCCGTGTGCTCGGTGACTTGCAGGCGCTGCTCGTCACGCTGAAAGGCCTGCCGCTCGCGTACGACAAGGACCTGCAAGAGGACAAGCACGCGCTGTTCGACGCGCTCGACACGCTCGAGAGCGCGCTCGCCGTCGGTGCGCTCGTCGTGCGGCACGCGCGCTTCGACGCCGATCGTTGCCGCAGCGAGGCGTTGCGCGGCCACGCGAACGCGACGGATCTCGCGGACTGGCTCGTGAAGCGCGGCGTGCCTTTTCGCACCGCGCACGAGCGCGCCGGCCTGGCCGTGCGCGCCGCGATCGAGGCCGGCGTCGAGCTCGGCGATCTGCCGCAAGCCGCACGCGACGCGTGTGCCCCCGAACTCGCGGGCGTCAGCGCCGCGGAATGGCGACGCGCGCTCTCGATCGACACCGTGCTCGCGAACCGCGGCGCGCTGGGCGGCACCGCGCCGGCGCTCGTGAGCTCGGCCGTACAAGCTTGGAAGGAACGCTTGCGCACATGGAAACCCCTCCCGTAGCCCTGTCTCGTGTCAGCGATTCGCGGCCCGTGCTGCCGGCCGGCTTCAAGGCCGGCGCGCTCCATTGCGGCATCCGGGTGCGCAAACAGAAGCTCGATCTCGGGCTGATCGTCGCGTCGCAGGCGTTCCCCGCCGCCGCGATCTTCACGAAGAACCAGCTCACGGGCGCGCACGTCGGCGTGTGCCGCGACAGCTTGAAGAAGTCGGGTGGCAAAGCGCGCGCGCTGCTCGTCAACTCGGGCAACGCGAATTGCTCGACGGGTGCGGAAGGCATCGAGGACGCGCGCCGCGTGCAAGCGGCGACCGCGGAGCTCGTCGGCTGTCCGCCGGAGCAAGTGCTCTTCATGAGCACGGGCGTCATCGGCGCGCGCTTGCCGGTCGAGCGCATCCTCGACGCGCTGCCGGCGCTCTCGTCGCACGTGAGCGAGCGCGGGCTCGGCGACTTCGCGCAAGCGATCATGACGACCGATCTCGTGCCGAAGGTGCGCACGCTCGCGGTCGAGGACCGTTCAGGCCCGCCGTTCCGCGTCACCGGCGTCGCCAAGGGCTCGGGCATGATCCATCCGAACATGGCGACGATGCTCGCGTTCTTGTTGACGGACGGCCCGCCGATGAAGGACGCGCGCACGGCACTGCGCGCACTCGCGGCGCGTAGCTTCCACCGCTTGACGGTCGATGGCGACACCTCGCCGAACGACACGCTGCTCCTGTGGAGCTCGCGCGCGCCCCAGCCGACGGCGAGCACGGCGACGACCGAGGAGCTCGCGTCGCGCGCACTGTTGGAGGTCAGCCGCGAGTTGTGCCGCGTGATCGCGGCCGACGGCGAAGGCGCGACGCGACTCGTCACCGTGCAAGTGCACGGCGCGCCGAGCGAGGATGCCGCGGCGCACGTCGCGCGCACGATCGCGACGAGCCCGCTCACGAAGACCGCGGTGCACGGCCGGGATCCGAACTGGGGCCGCATCCTCGCGGCGGCTGGCCGCAGCGGCGTCGAGTTCGACCCCGACCGCGCGCGCGTGTGGATCGGTGACGCCGACGTGTTCTCGAACGGCAAGCCGCACCCGGAGAACGAGCCCGCTGCGCACCTCCACCTGCTCGGGAATCACGAGGTCATCCTCGGCATCGACCTCGCCGCCGGGAGCGGCAGCGCCGAAGCGTGGACGTGCGACTTCTCGGCGGACTATGTCCGCATCAACGCCGACTACCGCTCCTGAGCCGCTCGCGCTCGACGCTCGCGAGTGGGCACGCGGCCGCGACCGACGCGCGTTCCTTGCCCAACGCGGTCCACGAATGGCCGCGCATACGCGCTGCATATGCGCGCTGCCGGCACGCGCGACGCTCCGCCGTCGGGTGCACCCGACCGCCAAGAAAACCCGCGGTTGTGGCTCTTTCGCGTCCGCTCGCATGGATTCCCGCGTTGCGGGTTCCAGCACACAGCGCTAACGTGGAAGACCACACGGCTGCGCCCGGAACTCTGCGGTTCGAGGCCAAGTCACACACACACCCACGCCGGAGGATCGGTGGGTTCGAGGGGCAGCTTTTCGCTACGAAGCTTCAGGGTTCGTCGCCTTTGACTACCCCCCATTCACCAATGAGGTGCCTCATGAGATTGCCCTTCGCTCGAATCGCATTTGCCTCTTCGGCCGCGCTGCTCGTTGTCGCCAACGCGCAAGCGCAAGACATCAACCTCGACGTCGCAGCGGGCTCCGGCACGCCGACGCCGGTCTACTCGGCCGGGGCCCCGGCCTCTCAGGCCGGCGCGTGGAACTCGATCGTATCGGTGTCGGGTCCGTATGCGGCCGCGGGCTTGCTCAACACCGCCGGTGTGGCCACCGGCGTCAGCGTGGCCAACGCCGGAGGCTTCGGCGACTTCAACTTCAACAACGCCGGAACGGCCGGCAACGACCAAGCCCTGATGGACGACTGCCAGGACGTCGGCGGCGCCGGCGGCACCACGACCTGGACCTTCTCGGGCCTGTCGAACGGGACCTACGACGTGTACACGTACGCTTGGGCGCCCGACAGCGGTACGTTCATCTCGAACGTGACCGTGCCGGGATCGTCGAGCACCAACCCGCAGGCTTGCGGCGGCAACTGGCCGGGTGCGCAAGCCCAGGGCATCACGTTCACCAAGCACACCGTTGCGGTGGGCGCCGGATCGCTGTCGGTCACGGTCGCGACCGTTTCGGGCTTCGGCTCGGTCAACGGCTTCCAGCTCGACCTGCAAGGCGCGACGATCTCGGCGTTCTGCTTCGGTGACAACACGGGCACGATCTGCCCGTGCGCACCGGGTACGGCCGGCAGAGGCTGCGCGAACTCGGGCGGCAACGGCGCGCTCTTGACCTCGACGGGCAGCAACGACGTGTCGACCAACGACCTGACCCTGACGGCTGCGGGCATGATGCCGGGCAGCTTCTGCATCTTCCGTCAAGGTACGGCGACGCTCGGCGGCGGCCTCGGCGTTCTCTCGCCGGGCTCCGACGGTCTCGATTGCATCGGTGGCACGGTTGTGCGCATCGGTCGCATCTCGACGGGCCTGACGGGCACGGGATCCCTCGGTGGCATCGCGGTCCAAGGCGGCGTCCCGATCACCGGTGGCCTGCGTCACTACCAAGCGATCTACCGCAACAACGCCTCGTTCTGCACGCCGGCGACGTTGAATGGATCGAACGGCCTCTCGGTCAACTGGGTGCCGTAATTGCGCACGTTCCGTCTCGTGACGGAACGACGAAGCAATGATGCGAGGCGGGTCTTCGGGCCCGCCTCGCTCGTTTTCTAGCCGGTCCATGCGTGGCCGTTTTCGCGGCGCAGCGCTAGGTTGGAAACTCGGCAGTGAGATCGAACTCCGTGCCGAGATCCGAGGTTCGTCATGCATTCGCCGCTCATCCGCATCGCTTCGTGCATCGTGTCGCTCGCCCTCTGCGCAGCGGCGCGCGCGCAGGACATCAACGTCGACATCGGGGACGATCCTACGGGCGGATCTTTCGGCGCGCCGGGATTCACACACGGCGCCGCGGCGAACAGTCCGGGACTTTGGAACCGCGCGACGGACGGAGTGCCGGGCCTCGGACAAGCGCCGTCGAGCGCGCTGCCTTGGTACGTGATCGGCGACCTCGCGGGTTTGAACGGCGCACAGACGGGTGTCGCCATGTTCGCGACGGTGAGCGCGACCTCGAACAGCATCGGCGACTTCGAGTTCAACAACGCCGCGACGAGTGCCAGCGATCAAGCGCTGATGGACGACTTCGCCGACATCGGCGGCGTGGGGAGCACGCTCACGTTCACGTTCGCGAACCTGCAGAGCGGCGTGTACGACGTGTACACGTACGCTTGGGCGCCGGACAGCGCGAGCTTCAGGAGCAGCGTGCACGTGGCGAACTCGTCGAGCGCGAACCCGCAAACCTGCGGCGGCGCGTGGCCGGGATCGCACCAGCTCGGCGTGACGTACACGAAGCACTCGATCGCGCTGAGCGGTGGGACGCTGACGATCCGCGTGACCTCGCTGGTCGGATTCGGAGCGGTCAACGCGATCCAGCTCGACTTGCAGAGCGGCGGCACGAGCTATCCCGGCTTTTGCTTCGGCGACGGAACGCAGGCTCCGCATGCCTGCCCGTGCTATCCGGACATCGCGCCGGGAGCGAGCGGCAACGGCTGTCCGAACTCGTTCCGGCCGGAAGGCGCGCACCTCTCCGCGACCGGCACGATCGCGCCCGACACGATCGCGTTCACGGCCGACATCGGACCGGCCTACATCGGTTACGCGATGATGGCGAAGGGCGACGCCTTCGCCGACGTCCCGTTCCTGCACGGCGACGGGCTCCGTTGCTGGAAGGGCAATCAGGTCCGGTTCGGCGGCCACGCCGCTGGCACGGCCGGCGCGCCACCGGGCACGTGGACGTATCCGAACGTGCTGCAACCCGCGCCGGTGAGCGGCGTCACCGGTCAACTCGCGGCCACGATCGCGTACTACCAGCTCATCTACCGCAACATCGCGCCGCACTGCACCGTCGCCGGCTTCAACACGACGAACGGCGTCTTGATCCCGTGGTGATCGCAACCGGTTGCCGGCGCCGAGCGCGGGATGCGCGCGCTTGATGTCGTTCACGGTCGCCGCAGCGCGCCTCGTCCTCGCGCTCGCCGCGCAAGAGGCTGCGCCCGCGAGCACGACACCCGAGTGGACGACCTTCGAAGCGCAGATCGACGGACTCGCCGAGCCGATCGCCGCCGCGATCGGTCCGAACGACGAAATCTTCGTCGTCGAATCGTTCGCTCACCGCGTGCGCGTGTTCGATCGCAAGGGAACCGAGCTGCGCTCGTTCGGCGCCGAGAAGCTCTCCGATCCGCACGGCATCACGATCGGATCCGACGGTGCGGTGTACGTCGCCGACACGGGCAACGACCGCGTCGAAGTGTTCGATCGCAACGGAACGTTCCTGCGCGGAATCTACGGCGAATTCCGTCGACCGCTAGGGATCTGCGCTGCGGCGGAGCGTTTGTACGTCACCGATTCGCTCCATCGCCGCGTGCACGTGCTCGATCGATCGGGTCGCTTCCTGCACGCGATCGGAGCAGCGAGCGGCGCCGGCGCGCTCGGTCGTCCCGTCGACGTCGCGGTCGACACGGACCGGCGCGTGTACGTCGCGGATTCCGATCGCCACGTGATCCAGCGCTACGACGCGGACGGGGAGTACCTCGGCGCGTGGGGCGATTTCGGACCGCGCACCGGGCTCTTCATGTCGCCGTCGGGGCTCGCCGTGCACGCGGGCCTCGTGTACGTCACCGATCGCGACAACCACCGCATCCAAGCGTTCGCGCCCGACGGACGCGTCGTCGCTCTGTGGGGCGTGCACGCGATCCGTCCGCACGAAGGCCACGGCAAGCTGCATTACCCGACCTCGATCGCGATCGCGCCCTCGGGTGACTTCGCCGTCGTCGTCGAGAGCTTCGAGAACCGCTGCCAGATCTTCGGGCGCAAGCGCGCAGGCGACGGAGAGACGCTGACGCTCAGCCAGAATCGCGACACCGCCGCGCACTACGCGCTCGGTGTCGACGCGGCGCGCGACGTATGCGTGCTGGTCGAGCCGTCGGGTCCCGACGCGCTCGTGCTCGACCTCACGCAGGAGACTCCGATCGAGATCACGCGCTTCGGCTCGCACGGCGTCCGTTACGGTCAGTTCCTGCGGCCCGTCGACATCGAGCTCGATCCGAAAGCGGAGACGTGCTACGTGGCCGACGCCGGCACGGCGCGCATCTCGCGCTTCCGCATCTCGCGTGCCGCCGGAGAGCCGCTGCGCTACGACATGCGGCTCGCGCGCTTCGTCGAAGCGATCGACCTCGAGAGCGCCGCGTCGAAGCGGGGCGCGCTGTGGCCGACCGAGATCGCGGCGCTCGAATGCGCGCGGAGCGGCGAGCTCTACGTCGCCGACTCCGCCAACGCGCGCGTGATCGTGCTGTCGCCGGGTCTCGAGATCGTGCGCACGTTCGGTGGAGTCGAACCAGACGCCATGCGAGATCCACTGCTGCGATTGCCGACGTCCATCGCGCTCAGCAAGGACGAGCAGCGACTGTACGTGGTCGACGCGCTCGCCGCGTGCGTATGGACGTTCGGCGTCCAAGGCGAGATCCACGGCAAGTTCGACGGCACGAACGGAGACGGCCCCGGCTTCGTGCGACCGTTCGGCATCGCCGCCGGCGTCGACGGCTTCGTGTACGTGACGGACGAAGGCGCGCACCGAGTGCTGAAGTTCGACGAGGACGGTCGCTTCGTCGCCGCGTTCGGCAAGCAAGGCCTCGGCCGCGTCGAGTTCTACAAGCCGCAGGGCATCGTGCAGCACGAGAACGGCAAGCTCTTCGTGATCGACGCGGGCAACCACCGCGCGCAGATCCTCGACGGCGAGGGCCGCTTCCTCGACACGTTCGGAGCACGCTTCTACACGCAGCCGGCGCGGACTCCGCGTTGAGCCGCCCGGATCGCGGCACGCCAGTGGGCTACACTGGAGCCGCGATGACCGACGTGATCCGACCGATCTTGGCGAGCGGCCTGCTCGCGTTCCTGTGCGCGTGCGCGAGCGAGCGCGCGAGCACGCTTTCGTCCGCGCCGAGCGCGAGTGCGGCACCGCCGGCCGCGGCGGCCGCGCCCGACGCCGCGTGGAAGAACGGCACGAGCGTGCTCTCGAACGCCGGCCGCTACCGCGTCGTGTTCGAACAGGGCGGTGCCGAATGGCCGCGTGGCAAGCCGTTCGGCTTCGTCGCTTGGGTGTTCGACGCGCGCACACCGGACGTGCCGCTCACGGACGTCGCGCTCACGATCGATGCCGCGATGCCCGACCACCAGCACGGCATGAATCGCGTACCGACGGTGCTCCAGGACGCCAACGGCAAGCAGCAGATCGAAGGCGTGCTGTTCCACATGCCGGGCTACTGGGAGCTCTACTTCGACATCACGCGCGGCGCGCACGTCGAGCGCGCGCAGGTCGGGTTCGAGGTCGAATGATCGCGGCGTGGCTCGTCGTGCTCGCGCAGGGCGCAGCGTCGCTCGCTCCGACAGCGGCTCCCGCGCCGCTCGACGCGGAGCGCCTGCGCACGCGCGCTTTGCAGCAATCTCCGATGCCCGCGCCGCCGGCCGACCCGACGAACCGCTACGCCGACGACGACGCAGCTGCGCACCTCGGACGATTCCTCTTCTTCGACAAGCGCTTGTCCGGGAACGGCGCGCTGTCCTGCGCGAGCTGTCACGAGCCCGAGCGCGCGTTCAGCGACGGCCGCGCGCTCGCGAGCGGAGCGCGGATCGGCCGGCGCAACGCACCGGGGCTTTGGAACCTCGCCTGGCAGCGCTGGTACTTCTGGGACGGACGCGCGGACTCGCTGTGGAGCCAAGCGCTCCATCCGCTCGAGGACGAGCGCGAACTCGACGGCAACCGTGTCGCGATCGCGCGTCTCGTCGCGCGCGACACCGAGCTCGCCAGCGCGTACCAAGCGGTGTTCGGAGCGTTGCCCGACGCGGCGTCGATCGAGCGCTGGCCGCTGCACGCTCGACCGCCGCGCGAGGGCAGCGCCGATCGTCAGATCGCGCGACCGGATCACCGCGCGTGGGAGGCGCTGAACGAGACGGAGCGCGACGCGGTGAACCGCGTGTTCGCCAACGTCGGCAAGGCGATCGCCGCGTACGAGCGCCGACTCGTCAGCCGGAACTCCGCCTTCGATCGCTACGTCGACGCGCTGCGGCGCGACGACGAGCGCGGTCGCGCGGCCTACGACGAGCGCGCGAAGGCCGGGCTCGCGCTGTTCCTCGGGCGCGGCAACTGCCGCTTGTGTCACGCCGGACCGAACTTCACCGACGACGAGTTCCACGACATCGGGGTCCCACCTCCGCCGAACGAGGGCTTGAACGCCGATCACGGTCGCCACGACGGTGTGCGGGTCGTCGTGGACGCAGAGTTCTCTGCCAGGAGCGCGTACAGCGACGACGCGGGCGGCGCGAACGCGAGAGAACTCGCAGCGCTCGCCGCAACGCCGGAGAACTACGGTCAATTCAAGACGCCGAGCCTGCGCAACGTCGCGCGGACGGCGCCGTACATGCACGCCGGTCAGCTCACGACGTTGCGCGAGGTCGTCAGCTACTACTCGACGCTCGAGAAGGCGCGCTTGCCGCAGCACCACGGCGAGCAGGTGCTGCGGCCGCTGAACTTGACCGACGCGGAGATCGATCAGCTGGTCGCGTTCCTCGAGTCGCTGACGGACACGCAGCTACCGGCGGAGTTGCTCGCGCCGCCGACGTCGCCGCGCTACTCGCCGAGCGCAACCGCGCCGGCGCGTTGAGCGCGCTCACCAGCGGACGAGGATCCCGTTCGACCAGTTGAACGTCGCTGGCGAGCAGAAGCCTTTCGCAACGTTGCGGTACACGAGCTGGTACCACGCGTCGCCGGGACCTTGCAGCGTCACGGCACGACGCGCTCGACCGAACGCGTCGCGCGATAAAAATCGAACACGCGCGGATCGTGCGCGACGAGATCGCGCGCCGCGAGCAACAGCTCGGTGTCGCCGACGTCGATGCCCTCCGCGTTCTCACCCGCTTGGCGCACGCCGGCGAGATCGCCCATGCCGCGGCGTCGCAGGTCCTCTTCCGCGATCACGAAGCCGTCGCTCGTCGATTCGAGGAACAGGAACCGCTCGGACGCCGACTTGCGTCCGAACAGCAAGCACCACGAATCGCGCGCACCGCGGCCGACGCGTCCGCGCAACTGGTGCAGCTGCGCGAGACCGAGGCGCTCGGCGTTCTCGATCACGAGCACCGTCGCCTCGGGCACGTCGACGCCGACCTCGATCACGGTCGTCGCGACGAGGAGCTGTACCGCGCCGCTGCGAAAACGTTCGAGCCGTTCGTTGCGCTCGTGCGCGCCGATGCGGCCGTGCACGAGCTCGAGACCGAAGCGCGCGAGCGGCGACGCGCTCAAGCGCTCGAACGCGAGCTCCGCGCTCGACTCGCCATCGCGCTCGGCCTCTACGTCTTCGTCGCCTCCGGCACCGATGCGCGGCACGACCCAGTACACGCGCTCGCCCGCTTCCAAGCGCTCGCGCAAGAATTCGGGCACGCGGCGTCGGTCGTTGCCGCGCACCCAGCGCGTGCGCACGAGACCGCGACCCGGCGGACGCTCGGCGAGCGTGCTCGTCTCGAGATCGCCGTAGAGCGTGAGCGCGAGCGTGCGCGGGATCGGCGTCGCGGTCATGAGCAGCGCGTGCACGTCCGCGCCCTTGTCGAGGATGCGCGCACGCTGCGCGACGCCGAAGCGTTGCTGCTCGTCGATGACGGCGAGCGCGAGTCGGCGGAAGCGCACCTCGTCGCCGAACAAGGCGTGCGTGCCGACTGCGACGTCGGCCATGCCGCTCTCGAGCTGCGCGAGCGCCGCCCGTCGCTCGCCCACTTTCAGCGAGCCCGTCACGACGACCGCCGAAAGTCCCGCCGCGCGCAAGAGCGGTCCGATCGCGGCGAAGTGCTGCTCGGCGAGCAGCTCCGTGGGCGCGACGAACGCCGCTTGACCGCCGGAATGCGCGACGAGCCGGCAGGCGTAGATGCCGAGTGCGGTCTTTCCGCTCCCGACGTCGCCTTGCAGCAATCGGCGCATGGGAACCGTGCGCGCGAGATCGGCGCGCAGCTCGCTGCCGACCGCGCGTTGTCCGCGCGTCCACTCGAACGGAAACCCCGCGCGGATGCGCGCGTCCTCGTCGTCGTCGACGAGTGCCGCGAGCGCCGCGCCAGCCGCTCGACTGCGGCGCCGATCGTGCAGCCGCGCGGAGAGTCCGAGCAACCGCTCGAGCGCGAGTCGCCGTCCGGCCGCGTCGAACGCGCCGGCCGAGGTCGGCGCGTGGACTTCGCTCACGGCGCTCGCGAGCGACGGCAGCTCTCGCGCGCGCAACCAATCGTCCGGCAGCGGATCGACGACGAGATCTCCGAGCTCGCGCGCGAGCTTCTGGCACACGCCGCGCAGCCACTCCGGTCCGATGCCGTCGGTCGAGGGGTACAGAGGCGCGAGCGAACCGGGTGCGGAAAGCGGCTTCGCGGGCGTGCCGATCTTCGGCGAGACGATCGCGGGGCCGCGCGAATCGACCACGCGCCCGCGCAGCTCGACGCGCAGTCCGACCGTGAGCTGGCGCTGCAGCCACGGTTGGTTGAAGAAGAGGGCCGGCATCGAGCTGCTCTCGTCGCTGACGGTGACCCGCAGCGTCGAACGCCGGCCGAAGCGCGCGAGGCTCGTGCGCTCCACGACACCGGCGATGGTCACCTCGCGCCCGATGCGTTGCGCCGCTTCGGCAATCGTGCACGCGAGCGCGGCGCTCGCCAGTCGGCGCGGGCGCAGCAGCAGCAGATCGCGCACCGTGTAGATGCCCAGGCGCGCGAGCGCTGCGGCACGTGCCGGACCGACGCCAGGAAGCTGCGTGACGGGCGCGAAGAGTTCGATCACCATGATCGCGCCGTGCCACGAGGGGCACGGCACCGGTGTGAGCGGTCGCGCGCGAAACCGCTCGACGACGTGCGTGCGCGCGAGCACGTCGAACGCACACACCGGACGTCGAGCCGCCCGTCGTCGGCGCCACGGTACGGAGAAACACCCAACGCCGTGTCGTTCGTGGCGAGGCGATTTCGGCCAGAAACCGCGAGAGTGGCTCTGGACTTCACCGTTTGACGCAGCACACAGGGTGCGTGCGGACTCGCGCACGAAGAGCTACGGTCCGCGATCGCCGTCACGTGATCCTGTGTCGGCCGCATGAGCGCGCCATCGTAGGGCGCCGCGGTCGCACCCCGCCATCCCCGACGAAGCGCACACTTGCGAGGAATGTTCGTGCGACCGCATCGTCCCCCGCCCATCTCCTGACCGTTCGCCGCCGCGAAGGGTCGCACCCTGGAATACATCTCTAACAATCATCCAAGAATGCCGTGCTCCTGTGCGTGGGTAGAGTCAGTTTCATGAGCCGCCCCGGCTCATGGTCGTGTCGCGGCCACGGAGACAAACAGCAGCGCCGACGCGTACTCGCACGCGATGATCGGAGTAGCTGCAACGCCGGCGACGCGAGCTCTGGGGCGACCAGGTGTCTCGACGGCTCGTGAAACCGGCTCGAGTGACACCTGCGCGCGGCGCGGACGCGGATGACGAAGGAGAGGACATGATCGAACTGTCTGGGATGACTCGCCGACCGCACCCGCATTGGGTTCGGCTCGTCGCGTGGCTCGCTCTCGCGTGCACGGCCGCAGCCCAGAGCGCCGAGTTCAAGCGCAAGCATGCCGAGGCGCGGGTCGGCTTGATCAAGGCGCAGCTCGTCCTCGCGGAGTGGTGCAACTCGAAGGAGCTCTTCCTGGAGCGCGACCTGGCGTTCCAGCGCGTGCTCACGATCGACCCCGACAACCTCGACGCGCGCAAAGGGCTGCGCTTCGCGCGCAATCCGGACGGGAGTTGGAAGCCGCCCCCGCCGCGCGAAGCCAAGAACCGCAGCGCCAAGGCGCTCGAAGCGTTTCCCGCACAGCGTTCGAAGTCTGTGGCGAGCTTCCGCGACGCGATGCTCGCGGCGCTCGAGCTGGAGAACGGTGACCCCATCGCGCGCAGCCTGGCGTTCGACGACGTGCTGCTGTTCGACCCCGATGATGCGCGCGTACACGAGCTCTTGTGCGAGGTGAAGGCGGACGGCAAATGGGTGCTCGGCGACACGGCGAACGCGAAGCTACGTCGCGGCGAGATCAAGGCGCTCGTGCAGGCGAGCCGCGCTGCGATCGACGAGCCCGACGCGATCGCGGCCACCGCGGACGAAGCGGCGCTGCTCGACAGCTGGACGTGCGGCTTGCGCGGCCCCGGGCTGCGCGTGCTCTCCACGTCGGACGCGGTCGATTGCCGGGCGGTGTACGACGCATGCCACGCGATTCAGCAGCTCGTCGACAAGATGTTCGAGGTCGAGGCGAAGCTGCCGGACGACTACGGGATCTACGTGCTTCCGAACCCCGGCGAGAAGGACACGTTCGTCGATCGCCTGAGCGGCTTGAAGCCCGACGAGCGCGCGTACCTGAAGACGTTGACGAGCACCTCCGTGCACAACGGCGCGCACGTCGTCGTCTGGGACCCCGATCCGAAGATCCGCCTCGACAATGCGGTGCGGCACACGTTGAACCTCTTGCTGCAGAACGCGTTCTCGGCTTCGCCGCAGCACGGTTGGGTGTGGGACGGTCTGGGGCTCTATATGTCGCGCGAACTGACGGGCACCCGGCTCACCTGGTTCACCACGAAACCGCCGTCCGCCGACGTGACCGACGTCGCGCTGCGCGGCGTGCTCGCGACTTCCGACACGAATTGGATGAACGAGGCACTGAAGATCCTCGACGCCGATGGGCCGCCGCGCCTGACGGCGCTGCTCGCGCGCAGCGTGGACGAGCTCTCCGCGGCCGACATGGTCGTCCTGTACGCATTCAGCGCGTATCTGCTCGAGGCTCGCGCCGACAAGGCCGCGCACTTCCTGCGCCGCACCTGCGCCGGCGAATCACCGACGGAGCTCGTGCAGACGATCCTCGGCCTGACATCGGACGAACTCCAAGCACGCGTGTTGCGCTGGTTGAAGGAGAGAAAATGATCGCTACTCAGTTGTTCCTGGCGCTCGCAGCGCTCGCGGCTCCCGGCGCGGAGACCGTCGAAATCGGTTGGCAAGGCAAGGCGTTCACGTCCAAGAATCTGCCCGACAAGCTGCCGCCCGGTGCGAAGCTCGCGGTCAAGAGTTGGGAGAGCTGGGCGCAAGCAGCCGGCTATCGGATGGACTTCGATCCGGCCGGCCGCGTGCTGCTCTTGACGGACGAAGATCAGTCGAGAGCGGAGAAGCAGATGCGCGTCATCGAGCAGGCGTCCAAGTGGTTCGACGAGGTGCTGCCGGCTCCGACTCGCGTCCAAGCTGCGAAGCCGAGTCCCGTCGCCACGCCGGCCGCGGCGCCGCAGCGCGACGAGATCCCGGAGGACCCCGAAGCGCCGGCACCCGTTCACAAGACGCCGCCGCAAGCTCCGAAGCAACCGACGACGTGGGGCGCCGGCACCACGGAGCCCGACACGCAGACGGCAGTCATGCTCGTGGCGCGCAAGAAGAAGGAGTTCCAGTCCGCGCTCGATCACATCGCGAAGCAGGAGCCCTACCTCGCGAAGTGGGCAGAGAGCGCGAAGCAGGACGCCGGCTTCGTGCTCGAGACCCCGCTCTCGGGCGCTTACCTCGAAGCCGCCGACGGACAGGAGGAATGGGATCCGAACCACGAGCTCCTGAACCGCGTCGTGCAGATGCTGCTCCTGCGAAGGTTCGGACAACAGCCGAACTGGGTCGTCCAAGGTGTCGCGTGGGAAGGCGAGATCGCGTTCGACGAGATGGTGTACTGCTTCCCGTATCGCAGCGAGTTCGTGTACACGGCCGAGCACGGCGCCTGGCCGAACGACGTGAAGAACCGCTTCAAGGATCGCGCGAAGAAGCCGGTCCGCATGCAGGAGTTCGCGCAGTGGCGGCGCGGCACCTACGTGCACGAGACCGCGCAGCTGTCGTGGGGTCTGTGCAAGTTCCTGCTGGTGCAGGGCTCGGGCAAGCTCTCCGCCATGCTCGAGGAGTGCCGCGTCGCGTGGGACGAGAAGAACCGCAAGGCGAAACCCGACGGAACCTGGGAGCGCTCGTCCGACTTCCTCTTGCCGGTCGACGTGCAGCACGCGCTGCTCAAGAAGCACTTCGGAGAGAGCGTGCTGCAAGACGCGACCGCGTGGCTGCGCACGCAAGAGAGCGTGAAGAAGTAGCCCGCGGCGTGTTCCTCGTCCATGGCGAGGACAGCGAGCGCGCGCCGCTCGCCCGCGAGCTCGCCGCGCGCGGCTTCCCACGCGTCGAGCAGCCGTCCGACAGCCAGCCGTACCGCATCTGACGCGCACGCGCGTCGACGCACCCGCGCACGTTCTGTCGGAATTGCCACGCGCGTCGCGGCGGGCGGCGCGTTAGAAAGAGGAACGCTTCGTCCCTTCCATGACTGCCAGCGAAATCGAGCCGGGCTTCGTCGCCCACGTCACCGCGGAGGACCTGCGCGACGCGTGGCCCGTTCTCGATCCGTCGGAGCAGGTCGAGGCCTTTCGCGCGCTCCCGCAAATCCAGGCGGAGGAGTTCTTCCTCGAGCTCTCCGCGCTCGATCGCTCGCACGTCGTGCTCGGCCTGCCGACGATCGAGCAGCGTTGGTGGCTACGCGCGCTGCCGCCCGACGACGTGGCGGACGTGATCCAGGAAGCACCGGTCGACGATCGATCGCGCTTGCTCGCGCTGCTCGACGAGCCGACGCGCAAGGAGATCAACGCGCTGCTCGCCTACTCGGAGGACGAGGCCGGCGGGTTGATGAATCCGCGCTACGCGCGCCTGCGCCCCGACATGCGCGTCGACGAGGCGATCAGTTACCTGCGCCGCCAGACGCGCGAGCGGGTCGAGAGCATCTACTACGCGTACGTGCTCGGCGAAGGACTGCACCTGCTCGGCATCGTCTCGTTCCGCCAGCTGATGATGGCGCGCGGCGACGCGCTCGTGCGCGACGTGATGGAGAAGGAGCTCGTCACGGTGCACGAGGAGATGGATCAAGAGGCCGTGTCGCGCTTGTTCGCGACGGCGAACTTGATGGCAATCCCCGTCGTCGACGCGCAGGGCCGCATGAAGGGCGTCGTGACCGCCGACGACATCGTCGACGTCGTGCGCGAGGAGGCGACCGAGGACATCCAGAAGATCGGTGGTACCGCCGCGCTGGGCGCGCCCTACCTGCAGGTCGGCTTCGCGGAGATGATCAAGGCGCGCGCCGGCTGGCTGACCGCGCTGTTCCTCGGACAGACGCTGACGATCAGCGCGATGGGACACTTCCAGAGCGAGCTCGATCGCGCCAAGGTGCTGTCCTTGTTCGTGCCGCTCATCCTCTCCAGCGGCGGCAATTGCGGCTCGCAGGCATCGACGCTCGTCATTCGGGCGATCGCGCTCGGCGAAGTGCGCTTGCGCGACTGGTGGCGCGTCTTCACGCGCGAGCTCGCCGCCGGCCTCACGCTCGGTGCGCTCCTCGGAGCGCTCGGTCTCGTACGCATCGTGATCTGGCAGCACGTGTTCGATCACGAGCACGATCCGAGCGTCGGCTACTACGGTGCGCACTACCTCTTGATCGCCGGCACGGTCACGCTGAGCGTCGTGTGCGTCGCGACCTGGGGCACGCTGGCGGGATCGTTGCTCCCGTTCATGCTGAAGCGCGTCGGCCTCGACCCCGCGGTCGCGTCGGCACCGCTCGTCGCGACGCTGGTCGACGTCACCGGCGTGCTGATCTACTTCACGACCGCGGCGACGCTGCTCACGGGCACGCTGCTCTGACGCGTCACTGCGCGCGGAACGAGCGCTCGACGAGCTCGAGCCCGGGCGATCCAGACAAGAGCCAGTCGTGATCCGACGCGCCCGGATCGGCGGGGTCGCTGCTCCAACGCCACAAGAAGATGCCCTGCCAGTGCGGCGTCCGCGCGCGGACGTTGTACATGCTCGCGAGGATGCTGAGCCCGAGATACTGCAAGTCGACCTCGCTCGCACCGAAGCCCGCGGGCGTGCGTCGCGCGGGCGTCCGGCGGCGCTCGAACCCGGCTTGCGTGATCACGAACGGCCGATCGACGCGCGCGGCGAAAGCTTCGACCTCGGCAAGGGCGCTGGTGAGGTCGTCGAGGAGCTCGCGCCGTGCGCCGTACGTACCGGACGCGTTGCGCCGGTCGACCTCGACGTCGAGCTCGAGTCCGATCGCGTCGAGGTCCTTCCACAATTCGATCTTTTCGAGCTCGCGCGGCGAGCTCACACTGAGCAGCAAGCGGCCCGTGAAGACGCCCCGCGCGGCGCGGATCGCACGCGCCCAACCCGCGCGCTTCCACTCGGCGCTCTCCGGGCGGCCGCGGCGCCCCTCGTCGACGGGCGTCGCGAGCTCGGGGATCCGCGTTCCGATCGACAGCCAATCCGCGCGCGCGAGCTCCGCGATCAGACCGAAGTGCTCGAGGAAGCGCGCGTAGCTCTCGAACGTCTGCGCGACGTCCTGCTCGTTCGGCCCGAGGTACGAGCCGCGCAGCGATCCGTTCGGCGACGTGAGCAAGGACGGTGACACGAGCACCGCGAGGCCGCGTGCTTTCGCGCGCGTGATCGCGGCGAAGAGCTGCAGATCGCCTTCGAGCGCGCCGTACCCGCCCGCCGCGCCGAGTCCCGCGAACTCCGGCGGATCGAACGTGTCGGACAAGGAGCTCGAGAGGAGCACCGCGTTCGCGCCGAGGTCGCCGATCTCCGTGAGCGACTGCAAGTAAGCGCGCGAGCCGAAGCCGTGCTCGGGCGCGCGATCGCGCTCGGCGACGCCGACACCCTTCAGGAAGGACGTGGTCGCGCGCGGGAGCTCGCGCCGCATGCGCATGTCGTCCACATGCTCGTCCGCGGCACGTGCAAGCCACGCGGAGAACTCCGGATCGAGACCTGCCGGCAGCAAGGTCGTGCCGTTCCACAATTGACGCACGAAGCCGTCGCCACGCGACTCGCGCAGGAACCGCAAGAGCAGCGCGCGCAGCGGCACGAGCACGTGGCGCGAACGGCGGAGCTCGGCACGCGCGTCCGCGAGCTCGGCGACCTCGGGCGCGCGCCCCGCGGTCGCGATCCAGACCGCGGTCGGCACGAGTTCGCCCCCCCACCACGCTCCCGCGGCGTCTACGCCCGCCGCATCGAGCATCCACGCGTGCGCCGGCGGACCAGCGATCTCGAGCGCGCTCGCGGCTGCGACCGCCGCGCCGCCGTCGTCGGGCACGTGCTCGGCGCACAGCGCGTGCACGGAGCGTGTGACCGGGTTCACGTAGCCGAGGCCTTCGACGCCGCCCTTCACGGCGAAGTGCTCGGGCTCGGCGTACAAGGAGAGCGCGACGATCGGCAGCGCCGCGGCCGCTGCGCCATCGACGCTCGCGTCCGGCGTCGCCATCCAGCGCGCGATCCGCGCGCGCGCCGCGTCGACGGCTTCGAGATACGCGCGCAGGCGCACCGGAGGAATCGCGCGCGACGCGCGGCCGCGCACGCCCGCTGCGACGACCGGCAGCTCGGCGAAGTCGATCGAGATCGCGTAGTCGCGCGCACCGAGCCGATCGAGCTTGTGCTGGATCACGAGCCCTTCGACGCTCATCGGGCCCGACAACGTGAGCTCGCCGGAATGGAAGAAACGGATCCACGGCCGATACGCCGGCGCGAGCTCTCCGATGTACCGCGCGAGCGGCTCGACCTCGTTGCCGAACACGAGCGTCACCGGCAATCCGGGGCGCTCGGGGTCCTCGAACGTGGCGATCAAGGCGTCGTTGCGCGCGACGAACACTTGCTCTTGCCACAAGAAGCCGCGGCCTTGCTCCCAGTCGCCGTAGCGCACGCCGACGTGGTCGAGCAGCGCGCGCGCGGGCGGGAACTCGTACGTGCCGACGACGATGCGCGCCGCGCCAGCGCGCACCTCGTGCTTGCCGGGCACGATGCGATAGTCGAATGCGTACGCGCGCTCGGAGTCGGCGGCGGCGAGCTCGCACGCACTGGCGAGCGCTTCCTCGCACACGACGTCGACCTCGTTCGCGCGCAGCAAGTTGCGCATCAACGCGGCACCGCCCGATTGCCAATCGACCGGGTCGCGGCGTTGGCACGCGAGCGCGAGCAACGCGAAGCACGCGACGGCCGCGCGCAGACAGCTCTTCTCGTGTCGCGAAGGCATCGGGACGCGGAGTCTAGCAGCCCGTGGTGAAAGTCATTCAGCCCGAAAGCGGCCCGTTCGCGCCAGCCCGGCGTCGCTCGATCCGCGGCGAATCTCGACGATTCGCCTGCGGTCTCGCTCCTTGTTCTGACGCGAACGGGCCGCTTTCGGGCTCGAAGCACCTTCACCACGGACTGCTAGCCCTGCGACGCGCGGCACTCCAAGATGCCGCGATGAATGCCATCGAGGTCTTCTCGTCCGCCGCAGGCCTGTCCGTCGTCGACGAAGACGGCCACACGGAGCGCATCCAGCTCATGCCGCCCGTGACCGAGTCCGAGCTCGCGACGATCGAGCGCGAGCTCGGTTTCGCGCTGCCCACCGAAGCGCGCGCGCTGCTGCGGATGACGAGCGGCCTCGCCGGGACGGCGCTCGACCAGTTCCAGTTCGTCGACGTGGGTGGACAAGCTCTACCCGATCTCTTCCCGCATCCACTCTCGATCGCGCACGACGGCTACGGCAACTTCTGGATCGTCGACCTATGGCCCTCGTCCGACCGCTTCGGTCCTGTGTTCTACGTCGCGCACGACCCGCCCGTCGTCGTCTACCAATGCGAGGACGTCGCGAGCTTCGCGCAGCACGTGCTCGAGTTCTCCAGCCCGCATTTCTCACCACGTCCGTCGCGAGGTTGCGCCAGCGCGTTTGGAGCAAGGCGTTGCATCGGAATCGACCGGAGCTGACCTGGAAGGTCAGCGAGGATCGATTCCGATCCAACAACGCAGCTCCGTGCGCGTTGGCGCGACCGTAGCAGGGCGTGGTGAGAGTTGCGGGCTAACCCGCCGCACGCGGGCCCGATCGACGAGGTGCACGAGGACGCGGCGTCGCGCGTGTGGGCGCAGGACACCGCCGCACGCCGCGCCGCGGAGCTCGCGAGCTCTGCCGATGCGACGTTGCGGACGTTCGCGTCGACGTTGCCCGCCGATGCGTCCGTCGTCGACCTGCGCCGCGCGCGAATCGGCGACGGCTTCTCGTGGGCACGCTTCGGGCCGCACACACCGCTGTTCCGCCACGGCGCCGAGCGCCTCTTCGCCTATCAGCCCGTGGTGAAAGTCATTCGGCGCGAAACCCGCCCGTTCGCGCCGACGCGGCGTCGCGCGATCCTCCGCGAATCGCGAGGATTCGCCTGCGGTCGCGCTTCTTGCTCCGACGCGAGCGAGCCGCTTTCGCGCTCGAAGCACTTTCACCACGGGCTGCTATGGCACGCGCACGCGCGTACAACGCTTCCGCACGTGGTGGAGCGGGCGTCCGTGAGATTCACGGAGGACGCTCACTCCCAGTCCTTCCGCCGCAGCACGAACGCTTTGTGGTCGCCGTGCTCGGCGACGTGCAGCACCAGGTCGCCCACGAGCACGCGCGTCGCCCCGGAGCTGAACACGTTCGGCGCGACGACCCACACGACGTCGTCCGAGACCTTGCGCTTCCACTCACCCGCCGACTTCGCATAGAGATCGGTGAAGCGCACTCCGCGCGGGTCGTAAGCGAGCGGTTGGTCCGGCGCGCACACGCGGAAGCCGCTGTCGACGTAGCCGAACTCCGGAAACGCGAGCAGGTGCGCGAGCGGCCAGTTCGCGACGAGCACCGTCGAGTCGCGCGGCAGCGCGTCGAGGTCGCGCGCGAGCGCGCGCGAGAGCTCGAGGTCGTCCTGGTACTCGAGCGAGCGCTCGAGCAGGAATCCATCGTTGCGCGCGAGGCGCTGCGCGACGTTCGCGGCGCCCGTGCGGCGAAGCTCTTGCACGTCCCAGTCCGACCTCGACGGCGGATAGAGGATCCCGTGCCGGTTCACGACGCACACGAGGAGCGCGCCAGCAAAGGCCACGTTCCCCGCGGCGCGAGGGATACGCCAGCGACGCGCGAGGAGCGCGACACACAACAAGAAGTACGGCAGCGACTGCAGGAAGTAGCGCGGCAGCGGGTTGCCGACCTGGAAGTAGAACGCGACGAACGTGGTGAGGAAGACCGTGACGAGGCGCTCGAGCGGATCGGCCGAGCGTGACAGCGCGCGCCGCAGCGCGAACGGCAGCCACACGAGGAACGCGACGAACGCGAGTCCGTATTCCGGGATCATCCACAGGCGCGAGCGGAAGAGCTGCACGAGGCCGCCGAGCACCGACACGTACGGCGGCGCTCGGTCGAACGACTGCAAGAGCCACACCTGCAGCCCGAACACGAGCACCAGGCCGCCGTGCGCGCAGGTCCACGGGCGCGCCTTGCGATCGCGCACGAGCGCGAGCGTGATCGCGGCGGCCACGACGGCGACGATGCCGTTCGGCTTCACGAGGAGCGCCAGCGTGTTCCACCCGAACGCGCGCGCGTAACGGCGCGCGAGCAGCGCCTCGCTCGCGAGCAGCGTGCACGCCGCGAGCGGCATGTCCATGTTGATCTGACTCGTCATCGAGCCGAACAACGGAAATACCGCCAGCACGCACGCGAGCCGTACGCCGAGCGGAGGGTTCGCGGCACCGTCGGCTCGCGGAACGTGGTCGGCCACGATGCGCACGAGCGACGCGAGCACGGCTGCGGCCGAAACGAACGACACGGCGTGCATCACGCCGAACACCGCGCGCGGCGAGAGGTCCAGTGCGTAGAGCGCGCCGATCGCGTACGGGTAGACGCTGAACGGGTAGACGCTCGGACCACCGTCGATGTAGCTCGCCTCCTCGGTCAGCAAGCGCACGCCGTCGAAGCCGTTGCGCGCGAGCCACAGCCCCTGCGGGAACGCGCCGAGCAGCGCGTCCCAGTACGGCGGATCGAAGAATGCCGCGCCGTACAGCAGGAGCAGCGCGCCGAGCGCGATTCCGAATGCGGCGACGCGCGCGCTCACGTCGATCCGTGGCGCCGCGGTGACCGCGCGGCCGGGTCCGCGCCGCTCTCGGTCGGAGCCTCGGCCGCGTGCGGTGCGCCGGCTGCGTGCGGATCCCCGGGACGGCGAGTCGTCTCCGCGTGTGCCTGCAGCACGAGCAGCTTCGCGTACTTCATGCGCCCGTAGTGCGCCGCGAGACACGCCTGCAAGAAGCCGCGCCAACCTGCGAGCACGCCGAGCTTCCAGACGTACGAGCGCAAGAAGCGCGCGGCCGGCCGCGTCGCGAGATCGAGCGGCCGCGCGCGCTTGCCACGCGCGTGCAGGCCCTCCGCCATGATCGTCGTGTACTTGTCGATCGTGCGCAGGTGCTCGTCGAGCGTGCGGTACGGATGGTGGAGGATCTCGCCCGCGAGCGCGCCGCGCGAACCGTCGAGCTCGACGTGATCGTGCGGATCGTGGCCGGACCAGCGGCCGCGCCGGCGATCGAAGAGCCGCAGCTGCCAATCCGGATACCACGCGCCGTGGCGCATCCAGCGTCCGAGGAACGAGGACAAGCGCGGCGCGCGCCAGCCCGCGTGCGCGGGAAACCCAGCGTCGCGCAGACGCTGGATCTCGGCCGAGAGCTCGGCCGAAAGTCGCTCGTCGGCGTCGAGACACAGCACCCAGTCGTGCGCCGCGGCGCGCACCGCGAAGTCCTTCTGTTTCACGTGGCCGGGCCAATCGCGCTCGATGACGCGCGCGCCCATGCGCGCCGCGAGCGCGCGCGTGTCGTCCTGCGAGTGGCTGTCGACGACGACGATCTCGTCGCAGAACGCGAGCGAGGCCAGGCAATCGCCCAGGCGGTCGGCCTCGTTCATCGCGACGATGCAGGCGGAGAGCCGCGGCCGTTCCGTCACCGCTGCCTGCGCTCCTCGAGGACCTTGCGGTAGAGCTCCTCGTACGACGCGACCATCTGCTCGGCCTGGAAGCCGTCGGCGATGCGGGCCGGGCCGTTGCGGCCGAGCTCCGCGCGCAGCGCGCCGTCGTGCACCAGCCGATCGAGCGCGTCGGCGAGCGCGACCGCATCTCCCGGAGGCACGAGCAGTCCCGTGCGACCGTCCGCTACGGCTTCTGCGAGACCGCCGACGCGACTCGCGACGACCGGACGGCGCAACGCCATCGCTTCGAGCGCCGCGACACCGAGGCCTTCGCGCCGCGCGGGTTGCACGAAGATGTCGCACGCGACGATCAGGTCGGCCGCGTCGTCGCGGCGACCGAGGAAGCGCACGCGCGCGTCGACGCCGTGCGAGCGCGCCAACTTCTCGAGCACGTCGCGCTCCGCACCGTCGCCCGCGATCCAGACCCACGGGCGCACGCCGCGCGCGGCGAGTCGCGCGACAGCCTCGATCAGGACGTCGATGCCTTTGCGCTGCACGAGCGACCCGAGTGCGAGCACGACGACGTCGTCGCCGGTCGCTTCGAGCGCAGTTCGCACGGCGGCGCGGCCCTGGCCCGGCACGAGGTCCTTCGGCTCGATCGCACTCGGGATCGTCACGATCTTCTCGGGGGGAACGCCGCCTTCTCGCAGACACACCTGCACGGCGTTCGAGATCGCGACCGCGCGCTCGACGAGCGAGCCGTAGATCCAGCGCGTCCGCCAGTTCCTCTTCACCGGGCGGTCCATCCGCCGCGTCGTGACCGCCGGCAGCTCGGCCATGCGCGCCGCGATGCCGCCGATCCACGTCGCGCGTCCGGTGTGCAAGTGGACGATGTCGGGCTGCAGGCGCACGAAGAGCTTCTTCAGACGCGCGACGCCCGTGAAGTCGAGCTCGCTGTCCATGCGCACGCCCAGACACTCGATCTCCCGTGCGCGCGCTTCCGCTTCGCAACGGCTCTCCGGCCGGCACACGAGGATGCAGCGGTGGCCGTTTCGCCGGAGACCCTCCACGAGCAAGAAGACCTGCACTTCCCCGCCGGAATAGCCCATCTCCGCGTCGACGTGCACGACGGTGAGCGGCGCGTCACGAGGGCGACCTGGCATGCGTCCAAGAGCATTGTCTTTTCTCGCAACGCTGACCAGACGCAGCCGCCATTGCGTGCCGAACGCGAGAGTCGCGCGCCGCATCTTTACACCCGGAGCGCGCGCGGCGGGCGGCGATCGGTCGCCGAGCGAGTCCGGCGTCGAAGCGCGCTCGAACGCCGCCGGCTCGCGGTCGCGCGCTCCGCGAGGATCGATTCCGATCCCACAACGCCCCTCCGAGCGGGTTGGTGCAACCGCAGCAGGACGTGGTGAGAAATGGAGGCTAGCTTCTTCGGCCGATGAAGGTTGCCCTCGTCCACATGCGGCACGCCGGAACCGGCGGCACCGAGCGCTACCTCAACCAGCTCGCGACGCATCTCGCCGAGCGCGGCGACGAGGTCACGATCGTCTGCCGCAGCCACGAGTCGCCGCCGCACCCCGCCGTCCGATTCCGCGTGCTGCGTCGCCTCGCGCTCGGCAGTGGTTGGCGGATGCGCGCGTTCGCGCGCGACGCGGCCGCGCACGTCGGCAGCTCGACGTACGACGTGGTGTACGGGCTCGGCAAGACCTGGGCGCAGGACGCGATTCGGCTCGGCGGCGGATGTCACGCGACCTACCTCGAGCTCGCGCACGACGCGACGCTCTCGCGCGCCGAAGGTCTCGTGCGCAAGGGCGCCGCGAAGCACCGGCTCGCGCTCGCGATCGAGGAGCGCGCGTTCGCATGGCCCGCGCTGCGCGCCGTGGTCGTCAACTCGGACATGGTCGCGGCGGACGTGGTGCGCCGGCACGGCACGCCGCGCGAGAAGATCCGCCGGATCTACAACGGCGTCGACCTCGCGCGCTTCCATCCGCGGCGCAAGCACGCCGAAGGCGCCGAGCTGCGCCGCTCGTGCGGCTTCGCGTCGGAGCACACGGTCGTCGTGTTCCTCGGCACGGGCTACGGACGCAAGGGCCTCGACCTCGTGCTCGACGCGGCTCCACGCGTGTTCGCGCGTCGCAAGGAGCTGCGTCTGCTCGTCGCGGGCTACGACTCGGCGCAGCGCGCGTTCGAGGTGCGCGCGGCCGCGTCGCTCGGCGAGCGCGCGCACTTCCTCGGCGGACGGCGCGACCCAGAGAACGTGCTCGCCGCCGCCGATCTCTACGTGCTGCCGACGCGCTACGACCCGTTCGCGAACGCGACGCTCGAGGCGCTCGCGAGCGGCCTCCCGGTGATCACGACGGCGCAGAACGGAGCGTCGGAGCTCGTCGAAGAAGGCGTCACGGGCAGCGTGCTCGCAACGCCCGATGCCGAGCTCTTCGCGCAGGCGTTGTCGGCGTGGACCGAGCCGGGACGGCTCGACGGCGCGGGCGAGCGCGCGCGCGCCGTGGCCGAACGCCATCCCGCCGAGCACACCGGGGCGGAGAGCGCCGCGGTGCTGGACGAGGTGGCGCGGATGCGCGTATCCGGCTCGGCGGAGAGCTCCCCGCCGCACTGACCCTTGGCGGATCGCGTGGACGCGGCCAAGATGCGCGCGCGCATGAAAGCCAAGTCGTGGTCCTCCCCCGCAACGAGCGATCGCGTGCTCGCGACGCTCGCGCACCTCGACGGCTCGAGCGCGCGCGTCGCCGACATCGGCGCCGGCCGCGGCTACTTCTCGCGCTTGCTCGGCGAGGAGCTGCGCGCTCGGCACGGCGTCGATCCGCGCGAGCACGTCTTCGCCTGCGACGCGCAGCCGGAGTCGTTCGAGTACGCCGGCATAGAGTGCACGCGGACGCAGAGCGACGGACGCACGCCGTTCGCCGACGCCTCGTTCGACGCCGTGGTCAGCATCGAGGTGATCGAGCACGTCGAAGACCAGTTCGCGTTCCTGCGCGAGCTCGCGCGCATCGCGAAGCCCGGCGCAACGGTCGTCGTGACGACGCCGAACGTGCTCAATCTGAACTCGCGCTTGCGCTCGCTCACGTGCGGCTTTCCGCTGCTCTACGATCCGCTGCCGCTCGTCGGCGACGCGCGCGTGTGCTCGGGCCACATCCATCCGATCACCCCGTACTTCCTCGCGTACACGGCACTCCGCGCGGGTCTCGTCGAGCCGCACCTCGTCTACGACCGGCGCAAGACGTCCGCCGCGATCTTGGCGGTGCTGTTGTGGCCGGCGCTCGCGCTCGGCCGCGCGGGACTGCGCCGCCGGCTGCAGCGCAAGAAGCCCGCGGTGCTCGCCGAGAACGCGGCGCTCCTGCGCGAGCAGGAGAGCTTCGACTTGTGGACGAGCCGCACCGCGGTCCTCGTCGCGAAGAAGCCCGCGCTCACGGCCACGGCGCGCCGCGCGAGCGCGCCGCTCGGAATCGAAGCGGGCGTCGCGTGAGCAACGCGACGAACACCGTTCTCGCGGCGCTGCGCAAGCAGCGGCCGGGACTGCTCCTCGACGTGCCGTCCGGCGGCGGCCCGATCACGCGCGGCGCGCGCGAGCTCGGCTGGCGCATCGTCGAGGTCGATCTCTTCCCGCGCGCCGACCTCGCCGGCGTGCAAGCGGACGCGTGCGCGCCGTTGCCTTTCCGCGACGCCTCCTTCGATTCGCTCGTCTCGATGGAAGGCATCGAGCACTTCGAGAACCAGACCGGCTTCGTGCGCGAGTGCGCGCGCGTGCTGAAGCCCGGCGGCACGATGATCCTGTCGACGCCGAACATCCTGCACTTGTCCTCGCGCGTCTCGGGCTTCTTGACCGGGCAACGGCTGATGAAGCACGGCTTCATCAACGAGCACAGCACGCTGCGCGAGCGCATGGGCACGCGCCTCTATCACGGTCACGCGTACTTGATCGATGCGTTTCGCCTGCGCTACATCCTGCGCGTCGTCGGGCTCGAGCTCGTCGAGCTGCGCGCCTCGTCGGTGAGCATCAGCTCGGCCTTGATGTCGCCCTTGTACGGCGCCGTGTGGGCCGCGACGTCGTTCGCGATCGCGAGCGGCCGCAAGCACGTCGAGTCGAAGGGCAGGCCGCCGCCGCCGCGCGCAGTCGAGCGCGAGCTCGCGTCGGTCGCGCTGTCGCCGGCCGTGCTGTTCGGCAAGAAGCTCGTGGCGATCGCGCGGAAGACGAGCTGAGCGTCAGCGCGTTCGCGCGACGGCGAAGAGGCGACTTGTCCGGCGGGTTGCTAGAGTTTCCCGCGTGCAGCTCGATGCCGTCGATCTCGTTTCTTTTCCGGAGCGCGCGGACCGCGTGCGCTACATGGCGTCCACGTTCCCGAACGTCATCCGCGGACGCGTGCTCGACGTCGGCTGCGACGTGCGCGTGCTCAAGCAGCTGCGGCCCGACCTCGACTACGTCGGCATCGACATCGGCGGCGATCCGGACCTGAAGATCGACCTCGAGACGATCGAGCGTCTGCCTTTCGTGGACCGCGACTTCGACGCGGTGCTGTGCTCCGAGGTGCTCGAGCACCTCGACAATCTGCACCACGTCTTCGGCGAGCTCGTGCGCGTCTCGAGAAAACACGTGTTGATCTCGCTGCCGAACTGCTGGACCGCCGCGCGCCGTCCCGTCGCGCGCGGATCCGGCGCGATCGGACACTACGGGTTGCCGACAGAGCGCCCGCCCGATCGCCACAAGTGGTTCTTCAGCTTGCAGGAAGCGAGCGAGTTCGCGAGCGGCATGGCCGATGCGCACGGGCTCTCGATCGTCACGATGCGCGCGAGCGAAAAGCCGCGGCCGGGGCTCGTGCGCGCGTTGCGCCGGCTCTCGCATCCCGATCGTGATCGCTACTTGAACCTGTTCGCCCACACGTTGTGGGTGTTGTTCGAGCGGCGCGCCGCGCATGAGCGCGCTTGACGCAGAGCGCTTCTCCTTCGGTGACGCACGCGGAGTGCGCTTCGGCGCGCTGCCCGAGGCGGTGGCGAAAGCTCTGCCACGCTGGATCGAGGGTCGCGACCACGCCGGCTTGAAAGCGATCAAGGCCGGCCGCGTCTACCGCACCGATGCTTGGCTCCTCAAGTTCTCCGGACCGCGCCGCGGGTTGCGCGATGCGTTCCGCCCATCGCCGGCAGTGCGCGTCGCGCGCACTGCGGCGCGCATCACCGCGATCCGCACGCCGCGACCGCTCTTGGCGCTCGAGTGGAGGCGTGGCGCGTTCGTCGAAGAGAGCTTGTACGTGGGCGAGTTCGTCGCCGGCCGCCGCCTCCACGATTTGTGGGGCAAGGACGAAGCGGCGGTGCGCGCGTTCCCGCGCTTCATGGCGGCCATGCACGGTGCGTACATCGTGCACGGCGACTTCCATCCAATGAACGTGGTGTGGAATGGGGCCGAGTGGGTGCTGATCGATCTCGACTCGATTCGCGGACCGTTGCACGTATTCCGTCTGCGCGGAATCGCAATGCAGCAGTGGGCACGCACGCTGCGCAACTTGCGCTTCGACGCCGGCGTCCGCGCGCTGTTGGAGGAGTACTTGCGCATCGCGGGGGTCAAGTGGCCGGCGGATGACGCGTGGCGCGAAATCGAGCGCCGCGCGCACGCGATGCCGCCCATCGATTGGAGTCGTGTCGACGAGGCGGCGCCGTGACCGCACTCCGCTGTCGCATCCGGGCAACAGCCACCGACGAGCAACGGCGAACTCCGGAGGGCCAGTCGCAGCGTAATCAGCCGACACGGGGCCCCGCCGTTCAAAGCGCTACGCGCGCAAGGCGCGCTCCGCGCACTTAGGGCGGCGCGTCGCGCCGAAGCCGCACAATTCGCAGGACCCACGGACTCGAGTTCTCGAAGTACTCGACCGCGGCCGGGTCCTGCTCGCGGTTCGTGAGCACGTGCGCACCGATCGCGACGCCGCCCGCCGCGTACTCGCCGATCGCGACACCACCGACCGGCGCGTATCCGACCGCAACTCCCGCTCTCGGCCAGACGCCGGCCGCCACGCCGCCGATCGCGCTGACGCCGAGCGCCATCGACGCGAACGCGAGCACACCGACACCGAACACACCGAACGAGAACACGCCCAGCGAGCACAGGCCGAACGACGCGAAGCCGATCGCGACGTCGCCGACCGCGAGCCACGCCTTCGCGATGCGCAGCTTGCCCGCCTTCGGATTCGGCCCGAAATGCCAATGCACGAGGGGCAGGCCGAGGAGCTTCGCGCGCGAGCGATACTCGACGGCTTGTCCGCGCAACGAAGCGCCGACCGCAGCGCGGACTCGACGCCACTCACCCTTGCGCTGCACGCGCGCTTGCGTCGGCTTGCCATCCGCGAGTGCGGCGAGATCCGTCGCGAGGTCCAGCGCGCGCGCATACCGGTCGCGCGGATCGCGCGCCATCGCGCGCTCGACGACGGCCTCGAACTCGGCGCTCACATGGCGCGCGACCTGCGACAATCGCGGCGGCGCGCTCGAGCGGATCGCGTCGAGCACGGCGAGCGGCGTGTCGCCTTCGAACGGCCGTCGGCCTGCGAGCGCTTCGTACAGCGTGACACCGAGGCTGTACACGTCGGTGCGCGGATCGATCGGCGCCGAGGCGAGCGCCGCTTGCTCGGGCGACATGTAGTACGGCGTGCCGAGCGGCTCGCCCGTGAGCGAGAGTCCCGGGTCGCCGTCGCCCTTTGCCAAGCCGAAGTCGGCGATCAGCGCGCGCCCGTCCTTGTGCACGAGGATGTTCGACGGCTTCACGTCGCGGTGCACGAGCCCGATCTCGTGCGCGACGCCGATCGCGCGCGCGACGGGCGCAAGGAGCTCGGCGAGCGCCGTCTCGAAGCTCGCTGCGCGCGCGAGCGCCGCGACGCCGGTCGCTTCGGCGAGATCCGCGGCCGCGTAGCACGCGTCCTTGCGCTTCTCGCGCTCGCACCGGCGGCGCGTCGCCTGCGGTACGTCCGCGAGCGCTTGCGCGAGGTTCTTGCCGTCGATGTGCTCCATCGCGAGGTAGTGGTAGCCGTCCGCTTCGCCGACGGCGTACACCTGCACGATGTGCGGATGCTGCAAGCGCGCGATCGAGAGCGCCTCGCGTCGAAAGCGGTCGACGTGGCGCCCGTCGATCGCGAGCCCCGGACGCAGCACCTTGAGCGCGACTTGCCGCGCGAGGTCGAGCTGCGTCGCGAGATACACGACCGACATGCCGCCGCGACCGATCTCGCGCACGATGCGGTAGCCGTCGAGCTGCGCGCCGGGACCGAGCTTCGTGCTCGTGCGCGGCGCGCTCGCGACTCCCGCGCGGATCATGCGCAGGCAGCGCTCGAGCGCGGGCTGATGCTCGGCGGGCACGCGCGCGAGCAAATCGTCGGGCTCGAGCGCGCCCCCCGCCGCCAGGCGATCGGCGTACTCGGCCACGAGGAGGTCCATCTGGTCGTCGAGCGCGCGGGTGTCCATGGGGAGACCAGGCGCAGGATAGGGCGCGACTCGTCGCCGCGTCCTCGATTTTTCTGCACGCGCTCGCGTGCACCGCACCCGGAGCGGCGCGTAAGGATGACCCGGGAACGATCGAACCGTTCATGCGCCCGACGCGAGAGGAGCAGTCGAGCGGCGCGAAACTCGGCTACGACGCGCTCAACGGCTCGCGCGCGTCGCGTCTTCCCACGCGATCAGCGCGCGCCGATACAACGAATGCACGGCCGTCTCCGACCTTCCCATGCGGCGCGCGGTCTCGGCCGCCGAGCAACCTTCGAGCTGACGCAGACCGATCACGCGCCGGTGCTCGGCGGAGAGCGCCGCGAACGCGCGCGCGAGGCGTTGCGAGTCCTCGGCTGCACACGCGAGTGTGCTCACGCCCGGTCCGCGCGCTGCGATCCGGCTCTCCGCGAGCCCGGCTCGGCTCCAATCGGAGCGGCCGATCGATCGAACCGCGCCGTCGCGCTTCGCCGCGCGCAACGCGCGCGCGACGTCGACGACGCAGTGACGTGCGACCCGCGCGAGCCAGCGATCCAGCGCCGCTTCGCCCGCGCCGGGCCCTGGCACCTGCGCGGAGTCCGCGAGCGCACGCAAAAACGTCTCCTGCACGAGGTCCTCCACGTCGACGCGCGCTCGCACGGCACGGCCCGAGAGGTGCAGGAGCAGCAAGCGCAAGCGCGGCGCTCGCGCCGCGAGCCGCTCGCCGAGATCGGACGCGTCGCGCGCCTGCGGGTCGTCGCTCATGGTCTCGGAATGTACTGCAACGTGTCGAAGCCGAGCGAGCGGCCTATATTGGCTCGATGACTATGGCTCTCCTCGCGCTCGCGCTGGTCTTCCTCGCGCTCGCCGTCCGTAACTGGGGACCCGGGCACCATCTCGAGTTCGCCGAACGCGTGTACCGCCGCCGCCGCGAGCTCCTGCCCGCGAACGTCGCGAAGCTCTTGAACGAGCAGAAAGCTGCCTACTTCTACGGAAATCTCGCGGCCGACATCATCAATTTCAAGGCGTTCGGCGGCGCGTACAGCCACTGCCACCGCTGGGAGATCATCGACGACATGCGCGCGCTCGCGCACGACGCGCGCGAGGAGGCGTTCATCCTCGGATACCTGTCGCACTTGGCGGCCGACACGATCGCCCACAACCATTTCGTGCCGTACCACCTCGCGCGCTACGCGCGCACGAAGGGTCTCGGACACCTGTACTGGGAAATGAACGCCGATCGCTTCATCCCGGAAGCGCGCTGGAAGGTGGTCACCGAGCTGAAGGCCGCGCGGCAGCTCGACGAGCTCGACGAGCTCGTCAACCGCACGGTGCCGCGCAAGGCGCTCTCGATGGGCACGAACAAGCTGATCTTCAATCACGTGCTGCTCGTCAGCGAGCGCGAGCAATGGCGCCGCGGGATGGCGCGGTTACACCCGATGTCGCGCGTGACCTTGGAGAAGGGATTCCTCTCGATCTTCCAAGACGCGGCCGTCGAGCGCATCCGTCTCGCATTGCACCCGAAGGGCCTGCGGCGGCTCGTGTGCGTCGACGCGAACGGCAAAGCCGCGCAACAGCGCGCGATGAAGATGCGCACGAACGTGTTGCAGCGTTTCGCGCCCGGTCACGCGCGCTCGGTCGAATCCGCCGAGGACGCGGTCGTGTTCCTCACCGGGATGGAGTCGCCGCCGCCGGCGGCGTAGCGCGCAGCTCTCAGCGCGCGCGTCGAGCGCTCGCCCTCGCCGGCCGTCACATGCGGAGCGATGCCCGCAGGACTTGGCGGCGCTGCGTGCGCCGGCAGGTTCGCGCCGCTCAGCGTCTCGACGATGCGCCGCGCCGCGCGATCCCAACCGAAATGGGTGCGCACGCGCTCGCGCGCGGCCTCGCCCGCACGCGCCAGGCGCTCGCGATTCGAAAGCCAGTCGAGCGCTGCTTCGGCGAGCGCACGCGGCTCGGGGTCCGAAAGGAGCGTGCCCGTCACACCGTCGACGACGATCTCGCGCGCTGCGCCGCGATCGAGAGCGAGCACGGGAATCCCTGCGCTCATCGCTTCGAGCAGTGCGATGCCGAACGGCTCGAAGCGCGCGGGTGCGAGCAGCAGCGCGCTCGTCGCGTACATTTCGCCGAGCTTGCCGCGCAGCGAGCCGTCGAGCGGACCGAGCCACTCGACGCCGGCCTCGCGCGCGGGCGCTTCGCGCGGCCCGACGACGACGAGGCGCAAGTCGGGACGTGCGACACGCGCGAGACGAAACGCATCGAGCACGAGCGGACCGTTCTTGCGCGACCAGTCGCGGCCGACGAAGAGCATCGTGCAGCCGTCGCGCCGCGCATCTCGATCGAGCCCGACATCGAAGTTCGGGCCGGCTCCGGTGAGCACCATGCGCGACTCGGCGATGCCGTAGTCGTCGCGCAGCGAGTCGGCGCACCATCTCGTCCACGGAAAGATCCACGTGCAGCGCTCGAGCACGGCGCGCTGCCGTTCCACGCACGCGCGCGTCTCGCGCGGGCTCAGCGAGCCGAACTTCCACTCGCCCGCGCGCGCGAGCTGCGCGAACGTCGTGTCGAGCGTCGCGACGACGGGCACGCGCGCGCGCCCCCCGTCGGGCGCCGGATAGAAGTCGGTGCCGTACAGCAAGACCGCTTGCGCGCTCGGCGCCTGCGCGAGCAACCGCGCGGCGCGCGTGGACCGCGCCCGCATCGCGCGCTCGGTCCAACGGCCGAGCAAGCGGCTCGCGCGCAGGTGGCGCGTCTCCGCAACGGCGCGCGTGTGTGTCCAGACCTGCCATGCGCGCGTGCGATCGACGTCGAGCGCGCCGTCGAGCACGCCGCGCTCGTCGAGCGCACGAAACAACTGGCGCGCCGACCCGGAGTAGACGCGCGGATCGGACGGATCGCCGGAGCAGAGGCCGAGTAGTTTCACGAGCGGGTCGCGAGCGAGTGTGGCGCGCGAATCGAGCTCGACATGATGGCCGATGCGCTCGGATGCGTCGAGATCCTCCGCAGCTACACTTGCCGTGCTCGTTCGAGGGAGGACAGCATGCGATGGAGAGAGCTCGCGTTCGGAATGCTCGGCGGCGCGGTCGTCGGCACGGCCATCACGGCGTGGCTGGCCGCGGATTCAGCGGCGGCGGCGCGCGCCGCGCGTGTGGCGGACGAAGCCGCGCGCGCCGATGCGCTCGCGCTCGAAACGGAGCCGCACACGCGTGCGCGACTCGACGCGCCGCCGCCTTCCAGGGCGACACGCGACGACGACGACGGGCGCGCTCCCGCGCGGGACTCGCTCGAGTCGCTGCTCGTCCGCTTGCGCCCGCACGCCGAGGCGGGGATACGACGCGGATGGACCACGAAGCGCACGGACGAGATCCCGGACGACGTGCTCGCGGAAGCGCGCAGCGGTTACGACGCGCTCGTGCGCGAAGCGCCGGTGCGCAGCGGAGCGGAGCTCGCCGAGCGCGCGACGCGGCGGGAGAAGGCGCATGAGGACGCGCGCACAGGCGGCGCGTTCACGTTGCTCGACGAGCTCGCGCAGGGAGGCACCGGGCCGTTGCCGGAGCTCGTCCGAGATGCCCAGAAGTTCGCCGCGCTGTTCCGCCGCATGAGCTCCGGTCCGGCGCGCAACGGCGTCGCGGAGATCGATCACGTCGATCGACTCGCGCAGGACGGCGCGACGATCTCGTATCCCGCCGGGGTCTTTCGATGCGCCGCATTGATGCGAGAAAGGCGGCCGTTCCCGCGCGACGTCACGATCGCCGGCGCCGGCATGGACGCGACGCTGCTGCTCGTCTCGCAGCTCTCGACGCGCGAAGAGCTGCGCAACTTTACGTTGCAGGACTGCACGGTGTACACGTCCGGCCGCTCGCTGTTCGATCTGCGTCGAAGGCCGGGAACGGTGCAGCTCGAGCGTGTACGAGTGATCGGGTTCGACGTCGCCGCGGGCAGCTCCAGCGCGTTCGAAGCGCCTGGCCTGGCCTTGTTCGCACGCGATTCCCTGGTGCTCGGCGGCTACGGACCGGCTCCCGCGTCCGGGCGATTGTTCGACGTCCGCAACGACGCGCTGCTGGCGCGCTTCGAACGGTGCACGCTCGATGAACTGAGCGTGGGGACCGATCGGATGCGCCCCGGCAGCACGCTGGTGTTCGTCGACTGCGTCCTGTCCAACTTGCTCGACGCGCGGTCACCGCTGGAGAGCGGGCTACCCGGACTCGCACTGGTTGGTTGCCGCGTCACCCGGTTCGAAAGCGACCGAGAAGCACTGCCCGTCCACGATCTGAACGAGCTCTTCCCGAGCTGGCAGCAACGTATCAACCAATGACGCGAACGTCGCTCAGCCCGCTTTGCGAAGGCGCTCGACGATCTCGGTCAGCGACCGGATACCGGTCTCGCACTCCAGCACGTCGAGCATGCGGTCGAGATAGCGCGCCACTTCCCCGCTGCCGAACAGCGGTCGTGCGCGCGCCGGCTCGGCGAGCGCTTCGAGAACCGCGGCCGCGAGATCGCCCTCTTCCATCACGACGCGCACGAGACCGCGTTCGGCGAGCTTCTGCGCGAAGAGCACTTGGTGGTCGTCGACGTGCTCGTCGAACTTCTTGCGCCGCGGCATCACGATCGGGCGCTTGCCCTGCTGCAAGCAGAGCAGCGTCGAACCCGCGCCGGCGTGCGTCACGACGACGTCCGAGTCGTGGATGCGCTGCACCATCTCGGGGAACTGCACGAAGCGCTCCCAGTGGCAAGCGGACGGCTCGTAGCTCGAGGAGCCGATCTGCAGGAAGAACTCGTCCGCGCGCTCGGCCGACTTCGCGATCGACTCGATCTGCGCGATCATGCGATGGAACGAGAACTTCTCCGTGCCGGTGATGACGGTGATCACAGGATCCTGCCTTGGAAGCTCGCGCGGCGATGCTTCTTCGCAAGCTCTTCCCACTGCACGAGGAACGTGTTCACGAACGGATACACCAAGCGGCCGCTGAGCGAGAGCTCCGAGATGCGCGTGATCGACTCGAGGTACACCGTGCGGATGCCGAGCAGCCGACCGAGGATGAGGAACGGAACGCCGACGCCAGCGCCGGTCGAGATCACGACGTCGGGACGCTCGCGGCGCAGGATCGTCCACGCCAGGAAAAGATTGCGCACCAGGTTCTTGGCGTTGCGATTCGTCGGGTAGTGCGCCCAGAACACGCGCTCGCCTTCCAGCAGCGATTGCGCGTCGGGCGTCGGGAACGTGACCCAGAAGCGATCGCGGTGCTGCCACATCTCGCGCAAGCAGCACATCTCGAAAAGATGTCCGCCGGAGGACGCGACGAGCGCGATGCGCAGGCGCGGCGCGTCGAACGTCGGCTTGCCGCTCTGCAATTCCATGACGAGACCGGCGTTCTCTTTCGTCACGCGGCGCGGCTGCACCGGAGCATGCGCAGACTTTTCGACGCGGCGGTCCGGCGCAACTTCGCTCCGCACGCGCACCGACTCGGAGGTATGTTTGAACAGTCGTGGTCGGCAGAACACGACACCGCCAGCGCGATCGACGTCGCGCGGCACCAGTAGAAAAGGCAGGTCGAACGTATGAACACGCACACTCGCATCGCGCGCATCGGACTCGCCGCACTGGCGCTGAGCGCCGTGATGAGCGCGCCGGCTTGGGCCGCGAAGAAGAAACCGCCCAGCCCGAAGAAGCACGGTCCGCAGCCACCGTCGCAGCCGCTCGGCGCGCCCGAGATCGATCCGAGCTTGCTCGCGGGCGGCGTACTCCTCCTCGTCGGCGGCACGCTGGTGCTGACGGGTCGCCGGCAAACGACGCCGCACGCCTAGCAGTCCGTGGTGAAAGTGCTTCGGGAGTCAGCGCCGTCCGCTGGCGTCCGAGCAGCACGCGCAACGGCATATGCAGCCACGCGACTCGACGAGGAGCGCGCGGCTCGCGCACGGATGAATTGCAGCGCGGGCTGATCGCTCGCCGCCGTCACGTCCGATAGAGCACGGAAAGGGCCCGGTTCCTCGCGGACCGGGCCCTTTCTTCCGTGTCCTCCATCGCCTCCGCATCCTCACCGCCGCGCTGCGTGTCGCGCGGTGTCGCCGCCTTCGTCGCAGCGCTCGCCGCGCTCTTGCTCGCCGAGATCTGGCTCGTGCGCACGCGCTTCAACACCGACGCGCTCGTCGACGTCTCGACGTGGTGGGCACCGCTCGTGCGTGCGCTGCGCTTCGCGGTTCCTTGGGCGCTGTGCACGGCGTGCGGTGTGCTGCTCGTCGGCGGCCCCACGTTGCGAGCGCGCGGCGCCGACCTCGCTCTGCGCGCGCGACTGCCCGCGCAACTGTGGCCGTTCGCCGGCACCAACGTGCTGTGCCTGGCGTTGTTCGTGCTGGTGAGCGCCGCGCTGCTCGAGCACCCGTCGCGCGGTCACGCGCTCGACTCGCTCGCCCTCGGCGTGTGGGCCGTCGCCGCCGTGGGCATCCCGCTCGCGCTCGTCGCGAGCGTCGTTCCGCTGCGCGAGCTCGCGCGCACGGCGCGAGCGGTGCGCGTTCCCTTGATCGCCGGAGCGGCTCTCGGCGCAGCGGGCTACGGCTCGTACACGTTGACGGAGTCGCAGTGGCCGTTCTGGCAACCGCTCGCGAGCGGCACTGTCGCGCTGGCGAGCGCGCTGCTCGGCCTCGTCTATCCCGACTGCCACCTCGAAGGCTTCGTGATCTCGACGGGCGACTTCGCCGTCGTCGTCACGAAGTATTGCTCGGGCTACGAAGGCGTCGGGCTCTTCCTGATCTTCTTCACGACGTTCCTGCTGATCTTTCGCGATCGGCTGCGCTTCCCGCACGCGCTCGTGCTGCTGCCGATCGGATCGATCGCGGTTTGGCTCTTGAACGCCGTGCGCATCGCAGCGCTCGTCGTCGTGGGCCGCGAGATCTCGCCGGAGGTCGCGATCGACGGCTTCCACGTGTACGCCGGCTGGCCGCTGATCGCGCTCGTCGCTCTGGGCGCGGTCGCGACGGCGACGCGCCTGCCGGCACTCTCCGCGCGCGGTGCACAGAGCGTCACTCCGAGCGGCCTCGATCCGACGGCAGTCCACCTGCTGCCTTTGCTCGCGATCGTGGCGACCGCACTCGTGACCGGCGCGTTCACGGACGAGCCGCACACGCTGTACCCGCTCCGCGTTCTCGCGGGCGGAGCCGTGCTCTTCCACTACCGCGCGGCGTTGCGCGCGCGCGTGGGCCGTGTCTCCGCTGGAGCGCTGTCGCTCGGCGCACTCGCGTGGGGCCTGTGGATCGCGCTCGGCGGACCCGCTCGCGCACCGTGGGGCTCGAGCACCGGCGGAGCCGCGTCGCTCGCCGCGCTCGCGTTCGGATGCGTCGGCTCCATCGCGATCGCGCCGCTGGCAGAAGAGCTCGCTTTCCGCGGCTTCCTCGCGCGTCGCCTCGGCCGTGCGAGTTTCGAGTCCGTGCAGCCGCGCGCCGTTCCGACCTGGTGCTGGATGCTGTCGAGCCTCGCGTTCGGGCTCGTGCACGAGCACGTGCTCGCCGCGTCCGCGGTGGGCCTCGTGTACGCGTACGCGTACCGCCGCCGCGAACATCTTTCCGACGCGGTGGTCGCACACGCGACGACGAACCTGCTGCTCGTCTTGCAGTCGGCTTGCGCGTGACGCCGCGCGAAATCAATTCGCATTCGAGGGTGCGTCCGACGCGGCTCCCCGCGACACGAGCAGGAGGATCCGATGAACAGCGGACATTTCGACGACATCTTCCGCGAGCTGCGCGCCGATGTGCTGTTTGCAGGCGAAGTCATCGCGGCGCTGTTCCAACCGTGCCGCCTGACTCGGAGCAGAGTTTTGGAGACCGTCCGCAATCGATCGTCCGGCGAGGCAGATCGCCGCAACGCGCAAGGCCCGGCTCGTCCGGGGCGCCACGATCGATCCGGATGAGGGCCGTCCACCCGCCGTTCGCAGCATCGTGCTGCGCAGCACATCATCCATGAGCAATCCGCAAGCCCCGGCCGCGGCCCGCAAGCGCGCGCCGAACGCCGAAAAGTTCCTCAATCCGGTCAAGACGAAAGATCGCGCCGCAGCGCTGCTCTCGTCGTCCGAGTTCGAGCGCTTCGTCGAACGTGAGCGCGAGCTCGCCGACCGACACCTGCACGGCTTCGCCGTCATCGTGCTCGTGCCGCGCGGCGGCAAGCCGGAAGAGCTGGACGCCGTCGCGGACATGATGCTCGAGCGCGCGCGCTTCTGCGACTTCGTCGGCCGCCTCGACGGCGCGCGACTCGGTGCTCTCTTGCCGTGCACGTCCGGCCGTGAAGCGTGGGTGCTCGCCGACGACTTGCTCGGGCGCATCGCACGCGCCGGAATGCGCTTCGACTGCAAGGTGTTCAGCTATCAGACCGGCGAGCCCGTGCCGAAGGTCGCGCAGGCCAAGAAGGGCACGCAGGACGACGACCGCGGTGACTCTGGTCCGGGCGACTCCGGGACGATCGACGAGCTGCGCGTCGCGACGGACCTTGCCGCTCCGCTGCAGTTCGCAGTCGAGATCGCACGGATCCGCGATGCCGCCGGCGATCGACCCGTCGAGGACCTCGCACCCGAGCTGTGCTTACCGATGTCGTTCCGCAAGCGCCTGCTCGACGTCGTCGTGGCGAGCGGCGCGCTCTTCGTGCTCGCGCCCGCGCTCGCCTGCGTCGCGGCGATCATCAAGCTCACGTCGCCCGGACCGGTGATCTTCAAGCAGAAGCGCGCTGGCGTCGGCGGCCGGCCGTTCGATTTCTACAAGTTCCGCTCGATGTACGTCGACGCGGAAGCGCGCAAGGCGGCCCTGAAGAACAACAACGAGGCCGACGGCCCGGTCTTCAAGATGAAGAACGACCCGCGCATCACTCCGATCGGCCGCTTCTTGCGCAAGTGGAGCATCGACGAGCTGCCGCAGCTGTGGAACGTCCTGAAGGGCGACATGACGCTCGTCGGACCTCGGCCGCCGTTGCTCGAGGAAGTCGCGGCTTACGAACCGTGGCAACGCCGCCGCCTGGCGCTGCACGGCGGACTCACGTGCATCTGGCAAGTCAGCGGCCGCAGCAGTGTCGGCTTCGAGGACTGGATGCGCATGGACGCGCAGTACGCGAAGAAGCGCGGCCTGTGGATGGATCTGCGCATCCTGTGGCAAACGGCGGGCGCGGTGCTCGCACGCCGCGGCGCGTACTGATCGATCGATCCCCCGCGGAAAACTTCTCCGCACGTTACGCCTCCAGGCATCGGCGAGCCGAAGTAGAGCGGCACTCGCCGCCAATCCATGGACGTCCTCTGGAACGCGATCGGATCGAGTCTGGCCGTCCTCACCTTGCCGGGCACGATCGAGCTCAGCGTGTTGACCGCTGCGGCGCTCCTGCCGTCGCGACGCACGCTGCGTGCACCCGCGCCGTCCTCTCCCATCGGGTCGCTCGCGGTCACGGTCGTGATCCCGGCGCACGACGAGGAAGCCGGCATCGCGCGCTGCCTCGCGAGCGTGCGCGCATGTGAGACGGACGGCGAGCCCACGCGCATCGTCGTGGTCGCTGACAACTGCACTGACGCCACCGCGGACGTCGCGCGCGCGGCGGGCGCCGAGGTGATCGTGCGCCGCGACGAGACGCGCCGCGGCAAGGGATTCGCGCTCGAGCACGCGTTCGAGCGTTTGCTCGAAGAGCGCACCGACGTGGTCGTCGTGATCGATGCCGACAGCCTCGTCGACACGGGCATGCTGCGCGCCGTCCGCAACGCGGTACGCGCCGGGTGCCAAGCCGTCCAGATGCGCTACGAGGTCGCGAACCCGGAGGCGTCGGTCCGCGCGCGACTCGCGCACGTCGCTTGGCTCGCATTCAACGTGCTGCGGCTGCGTGGACGCGAGCGCTTGGGTGTATCCGTCGGCATCCTCGGCAACGGCTTCGCGCTGACGACACGAACACTGCGCGCGGTGCCCTACACCGCGCACGGCCTCGTCGAAGACCTCGAGTACCACTTGATGCTCGTGCGCGCGCGGGTGCGCGTGCACTATCTCGCATCGACCGTCGTGCGAGCCGCGGCCCCGACCGGCGCGGAGGCGATGGCTTCGCAACGCTCGCGCTGGGACGGCGGCCGGCTGCGCACGATCGCCGACACCGCGCCCCGGCTGCTGGGTGCAGTGCTCCGAGGCCGCACGAACTTGCTCGAGCCGCTGCTCGAGCTCTCGCTCCTCCCGCTGTCGATGCACGTCGGATTGGTCGCCGTCGCCGCGCTGGTTCCGTCGCCGATCGCGCGCACGTACGCCGCGGTCGCGGCGCTGGTGCTCGCGCTGCACGTCGTCGCCGCACTCGTCGTCGGCGGCGCGCGCGCAGCCGATTGGCGTGCGCTGCTCGGTGCACCGATCTACGTCGCGTGGAAGCTCGCGCTGCTCCCGCGCACGCTGCTCTCCGCACGCCGCCGCGCGCCGTGGATCCGCACGGAGCGCGAACCGGGCGCGGTGGAATCGATCGAACCGCGCCGCTACCGCTCCACCGGTTGACCCGCATGAACATCACTACGAAGCCCGCACGCGAGCACGCGCTCGCCGCATCGTCCGGCGCACGGCGGCTGAAGGTCGCGTACCTCGTCAATCAGTACCCGAAGATCAGCCACGCCTGGATCTTTCGCGAGATCAAGGGCGTCGAGGCCTGCGGGATCGACGTCGAGCGCATCTCGATCCGCGCCGTGAACGAGCCGCTCGTCAACGCCGAGGACGCCGCCGAGCGAGCGCGCACGCGCGTCGTGTTGTCCGGCGGCCTGCCGGTACTCATGTGGAACGCACTCAAGACCGCGATCGCGCGGCCAGTTCGCTTCGCGAGCGCGTTGCGCACGGCGTTACGCATGGGTGCGAGCTCGCACCGCGGGCTCGCGTATCACCTCGTCTACCTCGCCGAGGCGTGCCTGTGCGTGCGTTGGTTGCGCGAGGCGGAGATCGATCACGTGCACGCGCACTTCGGATCCAACTCGGCCACCGTCGCCGCGCTGTGCCACGCGCTCGGCGGACCGTCGTTCAGCTTCACGGTGCACGGGCCGGAGCTCTCGCTGCTGTCGCCGTTCGGTGAGTTCCAGGAGAAGATCGAGCGCTGCGAATTCCTGATCGCGATCAGCCACCACGGCCGCAGCCAGATGTTCCGCGACGCGCGCCCGCAGAACTGGAAGAAGATGCACCTCGTGCACTGCGGTGTCGACGAGACCTTCCTGGCCGCCGAACCGGCTCCGCTCCCGTCGCGGACGCGCTTCGTGTGCGTCGCACGCTTGAGCCCGGAGAAAGGCCACGTGCTGCTCGTCGAAGCTGCGCACGTGCTCGCCGAAGAGGGGCACGACTTCGAGATCGCGCTCGTCGGCGACGGCGACTTCCGTCCGACGGTCGAAAAGCACGTGCGCCGCTTCGGACTCGAGGAGCGCGTGCGGATCCTCGGCTGGATGGGAACGCGCGACGTGTGCGCGCAGATCCAGAGCTCGACGGCGATGGTGCTGCCGAGCTTCGACGAAGGCTTGCCCGTCGTTTTCATGGAATCCCTGGCGCTCGGCCGCCCGGTGATCAGCACGTACATCGCCGGCATTCCGGAGCTCGTCGAAACCGGTGTCGACGGATGGGTCGTGCCCGCGGGATCGCTCGACGATCTCGTCGGTGCGATGCGCGAGGCGATCACCACACCGCGCGAGAGGCTCGTCGCGATGGGCGCCGCCGGTGCGGCGCGAGTGCGCGAGCAGCACGACTCGCGCACGGAAGCACGGTGCCTGGCCGATCTCTTCCGAAATGCCGCGACCCGCTCGTGATCGAGCGGGTCGCAGATCTTCGAGCACCTTTCAGAATGCCCCGCCCCGTCGCAGGCCGCGCCGACCCGGGCTCGCGGCGTTGCGCCTCCTCTGAGTATTGCGGCGCAATACGCATCGTCGGCCCGTCTTGCTCGCCTCGGCTCGTCGCAGCCTTCGCCGAGGCGGTTCACCCTGAAAGGCGCTCTTCGTCACGTCCGCCGCCCGCGGAACGCGCTCACCACCAGATCGGGTTGACGGTCATGAACTGCAGGATCGCCTGGTACTTGTGCGAGCGGATGCGGTTCGCGTCCATGAACTCGAGCATGCCCCAGCTACCCCACTTCGTGTACGCGTCGACGCAGTTGAATACCGCGAACATCTGACCGCCCTGGTTTTTCCAGCGCGTCAGATAGTCCGTGTACAGCGCCCGCATGCGCGGATCGCGGTTCGCAGCGATGAAGAGGTTCGCCAGCGCCGCGTTGTTCTCGGCGCCCTGGATGCCGACGAGGTGCTGACCGCCTTCGTACGCGATCAGACGCAGACCGCGCTGATTGGCGGACGTCACGTTCTGCGCGTTCGTGTTCATCATGCTCACCATGTTCGCGTGCATCTCGTCGAACAAGCGGGTCAGCGACCACGTCACGACTTGTGCCTGCGTCGACGCGTTGCCGAACGAGCCGCCGAAGTACGGCGCGACGGCGTACAGGTCCGCGTTCGAGTAGGCGTTGTTCCAATCCATGATCGTCTGACCGGTCCACGGGTTGGCCGCTTGACCGGCGAGCACGCGGACGACGCGCGATTGCTGCGTGCCGAACACCGTGCGGAAGATCTGGAAGACCTCGACGGAGCGCTTCGAGTAGAAGCGCAGCTGCGCTTGGAACGGGTTCGACGACAAGCCGAGCGCGAGCCCCTGCTGTTGCGCGTACTGCGACTGGCTGAAGCCGCTGTTCCAGACCTCGTTGCTGTACTCGACGTACACCTTCCGCGCCGGGTCGAGCGTGTTGCGCACGAGTGTCGCGAGCTGCGTCACGTAGTCGTCGCTCGCGCGGTGCGGGATGCAGATCCACGGATCGCACTTCGTGTAGTTCGCGAGCTGGATCATCAGCTCCGGGGCCACGCCTTGTGAGCGCGACTGGAACGCATGGCTCGGCGTCGTGCGGTCCGCCCAGTTCACGACCGGCGAGTTGTTCGTGAGGCCCCAATCCATGAAGCGCAGCACGCCGAAGTCGTCGATCAGGTCCGTGAAGACCGGATGGAACGGCTGCGTCGCGTACGTCGACAGTTGGCCAGGCATGATCACCTTGATGTTGCGGACGTAGTTGGCCGGGTCCGTGGCGGTGATCTTCAGGTGGATGCCGCCGTCGCTCGGATTCGCGACGGACAGCGTGAGGCGTCCCGCTTGCTGGCTGGTGACGACGGCGTCGTGATCGGCAGTGACCGTGCCGTTCCCGTCCCACAGCACCGTGTACGTGCCCGAGGGGTAGTGGCCCTTGATGCCGTTGAACATCAGCGTGCCGGCTTGCTGCCCCGGCTGCAGGCGCCGCACCCAACCCATCGCATCGGTGTCGATCGGCACGCCCGAATCCCAGACGTAGTTCGGGCCGTGCGAAATCCAGCCGCGCGCTTCCTTGAACGCGTCCTTGAACGGGATCTCGGCCGACCAGTCCACGACCTTCATCAAGTTGATGCCGAGCGCGGACGACGCCGCGAGCGCGAGGTTGCAGCCGCGTGCCGTGCTACCGACGCCGGTGGTGTGGTTCGTGAAGGAGACCTCGGCGCCGTACGCACCGACGCCGAGCTCCGCGACGCGCGCGCGACTCGTGCGGACGGCCACTTCGACCGATTCGCCGGGCAAGAGCTCCCCGCTCGTCGTCGAGATCTCGACCCACTCCGCGTTCGCGGCCGCGCTCCAGGCGAGCGGCGTGTCCGCCGTGTTCGCGAGCGTGTACGTGCGCACGTCGGGCAGGAACGGATCGCCGACTCGCAGCGAGACGTCGAAGTCGTCGCCGGGACTGACGCGCAGACCTGGCTGCGGCGCCTCGACGCGCACGCGGCAGAGGATCTCGCGTTGCTCGAAGTCCTCCGTGGTCATGTCGCGGAACACGAGGCGCGCCGCATAGTCGCCTTCCGGCAGCGCGTTCACCGCGTGCGGATCGAGCGCAGCGACGACCGTCGTGCTCTCGCCCGGCTCGAGGTCGCCGCCGCCAACCGAGAACTCGATCCAATCGACGTCGGCGAACGCCGACCACGTGATCGCCTGGTCGGTCAGGTTCTCGACGGTGTAGGTCCGCTCGCGCCCGGGAAACGGGCCGCCGATCGTGCCGGCGGTCTCGAACTCGGACGACTGCAGCACGACGAAGCCAGCGCGTGTGAACTCGCGCGCGACGGCGATCGGTGCAGTCGTTGCAACGGCGACGAGACACGCGATTACGGCGGTCAGCATTGCCAATACCTGCCCTGTGTGCGGCCGGACTCCCGGCCACGACTCTTCTCGAGGCATCATTCCCCTCCTATCGCTGGTTATCCCAGTCGACTCTTCTCTGCCGCGCGTTTTCGGATGCAACATCCTAAACGCTTGAGCCAACTCTGGACAAGCCTCTGCCTTTGGGGATGCGGAGTCTTGTCGGGCGAGTTCCAGAAAGCAAGGCTCAAGACCTCGGTCGCGCGCATCCGATGGCGGGTGAGTCCACCATGACGCGCGCATCGAGGAGAGGGCGCGGGCGGCAGATCGGCGCTCGCACGGAGGTCCAGACGCCGATCGTCGAATCTCGACGAGTCGTGCGGTTCTCGCCCGACTTCGCGTCGAGTCGCGCGAGCTCACGGCCGCGCGCGCTCTGTGAAGACGAGATCGGCGCGCTCCAGACGCCCGAGCCCGCGGCCATGTCGCGCTCCGGTCGCCGGCGGCCGCGAGCGTCCGGATGAGCTTCCTCGTCCCCCTCGCGATCTTCGGCTTCGTCCCCTTCGCATGCCTCGCGCTCGCGCTCCGACCCGGGGTGAAGACCGTGCTGTGGCTGTACCTGCTCGGACAGCTCTTCCTGCCCGTCGCCACGTTCGATCTGCCGGGTTACTCGGACTTCAGCAAGTCCGCGACGATCCACATCGGCGTCGCACTCGGCACGATCCTGTTCGATTCGACCCGCTTCGCGCGCGTGCGACCGCACCTCGTCGACGTGCCGATCGCGTGCTTCTGCGCAGTGCCGTTCTTCACTTCGATCGCGAACGATCTCGGCGCGTACAACGGGGTCTCGTCCACGCTGCAGCAGACCGTCATGTACGGCTTGCCGTACATGACGGGGCGCATGTACTTCGCCGATGTGCAGCGCCAGCGCCTGCTCGCGACCGGAATCTTCGTCGCCGGGCTCGTGTACGTGCCGCTCTGCTTGATCGAGATCCGAATGAGCCCGCAACTCCACCGCTGGGTGTACGGATTCCACCAGCACGACTTCATTCAGACCGTGCGTTACAGCGGCTATCGCCCGATGGTGTTCATGAATCACGGGCTCATGGTCGGTCTGTGGATGAGCGCGGCCTGCCTGTGCGGCCTCGCGCTGTGGCGCGCGCGCGCGCTGCGAGCCGTGCGCGGCATCCCGCTCGCACCGCTCTTGCTCGCGTTGCTCGCGACGACCGTGCTGTGCCGCTCGACCGGTGCGCTGATCCTGCTCGCCGCCGGTGTCGCGATCCTGTGGGCGACGATCCGCTTCCGCACGCAGATCCCGTTCGTGCTGGTGATCTGCGTGCCGATCGCCTACGTCGCCATTCGCGGCACCGGCGTGTGGGACGCACAGGAGGCGATCGAGTTCGCGCAGACGTTCGGTGCCGAGCGCGCGGAGTCGGTCGAGTTCCGCATCCACAACGAGAACTTGCTCTCCGCGCGCGCACTCGAGCAACCGCTCCTCGGCTGGGGCGGATTCGGCCGCAGCATGATCCGCGAGAATCCCGAGGACCCGTCGCAGAACCTGATCGTCGTCGACGGACTCTGGATCCTCGTGCTCGGCATGTACGGGCTCGTCGGTCTCGCCGCGTACATGGGCACGTTCCTCGTGCCGCTCGTCGCGTTCGCGCGCGCGCATCCGCCGCGGACTTGGCACCGTCGCGAACTGGCGCCCGCGGCGGCGCTGTGCGCGATCGCCGGACTCTACTGGATCGATTGCTTGATGAACGCGCTCGTCAACCCGATCTACTTCCTCGCGCTCGGCAGCCTCGCCGGGCTCGCGCTCGCACCGGCTCGCCGCCGCGCACGCGCGCCGCACGCGAGCTCACGCCGTCCGCACGCGCTCGTGGCCGCGCGCGTCTACACCTCGAGCTGATCGCATGCGCCTCCTGATCGCGATCGTCAACTACCGCACGGGCGCACTCGTCGCCGATTGCTTGCGCTCCCTCGCGAGCGAGATGGCCGAGCTACCCGGTGCTCTCGCCGTCGTCGCGGACAACGCGTCGGGCGACGGCTCCGTCGAGCTCTTGGAGCGCACGATCGCGGAGCACGGCTTCGGTGCGTGGGCGCGCGTGCTCGCGCTGCCGGCGAACGGCGGGTTCTCGTACGGCAACAATCGCGCGACCGAGCGCTTCCTCGACCACGCAGCCGTCGACCGGCCCGAGTACGTGCTGTTCCTGAACCCCGACACGGTGGTGCGTCCCGGCGCGTTGCGCGCGCTGCTCGCTTTCATGGACGCGCACGCGGACGTCGGCATCGCCGGCAGTCGGCTCGAAGATCCCGACGGCACGCCGCAGCACTGCCGTTTCCGTTTCCTCTCGATCCCGGGCGAGCTCGAGCACACGCTGCAGATCGGCGCCGTGTCGCGCGTGCTCGCGCGCTACAAGATCGCGCCGCCGCTCGTCGACCACGCGCACCCGATCGATTGGGTGTCGGGCGCGAGCATGATCGTGCGGCGCGCGGTCTTCGACGACGTCGGGCTCATGGACGAGGAGTACTTCCTTTATTACGAGGAGCTCGACTTCACGCTGCGCGCAGCGCGCGCGGGCTGGCCGTGCTGGTTCGTGCCCGAGAGCCGCGTCGTGCACCTCGTTGGCCAGAGCACGGGCGTCACCAACCGTCACGAGCCGCCGAAGCGGCGTCCGCGTTACTGGTTCGACTCGCGGCGCCGCTACTTCGTCAAGAACTACGGCCCTACGTACTGCGCGATCGCGAGTCTCGCCTGGCTCGCGGGCACGCTCCTGCGCCGCGCGATCGGGTTCGTGCGCCGCCGCCCCGTCGACGATCCGCCGCACTTGGTCGCGGACTTCCTGCGCTACGGATGCGCTCGCACGCCGCACGGACGCGATCGCACACGCACCGAGTCGAGCGAAACACGCCGCGCGGCGTGACTCCGCTGGCCCGCACTTCTCACCACGTCCTGCTGCGGGTGCGTCGTGCGTTCGCTCGTTGCGAGCAGCCGGTCGTGACCGCGGATCGCCGCTATAGTGAGCGCCGCGATCGCCGCGTTCCGTCCCCGCACTTCGCCGCCGGCGCGCGCTCCGCAAGTCTGGGTTCCTGAGGAGCAATCCATGTCGGTTCCGCGCTTCCATCGCGTCGCGCTCGCAGCGGCATCCGCTTCGGCGCTGTTCATCGGCAACGCGCGCGCACAGCTCGTCGGCGCGCCCGGCCAGATCCCGCAGGGCAATCCGTTCAACAACTCGAGCACCGAGAACGTCGACTTCGCCGACGTCGATCTCGACGGCGACTGGGATGCAGCGTTCGCCGACGGTGGCGACTCGGACCAGGACCAGAACCGGATCTGGATCAATCTCGGCCACGCGCAGAGCGGCACGATCGGGTTCTTCGCCGACGAGACGGCGACGCGCTGTCCGGTGATCCTCGACCAGAGTCGGGACATCGAGTTCGTCGACTTCGACGCGGATTCCGACGCCGACATCTCCGTCTCGAACACGTCGCAGATCTTTCCGCAGACGAACCGCTGGTGGCGCAACAACGGTCCGGCCCCGGCGACGTCCGGGTTCTACGTCGACGAGACCGCAGCGCGCTGGATCGGGCTCGGCGGCGCGGGATCCTCCGTGCCCTCGATTGCGGTGCTCGCAGGTGGCGGCTTTATCGATTGGTCGTGCGACTGCGACTTCGGCGACCTCGACAACGACGGCGACCTCGACCTCGTGCACTCGACGTACGGCGGTGCGTTCGGCGGCCAAGTGCCGACGCGCATGTTCCTGAACGACGGCAGCGGTCATTTCGCGGAGTTCAACCCGTCGGGATTCCAGCTCACGACGTCGCAGATCACGAACGGGAGCCCGGGGCTGTGGTGCTCCGGGACGCACCAGAGCAACACGACGGTGTCGGATGGCTCGCGCTGCGACATCGCGATGACGGCGCTCGACATCGAGATCGGCGACGTCGACGGCGATCTCGACCTCGATCTCCTGCACGGCTCGCGCGGCGAGCTGCCGCGCATGTTCCGCAACCTCTTGGAGGAGAACGGCGGTGTGCTGACCGCGTTTCGCGACGTCGCAGCAGCGACCTTCCCGCCCAACTACGCGTTCGGCGGCGGGCACTACGCGCAGGAGCTCGGTGACTTCGACGACGATGGCGACCTCGACGTCTACGGGCTCAACTGGCTCGGGTTCAGTGACGGCACGTTCCTGAACGACGGCGACGGAACGTACTGCTGCACGTTCACCATCCCGAACTCCGGCAACGACGACAACGAAGGCGACTTCTTCGACTACGAGAACGACGGCGATCTCGACCTCTTCATCGCCGCGTTCGGCGGCCCCGACCACGTCTTCCAGAACACGAACGGGAGCGGAGGCTGGACGCTCGTGCCGGGTTTGTCGCTCGGCAGCGGCTCGCTCGACGCGGACACGGCCGATATCGACGACGACGGCGACACGGACGCCATGTCGGCGCGCGACGGAGGAGGTGCCAATGCGCTCTCGCTGAATGTCACGACCGCGGACGACACCTTCGCGCCGCGGCTCCATCGATTGGAGCAAGCACCCGATCGCGCCGCCGGTCCGGCGCCGACCGTCGTGCGCGTGCAGGTGTACGACAACGCGAGTTACTACACGACTTGGTACGCCGACACGCGCCTCGAGGTGCAAGTGAACGGAGGGCCGACGCTCACGTTCCCGATGCGCAGCTCGCAAGGCCAAGTGTTCCGCGGCGAGATCCCGGGCGAGCTCGCCGGCACGATCGCGTACCGCGCCGTGTCGACCGACGAGCACGGCAACACCGGCAGCACGCCGTTCCTCGACTTCGTCGTGAACGGAGTCACGTCCGTCGCCTACTGCTTCGGCGATGGCTCGCTCGCGACTCCGTGCCCGTGCGCGCCGCCGAACGTCGTGCCGAATCCGTCCGGCGCACCCGGTCACGGCTGCGCGAACTCGTTCAGCCTCGACGGCGCGCACCTTTCGGCGAACGGAACGCTCACGCCGGACACGCTCACGTTCACCGGCGACGTCGCGGCCGTGTACTCGGGCTTCGCGTTCCTGATCAAAGGCAACGCGACGACGGCGGCCGGCATCGCGTCCGGCGACGGCGTGCGCTGTGTGAGCGGCGACCTCGTGCGCTTCGGCGGCCACAACGCGGGCACGAACGGAGCGCCGCTCGGCATCTGGACTTATCCGAACGATGTGCAGACGGTGCCGGTGTCGGTCGCGACCGCACAAGCCGCAGGCGCGACCGCGCACTACCAACTCTTCTACCGCAACGCGGCGGCGAATTTCTGCAGCGCGGCGACGACGAACCTCAGCAACGCGCTCGCGATCGATTGGCCGTGAGCGCATTTCGACGCGCTTGCCGCAACGCGGCGGCGAGCTAGCGCGGCCCGCGCACGGCGGGTAGCCGGTACTTCTCAACACGTCTGTCGCGACGGCGCAGCAGGACGTGGTGAGAAATGCCGGCTGCCTCGAGCCTCATTCGTTTCGCGTCGTGAGCACACGTGGGCGCGCAGACCGCGTCGCGATCTCCGTCGCCGCGAAACGCCGCCACTCTTCGGTGAGACGCGGCGCGAGCAGCTGCTCGACGCGCTCGTCGAGTTCACCGCCAGACACGAACACCGCGATCCGAGCGAGCGTGAGCGCGCTCGCTCCGTCGACCGAGTGCACGTAGAGCGGCTTCGGCATGCGTTCGTAGAGCTCGACGAATGCGTCGACGTCGCGCGAGCTCGGGAAGTCGTACAGCGCCAGGCGCGCGTGCTCGAGCGCTTCAGCATGTGCCCACGTCGCCTCGACGTTCGGCGAGAGCGGCGCACCCGCGACACCTTCCGCGTTCAGGTTGACGACCGCACGAAAACCACGCCGTCGCAGCGACTCCAGGCATTCCTTGTCCGGTGACGTTCCCGCCGCGAGATCGCGCGAGAACACGAGCCAGTCCGAGCAGCGATGGCGGCCATGGCCGGGTTTCGAGGAGGGGAACATGCTCTTGCGCGGCGCTCGCGCGGTGAACGCAGAGCGCACAATCCATGCCGTCGTCTCGCACGCCCCAGCGCGCGCAGGCGCGCGTTCTCGACGGCATCGACCGCGTCGCGATCGGCAGAAGTTGCACGCGCAGCGTCAGATGCCGAGCAGCGAGCGCTGCTCGCCGCGCATCCGCCGCACGTGACTCAGAGCCGGCGAGATCCAGAACGCGCTCGTCACGAGCACGGTCGCGGCCGCGATCCAGAACGGTGCCAGCTCGTGCCCCGCACTGAACACCGCGACGAGATGACCCGTGACGCACGCCGCGACGAGGAGCATCGACAAGCCGAGATCCTGCGTCCAGCCCTTCAAGCCGCTCGCGTTCGTGGCCCACGCCGACACGCCGTAGCGGAACCCTTCCGCAGCGACGAAGCCGATCACGGCTCCGGGGAACCCGCCGAGCGCGAAGCCGAGCGGAATCAGCCCCACCATCGCGGCGAGCTTGGTCGCGTTCGCCGCCACCATCCAGCCCGCCTTGCCGCGCGCGAGCAGCGTCGGCACGTTCGTCGCGTCCATCACTCCGAACCACGCGGCGCACGCGAGCAGCTGCAGGATCCAGCCGGCGTCCTCGTAGCGCGCGTCGTAGAGCACGCGGATCATCGCCGGACCCGCCGTGATCAAGTTCGAGAGCAAGAAGCCGCCGGTGATCATCGCGAGCCAGCGCGAGCGCGTGTAGACGGGCGCGAGCGACTCCCCGGCGTTGTGAATGCGGCTGTAGAGCGGGAACACGATCTGGTTGCCGAGGTAGCCGGCGACGATCGACGGCAGCGTCGCGAACATCAGCGCGATGCTGTACACGCCGAGCAGGCTCATCGGGATCATCTTCCCGAAGATCAGCCGGTCGGACTGCATCACGAGGAACGTGAGCAACGTCGACAGGAAGATCCAGCGGCCGAACGCGAACAGCGAGCGCGCCGCGTCCTGGTCCCACGCGAAGCGATTGCTCTCACCGGTCAGCAACACGTGCGAGAGCGCCATCTTCCCCGCGCTCGTCACGAGCCCGCCCGCGACCAGGCACCAGATCGACGGGTACGCGAGCCCCCAGCCGACCATCACGACGAGTCCCGCGACCTGCGACGCGAGATCGACGACGATGACCCGCTTCATGTCGAGGTTGCGGTTCATCGTGAACAGCTTGGTGGAGTTGAAGCCCGCGAGCAGCGCGGTCAGCCCCGACACCGGCAGGATCCACGCGAGACTCGGCTCGCCGTAGAACGACGCGAACGGCACGGCCAGCGCGCACGACGCGATCCACAGCACGGCCCCGCGCGCGACCTGCACCGTCCAGGCGGTGTTCAGGAAGCGGCGATCGTCGCCGCGCCGACTCTGGATGATGCTCGGTCCGATCCCGACGTCGGAGAACAGCGCGAGCCCCGTCATGAACACGGTGACCAGCGCCATCACTCCGAACGCTTCCGCGAACAAGAGTCGCGTCAGCAGGAGGTTGCCGCCGAGGCGCAGCACTTGGCCGCCGCCGAATCCAGCCAGCGTCCACACCGCGCTCCGCCCGGCGCGCGCGTTCACCGCCGCGCGCTCGGCGTCGGGCGAGCGCTCGGAGCGCGACTCCGAGTCGGTGCGCAGCGCGCGCTTCGTCGCGAGAGTCACGCAGAGCCTCCGACGAGCCGAGGGGAGTCGCACAGCTTGCGCGGGGCGGCACGACCGTGCGGAACCGTGTGCATCGCACGATGATCGACACGCGGGTGCGCGCGGCGTGAGCGCGCCTCGAAATCGTTTCCGCGCACCGTGATCGCGGCGGACGCGCAGCCGCAGAGGTGCGACTCCCCATCACGAAACGAGTGCGCCGCGACCGATGTGTTAGGGCCGTCCCGCGCGCTTTGGAGCGCGCCCGGACGTCCCCTCCCCTGACCAAAGTGGGCAACATGGAACGCTTCGACTGTTTCCTCATTGGCGCGGACACTCTGCTCGTGGAATGCGGCGAGATCCTGCTCGCCAAAGGCCACAAGATCCTCGGCGTGATCTCGTCCGCCGACGCGATCGGCAGCTGGGCCGCCTCGAAAGAGATCCCGATCTACGACGCGCAGTCGGACTACAAGGCGGCGCTCGAGGCGCGGCCGTTCGACTACTTGTTCAGCATCACGCATCTCGCGTTGATCTCGGCCGAAGTGCTCGCCTTGCCGCGCAAGCTCGCGATCAACTTCCACGACGGTCCGCTGCCGCGTTACGCCGGTCTGAACGCACCGGCGTGGGCGCTCATGAACCAAGAGCGCACGTACGGCATCACGTGGCACGTGATGACGGCCGGTGCCGACTTGGGCGAGATCCTCGAGCAGCGCACGTTCGACGTCGCGCCGGGCGAGACGTCGCTCACGCTCAACACGCGCAACTTCGAGGTCGCGATGAGCTCGTTCGCGGATCTCGCCGACGCGCTCGCGGGTGGCCGCGTGCAACGCCGCGCGCAGGACCTGTCCAGCCGCAACTACTTCGGCCGCCACGATCGGCCGCGCCAGGCGTCGGTGCTCGACTGGGCGCGTCCGGCCACCGAGCTCGAAGCGCTCGTGCGCGCGCTCGACTTCGGCGCCCGCTATGCGAACCCGCTCGGCTTCCCGACGATCGCGTACCGCGGCGACGTCGCCGCGGTGCTGCGGGCGCAGGCGCGGCCGCGCTCGGAGGGCGCGTCGACGGCGACACCCGGCAGCGTGATCGTCGTGAACGAGCGCGAGATCGTGGTTGCCACGGGCGAGGGCGAGCTCGCGATCACGGCGCTCTCGAAGCTCTGCGGTCGTCCACTCGCGCTCGCCGATGTCACGCAGCGTTGGAAGCTCGCCGCGGGTGCGCAACTCGACGTGCTGACCGCCGAGCGTTCGGAGCGGCTCACGAGCTTGCACGCCGCGCTGGCCAAGGGCGAAGCGTTCTGGTGCAAGCGTCTCGCGCGCCTCGCGCCGGTCGAGATCCCGTACGCCGCGCTCGAAGGCAGCGGCACGACACGCGTCGAGAAGGTCACCGTGCCCGCGGACTTCGCGTCCGTCGCCGGCCCGCTCGCGCGACGCGACGCGCTGATCGCGGCGTTCGCGGCGTACGTCGCGCGCCTCGCCGGGACGTACACGTTCCATCTCGCGTACACGGACGAGGATCTGCGCGCCGAGATCGACGGCTTCACGGCGTGGGCGTCGCCGGAGGTTCCGCTCGCGGTCGATTTCGATGCAGGCGCGAGCTTCGAAGGCGCACGCGCGTCGTTCGAGAGCGAGCGCGAGCGTCTGCGCAAGCACAAGACGTGGATGCGCGACCTCGTCGGCCGTCACCCCGAGCTCGCGCTGCGCGCGGACTCGATCGGCCCCGCGCTACTGCCGGTCGGCGTCGCCGTGCAACCCTCCGCCGCGAGCTTCCGTCCGCCGAGCGGACGCGTGCTCACGTGGATCGCGTCGACGGATGGCAACGGTGCGTGGATCGCCTACGACCAGGGCCGACTCGCGCCGGATGACGCGGCCGCGCTACGCCGGCAGATCGAGTCGTTCCTCCAGGAGCTGACGCGCAATCCCGCGCGCCCGATCGCGGAGCTCGAGCTGCTCGCGCCGGAAGAGCGCGAGCTCGTGATCCGCGGCTGGAATCGAACCGACGAACACTTTCCGCGCGAAGTGTGCGTGCACCAATTGATCGAGGAGCGCGCACGCAAGTCGCCGGATGCGCCGGCGGTCGTCTGCGAGGACGGCTCGCTGTCGTACCGCGAGCTCAACGAGCGTGCGAATCAGCTCGCGGCCCACTTGCGCGGTCTCGGCGTGCGGCCCGACAGCCTGGTCGGCGTGTATCTCGAGCGCTCGCTCGATCTCGTCGTCGCGATCGTCGGCGTCCACAAGGCCGGCGGCGCGTACGTCCCGCTCGATCCCGCGTTCCCGAAGGACCGCGTCGCGTACATGCTCGAGGACAGCCGCGCAGCACTGCTCGTCACGCAGGAGTCGCTCGCACCGAATCTGGCCGGTACCCCGGCGAAGGTCGTGCGCATCGACTCGGATTGGAGCGTGATCGCGAACGGTGCGCGCGTGAACCTCGCACCTGCGGCGCAGCCGGAGAACCTCGCGTACGTGATCTACACGTCGGGCTCGACTGGCAAGCCGAAGGGCGTGATGGTCGAGCACCGCAACGTCGTCAACTTCTTCACCGGCATCGACGCGCGCATTCCGCACCCGACGCCGGGCACGTGGCTCGCGGTGACGAGCCTGTCGTTCGACATCTCGGTGCTCGAGCTCCTGTGGACGCTCGCGCGCGGCTTCCAAGTCGTGCTCTACAGGGATCGCGAGAGGTCCGGCGACGCGCCGACGGCGAGCGCGCGCAAGAAGCCGATGGACTTCAGCCTGTTCTACTTCTCGAGCGACGCCGACGAGTCGTCGAACGACAAGTACCGCTTGCTGCTCGAAGGTGCGCGGTTCGCCGACGCGCACGGCTTCGTCGCCGTGTGGACGCCGGAGCGCCACTTCCACGCGTTCGGGGGCCTGTATCCGAACCCGGCTGTGACCGGCGCGGCCGTGGCCGCGATCACGAAGAACGTGCAGATCCGCGCCGGCAGCATCGTCGTGCCGCTGCACCATCCGGTGCGCATCGCCGAGGCGTGGTCGATCGTCGACAACCTGTCGAACGGCCGCGCCGCGATCTCGATCGCGTCGGGCTGGCAGCCGAACGACTTCCTCTTGATGCCGCAGAACTACGCGGAAGCGAAGCGCGTCATGTTCGAGAGCACGGAGACCGTGCAGAAGCTCTGGCGTGGAGACACGGTCGAGTTCCCGGGCGCGACCGGAACGACCGTCGCCGTGCGCACTCTGCCGCGGCCGGTGCAGAAAGAGCTGCCGATCTGGGTCACGACCGCCGGCAATCCCGAGACGTACGAGCAGGCGGGTCGCATCGGCGCCAACGTGCTCACGCACCTGCTCGGCCAGTCGATCGAGCAACTCGCGCCGAAGATCGCCCTGTACCGCAAGGCGCGCGCAGAAGCGGGCTTCGATCCCGACGCGGGCGTCGTGTCGCTGATGCTGCACACGTATGTCGGCGACAGCGACGAGCAAGTGCGCGACATCGTGCGCCAGCCGCTCAAGAACTACTTGGGCACTTCGCTCAGCCTGCTGAAGCAGTACGCGTGGGCCTTCCCCGCGTTCCAGAAGCCGAAGAACGTCGCAGCGGACGCCGCGGGCGACGAGTTCTCACAGCTCACGCCGGAAGAGCACGACGCGCTGCTCGAGCACGCGTTCGAGCGCTATTACGAGACGAGCGGCTTGTTCGGCACGCAGGAGACGTGCATCGCGATGGTCGACTCGCTCAGCGCGATCGGCGTCGACGAGATTGCTTGCCTGATCGACTTCGGCGTGCCGACCGACCTCGTGCTGCCGATGCTGAACGACCTCGACCGCGTGCGCGCCGAGGCGAGCATTCCGGCCGCCGGAGCGAGCGGCGACTACTCGGTGCGCGCACAGATCGCCCGCCACCGCGTGACGCACCTGCAGTGCACGCCGTCCATGATGCGCATGCTGCTCACCGACGAGCAGAATCACGCGTCGCTGCGCACGCTGAAGCACGTCATGATCGGCGGCGAGGCGTTTCCGATCGCGCTGGCGCAGGAGATGGGCCGCGTGCTCACGTCGGCGACCGTCACCAACATGTACGGTCCGACCGAGACCACGATCTGGTCGTCGACGCACCCAGTCGATCGGTCGCCGACGTCGATTCCGATCGGCACGCCGATCGCGAACACGCAGTTTTATGTGCTCGACAAAGAGCTCCGGCCGGTGCCGATCGGCGTTCCCGGCGAGCTCTACATCGGCGGCGACGGCGTCGTGCGCGGCTACTTCAACCGCGCGGAGCTGACCGCCGAGCGCTTCGTCGCCGATCCGTTCCGCGCCGGTGCGCACGCGGGCAACGCGCGCATGTACAAGACCGGTGACCTCGTGCGCTGGCGGCGCGACGGCACGGTCGAGTTCCTCGGCCGCACCGACTTCCAGGTGAAGATCCGCGGCTACCGCATCGAGCTCGGCGAGATCGAGGCGCAGCTCTCGCTCGCACGCAACGTACGCGAGGCGATCGTCCTCGCGCGCGAAGACACACCCGGCGACGCACGCCTCGTCGCGTACGTCGTCGCCGACACGCAGCGGCCCGAGATCGCGGACCTGCGCGAGCAGCTGCGCGCGAAGCTGCCCGAGTACATGGTGCCGGCGCACTTCGCGTTCCTCGATCGGATGCCGCTCACGCCGAACGGCAAGGTCGATCGCAAGGCGCTGCCGCCGCCGGAGGCGCTCGAGGAGAACCGTGCTGCGAGCTACGTCGCACCCGAGAACGGTCTCGAGACGCTGTTGCTCGAGCTGTGGCAGGAGACGCTCGGGCAATCGAAGATCGGCGTCGAGGACAACTTCTTCGACATCGGCGGACACTCGCTGCTCGTCGTCCGCTTGCACCGCAAGCTCGCGAAGATGGTGCAGCAGGCGGTGTCGCTCACCGATCTCTACCGCTTCCCGACCATTCGCTCGCTGACGGATCACCTGTCCTCCGACGGCTCGTCCGAGGAACTGCAGAAGAGCGCGGACCGCGGCAAGGCGCGGCGCGAGTCGCTCGCGTCGCGGCGCAAGCGCAAGGGCTCCCCTTCCTGATCACCGACTCCCCATGACGAACGCGGATCCCCAGAGCATCTCCGACACCGACATCGCGATCGTGGGCATGGCGGGACACTTTCCCGCCGCCCGCAACGTGCGCGAGTACTGGAAGAACCTGCGCGACGGCGTCGAAGCCGTGCAGGCCTTCACCAAGGACGAACTCATCGAGCGCGGCGTGCCCGAGAGCGTGTTGCGCATGCCGAACTACGTGCGCTCCGGGCTCGTGCTGCCGGACATGGAGCACTTCGACGCGGAGTTCTTCGGCTTCAGCCCGAAGGAAGCGGCGATCCTCGATCCGCAGCACCGTCACTTCCTCGAATGCGCGTGGGAGGCCATCGAGGACGCCGGACATCCGCCGGAATCGTTCGACGGCGCGATCGGCGTGTTCGCGGGCTGCGGCATGGGCGCGTACTTCGCGTTCAACCTGCTCACGAATCCAGCGCTCGTCGAGTCCGTCGGCCTGTTCCTGCTGCGCCACACCGGCAACGACAAGGACTTCCTCGCGACGCGCGTCTCGTACAACTTCGACTTGAAGGGTCCGAGCGTGAACGTGCAGACGGCGTGCTCGACGTCGCTCGTCGCCGTGCACATGGCGTGTCAGAACTTGCTGTCAGGCGAGTGCGACATGGCGCTCGCCGGCGGCGTCACGATCGAGCTCCCGCACCGGCGCGGCTATCTCTTCCACGAAGGCGAGATCCTCTCGCCCGACGGGCACTGCCGCGCGTTCGACCACCGCTCGCAAGGGACGATCTTCGGCAGCGGCGTGGGCGTCGTCGTCTTGCGGCGACTCGCCGACGCACTCGCCGACAACGACCACGTCTATGCCGTGATCCGCGGCTCCGCGATCAACAACGACGGAGCCGGCAAGGTCGGCTACCTCGCGCCGAGCGTCGGCGGACAAGCCGCGGCGATCGCCGAGGCGCTCTCCGTCGCGAACGTCGGCGCCGACACGATCCAGTACGTCGAGTGCCACGGCACCGGCACGCCGATGGGCGATCCGATCGAGATCTCGGCGCTGACGCAGGCCTTCCGCGAGTCGACGGACAAGCAGGGCTACTGCGGCGTCGGCTCGGTCAAGACGAGCATCGGTCACCTCGACACGGCAGCCGGCGTCGCGAGCCTGATCAAGGTCGCGCTCGCGCTGGAGCACGCGCAGATTCCGCCGACGCTCAACTACGAAGCGCCGAACCCGAACATCGACTTCGCCGCCACGCCGTTCTACGTCAACGCGTCTCTCACGGATTGGAAGCGCTCGAACGCTGTGCCACGACGTGCGGGGATCAACTCGCTCGGCGTCGGCGGTACGAATGCACACGTGATCGTCGAGGAAGCCCCGACCACGGAGCCCTCGCCCTCCGCCCGGCCGTACCAGTTGATCACGCTGTCCGCGAAGAACCGCGCGGCGCTGGATCAACAGTCGAAGAACCTCGCGCAGCACCTGCGCACACATGCGAGCCAGCCGCTCGCGGACGTCGCGTTCACGCTCGCGAAGGGTCGACGCGCGTTCGCCGAACGGCGCGTGCTCGCCGCGAGCAGTCACGAGGAAGCGGCCGCGCTGCTGGAAGCGCTCGACACGCGGCGTGTGTTCACGCACAGCGCGCCGAGCACGAAGACGTCCGTCGCCTTCCTGCTGCCCGGTGGCGGCGCGCAACACCCGCGGATGGGCCGCGATCTGTACGACAGCGAGCCCGTCTACCGCGACCACATCGATCGCGGACTGGCAGAGCTCCGCACGCGCTTCGGCAAGGACCTGCGCCCGCTCTTGTTCGCGCGCGACGAGGATCTCGCGCGGGTCGCGCTCGAGCTCGAGCGTCCGTCGCTCCAGCTGCCGGCGATCTTCCTCGTCGAGTACAGCCTCGCGAAGCTGTGGATGTCGTGGGGCGTCACGCCGAGCGCGATGCTCGGTCACAGCATGGGTGAGAACACGGCCGCGTGCCTCGCCGGGGTGCTGAGCTTCGGCGATTGCCTCGGCCTCGTCAGCCTGCGCGGCGATCTGTTCGAGCGCGTGCCCGCCGGCGGCATGCTCAGCGTGGCGCTCACGGAAGCCGAACTCCGGACGCACCTCGGAGAAGGGCTCGATCTCGCGGCCGTCAACGCGCCGGGACTGTGCGTCGCATCGGGCGACACGCGCGCGCTCGACGCGCTCGCGCAGAAGCTGTCGAGCCTCGAGATCGAAACGCGCCGCATCCCGATCGCGATCGCCGCGCACTCGCGCTTGCTCGATCCGATCCTGGGCGAGTTCCGGGCGTACCTGAAGCAGATCGTACTCAAGCCGCCGCAGATCCCATTCGTGTCGAATCACACCGGCACGTGGATCACGCCCGCGCAAGCGACCGACCCGGAGTACTGGGTCGCGCACTTGCGCAACACGATCCGCTTCGAGGGCGGCGTGAAGACGCTGCTCACGGACTCTTCGCGCGTACTGCTCGAAGTCGGCCCGGGCAAGGTGCTCTCCTCCCTCGCGCGCCAGCATCCCGACGTCCGTCCGTCGACGTGCGTGCTCTCGTCGCTGCGCCACGTCGACGAATCCGTGTCCGACGTCGCGTTCTTCACCGCGGTGCTCGGACGACTTTGGGCGAGCGGCGTGGCCGTCGACATCGATCGACTCTGGAACGACGAGCGCCGCGTGCGCGTTTCGCTCCCGACGTACGCCTTCCAGAAGCGCCACTACTGGATCGAACCGGGCAAGCCCGCACTCGCGGCTCCCGAAGCCACGGGACCGGTGAAGCTCGAGAGCTTCGACGAGTGGTTCTCGCAGCCGGTGTGGAACGAGCGCGCGCTCGATCGTGCCAGCGAGACGACAGCCAAGCAGACGTGGCTCGTGTTCCTGGACGACGCGCAGATCGGCACGGCGCTCGTCGCGCGCTTGAAGCAGCGCGGTCACGACGTCGTGACCGTGCGCGAGAGCGATTCGTACTTCCGCGCGTCGAGGACGGAGTACTTCTTGTCACCGGAGCACGGTCGCGAGGGCTACGACGCGCTGGTGCGTGATCTCGTCGCGAACGGCACCGTGCCGGCCGCCGTCGCGCACCTGTGGATGGTCACGGAGAGCGAGAGCTTCCGGCCTGGATCCAGCTTCTTCCACCGCAACCAAGAGCGCGGCTTCTACAGCTTGTTCTTCCTCGCACAGGCCCTGTGCGACGAAGGCGTGCAAGGACCGCTCTCGATCCACGTCGTCGCGAACGGCACGCAGTCGGTCGCGGGCGAGGCGCTGCCGTACCCGGACAAGGCGACGCTCTTCGGTCCTTGCCGCGTGATCCCGCGCGAGCTAACCGGCGTGACGACGACCGCGATCGACGTGTCGCTGCCCGGTCAAGGCGCGGGTCACGGCACGGGCTCGGAGCGCAAGCTCCCGAAGAAGCTCGTGAACGCGCTCGCCGATCTGCTCGCACGGGAGTGCGAGCATCCCGCTGCAAACCGCACCGTCGCGTATCGCAACGGCAAGCGCTACGAGCAAACGCTCGCGCGCCTCGCACCCCCGAGCACGGATGCCACGCCGCACCTGCGCGACGGCGGCGTGTACTTGATCACCGGCGGACTCGGCGGGCTCGGCCTCGTCACGGCCGAGTTCCTCGCGCGGACGCACAAGGCGAAGCTCGTGCTCGTCGGCCGCAGCGCACTGCCCGATCGACGCGAGTGGGATGCGTGGCTCGCACGCACGACGTTCGCGAATACCACGACGCACCGCATCCAGAAGATCCGCGCGCTCGAGGCCCACGGCGCCGAGGTGCTGGTGGCCGCCGCGGACATCACCGACATCGTCGCGCTGCGGGGTGTGATCGACGACGCGCAGCGACGCTTCGGCCGGATCGAAGGCGTGTTCCACACCGCCGGCGTGCTGTCGGACGGCCTGATCCCGACGAAGACGCAGACCGACATCGAGGAGGTCTTCACGCCGAAAGTGCACGGCACGCTCGTGCTCGACGCGCTGCTCGCCGAGGCTCCGCCGGACTTCTGCGTGCTCTTCTCGTCCACGAGCGCGTGGATCGCGCCGGCGGGCCAAGTCGACTACGTCGCCGCGAACGCATTCCTCGACGCCTACGCGACGAGCCGCCGAGAGAGCGGCATGCACACGATCGCGGTGAACTGGGGCGTGTGGAACGAGGTCGGCATGGCATCCGAGGCCGCCGCACGACGCACACCCGCGAGCGCGGACACGCCGCCTCGCACGAGTCCGGTCGACCATCCGCTGTACGAATCGCGCGTCGACGATCGCCGCGCGCACCTCGTGCTCTCGGCGCGCTACCGCCCCGACACGCACTGGATCCTCGACGAGCACCGCACGCGCGCCGGCCACGCCGTGATTCCGGGCAGCGGCTACTTCGAGCTGATCCGCGCGGCACTCGCGCAGTGCGAGCATCCGCTGCGTCCCTTCGAGATCCGCGACCTGTACTTCTTCCGCGCGCTCGCCGTCGGCGACTCCGAGACGAAGCGGCTGCGCTCGCGTCTCACGCGCACCGAGGAAGGCTACGCATTCGATCTGCAGACGCAGTTCGAGGACGCCGGCAAGGTGCTGGGCTGGCTGACGCACGCACAAGCGCGCGTGCTGCTGTCCCCGCTCGCGAAGCCCGAGCCGCTCGATCTCGCGGCGATCGACGTGCGCTGCAACTTGCAGCGGATGTCGGATCCCGTCCACGGACTGCGCACGAAGCAAGAGGATCACTTGCGCTTCGGTCCGCGCTGGCGCGTCGTGCGCACGGCGTGCTACGGCGCGGCCGAAGCGATCGCCGAGCTCGCGCTGCCCGACGCTTATCACGCGGACGTGCAGTCGTTCGCGCTGCACCCGGCGCTCGTCGATCTCGCGACCGGTTTCGCGATGAACTTGATCGAAGGGTACTCGGGATCGAGCGCGCTGTGGGTGCCCGTGTCCTACAAGAGCGCGCGCGTTTACGGCCAGCTGCCGGCGCGCATCGTGAGCTGGGTGCGCAACCACGCGGAGAACAAGGTCGGGGGCGAGTTCGCGACGTTCGACGTCACGATCACGGATCCCGCCGGCAACGTCCTCGTGGACATCGAAGAGTTCGCCATCAAGCGGCTCGCCGCCGAGGTGGACTTCGGCAAAGAATCGAAGCCTTCGACGAAGGAGCTCGAGCTCGACGCGCAGCATGCGCTCTCGCGCGCACTCTCGCCGGCCGAGCTCGCGTTCCAGCACAATCTCGAGCAAGGCATCCTGCCCGCCGACGGCGAGCGCGCCCTAACGCGCGTGCTGGCGTCGTCGTCGAGCCAAGTCTTCGTGAGCTCGCTCGACATCGCCGCGCTCGCGGAGCAAGCAAGTGGCCTCGTCGTCGAGGCCAAGCGCGAAGAAGACGGCGCGAAGTTCGACCGGCCCGCGCTCTCGTCCGAGTACCTCGCGCCACGCGACGACATCGAGCGCACGCTCGTCTCGTTCTTCGAGGAGCTGCTCGGCGTGAAGAACGTCGGCGTGAAGGACAGCTTCTTCGACCTCGGCGGGCACTCGCTGGTCGCGGTGCGCTTGTTCTCGAAGATCAAGAAGGCGTACCAGGTCGAGTACCCGATCTCGGTCTTGTTCGAAGCGCCGACCGTCGAAGGCTGCGCGGCGCTGCTCAAGGAGAGCATCGGCCCCGGCGACCTCGCGGTCGCCGAGCAGGCGAGCGCGCCGAAGCCCCGCTACACGCACCTCGTGAAGATGCACGCGGGCGAAGGCGCGCAGAAGACGCCCTTCTTCCTCGTCGCCGGCATGTTCGGGAACGTCTTGAACTTGCGTCACCTCGCGCAGCTCGTCGGCGCCGAACGACCGTTCTACGGTCTGCAAGCGCGCGGCCTGTACGGCGATCACAAGCCGCACGAGACGTTCGAGGAGATGGCGCGCGCGTACTTGGACGAGATCGTGACGGTCCAGCCGCACGGCCCGTACTTGCTCGGCGGATTCTCGGGCGGCGGCATCACCGCGTTCGAGATGGCGCGACAGTTGCGAGCGCGGGGCGAGGACGTCCCGATGCTGCTCATGCTGGATACGCCATTGCCGCGCTCAGAAGGGCTCACCTCGCGTGACAAGGCGCTGATCCACTGGCAGCGCCTGCGCCGCCATGGCCACAACTACATCTTCGATTGGGCGCTCGGCCGCTTCCGATGGGAGCTCGGCAAGATCAAGCGCAAGCTCGCCGACGAGCCGGAGACCGTGAATCCGGCCGAGTTCCGCTCCGAGCAGATCGAGGCCGCGTTCCGGCGCGCGCTCACGATCTATCCGATGCACCACCATCCCGGTGTGATCACGCTGTTCCGTCCCAAGCTCGACGAACAGCACGTGCTCGGGCCGGGCCGCGTCGCGAACAAGGGGCGCGAGCTCGTGTTCCACGACAACGGCTGGGGCGCGTGGTGTCAGTTCGCGGACGTCCACGAAGTGCCGGGCGATCACGACAGCATGGTGCTCGAGCCCAATGTGCGCGTGCTCGCGGCCAAGCTGCGCGCGTGCCTACAAGACGTGGAGGATCGCCGTGTGGCGACGCGGCTCGCATCCTGATCTCTCGGGGCGCCCGACCGGCGGCGGAGAGCTCAGTGCGCTCTTCGACGGCGTCGCGCGCATCGTGGTCAGCGGCATCGACGGCGACGCCGCCGACCTGCAACCCGAGGAGCGTGCACAGATCGCGCGCGCGATTCCGTCGCGCCAACGCGAGTTCGCGACCGGGCGCAAGCTCGCGCGGCGCGCGCTGACGCAGATCGGCTTCGAGAACGCGCTGGTGCTCGCTGGTCCCGACCGCGCGCCGATCTGGCCGGACGGCGCCGTCGGCTCGATCGCGCACTGCTCGAATCTCTGCATCGCCGCCGTGGCGCGCACTGCGCAAGCGCGCTCGATCGGCGTCGACGTCGAGCCCTTCGCGGGTCTCGACGCGGAGCTGTGGGATCACGTCTTGGTGCCGGCCGAGCGCGCCTGGCTCGACACGCAACCCTCGACGCACCGCCCGCACCTCGCGCGCATGGTGTTCGTCGCGAAGGAGGCGTACTACAAGGCGCAGTATCCGATCACCGGCGCACTGCTCGACTTCAAGGACGTCGCGGTGAGGATCTCCGTGCGTCGCGAGCGCTTCACCGCGCGCTGTCTACGCTCGAAGTCCGGAACGCCGCTGATGCGGCCGCTCGAAGGCACGCTGTGCGCGGCGGATGAGTGGCTATTCGCGGGCGTGACGGTGCGGTAGCGGGCGCGCCGTCAGCGGTTGCCGAAGAGGCGCAGCCACTCGTTCTCGTCGCACTCCTCTCGGATCTGAGCGAGTCGATCTGCGGGCATCTCTTTGGCGACGCGTCCGGGCCCTAGAAACAAGATGAACGCTTCGCGCACGTCACGCACGGAGTCACCTTCTCGGTCTTGTTCTTCCTCTGCGCTGAAGTCAACGGCGAGACGTCCGTCGTCTGCGATGGCGCACTGGCAATCGCAACCGAGGGCGCGGCGAGCACCAGAGCACAGAAGATCGGGACCAACACATTGCGAGTTTTCATCGCGCGAGTCTCCTCCGCTCGCTGCGTTCGAGGTCCGATCTATCGCACGAAGCCACAGCGACTCCGGCGCGCAGATCGGTGAGGACTCACGAGCGCGTGGGAGAGCTACCCTTAAACGCGAACGGGGAGTCGATCGCTCTCGCGCTCAGTTGCGAGATCCGACGCTGACGAAGACTCCGCACACGAACTCTCCTCCGAGAGACCGTTGACCAAGAAACGCGAGATTGCGCGAGAGCGATTCGACGGCGCAACTCAGCACGCACAACGACCGCGGCGCCGCTACGCCGCCATCGACTCGCCGATATCGAACGGAACGTCGGCCCGGTCGCGGTTGACACTCGTGCCGATGACCGTCGAACCGGATCGGACGGCCAATCGGCGCGACCGGGCACTGCGCGGACCTCCGCATCGCCGCGGTGGCGCGCGCAACGTCAGTACGTTCGATCGGCGTCGACGACTAACCGTTCGCGGGACCGGACGCAGAGTGGGAGCACCTGCGCGTCGTGTCGGAGCGCGCTTGGCTCGACAAGGAACCGGCGACCCACAGCCGTCGCAGACGTCGCCGCGTTCTCGCATGCCGCCTCGACGCTCGGTTCGAGCGCGCCATCGCGCCCGCGAAAGAACTGCAGCAGCGCGCTGCTCGCAATCGCTGCGCCGACGAGAACGAGCGCGCCGTCACGCGTCGCTGCCATCGATCCTTCACTCCGCTGGCAGCGTGTCGACGAGCTGTCAGCGTGGGGTGGTTCGCTCACCGAAAACAACACATCACCCCTACGGGGGAGCCGTCGACGATCCGTGCGGCGCTGCATGCTGAACCAACGGTTCCACTCCCCGAACCCTGTTCTGCGCCAGGCGTACGAACACTTCGACCGGCGCCAGATCTCGAATCGCCGGCATCCACTCGCGCGGCTCGCGACAATCGAGCTGCGCTTCCGCGAACAGCACGTCCGCACACACGCGATTCACTCCACGCTCGTTGGCCTCGCGACACAGCTCGAACAGGCGTTGCACGCCGATGCGCCGCGCCACGAGGAAACCGAACGACGTCAACGCGGCTTGCTGCCCCTGCGACTTCAGATCGAACAGCTCCGCGTGCGATAGCCGCAGCGCTGCCTCGGGTGCCGGCAGCCCATCCCTCTCGAGGTTGGCTTTCAACGTAAGCGTCGCACTCTGGAGATTTCCGGCGACGGGCCTTGGGTACTCCAGGTCAAGCCGTCGCTGGATCATCGTCGCGAGATTCACAGCGTGGTCCGCGCGTCGTTCGACACCGAACTCGGGCTGGATCTCTTGTGCGATCAGTTCGCACACACCCTCTTCCACGACCGCTGGCAGTGGACTCCATTCACGCCCGATCGCGCGCAGCGCGCGATGCACGAGCTCGTGTGCAACGATGTAACGGAGCATGCGCGGATCCGTATCGCGCCCAACGTACAGCTTCATCTCGCGTTCGTTCGTGACACCATGAACGATGGCACCCGCCTCCTCGAACACGCGAACGATCCCTTCGTGCTGCGCCGTTGCTTCGGCGCCCGGCAATCGCTGCACGTGGGGCAGGGCCTCTCGAATGGCGCTCGACACCAGCGCGGCAAGTGCTCGCGACTCGGCGCGCACTTCAATGCGTTCGACGGTCACCACGTGCGGCGTGCGAGACTCTACCAACGAGCCGCAGCTCGACAGCAGGAGCAAGAGCGCGGCGACACGCATGGAGTCAGCTCGGAGAGGGGCGTTGGGCGTCGGTCGAGTCCCGACGCCCTTGTTGTACCGAATACCTAGTCAGTCACACGCATTCCCATGGACGCGTGCTGCATTCCATTCACGTTGCGGTGATGCAGATTCACCGATGCGGTGTTCCACTGTCCCGGTGCGTGCACATCGCTCAGCAGCACAGCGGCCTCGACGATCCAGAGCCCTCCTGGCAACTGTGACTGCACGGCGTTCTGACCAACGGCCAGATCCGAGTATGACGGTACACCATTCCATTCAACACGGAACTGTGTGAATGGACCTTGAGCAATGCCAATGAGCCGACCTCCTTCGGCTGTGACGTTGGCACGGAGCCACGTCTTGATCGCGATCCTCGGATCGATCGGATCTCCCACGGATGAGGTCAACGCCTGACGAGCGATATCAAGCGCTTCGCTTGTGGACTGCGCGTACACGTCGAGTTCATACACGGCGTTGGATGTTTGCGAGAGTGCATCGAACACGATCGGGCCCCCGACGACGTTGTAGTACTCACTCGTCTGAGTCTGCGAACCGTGGCGGATGTATCCCACCATGCCGCACGTGGTCGTAGTCGTCGGAGGGGGACAAGGCTTCTCCACGGCGGTGTAGCTCTTCGCGCCATCTGGAATCGCACCGTGATTCGCTCCGGGCAAGATGAGGGATGTGCCGACCTCGGCGCCGCCAGCGTCGTAGTACTTGACCTCGTAGCACTTGGACGAGCTGTTGCTCGCTGTCGTCGGGCCTCCACCAGGAACGCCTCGATTCACTCCAATCGTGGTGTCCCAGGAGATTGGCCCTGCCGATCCCGTGCTGTTGAGGGTGCCGCTTGCTTGGCATGCGGCAACCGTCAAGAACGCCCCCGCTGTGATCCCGTAAATCCACACGCGCGCGGCCACTCGTCTCGAGCCAAGCACTCTGGGCGGAGCCGGTGCGCGTTCCGGGGCGGGTTCATCGGTTTCACGAAGATTCAAGGTCGAGCTCGACATGACTCATCCTCCAGTCGCCGCCGTCGCTTCGATCTCCGCGCTCCGAAGATCGCTTGATCTACGCGGAACGACGGATGGGAACTTCGAAGCGCACAGGCGAGCTACCTCTACAAGCGAACGGGAGGTCGTTCGCTCTCGCGCTCGCGCGCGAATTCGTGCCGGCTTCAGCATCGATCGCTCGAACACTGACTTCGCACGGACATGCGCGGCGCGGAAGTCTCGCCAGCGAGATCGTCGACGACTTTAGCTCGCATTCCGCGAGAGCTGACTAGCCCGCTGCTTTGCCGCTGCGCGACCGCTCCACTCCCGAGACTGTCGCTCGAAGCGGCGCTCGCCCTATCCCGCCATCCGCTCGCCAATTCCGAACGGAAGGTCGGAGCTGTAGCGATTCACGATCGTGCCGATCACGTTCGCACCGGCGCCGTCGATCGCGCGCAGCGCTTCGCCGGCCCGCTCTTTGTGCGTCTCCCCCGCGCGAATCACGAGCACCGCACCGTCGACCTGCTGGCACAAGAGGCGTGCGGACGAGCTGTCGAGCGCCGGAGCTGCGTCGAAGAACACGAGCCGGTGCATCTGCGTGAGCTCGGCGAACAGCGCGCGCGCCATCGACGTGGCGAGTTCGCCGGCGATCGGTGCGCGCGCCGTGCCGGCCGTCAGCACGCGCAGTCCCGGAACGCCTTCGACGGTCTGCAGTGCCGACGCGAGTGGCGTCTTGCCTTCCAGTACATCGGTCAGCCCCGGCGACGAGGCGAGCGCGAGCGTGTCCGCGAGCGATGGCCGCTCGAGGTCCGTCTCGACGAGCGCGATCGCGACGCGCAGATTCTGCGCGAGGCCGAGTGCGGCAGCCGCGGCGATCGTGCTCGTGCCGCTGCCGCGCTCCGGCGCCGTGAAGAGCACGCGCGACGTGCTCTTCGAAGCCGAGAGACGCGCGAGCGTCGGCCAGAGGCGATCTGCGATCGCTTGCAGAAGAAACGGCGTCGTGCTCGTGCGTTCGTGCTTGTCCATCGTCATGCCCCTATCGCTCGCGCCGGTCGGCGCATCGGGATCGACGCGCGTTCGTCGGGCACGACCGCCAACACTTCGACGCCGAGCGACTGCGCGATCGCGGACGGATAGCGCAGCTTCGCATCCAAGTAGTGCCGCGCGCCCGCGAGTCCGAAACCCGCGCACAAGCCGGCGAACAGGCCGAGCACGACGACCTTCTTGCGGTCCGGGCCGTCTTTGTCGTACGGCAGCGTCGCCGCTTGCAGGATGCGCAGGTTCGTGTCGCCTTCGATGTCGATGCTCGACAAGGCTTCGAGGTGGGCATAACGCTCTTGCAGCTGCGTGTAGCGTTCCTTCTCGGCCTCGATCGTCACCTCCATCATGCCGTGCAAGCTCTTGCACTGCGCGAAGCGCTCCATGCGCGTGGCTTGTGCCTTGAGGTGCGAGTCGAGCTTGCGCGTGCGCGTCCACAAGCTCTGGTCGGTCACGTCGAGGTCGTCGATGCGCCGCTTCAGCGTGGTGAACTCGGGGTTCGGCGCGCGATGCCGCTGCTCCGGCACTTCGACGATGACCGTCGGGATCTGCGCGAGCTCGCGGTCGAGCTCCTCGATCAACGCGCTGTAGTTCTTCTCGCGCCGCGCCTGCTCGTCCATCGTCAAGCCGAGGAATGGCAAGCGATCGCGGTCGGAGATCGTGTTGCTGCGCAGCTGGAGCTGCGACTGGTACAGCGGATTCTGTCCAAAGATCGCCGGGACGATCGATTCGATCTCCGGCGGCGTCTGCTCGAGCTGCGCGGCGAGTGTCTTGCGCTCGGCTGCGATCTCGTCGCGGCGCAGGCGCGACGCGAACAGGTTCGCTTCCGCGGTCTCGGTCTCCGTCATCAGCGCGTCGCCTTGCAGCTCGAGATCGATGAAGCCGCACTCCTGCACGTGGTCGTGATAGCGCTTGCGCGCGTCCTCGAAGCTCTGCTGCGCCTCGACGAGCTTCCCGCGGTTCGTACCGAGCAGCGACTGGATCGAGAACTGGGTGCGGTGGCGCTCGATGAACGCGTGCGTGAGCGTGTCCGTCACTTCCTGTGCGCGCTCGGGGCTCGTCGCCGTGTGCGTCACGGTGATCACGTTGGAGTCGCGCTCGGTGAACAGGTTCGTGTTCGTGAGCAGCACTTCGGCGGCGAGCTTCACCACCTTCGGGTCGCTCGGCGCACCTTCGAGCACGCCGCCGCTGCGCAACCCCAGGAAGTACGACTGCAGCGCGTGCATCCAACGCACTGGCGCCGGCGTATCGGGACCGTCATGACGGCTCGGATCGGCAGGACGCAGGATCACGTCGGTGCCGAAGCGCGCGGCGACGCCTTCGTAGATCGTGCCGTCGCGCAGCATGTGCAGTTCGTCCTGCATCGTCGGACGCGATTCGCGCCGGCCGCCGCCCGGCAGCGCGATGTCTTCGGCCGTGATCTCCTCGCGCGCGCCGATGCGCAGGAGCAGCTTGGCTTCGGAGGTGTACGTGTTCGGCTTCGCTGCAGCGAAGAAGACACCGACCGCGCCGCCGAGCACCGCGCTGACGAGGATCCAGCGGTACGAGCGCGCGACGGCGAGCAGCAGGAAGCCGCCTGGGCTCGGACGCGCGTCGTCGAGTTCGTCGATGTCCGCGTCTTCGGATGTAGGTCGAGTCAGTCGCACGGGGTTCACGGGGTCCATACGAAGGGCACCGGGATGAGACGGCGGATGTAGTTGTCGACCCAGATGTCGACCTCGTCGATCGGCGTGTTCGGGATGTAGACGACGTCGTACGGCTGCAGGAACACCGTCTGCGCCTCACCCCAGTGCTTCGGCCGCGCGTCGATCGTCCACGCGATTTGGCGTCCGTGCGCAGCATCCCAGCGCACGAGCAGCGTGCTACCGGTGTGCGCGCTCGCCTTGAGCTGCCCGCCTGCGATCGCGATCGCTTGCACGAGCGTGAGATGTCCGTCGGGTGGAATCGGCACGACCCCAGGCCGCGCGACTTCGCCGAGCACCGACACGGTGCGCGCAGCGGGCGTCTTCACCGCGACGGAGAGCTCGGCGTTCGTGATCTGCTTCGAGTACGCCGTCTGCAGTCGACTCGCGACCTCGGTGACCGACAAGCCAGCGACGGGCATGGTGCCGACGACTTGGAACGTCGCCGTGCCGTCGGCGAGCACGAGCGCCTCGTGATTCCAATCGGTCTTGTAGACGAACCGCACCGCGAGCTCATCGCCCGGGACGACGAGCACGTCGGCCCGCACCGCGGTCGCGTTGATCTCCTCCGCGAGGCTCTGGATCGGAGGACCGCCCGGAAACGCGCACGAAGGCAGACACATGAGCAGTGTCGGCAGACGAAGGGACCTGCGCAGCGCGCGGACGGAGGGGAACATGACGGCCTGTATCGGCCGTTCGCGGGTCGCGAGCGCACCCCGACGGCGAGCAGCCCGTGGTGAAAGTGCTTCGAGTCTGAAATCGGTCCGTTTGCACCGGCGCAAGGAGCGCGACCGCAGGCGAATCCTCGCGATTCGCCGAGGATCGAGCGACGCAGCGCCGACGCAAACGGACCGATTTCGGACCGAATGACTTTTGCCACGGGCGGCTACCCGCGCGCGTCTATTTGGTGCCGCTGGGTGCGTTCGCCGGCGCGCCGCTCGCGCGCAAAGCCTGCGCTTTCTGCGGCTCACCGGCGGCGTCGTACAGCTGCGCCAGCTTCGCGCGGTAAGGCGCGCTGTCGGGCTGCATCTCGAACGCGAGCTCCAAGTGGGCGATCGCCTTCGGAAGGTTTTTCTGCTCCTCGAAGCACACGCCGACCGCGGCGTGCAAGCGCGCGACGCTCGCGCCGAGCGCGTCGAGACGCTGCAGCGCGCCTTCGGCCTCCGCGCACTGCTTGCGCTGCGTGAAGATGCCACCCATCAAGTGCAGCGCGGCGACGTGGCCGGGGTTGCTCGCGACGATCTCCTGGAATGCCGCGACGGCCTCGTCGAGCTTGCCCGCGTTGCCGGTCAGCGTCGCGGCCTGGAAGCGCTCGAGCTCGTCCTTGCGATCGTAGGGACACGGCAGCTCGAGCTCGTCGAGCGGCAACGGCGGCGCGGAGCCCGAGACCGGAGTGCCCGTGTAGCCGAGCCCGCGTATGCGCTCACGCACCGACTCTTCCACTTGATCGGAGCTCGACACCGCGAGCGGCGGTCGGCGCGCGATCTCGCGCAGCGCGGAGCGATGGTGCTCGACGAGCGCGGTCTCCGTCGACGCGACGTCGCGCGCTTCGCCCGGATCGCTCGCGACGCGATAGAACTCGTGCCGGCCGCTGAACAGGTACTTCCCGTCGCGATCGACGTAGCCCACGATCGGCGCCCAGCCGAAGTTCTGGAAGCCGTAGTACGACTCGAGCATCACGCCACGATCCGGCGGCACGTCGCGGCGTAGCAGCGAGATCCCGTCGAGCCCCGGCGGCACCGCGAGCCCCATCGATTCGAGCAACGTCGGAAAGACGTCCACACAGCTCACGATGCCGCCGTCGCGCTCGCCCGCGCGCCAGCCGTCGGCGAACGCGAACATGAGCGGGATGTGCAGCGTCGATTGGTAGCAGAACGACCCGTGCGTCGCTTCGCCCTTGTGGCCGAAGCTCTCGCCGTGATCGGAGATCACGCAGACCGTCGTCGAGTCGCGCACCCCGTGCGCGTCCAGCGCTGCGAGCAAGTCTCCGATCGCGTGGTCCATCGCAGCCACCTCTCCGAGGTACGTGTTGCCCTTCGCTTGCGCGAGGAACTGCGGCGACGCGTGGTGCGGACCGTGCGGGTCGAAGAAGTGCACCCACATGAAGAATGGCTTCTCGCGGTCACGCTTCTCGAACCAGGCGAGCGCTTTCTCGACCGTCGCGTGCGCCGGACGCTCGTTCATTTGCACGGCGTCGAACGCGCGCTCGCCCTCCGGCTGGTCGAACGTGCCGAAGCCTTGACCGATCCCCCAGATCGAATCCAGCACCACGGCGCTGACGAATCCCCCGGTCGCGTAGCCCGCGTCGCGCGCGCGCTCGGCGAGAGTCACGGCCGATTGCGGCAGCGGCGTCGCCGAGTTGCCGCGCACGGTGTGCCGCAACGGGAAGAGCCCGGTCTGCATCGACGCATGCGACGGCAGCGTGAGCGCAACGGGGCTGTACGCCGAATCGAAGAGCAGCGCGCGCTGCGCGAGGCGGTCGAGGTTCGGCGTGACGCCGGGCTGTCCCCCGAAGCACGTGAGCGCGTCACGCCGGGTCGTGTCGAGCGTGATCAGGAGGATCGACGTCGGCTGGGGCGGCGGACTGCACGACGTCGGCGCGAGCGTGAGTAGGCCGAGGGCGAGTGCGCGCGCGGGACGAAGGAGTGGCTGCATCGCCGCGCAGTTTAGCAGCCCGTAGTGAAAGTGCTTCGCGCGCGAAAGTCGTCCGTTCGTGCGCGGCCTGTGCATCGAACGGGGAGCGCGACCGCAGGCGCATCGTCGCGCTTCGCCGAGGATCGCGCGCCGCCGGGCCGGCGCGAACGCGCGGCGCTTGCGCCGCGAGACATTCGCCGCAGCTCTCTCCACTTCCTGCTGCGGTCGCGCCATCTCGCACGGAGCGACGTCGTTGGATCGAGCTCGATCCACGCGGGCCGCTGGTCGATTGCGCTGCGACGCCGGGCAGTCCGTGGTGAGAGTGCTTCGAGCCCGAGAGTGGACCGTTCGCGTCAGAGCAAGGAGCGCGACCGCAGGCGAATCGTCGCGCTTCGCCGAGGATCGCGCGCCGCCGGGCTGGCGCGAACGGGCCGCTTGCGGGCTGAATGACTTTCACCACGGGCTGCTGGCTCCGAACGCGACCTCGCGACTGGCGCGGAGAGAGGTCCGGGCGCGCGCGCGCCAACGCGACTGCGCTCGCGCGCAGCCGCGACTCCGCAGCCGCGCGCGCGTCACGCATTCCATACACGCACGGCGCTTACGCCGCGGCGAGCGCTTGCCATACTACCGAGGTAGTTGAAACGCCGCCCAGGGCCTCGACCCTGCTTTGGAGCCATCGCCATGCGCGCTCTCATGCTCGTCTGCCTCGCTGCCCTTCCGTTCCAGGACGCCGCCGAAGATCAGTACCAGTACATCGCCGGACTCGCGGCCAAAGGGCTGCACGATCGCGTCGCGAAGGAAGCCGAGCGCTTTCTCGCCGACCACCCGCGCCACGCCCGCGCGGACCTCGCGCGTTACCGGCTCGCTGGCGCGTTGTTCGAGCTGCACCAGAACGACGCCGCCGCGCGCCACCTGCGCGAGCTCGAAAAGCTGCGCGGCTTCGAGTTCGAGGCCGAGGCCGCATTCCGTCTCGGACAGTGCGAGCTCGCGCTCGAGCGCTGCGAACCAGCCGCGCAGGCGTTCGAGCGCGCGCTCGCGACGCGCAAGGACTACCTCGTCGTGCCGGCGCATGCGCTGCTCGCCGAAGCGCGCCTGCGCTGCAACGACGCGGCCGGCGCGGAGGCGCACTTCCGCGCCGTGCTCGAAGCGGACCCGCAAGGCACGTATGCCGCTGACGCCGTGTGCGGTCTCGCATGGTGCGCGCACCGGCGCGGCGACCGCGAGCAAGCGCTCGCGGCCTGCGAACGCGCCGTCCAGAAGCTCGGCCGGCACGAGCGCGCCGCGGAGATGCGCTTCCTCGCCGGCGAATGCCTGCTCGATCTCGAGCGCCCGCGGGACGCGCTCGCCGCGTACCGATCCGTCGACGGCGGCGCATTCGTCGAAGGGGCCGCGCGCGGCGCCGCGTTCGCGCTCGCGGAGATGGGCGATCACGCCGGCGCAGCGGCTGCGTTCGCACAGTTCGTCGACGCGCACCCGCAGAGCCGGTTCGCGCCCGAGTGCCGCCTGCAGGCAGGCATCGAGGCGCTGCTCGGCGGCGATGCGGACGGCGCGCTCGAGAGGTTGCGCGCCGCCGATCTGCCGCCGGGCGGCGCGCTCGACTATTGGCGCGCGCGCGCATTGTCGGAGACCGGTGACAAGCAAGGCGCGTTGAAAGCCGCGGATCGAGCGCTCGCGGCGAAACCGTCCGAGGATCTCGCCGGCCGCTTGCAGGTGTTGCGTGGCGATCTCTTGTCCGCTCTCGGCCGGCGCGAGGACGCGCTCGATGCCTACCAACGCGCGGGCAGCGACGGTGCGTTGCAGCGCGCGATCGCCGACAGCTTGGCGGCGAAGCGCCCGGAGGAAGCGCGCACGCTCGCGCGGACGCTGCTCGAGCGGTATCCGCAATCGTCGCATCGCCGCGACGCCGAGACCGCGATCGCGGAGGCCGCGTTCGCACTCGGGAGCTACGACGACGCCCAGCGATCGTTCGCAGCTCTGGAATCGAGCGCGCGCACGCAGGACGAGCGCCGCACGTTGCGCACGCGCATCGCTTGGTGTCGCTACCTGTCCGGTGATGCGGCGAACGCGGCCGCCACGTTCCGCGAGATCGCGCGCGCCGGCGACGGACCACTCGTCGACGAAGCGCGCTTCATGGAGGCACGCGCGCTCGAGGCGGCCGGCGACAAGGACGGCGCGCTGCGCGCCTACGACGCATACCTCGCGCGCACGAAAGCCGGCACGCGCCGCGACGAAGCCGTGTTGCGCGCAGCCAAGCTCGCGCCGGATGGCGCCGCCCGCGAGCGCTTGCTCGCCGTGCTGCGCGACAGCCCGGACACGCCCCTCGCGGCGGACATCCATTTCGAGCTCGCCGAGCGCGCCTCGGCGGCGCATCGACTCACCGAGGCCGCAGAGCACTATCGCGCGGCGGTCTCGGGCACGACGAATGACGAGCTGCGCCGCTCGGCGACGTACGGGCTCGCGTGGTGCGCGTACAGCGAGGGACGCCTCGACGAGGCCGCGCAAGCGCTGCGGCCGCTCGTCGCGGAACGCGAACTCGAGGCGGAGCTGCGCGGCGCGGCACTCGAGCTCTTGCTGTGGGTCGAATCGAAACGCGGCGATCCGCAGGCGATCGAGACGGCATGGAAGGCCTTCGCTGCGGCGGTGCCCGACGAAACGCGCCTCGCGCAGGCGGCGCGCGGCACGGTCGCGGCTTTGAAAAAGGCGGGCGAGCCCGATCGCGCGGCGACGTTGCTCGGCGCGCTCGCGCGCGGTGCACGCACCGGACCGCTCGCCGCGCTCATCGCGATCGAGCGCGCGTACATGCTGCTCGACGTGAAGGACGTCGACGGCGCGCAACGCGAGCTCGCCCGTGCAGCGGAGATCGCGCCCGCGGATCCCGCCCTCGCGGAAGCGTGCTTCTTCCTCGCGGAAGCGCGCTTCGACGCCGGCGAGTGGGATCACGCGGCAGCGCTGTACGACGCGGCGCTCTCGATCCCCGAGAATCCGGTGCGCGACCGCGCGCTCTACAAGCTCGGCTACGCGCGCGTGCGTGCGAACGACTGGCCCGCGGCCGCGGCGGCGTTCGAGAGACTCGTCGCGGAGCATCCGAAGAGCGAGCTCGTGATCGAGTCGCGCTTCCTGCTCGGCGAAGCGCAGTACCGCGGCGGCGCGTACGACGCCGCGTACGCGACCTTGAAGGATGTCCTCGCGACCGCGCCGAAGCACGCCGTGCGCCCCAAGGCACTGTTCCGGTTCGGGCTCGCCGCCGGCCGGCTCGAGCGCTGGAAGGAGTCGGCCGAAGCTCTCACGACACTCGCACGAGAGGCGCCGCAGTTCGAGAACCTGGCCGAGTCGGAGCTCGGTCGCGGCCGCGCGCTCGCGGCCCTCGGCGACGTGCGCGGAGCGCGCACCGCGCTGGCACGTGTGTTGGACCTCGATCGCGGCGACCTGTCGGGCGAAGCGCAGCTCGCGCTCGGCGATCTCGCGGCGCGAGCAGGCGACCACGATGCGGCGCTGTCCGCATATCTGAAGGTAGCCGTTCTGTACGACAGCGCCGAGCTCGTCAGTCGCGCGCTGCTCGCCGCCGGCGGCGCGCTCGAAGCGCAAGGCGACGCGCGGCGCGCCGCCGAGCAGTACCGCGAGATCGTCGAGAAGCACGCCAAGACGGCGTCCGCGGACGGCGCACGCGAGCGGTTGCGCGCGCTCGGCGCGCGCTGAACGTCCGCCGTCCACTCCTGCACGAACCGCGGCAAACCCCGCACGATCGCCGACTCGTCATGGCGCACACCAGCAAGAAGATCGTCATGTGCCTCGCGCTGCTCGGCGCGGGATTCTGCGCGGCGTGGCTGCGCTTGCGGCCGTACCTCGAGCACGAGGGCCGGTACACGGACGGTGCCGCGGTCTACGACACGTCGTCCGGCGAAGCCGTGCGTTACGTCGTGTGGGACGCGCCCGAGCCACTCCCGGGCGCGGTCAACACGGCCGCCGCCGAACACGCGGGCACGTCGTCACCCGACGGCCGCTTGTTCGTGTTCGCAGCCGGCTCGCCGGGGCTGGACATGGACTTGTACGCCGCCGACATTGTCGACGGTCGCACTGTCGAGCCGCGCCGCATCGATTCGCTGTGCAGCGCGAGCGACGAGTGCGCTCCCGCGTTCGACGGCGACACGCTGTACTTCGCGTCGAATCGCGAAGGCGGCGCCGGGAGCTTCGACATCTATCGCGTGGAGCGCGTCGGCGACGGCTTCGCCGCGCCGGAGATCTTGCCCGCGCCGCTCAACGGGCCGCACGCCGACGTCGATCCCGCTCCGCTCGCGAGCCGCGGCGAGATCGTGTTCGCGAGCGATCGGCGCGGCAGCGGTTTCGATCTGTACACGGCGAGCTTGTTCGCCGCGACGTCCGGCGTGCGCGCGCTCGACGAGCTCAACACGCCAGAGCTCGAGCGCGAGCCCGCCTTCACGCCGGACGGCCGCGCGCTCGTGTGGTCGAGCGAACGCGACGGTGGTCGTGGCCGGGCCGATCTCTACCAGAGCTTCGCGCGCGAGGGCACGTGGACGCCGCCCGAAGCGCTCGCAGCACTGTGCACGGAAAGCGACGAGCGCAGCCCGCACCTCGCCGCGGACGGCTTCACGCTGTACTTCGCGCGCAGTGACGCGGACGCGCCGCCCGATCTCTTCCGCGCGCGCACGATCGAGCTCTATCGCATCCCGTCGCGTCCGATCGGCTGGATCGAGCTGCTCACGATCGCCGCGTTGCTCGTGCTCGCACTGCTCGCGTACCTCGCGCAGCGCTGGCCGCCCTTCGACACGATCTACAAGTGCTTCCTCATTTCCGTGCTCGTTCACCTCGCGCTCTTGTGGTGGACGTCGCGCGTGCTGATGGAGAGCGGCGGCCTCCCCTCCGATCGTCCCGGTGATCGCATTCGCATCCGCGTCGAGCGCGGCGAGTCGCCCGCACTCACGGAGCGCGCGGGAAGACTGTCCTCCGAGCGCAGCGTCGCCGCGCTCGACGACATGGCGGGACCGACACGCGCGGCGCTCGCAACGCGCGACAGCGACGAAGCGCCGCCCGAGTCGATCGCGTTGCAGGCGGCCGACGCGGAGGGCAACGCGGCGCCTGTGCGTGCGAGCGCGTCTTTCGATCCGGCCGAGTCTCCGATCGCGAACACGCGGCTCGCCGATTCCGAGGGCGCCGCACACACACGCGGCGGACGCGCGCAGGACCTCGCGCTCGATGCGCCTGCGAGCGCGACCTCTCGCAACGCATTCGGCGACGCAGGCCCGACGCGCGGTGCGATCGCGAATGCGAGCGGCACAGTCATCGACGAGCCAGCACCCGGCGAGATCGCGATCCCGCGCGGCGAGCTCGACGCCGGCGCGAGCACGGGCGCGAGCGAGCGCATTGCGACGGACACCGGGCGCGGCGGGAGCAACGCGCAGTCGACACCGCTCGCCGACGCGCGCGATGCGAGCGGCGCCGCGCAACGTCGATCGGGTGGCGCCACCGCGCTCGCGCTCGATGCACCTTCGAGCGTGACGCGCGCGTCCACGGGTACCGCATCCGACGATGCCGGCCCGACGCGCGGTGCGCTCGCGAACGTGGGCGTGGCGGCGGTCGGTGAACCAGCGCCCGGCGAGATCGCGATCGCGCGCGGCGAGCTCGACGCCGGCGCGAGCACGGGCGCGAGCGAGCGCATTGCAACGGACACCGGGCGCGCTGCCTCCGCCCATTCGGCTGTGCCTCTCGCCGAGCCGAGCGCACCGACGGCGGAGACTCGGCGTCGCGACACGGGGCCGACGCGCGATCTCCTCGCCGATCTCGCGCCGACGAGCACGCGTGTGGCCGGATCGCCGACCCAGGAGCCGACGCCGCAGCGCTGGCAAGCGAGCGAAAGCACAGACACCGCGCCCGATCGATCGATGCAACCGCTCGTCGTCGCGCCCGCTCCCGTGATCGCGGAGTCGCCAGAGACGCACACGCGTCAGCGCTGGGATCACACGCCGTACCAGAATCGATCCGGCGAGGAGAAGTTGCGCGCGCTCGAGATGCACGGTGGCAGCCCGGAAACCGAGCAAGCCGTCGAGCGCGGGCTCGCGTACCTCGCGCGCATCCAGCGGCCGCGCGGTCACTGGGGCGACATGTCCGATGTCGACGAGAAGTACGGCGAGCTCGCGATCGGCAAGACCGGACTGTGCCTGCTCGCGTTCCTCGGCGCCGGGCACACGCACCGCTCGAGCACACCGTACTCGCCCGTCGTCGAGCAGGCGCTGCGCGCGCTGCTCGAAGCGCAAGACGACGCGAGCGGACACTTCGGCGACAGCGAATCGTACGGCCACGCGATCGCGACGTTCGCGCTCACGGAGTGCTTGGCATTGTCGGGTGACGATGCGCTGCGTGCGCCGCTCGAGCGCGCCGTCGCACACATCCTCGCGCAGCAATCGAAGCGCAAGGATCCGCGCTTCCTCGGCGGCTGGGGCTACTACTATCCGGACGACCGCACGTTCGATCGATGGCCGCGCACGTCGATCACCGTCTGGCAAGTGATGGCGCTCGAGTCGGCGCGCCTCTCCGGCATCGCAGTCCCCGATGCCGCGTTCGCCGACGCGCGCGCGTTCCTGCAGCATGCGCACGACGAGAGCCAAGGCTTCGTGCGCTACAACCACGATCCCGAGCGCTTGAACTCGGGCTATCCGACACTGCCCGCGTCGACACCGGCCGCGCTGTTCGCGCTCTCGCTGCTCGGCGCGGACGTCAAGAGCGCACAGCTCGCGGACTTGCGCAGCTTCACGCTCGAGCGCGCGCCGTCCGGCTATCGCTACGCTGGCGACGATGCGTTCGTGCACCGCGCGCAGGGCAACCTGTACTTCTGGTACTACGGGACGCTGGCCGCGTTCCGCATCGGCGGCGCGTCGTGGCAGACGTGGAACGAAGCGATGAAGCGCACGCTGCTCCCCGCGCAATCGCCCGACGGCTCGTGGAAGCCGATCGACATCTACGCGAAGTACGCGCGCGACACGAGCGCGGATCGCGCGTACACGACGGCGATGTGCGTCCTGTCGCTCGAGATCTACTACCGCTACTTCCTGCCGCTGCTCAAAGTGCACTGAGCCGCGCGGGCCTCGCGCCTTGCGGTCTCCGCGCATCGGTGGGATGCTTCGACTGGGACGCGAAGGCTCAGTCTCTCGCTGGAGGTCGGTATGAAGCACTGTCGACATGGCGCGCGTATTGGCGCCGGTGTACTCGTTTTGCTCGCGTCTTCGATCGCGCACGCCCAGTGCCTCGAATGGAGCGCGGGTTTCGCTCCGCTCGGCATCAACGGCGAGGGCATCGGAAGCCTCGCGACGTTCGACAGCGGTAGCGGCGCCGAGCTCTACGCGTGCGGTACGTTCGCCACGGCGAGCGGGGTTCTCGCGAAGAACATCGCGCGTTGGAACGGCACGAGCTGGTCGGCGCTCGGCAGCGGCATCACGGCACCCGGCGACCTCGCGAGCGTGAACGCAATGCTCGTCTTCGACGACGGCAGCGGTCCGGCGCTCTACGTCGGCGGCGACTTCACCGTGGCGGGCGGCGTCCCGGTCGAGAACCTCGCGCGCTGGGACGGGAGCAGCTGGTCTGCGGTCGGCACCACGGCCGGCTCCATCGGCTGCATGGTGATCCACGACGACGGCAGCGGCGACGCGCTCTACTTGCTGGGCGCGGACTTCCAGCGCTGGGACGGCGCGACGCTCGCGACCGCCGGGCCCGACACGTTCTTCTTCACGCAAGACGCGGTCGTGTTCGACGACGGCAGCGGGGCGACGATCTACGCTGGGGGAGACTCGTCGTCCTTCATCCGCAAATGGAACGGCGCGAGCTGGACCGTCGTGGGCGGCGGCACGAACAACGGTGTGTACGCGCTCGAAGTGTTCGACGACGGCAACGGTCCCGCGCTGTACGCGGGCGGCGACTTCACGCAGGCTGGCGGCAACCCGGTCCAGCGCATCGCGCGCTGGGACGGCGTCGCATGGTCGGCGCTCGGAGCTCCGGGCACAGCGCCGTTCAGCCGCGTCGCCGAGCTCTACACCTACGACGACGGCAACGGGCTCGCGCTGTTCGCGGGCGGCGCCGTCGCCGCGACGGGACAGTACGGTGTGTACAAGTGGGACGGCTCGAGCTGGACCGAGATCGGCGCGACTCCGACCGCATTCACGTCCCAACCGCTCGAGAGGCATCTCAGGAAGTTCGTCGCGTTCGACGATGGCAGCGGACCAAAGCTCGTCGTCGGCGGCCGCTTCGAGCGCGCCGGCGACGTCGGCGCGATCAACGTCGCGAGCTGGGACGGCACCGACTGGTCGGCGCTCGGCGGTCCGACGAAGAGCGTCGGCGGACAACCTCTTGCAAGCACGGTGTTCGACGACGGCAGCGGGCCCGCACTCTTCGTCGCCGGTCGCTTCGTGTCCGCGGGCGAGCTCGCGCTGAACAGCATCGGCAAGTACGACGGCACGATCTGGTCCGACGTCGGAGGCGGCCTGCGCCAGGGTGCGAACGGCGTCGCGGACGTGCGCGCGCTCGAGGTCTTCGACGACGGCGGCGGCGCGAAGCTCTACGCCGCCGGCACGTTCACGGACGCGGGCGGCCAGCCTGCGTTCAACATCGCGCGCTGGAACGGAACGACATGGGAGCCAACGGGCTCCGGCGCCGGCGTGAACATTCACGCGCTCGAAGTGTTCGACGACGGAAGCGGCGCGAAGATCTACGCCGCCGGCGAGGGAAGTCTCTTGCGCTGGGAGAGCGGACAGTGGAACTCCGTGACCGGCGGAGGAACCGACGGTCCGATCTTCGCGCTGCACGAGTTCACGTCGAACGGCGTGTCGGAGCTCTACGTCGGCGGATCGTTCCTGCTCGCCGGCGGGCTGTCGTCTCCGCGCGTCGCGAAGTGGCGCGGAAGTTGGACGGCGATCAGCCCGGGCGGCGGAGGCCAAGTGCTCGCGTTCGAGGTGTTCGCGGGTGGAACTGGCGTCCCGTTCCTGTACTCCGGCGGCAACTTCCCCGGCGGGATGAGACGCTGGAACGGGAGCACTTGGTCAGCGGTCACGCCGCCGAGTGCGAACTGGCAGACCGTCCAAGCGCTGCGCGTGTTCGACGACGGATCGGGCAGCGGGCCCGCGCTGTACGCCGGCGGCAGCTTCCTCGTGGAGAACGGTCCGCCGGACGACTCGCTCGCGAAGTGGGACGGCACGAGTTGGACCGAGGTCGGCGGCGGCGTCGAGCGCCGTTTCTCGCCGTACTCGGCCGCGACGATCACGACGTTCGGCGTCTTCGACGACGACGGTGACGGGCGCGCGGACCTCTTCCTCGGCGGCACGTTCGCGTCGGTCGGCGAGTCGCCGAGCCTCGTCAACGCGAGCAACTTCGCGAAGTGGAAAGCCTGCGCGGGTCCGGGCACGGCGTACTGCTTCGGCGACTCGATGGCGACGGTCGATTGCCCGTGCGCGCCGCCGAACCTGATCCCCCACCCGAGCGGCTCGGCGTTCGGCGGCTGCGCCAACTCGTTCAACCCGCACGGCGCTGGACTGTCCGCCGTGGGCGCCGTGAATCCGGACACGGTGACACTCTTCGCGCACGGTCAATCACCGTCCGGCTTCTGCGTGTTCTTCAAGTCGTCGGGCGTCGTCCCGGCCGGTGTCGGCGTGCTCGACGGCGTGAGTTGCGCCAGCGGCGCGCTCATCCGCTTCGGATCGCAGAACGCCGTCAACGGAACGGCGCAGTATCCGAACGTGCCGCTCGGCCACACGATCCCGCTGTCGGATCGCGGCGCGACGCCCGTCGGAAGCGGTCTCACCGGCCACTACCAGGTTGTCTACCGCAACACGGCGGCTAACTTCTGCACCGCGGACACGCTGAACTTCTCGAGCGCCTACCGCATCACTTGGAATTGAACGTCGCGCTCTGGGCCGTCGAAGGCGCCGAAATCGTCGCGCTGCCGACTTCGCCGCACGCGAAGTCGGTGCACGAGCTGTTCGACGGCCTCTCACTCGGCGTGTACTCCGCGCTGCGCACGTTCCGGCACCGCGAGTTCCTGGCGCTCGACGAGCACTTGGAGCGCACGGATCGCTCGATGGAGCTGCTCGGGTGGAGCGAACGCCTCGACCGCACGGCGCTCGGCCGCGCGCTCGACGCCGCCGCGACGCGCTCGCCGCACCCCGAATCGACCGTGCGCTTCGACGTGCTCGCGGAGCCCGCCGCCGCGTTCGGATCGCAGAGCCGCACGCTGATCGCGACGAGCGCGTTCCATCCGGTGCCCGAGGACTTCCTGCGCACGGGCGTGCGCGTGGGGCTCGAGCCGAAGCTCGCGCGTCCACGTCCGCTGATCAAGACCGCCGCCTTTGTCGTCGAACGGCGTCCGTATCCGCGTTTGACGCGCGAGGAGTACGAGCACGTGCTCGTCGGCGCAGGCGGCGAGCTGCTCGAGGCGACGAGCGCGAACTTCTACGGCGTGGAGCGCGGCCGCGTCGTGACCGTGAAGGACGGCGTGCTCGCCGGCATCACGCGGCGCATCGTCGTCGACCTCGCGACCGAAGCGAAGATCGAGGTCGAGTGGCGCGCACCGCGCATCGGTGAGCTCGCGCGGCTGGACGAGGCGTTCCTCACGAGCTCCACGCGCGGTGTCGTGCCGGTGGTCGGCGTCGGCGACGTGCGCATCGGCAGCGGAACACCGGGACCGATCACCGAACTCTTGCGGCACGCGTACGACGAGCGCGCGCCCAGGCTCGCGCGCCCCGCCGTGTGAGCGCGCGCTCCGTCGATCGACGGAGCGTGAACTAGCCCGCATTTCTCACCACGTCCTGCTGCGTTCGCGTCAACTCGCTTCCGCCCTCGTTGTTGGATCGGAATCGATCCTCGCTGACGTGACAGGAGAGCTCCGGTCGATTCCGATGCAACGCCTTGCCCGAAGCGAGCTGTCACGCCCTCGCGACGGGCGTGGTGAGAACTGCGGCCTCAGCGCGGACGCACCGCTGCGAGGACGCGGCTGTCCGCGTCGATCGAAGCGACCGTGGAGCTGCACACACCGGGAGTTCCGCGGTGTGGGTGAAGTGCGGCCGCCGGGGTGCGTGCTCAGTCGCCTTCGCGCGTGCTCAGCGCCAGGTTCGACAATCCCGCGCGCAAGCATTCGTCGAGAACGTGCACGACTTGCTCGTGGTACACGCGGCGATCGCCGCGCACGGTGACGGGGCGCGCGGGATCGGTGTGCGCTGCGTCGGCCAGCAGCCGCGCGAGCTCCGTCCCGTCGACTTGATTGCCGGCGATCCACGTCGTGCCTTCGCGCGAGATCTCGATCACGAGCTCCTGCAACGGACGCGCGGCGGGGCTCGCGGACGCAGCGGCGGGCAACTCGAGCCCGAGCAGTTGCTCGCGCTGCAAGAACGTCGTCGCGAGCATGAAGAACACGAGCAGGTTGAACACGACGTCGATCATCGGCGTCAGGTTCAGCAGCGGCTCGTCGGACTCGAGTTCGTGCAGCTTCATGACGTCAGCTGCACGCGGATGCGGGGGCGCCTACGATCTCGGGCACGAACGGAGCCGGGCTCGACGCAGCCGCTGTCGGCGGCGCTGCCGGCGGCGCAGGCGGAATGAGCGCGACGGCGGCGCGTTCGTGCGTGTCGAGCAGGCGGTCACCGACGGCTTCGACGCGTCGCGCGAAGCGATCGATGCGCGCGCGGAACCAGTAGTAGATCGCCTGGGTCGGAATCGCGATCACGAGCCCGGCGGCAGTCGTGACGAGCGCTTGCGCGATGCCGCCCGAGAGCGCCTCGGGCCTTCCGATCGCGCTCGAAAGCGCGATGTCGCGAAAAGCGAGGATGATGCCGACGACCGTGCCGAGCAGGCCGAGCAGCGGCGCGATCACGGCGACGACCGTGAGCGGACGCAACGAGGACACGAGGGTGCGCACCTCGCGCGCGCCGACGTCCTCGATCAGCTTCTCGACCGCCGCGCGTGGCAGGCGCCAGCGCTCCAGCGCCGGCTCGACGATCGCTCCGAGGCGCGTGCGCTTCGCGCGCGAGACGGACAGAGCATGCGCCGGGCCGCCCTGGTCGAGCGCGGCGATCAACGCATCGGCGTGCGCCGCACTGCCGAGCGCTGACGAACGCGTGCGCAGCCAGCGGTCGAAGGTCCACGCGAGCGCCACGACCGAGCAGATCCCGAGCGGGATCATCACCGGGCCGCCTTGAACGATGGTTTCGAACAGCGAGTCCATGCGAACGGAATCCGGCGTCGGTGCCGCCGGCTCGGCGAACGATTGGGGCGTCATGGGCGATGGAGCAGCCGACGGTTTCGAATGCGACGCGCCGTGAATCGCGACGGGTCGAGCGCGCTCAGCAGGCTGCCGGCACGCGCGCTGCGCTCTGTAGTACTACCTGGGTAGTTGCTGCGCTAGTCCCACGCCGTATGACGTGTGTAGAGCACGGACTGCGACAGTCGGACACGCACGTCGCGCGGCTCGCGGCTGCCTGCGCGCTCAGGGCGGTTGCGTCGGCGCGTCCGGATCGACGGAGCCATTGCGTGCGTGGTCCGGGGCGCGCTCGTCCGTCGATTCGACGACGGCATCGATGACCGCGTGGATCGTCTTGCGGTGCAAGTTGCCGAGGTGGCCGCCCGCCGGGAAGAAGTGTGCGCGCGCACCGAGCACGTCGCGCAGCCACGTGATGTCCTCGGCGCGCAGGAGGAAGTCGTTCTCGTTGGCGAACACCAGCACGCGCGGATTCGCGCGCAGCCCGCCCTCGACCGCGCGTAGGTCGCAGCGCTCGAAGGTGCGCCGTGCGCCCGCTTCGTCGCACGTGATACCCGGGACGCGCGTCGAGAGGTACGGCAGCACGAACGCGTGCATGTACTCCATGTACGAGTACTCGGAGACCTCGCGAAATGCAGGAGCTTGCGTGAGGAGCGTGCGTCGCGTGCGCAGCACACCGAGGTCGTGGCGCGCTTGGGACGCGAGGATGAGGAACTGCAGATCGAGCCGGTACGCGAGTCCGATGAGGAACTCCGCCTCGAGTTTCGTGAACGGCAGTTCCATCCCGGGATCGAGCTCGCCCTGGCTGAGGTACAGCACCTTGCCGAAGATCTCGTCGATCTTGCGTGCCCGTTCCTGCGGAGCGAACGCGAGCGGCGCATTGTAGAAACGATCGAGCGCGAGCAAGCCGTGCTCGAGGCTGACCGCGGGATCGAGCGCGACGTACACGTCGAACGGGACGAGGCCCTCCGTCTCCGCGAGGCGTTCGTTTCCGGCGATGAACAACGTGTGCAACGCGCCGAGCGAGATGCCGGTCAGTCGCTTCGACGTGAAGCGTCCTGGATACAGGCTCACCAGACGCCGGTTGACGCGCGTGAGCGCTACGTGCACGTCGTGCGCATCGGACGGCACGTAGCCTGGCAGCGACAGGCTCGCGCCGTTCTCGATGAACTCCCAGTTCGTCGGATTGGAGACCGCGACGACCGAGCTGCCGTTCAGGAACGCGATCTCCGCCAGCGCGAGCGTCGACGCGCCGAGGCGGTGGCCGCCGAGGCCGGGGACGAGGAACACGAGCGGCGCGGGTTCCGCCTGCAGCCAGTAGGAGAACGAGAGCTCGCGGCCCGTCGCTTCGATCCAGACCGTGTCGGTGTGCGCGCGTGCGCCGAAGTCTCTGTCCTCTGGTTCGAGAAAGATTGCGTCGAGTGACTGCGTCACGCCGGACTCGTCGCGCGCCCACGAGAAGTCCTCTACGTCGACCTCGCGATTCAACGTGAAGAGCGTCCGCGCGGGCTCGTAGGCGTCGTAGTTCACCTCGACTTGTCGCAACGCGGCTTCGACTCCGTTGCTCGCGAGGTGGAACCGACGACCGAGCGCGGCGGGCAAGTAGTAGGTCGCGGGCTCCGCGTAGGTGTCCGGAATCGCACCGAGCGCATCGCGGATCGAGCTCGGCCCGAGGATCGGAACGAAGAGGTACGTGCTGCGCTTCCAGCCCCACTTGGCGAATGTCTGACCGAAGTCCTCGGGGCGCGGGTGCAACCCCATGTCGGTCGCTGGATCGAAGAAGCCGAGCGCGCCGACCGTCGTGTTCACGCAGAAGCGTGCGGTTTCTTCGCCTGCCGCCGACCACTTCGCCTGCAAGAGATTGTTGAGCACGCGCCCCGGGTAGAGCAGGTTGTCGGCCGTCTTCGTGAGGTGCTCGCGCACGTCTTGCGGAACGACGAAACGATAGACCGCGGCAACCGGACGGATCACGTACCGCGCGAGCGCGAGATCCATGCCGGCCAAGGCGCGGTTGGTCGGCTCGAGCGGGTCGTCGACCTGCGGGAACGGAATCTCCTCGGCGTGGAAGTATTGCGCTCCGGGACCCGTGTACTTGCTCCAGTCACGCCGCTTCGTCTCGATCGTGCTGCACGCGCTCGACAGCGCGAGGACGAACAGAAGGAGCGCTCGCTTCGACGAGGGAACGCGGCGCCGAGAGAGCATCATGCGATCGTGTCCAGTTCGCCCGGTCGGCTCGCCGTGGGGGCGCGCTGGCGCGGGCGAGCGCCTGCAATCGACGTACCGTGACGAACTTGGTCGGGCCGGCCCGCGTTGCGTACGCTCGTCGATCGATGCGTTTGCCGCAAGTGCTCCTCGCCATCCTCGTGCTGACCGGCATCGCGCTCGGGATCCGTCCGCACGACCGGGCGGACTGGCTACTCGAGAATCTGCTCGCCGTCGTGGCCGTGGCGGTGCTCGTGGCGACACACAAGCGCATGCGACTGTCGCGGATCTCGTACGTGTGCGTCTTCGTGTTCTTGATGCTGCACGAACTCGGAGCGCACTACACGTATTCCGAGGTTCCGTACGACGCCTGGTTCGCTGCGCTGACGGGTCGCGGTTTGAACGAACTCCTCGGCTTCGAGCGCAACCACTTCGATCGCCTCGTGCACCTCGCGTACGGGCTCTTGCTCGCCTATCCGATCCGCGAGCTCTTCGTGCGTGTGGCGGAAGCGCGCGGATTCTGGGGCTACTTCCTGCCGCTCGACGTCGTGATGTCGACGTCGATGCTGTACGAGCTGATCGAGTGGGGGGCGGCGCAGGCCTTCGGCGAAGGGCTCGGCCAGGCGTATCTCGGCACGCAAGGCGACGTGTGGGATGCGCACAAGGACATGCTGCTCGCCACGATCGGCGCGATCGTCTCGCTCTCGATCACTGCACTCGTGCATCGCTCGCTCGATCGCGACTTCCAGCGCGAGTGGGCCGAGAGTCTGCGCGTGAAACGCAAGCGGCCGCTGGGGGAGGAAGCGATCGCGGAGTTGCGGCGCGAACCGTAGCGCCCCGTGCGTGCGCGTATCTCCAACAGCTCAGGCTGCGTCCGCGAAGGCGCGGGTTCAGCTCCGCAGAGATTCGAGCTCTTCCCAGCGCGCGTAGAGGACTTCGAGTTCCGACTGCAGTGCGACGCGGTTCGCGCGCACCCGTTCGAGCTCCAACTTCGGGCCGGTGTACAGCGCGGGATCGGCGAGCCGGGCGTCGAGCGCTTCGATGTCGGCTTCGGCCGATGCGATGCGCGCCGGGAGTGCGTCCAGCTCCTTCTGCTGCCACGGCGCGCGCCGCTTCGGCTTCACCTCGCGCGGTTGCGCCACCTTCGTCGGCGCGGGTTCTGGACGCGCGGCTTCGCGCTCCGCGGCGAGCAAGTCGAGCAGCGCGCTCATGTCGCCGAAGTGGGCGCGTGCGTGCCCTTGTCCATCGAGGTGGACGATGCGCGTCGTGACGCGATCGAGAAACCAGCGATCGTGGCTGACGAGGAGCACCGCCCCGGGAAAAGCGATGAGCGCCTCTTCCAGCGCGCGCAGCGTAGCGAGGTCGAGGTCGTTCGTCGGCTCGTCGAGCGCGAGCACGTTGCCTCCGGCGCAGAAGAGTTTGGCGAGCAGCACGCGATTGCGCTCACCGCCGGAGAGACGACCCACGGGCACGTGCTTGTGCGTGCCGGGGAACAGGAAGCGATCGAGGAAGGCCTCGATGCGCACGGATCGCTCGCCGACCACGACGTAGTCGTTGCCGCCGGCGACTTCTTGCAGCACGGTGCGCGCGGGATCGAGGTCGTCGCGCAGCTGCCCGATCGTCGCGACGCGCACGGTCTCTCCGACTTCCACGCGGCCCGAGTCGGTCGACAGCGCGCCGATCGCCATGCGCATGAGCGTCGTCTTTCCCGCGCCGTTCGGACCGACGATGCCGATGCGCTCGCCGGGGCCGATCTCGAGATCGATGGGGGGAACCACGACGCGGTCGCCGAAGCGCTTCGACGCACCCTCGAGGCGGATCACGCGCGCGCCGAGTCGCGGACCGGACGGGATCTGCAGCTCCAGCTCGTCGGGCAGTGGGGTCGGGGCCGCGCCTACGATTTCGTGGAAGCGATCGATGCGTGCCTTGGCTTTCGTCGTGCGTGCCGGCGGTCCCCGTCGCATCCACGCGGTCTCGCGACGCAACAAGTTCTGGCGCGCGCTCTCGGCATCTCGCTCGACATCGATGCGCTCCGCACGCGCGACGAGGTAATCGCCGTAGCCGCCGTCGTACGAATAGATGCGTGCGCGGTCGAGCTCGACGATGCGGTCGACCACGCGGTCGAGGAAGTAGCGGTCGTGCGTGACGATGCACAGCGGCACGCGCGTCTCGAGCAAGAACCCTTCGAGCCAGTCGATGACGAAAGCATCGAGATGGTTCGTCGGCTCGTCGAGGAGCAGCAGCGCCGGCTTCGCGATCAGCATGCGCGCGAGTGCGACGCGTCGGCGCTCGCCGCCGGAGAGCGCCCCGCAGGGTGCGTCGGCGTCGCGCAATCCGAGATTCGAGAGCAGCGCGTCGATCCGGTGCTCGACGTCGTGCCCGCCGAGGCGCTCGAGCTCTTCCTCGAGGCGAGCCTGCCGCACCAGCAGTGCGTCGGTGTTGCCGGTGTGCGATTCGAGGGTCGCGTGCAGGCGCGCGAGATCTGCGAGCACGGCGTCTCGTCCGACGAGTCCGTCGTGCACGACAGCTCGCACGCTGCGCGTCGGCTCGAGCACGGGCTCTTGCTCGAAGGCACCGATGCGCAAGTCGCGCCGGAACGTGCGCTCGCCAGCGTCGGGGATCTCCGTTCCCGCGAGGATCCGCATCAAGGTGGACTTGCCCGAACCGTTCGGCCCCACGAGACCGACCCTCTCGTCGTCTCCGATCGACAGCGAGACGCCGTCCAGGATCACGCGGTCGTCGTAGTGCTTGCGGATGCTCTGTAGCGCGATGAGCGTCATCTCGCGGCAGATCTTGCCGCGCCGCGTGCGAAGGGAGAACCGCGCGACGCGAGAAACGCGCGTTGCGCTCCTCGTGAGCCTCGGCAGCATGCTCCGGTCACTCGTCGGGCTGGACGGAAGCGCCGGGGTCCGGGCTTGCGGTGCCCGAGCCGCTGTGCTCCTGCCGGAACGAGCGTCCGCGGAGATCGAGAGGCGCACGCACGACCACGGAGGACCGCGCACGCGTGGACTCGCTCGCGGTGTACGGACGAGCGATCGATCGACCATCGAGCGAGTGGGCGGCTGGAGCTTCGATTCGCGGACCGGCTGACTTGGTGCCCAGGCGGGACGAAAAGTTGGTCACGCGAATCGCGACCCCAGCCGCGATGTCATTGATCCTGTGCGTCGAAATCGTCGACCGCGTGTCAGGCCGACGCACCGTTTCGCAAGTAGCGACAGCCGAGGAGGAAGCACTCGCAAAGCAGGTGTCCGCCGACCACACGCACGCCGGGTCGCGCATCGGTGGCGATGGCCCAGAGCAGCGCCGGATACTGTGTGTGCCGCCGCGCACGCACGGTTTCGAGGAATCGAGCGCGCACGTCGCGCTCGCTCGCGGAGCGGATCGCGAGGACAGTTTCCACGTGGCGCAAGTCGAGGATGTCGCTCAAGCTCCTCGCGACAGGAGTCTCGCGCTTGCAGAGCGCATGCAGGTAGCTGCGCCGGCCGAGCTCCGCGGGCACGCCGCACGGGAGCGCGATTGCGTGCCACGGAAGCAGCGATTCGAGGTCGGGATCGTCGACGCAGATGCCGAGCACGAACGATTGCGTGCGGCAGTCCAGCTGCCATAAGGGCGTTGATGTCATTGGCGGTTCGAACGTGCGTGACGCGCCGCGCACCGGATGCACGCGGCGCGTCATGCGTCGATCACGGCCAGTCGATGCGGTATCCGTTCGAGAAGTTGGCGGTTGCGGAGTTGCAGAAGTTCGCCACCGCGTTGCGGTAGAAGAGCTGGTAGAACGCGCTCTGCCCGGCGGGTTGCGCCGTCGCAGCCGACACGGACGTCGTCTGCGCCGTGTTCGGATACGTCCATGTCCCGACGGGCGCGCCGTTCGTCCCGGCCGTGTGGCCCCCGAAGCGAACGAGTTGGCCGCTCGCGCAGCGAATGCCGTCGCTCGCCGCGATACCAGCCGGCTGATCTTGATTGCCCTTCACCAGGAACCCGAACCCGAGGTAGTTCGGTGCCACGTTGACGGTGAATACGACGGTATCCGGGCTGGCGGCGCCCGACGCGCTGAGCCGCGCTCCGTCGAGGTTCAGCGAGTTCGCGCAGCCGTGTCCCGGCGCCGCCGGCGGATTCGGCACCGTGTTCGGTGGCGTGCAAGGGCACGCGGTCGAGAGCGAGCCGTCGCCGAAGCAGTACGCGAGCCCGGGTTCACAGGCCCAACGCGCGTCGAGCTCGATCGCATCGAGGCTCATGCTCGGAGCCGTCGCGATGAACGTCAGCGAGTACGAGAGGATCGAGTCCGCAACGGCGCTCGTGTCCCAGCGGAAGTAGAGCTCCTCGTCGCCCGCGTTCTGTTCGAGGAAGTTGAACGTCGTCGGCGCGAGGACTTGCTGAGTTCCGCCTGCGTCCTGATAGATCAGGATGAAGCTGCCGTAGTTGCGGGGGCTGCCCGCGGTCGAAACCTGCAGCACGACTTCCTGCAAGTCACCGGGGACGACGTCGGCGACTTCGAACGCGGTCGCTGCGAACGGGTGATAGATGTTGCCCCCGGACGTGAGGATCGCGCCGGGCAACAGTTGTTCGAGCGTCGCTCCGGTCCCCGTCGTGCCGGCGACTTCCGGTGCGTTCGTGCCGCCAAAGGGGACGCTGAACGTCTCCCAGCCGGCGTAGTGGCTGCAAGGCGCACCGCGGAACGGCGGAACGACCGAGCTCGTGAACGAAGCGAGGGCGGACGGGGCGACCAGCAGCGTCAACGCTGCGGCGGTGAGGGAAGCGGATCGGACGTGCGGCACGGGATGCATGGTTGGTCTCTTCGGATGTCGGCCTGGGATCGCCGGCTCAGCCAAACCGGCGCTCGCACGGTATCCGTCTTGAGATCATGTCTCAAGTACAAAGCTGAAGTCGACGCGAAAGCGTTGATATCGAGTCTCAGGACGGAGTACGATGGCCCGCGCTCGCTCCACGACACCGAACCTGCGCCGATATCGCCCATGAACCAAACGCTCCTGCACACCCGCTCGATTCGACGGTCGGCAATCGCCTCTCTCTTCGCTGCGTGCGCGCTGATCGAGCTCGCATCCGGGGCGCATGCGCACTTTCTGTGGCAGCGCGTGCAGCCCGGTCCGAAGCCGCGCGCCGACGTGACGTTCGCCGAGCGGCCCGACGAGCGCGTGAACGCCGTCCCGATCGAGCGCCTCGCGACCGCCCGCGCGTGGGATGCGCAAGGACAACCGCTCGCGCTGACGGCGCAGTCCGGTGTGCTCGGCGCGGAGCTGCGCGTCGACGCGCTCGCCGCGGGCGCGTCGCAGAGCTGGGGAATCGTCGATCGAACCGGCGACGGGACGGGCGCGTTCTTGCTCGAGTACTACGCGAAAGGCGCGGCCACGCTCACGGAGGCTGCGACGCGCGTGAAGCTGCCGCTCGAAGTGTTCGCATCCGCCGACGGCGCCGGAATGGTTGCGAGCGTGCGGCAAGGCGATGCCGCGCTCGCGAACGTGTCCTTGCACGTGCAGTTGCCGTCGGGAGACACGCTCGATCGGATCACGGACGCTGAGGGGCGCGTACGGCTCGACACGCGGATGGCCGGTGAGTACGGGCTGCGCGCGCGCTGGATCGAGCCGCGCGAGGGCGACGTCGACGGCAAGGCGTTCCATGAAGTGCGCCACTACAGCACCTTGACCTTCACGATCGGCGCGGCGAGCGACCGCAGTACCGTTCCAGCCGCGGCGCCGAAGGCGAGCAGCGCGCCCGCGAAGGCGGATCCGAAGGCGTACGCTTTGCTCGAAGGCGCGCACAACTCGCGGCAGGTGCTGCCGGCCGACTATCCGGGCTTCCGCTGCGAGCTCACGTACCGCGACGCGGGTAAGACGTGGAATGGGACGCTCACGTACCGCCGCAAGGGCGAGACGGAAGTCCAGATCGACGGACTCGACGCCGCTGGCGTGAAGTGGGTTCGCGATCAGCTGCTGAATCTCACCGGCCACCGCCGCGGCGGCCCGTTCGCGGAAGGTGACGGCAAGTATCCGCTCGAACTCGCGCCCGCCGACGACAGCCAGTACGGGCAGCTCATCCGCGTGCACGACAAGACCGACTCCGAGTACCGCGTGAAGGACAACAAGGTCCACGAGGTCACGCGCACGATGGACGGCTCGCGGTTCACGATCTCGGTGCTCGAGACGATGGAAGGCGATGCCGGGAAGTACATGGCGAATCACTTCATCGTGAGCTACCGCGACGCGGAGACCGGCGCGCTCGAGAAGGTCGACGGCTACCGCGACTCGTACGAGCACATCGACGACCTCTGGCTCCCGACACAGCGCATCGTGATCGGGGTGGGGGAGTCGACGTCGCCCAACGTGCGCATGATTCGCTTGCGCAAGCACCAGGCGCTCGAGAAGGGCGCCGAGTAGCTCCGGCACGATTTGCGCGCACGACGCGCCCGCGCTGCCGATCGCGGCGCGGGCGCGTCGTCATGCTTGCGGCGCAGCGCGTGATCGCCGACGATCGGCGGACTCGAGGTTCGCTGCATGATCGCTCTCACGCGCATCCACAAGCACTACGGTCGGCAGCTCCTGTTGGTCGACGCGGCGCTCCAGCTCGATCCTGGCGAGAAGGTGGGTTTGGTCGGTCCCAACGGATCGGGCAAGACGACCTTGTTCCGCCTGATCACGCGCGAGGAACCGCCCGACGACGGCGAAGTCTCGGTGCCGAAGCACGTCCGCATCGGCTGGTTTCGACAGGAAGCCGGCGAGATGTCGGGGCGCTCGGTCCTCGACGAAGCGATCGCCGGCAGCGGTCGCGCGGGGGAACTGCACCACGAGCTGCGCGAGCTCGAGCACACGCTGGCTCATCCACCCGATGACGCGGACATGGATACGCTGCTCGCACGCTTTGGCGAGGTGCAGGAGGAGTATCAGAAGCTGTCCGGCTACGAGCTTGAGGCGCGCGCTCGGACGGTTCTCGACGGACTCGGATTCCATGCCGACCAAGTCGACGGCGACGTGGGCGCGCTGTCCGGCGGATGGAAGATGCGTGTGGCGATCGCGAAGGTCCTCATCGGCGACTTCGACGTGTTGCTGCTCGACGAGCCGACCAACCACCTCGACATCGAGGCGATCGTTTGGCTCGAACGATTCATCCAGGAGAGCGAGTCGACGGTGCTCCTCACCTGTCACGATCGCGACTTCATGAATCGCGTCGTCGACCGGATCGTCGAGATCGATGCCGGCGAACTCGTCTCGTACGGTGGAGACTACGATTTCTACGAACGCGAGCGGGCCACACGCGCCGCGCAGACCGCGGCCGCATATGTGCGGCAGCAAGCGATGCTGCGCAAGGAAGAGCGCTTCATCGAGCGTTTCGAGCGACATGCCGCGAAGGCCGCGCAAGTGCAATCGCGCGTGAAGAAGCTCGACAAGATCGAGAAGCTGCTGCCGCCGAAGGAACGCGTGATCGTGCCGTTCGAGTTCCGGCCGCCGCCGCGCTCGGGCAACGACGTCGCGATCCTCAAGTGCGTGAGCAAACGGTACGGCAATCGCGTGATCCATGACCGACTGGATCTCGAGATCCGGCGCGGCGAGCGCTGGTGCGTGATGGGCGTGAACGGAGCCGGCAAGAGCACACTGTTGAAGATGGTGGCCGGCGTCCTCGTCCCCGATGCGGGCGAAGTGCGCATCGGCGCGAGCGTGAAGCTCGGCTACTTCTCGCAGTCAGCGCTCGAATTGCTCGACGCACGCCGCACGGTCTGGGAGCAGATCGATTCCGACTTCCCGACGGCCAACGTCTCCGTGAAGCGCAACCTACTCGGCGCGTTTCAATTTTCCGGCGACGAGATCGACAAGCGCATCGAGAGCCTCTCGGGCGGCGAGCGCTCGCGACTCGTGCTCGCTCGCATGCTGTTCGATCCGCCCAACTTCCTCGTGCTCGACGAACCCACCAATCACCTTGATCTGGCCACGAAGGAGATGCTGGTGCGGACGCTCGAGCCCTTCGAAGGCACGATGCTCTTCGTCTCGCACGACCGTCGCTTTCTGAAGGGCCTTTCGACGCGCGTGCTCGAACTGTCCGGTGAAACGACTGGGAGCCGCGCACCCGGCGTGTTCCACCACCCGTACTCGGATTGGGTGGAACGCACGGGGCACGAGGCTCCCGGAGTTCACGGATAGCGGCGTCGAGGCGCCGCTACGCAGTGTTAGTAGCGCGACTCGCGGTCGCCGCGACCGCCGCCACCGCCGCCGTAGCCGCCGCCGCGACCACCGCCGCCGCCGCCGCCGTAGCCGCCGCGACC
>JBJXHG010000093.1:0-16928 GCA_046160865.1 Planctomycetota bacterium | reverse complement strand
CTCGATCTCCTCCGCGCTGGCGGCGTTGCTCGGGTTCGGAAACCTGACAGGTTGCCTGCACCCTCGCGCCTTGCCAGCGACGACGATCTCGACCTTGGTGAAAGCGAACCTCTGACTCAGGACACTAGTCAGCGCAGAGCGGTACGTCAGCGCGCGTCCTTTCCCGCTTCGTCACACGCCGACGAAGACACACACGCACCGCGCGGAGTCGGGGAATCCGAACGGGCAGCTGGCGCCCTCGCACTCGCATGCAAATCCCGGCGGGCATCCGACCTTGCAACCGCCCGCTTCGCCGAAGAGGCAGGATGCATCGTCGGCCGCGCATTGACAGCCTCGGCCCCCCGCGGGGCCGGGTCCCGGACCGTCCGAGATCTGCGCAGCCACCGGTCCGACGGAGAGCAACAAAGCGCTCGCGGAGGCGAGCAATCCGACGACGACACTCATTCGAAAGTTCATGGCTATCTCCCTCGCTCGTTCGTCAAAGAATGAAGTTCCGTCGATCCGGGACGTTCCCTGATCGTGGCGGATACGCGGTGACCGCGCGGTGCAAGAACCAATCAGTGTCGGTCTCGTCCCACACGAACCGGCACAGCAAGCGACCGGTCTCGCCGCCCGGGGTTTCGAATCGGACGGAGAAATCCATCCAAGTCAGCGTGCCAGCCGAGCGGCGCACCTCGGCGACACTCCTACGGTGCGGGACGGCCAAGTGATGCTCGGTGCGCGGTCCATCGATCGCATCGCGCAGCGCGTCGAACGACGACTCCCACGCCGCGACTCCCTCTGGATCGTCGCGCGCGAACTCCAAGCGAGCCGACTCCGCAACCACGTGCGCGAGCGGAGGGCGGACGTAGTACGCGCTCCAGAACACCGCGAGCGCTCCCAGCCAGTCGTGTGGCACGTCCTCGCCGCGGACGCCGAGCTCGCGCGCGATCGCGCGCAGCTCTTCGACGCGATCCGCGCGTGACCGCGATGCGAACGCGAGATCCGCACGGCGGCCATCGGTGAAGGCCTGGAAGTCCGCGTGCTGGTAGGCACCGAGCATGCGCGCCAGCGTCGCGACGATCGACTCGAGCTCCTGCGCCTCGATCTCAGAGAGCGGCGGCGTGACCTCACCGAGGGCAAGACAGGACACGGCGACATCCTCATAGGCAGACGGGATCGCGCGTTCCGCCGCGGAGCGATGCGCCGCGCCGACAGTTCGACCGCGTACGCCGAGTCCGATCATCAGTGCGGTCAGCGCGATTCCGATCGACGCGCCGAGCAGCGGCCAAGTCCAGCCAGAGTGGCGCCGCGACTCCGCTCTCGGCTGCGTGCGTTCGTCGTGGCGGTCGATCATGGTGCGGATCCGAAGTGGAGCTCTCGTCTGCGCGCGAGTGGGCGCGAGGCCGCGTGAGCATCCGCGCGCCGGCGCACCTGCGTCGCAACGAGCGCCGGCGCGCACCATCGACCCCCGGGAGCGCGCGCGGTTTCGGGCGCAGCCGGCGAAATGTCCGCGCGAAGCGCAGGTCGCGAGCACAACCGCTGGTCGCACACGCAGTTCGCGGCCGATCGCGCCTCACTCGCCACGATTCGGACGCTCTGCTTGGAGTTTGCGCTCGAGCGCGAGCAGCGCCCGGTAGTGCAGACAGTGAGCCGCGTGCACCGACGATCGACCGAGCACGGCAGCGATGGTTTCCCACGAAGTTCCGAGCCAGTGGCGCATCACGATCACCATGCGCTGCTCCAGCGGGAGCTCGGCGAGGTGACGCCGAACGGCATTGCGGATCTCTCCAAGCTCCAGCCGCACCTCGCCGCGCGCCGCCACGTCCGATCGATCGGCGAGGTGCGGCGACGGTTCCTCCACCGGCACGGCGGAATGCTCGCGCCGCCGCGCCAGCGAACGGATCCGGTTCTCCGCGATGACGACGATCCGGCGCCGCAGCGACGCATCGTCGAGAGCTGCGCCTCCGCCTTCGGACGCGAGCAACACGAGAATGCTCTCGTGCAAAATGTCCTCGGCCGCGATGTCGGCGCGCAAGTGCTCGCCGAGCTTCGCGCGGATCGACACGAGTAGATCCGCGCGCGCGCGCCGCAGCTCCGCAGCGAGCGCGGCGTTCGCTGCATCATCGCTCTCGGAATCTCTCGAATCTATTTGGTGCTCGGCCACGTCCGCAGCTCGCTCACGGGCGAGGAAAGGACGGGCGGAAGACCGTCAGGAGTCAGCCTTCCGCCCTAGGGACAAAAGAAATGGACGACTTCGGCGGAGCTGCGCGGCCCGACGTGCTTGCCGTCGTCGAGCCGCTCTCTGCACCCAGGACCGGCGCATGCTTCCCGTCGCGGCGCGACCGACGTCGCATGCGCCAAGTGAGCGCAGCCGCGTGGTCGTCCACAGTTACAAGCGAACGAAAGTGCGATCGCTCTCGGCGCGAATCGTGTTTTCTGCGGATCGCCCGCGCGCTCACGCTGCGCGTTCCAACGCGCTCGCACGTCGCATGTCACTCTCGCGCTACTTCGAATTTTTTTTTGCGCGCTTGTCGTGTCACCGGCACATGCGGCGTTCGTCGATCGAGCGCATGACTGCACGAACACGAGCGGACGCGCAGCGCGATCCGGCGCGATTGACGACGACGGACACCACGCCTAGTGTGCTGACATCGGAGCTTCGCACTCGCACAGCTTTGGATCGTCGTCGCCGCCAAGGCGCGCGGGCGCTGGCAACCGCTGCGGTTTCCGAGTTCCCCGCCACGCCGTCGTGCCGACGAGGCCCGGCATCGCGAGCACGAACTCTCGACCAGAACTACCGTCGCGGAGAGCGCTCGCCTTGCTCCCGCTTCCGAGCTCGCGCAAGAGAGGAACGGGGGAGCGTTCGTTGAACCGGGACAGCACGGATTCTGAATTCGTCGGCCAGCTCGGCCGTCGGCTCCCCGCGTCAGATGACGGTGTCCGCGAGCCGGATGCCGGCGGTCTCGACGAAGTCGACTGCGGTGCGGCCGTCGAGCGCGATCCGCACTCGCCGCACGGACCGTCGTTGCGCGTCGATGATCCACACGGGCTGTACACGCGTTGCGCGCAGCGGCTGCGCGAGCGCGCGCTGCTCTTGGATCCGCTGCGCGTTTGCACGGACACGTTGGCCCGCGCAGAGCGCGTGGCGTGCTCACTCTGGAGCATTCCGATCGAGGCGGAGATCGACGAGTCGATCGACCTCGCGCTCGCGCGCGAGGCAAGCCGCGTGCGCTCGGAGACGGCGCCGCGCGAGCGCACCGATGCGCCCACGTTCTTCGCCGATGCACCCACGTTCTTCGCCGATGCACTCGGATTGCCGGTGGAGTCGAGCTCGCGCTCGGCGGTCGCGTTCCACGAGCTCGACTTCGCGACGCGGCGCGCGTTCTGCGCGTTGCTCGTGGACAACCGGACGCTCGAAGAGTGCGAGCGCGCCGGCCTCGGCGACCGCGTCGAGGTCGCTGCCAGCGCGCGTTCGGCGCTGCGCACCGCGCTGCTCGCCGTTCCGGGGCGTTGACCCGCGTCGATCGTTGTCGAGTGCAGAGGACCGGCGGAGGATCGTCAGGAGTCGATCCCCCGCCGGTCGCGTTGCTCCTCTCTCCCAGAGCGACGCATCCACGAGACCGGGCGGCTTCGCTCACCGGGCTTGCACCCGGACTTGCACCTGGGCTTGCACCTGGGCTTGCAACTCGGCGAGCGCCGATTCCCCGCACGCCGCGTGATCACTCATCGGTGAACACGCCGGCGCACGGAGCTCGCGACGGAGCCAGGACCGAGCCCCATGCGCGACGGCTTCGACGGAACCGCTGGCCTCACCCTTAACAGCGATCGGGAGGCCGATCGCTCTCGCACTCTTCGCGGAGAAATTCTGGGTGCGGCTCGAGCACGCGCGCGCTCACCACTGCTGCCGGTACGCGTTCGTGAAGTTGAGCGTGCCGGCGTTGCAGAAGCCCGGCAGCGCGCTGCGGTAGACGTACTGGTAGTAGCCGGTGAGACCGCTCCCCGGCGGCGTCGATCCGACCGTCGAGATCGGCAGCGTGAATCCGAGCGGCGGGTTCGGATAGCGCGCCACGCCGCTCACCGCGCTCTGCGCGCCGAAGCGCACGAAGCTCCCGCCGACGCAGCGCACGCCGTCCGCGATCGCGAGTCCGGCAGGGATGTCCGCGGTGCCTTTGAAGAACATGCCGAAGCTCGTCGGCGCGGCGCCGCTCACCACGAACTCGACCGTGTCGGGGTTCGTCGCGCCGGCCGCCGCGAACGAGGCGCCGTGCGCGTTCGTGACACTCGCGCAACCGGCGAAGGGAGCACCGCTCGGGATCGTCACGCTGTCGGGAGCTGCGCACGGGCAGCTCGTCGCGAGGCTCCCGTCGCCGAAGCAGAACGGCTCGCCGGGTCCCTCGCAGCCGCGCCACTGGGCGATGCAGCTCGACACGGCCGTGCCCACGCTTCCGAACCTGCCGCCGACGAATAGATCGGGAGCCGCGTCGGCGTGGTCGTTGCCAGCGCACAGCGCGTACACGACGTCGTCCGCGCCGCCGCCGAATTCGGACCAGCTCGTTCCGTCGTAGCGCGCGAGCCGCGACGCCGCGACGCCACCGATCGTCGTGAAAGTTCCTCCGACGTACAGCGCGGCTCGGTCGAGCGTACCGTCGCCGAACACCTCGAGCGCGTTGATGGATTGGGAGCTCGCGGTGGTCCCTACGACCGACCAGCTCACCCCGTTCCAGCGCGCGACCGTGGAGACGGAGCCGAGTCCGCCGTTCACGACGCCGTAGAGCTGCGCTCCGCTGCCGGCGTCGAACACCGCGAGGTGGTGCACGGGTTGGCCGGAGATGCCGCTTCCGAGCGCCGACCACTGCGCACCGTCGAAGCGCGCGACGCCCGACACGGCGACGCCGCCGGCGAGCAAGAACTCGCCGCCGACCACGAGCGCCGGGCCGCTGCCGTCGTCGAAGACCGTCATGGAGAGCACGCTGCCGTCGGTGCCGCTGCCGAGCGGCTCCCACGTGCTGCCGCTCCAGCGCGCGACGTGGTTCAGCCCATCGTTCGCGAACAGACCCGCGGCGTACAGCTTCGCGCCGCTGCCGTCGTCGTAGACGACGAGCTCGCGCACGGAGTGATTGAACGCCGCACCGAGCTGCGACCACGACGCGCCGTCCCACTGCGCCACGACCGCACCGAACCTGAACGGTGGGTCGGTGAATGTCGCTGCGGACATGAGCACCGCGCCGGCACCGAAATCGTGAACGGCCAGCGCTTCGACGTCCGTGATCTGGCCGCTCGGCAGCGGAACGCCGCCGCCGAGCGGCGCCCAGCTCGTTCCGTCCCAGCGCGCGAGACGATTGGCCGCGACCATTCCCGCGCTGCGGAAGTCGCCCGCGGCGTAGAGCGTGAAGCTCGAGCCATCGTCGTGAGCAGCGAGCTCGCGCACCGCGCGCGGGACTCCGCCACCAGTGCCGAGGGGCTGCCACTGGGATCCGTCGAAGCGCGTCACGTTGTTCAACGCCGCGGGGCCCGAGTAGTCGAACCTACCACCGATGTACAGCTCGCTGCCGCCTCCCAAGTCGATGCTGGCGATGGAGTACACGTTGGCGATGAACGCGGAGGGAGGCTGTGCAGCCGTTACGCCGGCACCGACGGCCGACCACGCAGCTCCGTCCCAACGCGCGATCGCGGACGCGGGTGTGCCGCCGATCACATTGAAATAGCCGCCGGCGTAGAGGCTGGCACCGTGCACGCCGAGCGCGCGTACCTCACCGTTCGAATCGCCCGCGGTGCTCCACGCGCTGCCGTCCCAGCGCGCGAGATTCTGCGCGGGCGAGCCTCCAGCCGTCGTGAAATCGCCGCCGACGTAGAGCGCGGGTCCGCTGCCGTCATCGAACGCCGCGAGCGCATACACAGGATCGCTAGCCACGCCGGAGCCCAGCGCCGACCACGTCGTCCCGTCCCAGCGCGCGATCCGGCTCGCCGGCACACCGCCTGCGCTGTCGAAATATCCGCCGACGTAGAGCGCCGGTCCCGAGCCGTCGTCGAACGTGGCGAGCGCAAAGCCCAAGCCATTGAGGAATCCGCGCGTACCGAGCCCCGTGCCAAGCGCCGACCAGCTGCTCCCATCCCACTTCGCGATCCCGCGAGCCGACACGCCGCCCGCAATGTCGAAAGCGCCCGCCGCGTAGAGCGCCGCACCGTTGCCGTCGTCGAATACGACCAGCGAGCTCACCCAAGAGTTCACTCCCGAGCCGAGCGCCGACCACGCCGCTCCGTCCCACTTCGCGATGTTGCTCACGGTGACTCCGCCGGCCGTGGGGAAGCCGCCCGCCACGAACAGCGCGGGGCCCGTGCCGTCATCGAAGACAGTCAGCGCGAGGCCATAGCCTTGGTCGTTCGGAGATGGGAGGTCGAGCCCACTTCCGAGCGCCTGCCAGTCCGTCCCGCTCCAACGCGCGATCCCGACGGCGCTCGCGGCGCCGGCGCGCGTGAAGCGTCCCGCGCAATAGAGCGCCGGCCCGTTGCCGTCGTCGAACGCGGCCACCTCGAAGCAGTGGCCCTCCCGTTCGTTGCCGCTGATGCCACGCGTCAGGTCGAGCGCGTCGAATCCGCTCGACCAATCGAGACACGGATCGCCGGCCAATGCGTTCGACACACAGAGGGCGGCGGTGAACGATGCAACGGCGAATCGATGGCGCATGACACGCTCCTGGGATCTGTTCAACGCACGGGCGTGGCTTGGATCGTACCCCGATACTACGTAGACCCGTGGATATCCGGTTCAGGAGCGCTGCGTCGCTTGGAATCCAGAGCCCGTGGAAGTAGTGCGGCGCGTCCGCCGCTCACCACTGCTGCCGGTACGCGTTCGTGAAGTTGAGCGTGCCCGGCCCGCAAAATCCGAGTTGCGCGCTGCGGTACACGAACTGGTAGTAACCCGTGAGCCCGCTGCCCGGCGGCGTCGCGCCGACGACGGACACGGGCAGCGTGTAGCCGAGGGGAACGTTCGGATAGCGCGACACGCCGCTCACGGCCGCTTGCAGTCCGAAGCGCACGAACGATCCGCCGACACAGCGCACGCCGTCCGCGATCGCGAGCCCGCTCGCGATCTGCGCGTCACCTTTGAAGAACATCCCGGTACCGCCGGGCGTCACGCCGCTCGCGACGAGTTCGAGCGTGTCGGGATTCGTCGTGCCGCTCGCGGCGAACGAGGCACCGTGCGGGTTCGTCACGCTCGCGCAGCCGGCGAACGGGGATCCACTCGGCACCGGAACGAGATCGGGCGGCGCACACGGACACGGGACGGCAAGCGTGCCGTCCACGAAGCAGTACGCGACGCCCGGACCCGGGCAGCCGCGCAACGCCCCGATGCCGATGGAAGCGACTCCGTCGACGTGCGCGAAGTCGCCCGCGACGAAGAGCTCGGCGGCGGAGTCGCTGCCGTCGTTCCACGCGCACAGTGCGATCACCGCTCCGTCGGTGCCCGCGCCGACCGCCGACCAGCTCGAACCGTCGTAGCGCGCGAGATGGCTCGCGGGCACACCATCGATCGAGGTGAATTGGCCGCCGGCGTACAGCGCGACGCCGTCGGGCGTGCCGTCACCGAACACGAAGAGATCGTTGATCCACGACGAGATCGTGGTTTCGCCGATGGTGACCCAGCTCGTCCCGATCCAGCGCGCGACGCGTCCGACGGGACCGCCGAAACCGATCGCTGCCGCGCCGTAGAGTTGCGCGCCGCTGCCGTGATCGAACACCGCGAGCGAGCGCACCGGAAACCCGCCGATGCCGTTCGCCAGCGCCGACCATTGCGATCCGTCCCACCTCGCGACGCCGGACGCGGGCAGTGCGCCGGCGTGCGTGAACTCACCGGCGACGACGAGCAGCGGGCCGCTACCGTCGTTGAAGGAGACCATCTCGCTCACGCGGCCGTTCACGCCACCGCCGAGCGGCTCCCACGACGCACCGTTCCAACGCGCGACGTGCTGCATCCCGCCGTTCGAGAAATCACCGCCGGTGTAGAGCGCCGGACCCGTGCCGTCGTCGTGCACGACGACCGCGTTCACCTGGTTGTTGAACGTGCTGCCGAGCACGCTCCACGTCGCGCCGTCCCACGTGCGCACGGAGTTCGAGCGCGCGGCGACGAGGACCTCGCCGGCGCCGAAGTCGTGCACGGCGAGCGAGCGCGCGACGCCGATGTCGTCGCCGACGGCAGCCCAGCGCGTGCCGTCGAAGCGCGCGATGTCCGCGACCGCGAGCATCCCCGCCGTGCGGATGAAGCCGGCCGCATAGAGCGCCGGCCCGGAGCCGTCGTCGTAGACGGCGAGGTCCACGATGTCGCGCATCACGCCGTGGCCCGCGCCGAGCGGACGCCACGCCGCGCCGTCGAAACGCGCGATGTTGTTCAGCGCCGCGGCCTCCGACGCGTCGAATCGGCCGCCGGCGTATAGCTCGCTGCCGCTCCCGGAGTCGAAGCTCCCGAGCGCGCGCACGCCGCGGTCGAATGAGTCCGAGACGTTGACCGTGCCGTTGAAGCCGTCGCCGACCGCCGACCACGCGCCGTCTTTCCAGCGCGCGATGTTGCTCGCAGCGACGTTCTCGGCCATCGAGAAGAGGCCGCCCGCGTACAGCGCGCGCGCCGTGCCGACACCGTGCACGCGCAGCGCGTACACGTTGCCGTTCGTTCCGCCGCCGCCCGAGGCACCGACCGCGGACCAGGCCGCGCCGTTCCAGCGCGCGACGCGGAAGGCGGGCAGGCCGCCGGAGTGCGTGAATGCGCCGCCGGCGTAGAGCGCGCTGCCCGTGCCGTCGTCGAACACCGAGAACGCGAACACCTCCGTGTTGAGACCGGCCGCGAGCGCTTGCCATGCGCTGCCGTCGAAACGCACGACGCACTGCGCGGAAACGCCGCCGGCGATCGTGAACCCACCGCCGACGTACAGCGCCGTCGCCGTGCCGTCGTCGAACACCGCGAGAGCATTTCCGGGTGCGTTCAAGCCCGTCCCGAGCGCGGACCAACTTGCGCCGTCCCACTTCGCGAGGTGACTCGCCGCGCTGCCGCCCGCCGTCGTGAAGTTTCCGGTGACGTACAGCGCGTCGCCGCTCCCGTCGTCGTACACGCACAGCGCGCGCACCTCGCCGTTCACGCCCGCGCCGAGCGGTGACCATGCCGCGCCGTTCCACTTCGCGACGAAGCTCGCGGGCGATCCGCCGGCGAACAAGAACGTGCCGCCCGCGAACAGTGCCGGTCCCGTGCCGTCGTCGTACACCGCGAGCGCGCGCACATCGCCATTCCCCGGCGCGGAGAGCGACACGCACAATCCGCTGCCGAGCGGCGCGAAGCCCGCGCCGTCGAACCGCGCGATGTTCACGGCATCGACTCCTGCCGCCTGCGTGAACCGGCCCGCGCAGTACAGCGCCGGACCGCTGCCGTCGTCGTACACGGCGAGCGCGCGCGCGAAATCGGTCGACGGCATGGTGCTGAGCTCGCCGCGCACGACGCCGGGCGCTTGGAATCCAGACGCAGCGTCGAGGCACTGCGCACTGCACGGCACGTGCGCTGCGACGGCGGCGAGCACGACGAAGAAGAAGCGCTTCGATCGGATGGAATCGTTCACGTCATCGTCCTCGCTGCGTGCGTTCACCACACGATCCGGTAACCGCTCGTGAAGTTCGTCGTGCCGCTGTTGCAGAAGTTCGGCACGGCGTGGCGGTAGAAACCCTGGTACCAACGCGTTTGTCCGCTGCCCGGCGTCACGCTGCTCACCACGGAGAGTGGGAGTGTGTGGCCCAGCGCAGGATTCGGATAGCGCACGCTGCCGCAAGTCGCGAACTGCGGACCGAAACGCACGAGCGCTCCACCTGTGCAACGCACGCCGTCGCCGTACGCGATGCCGGCCGCGATCTCGGCAGTGCCGACGAAGAAGAGCGTGTAGCCGCTCGGCGTCAGCCCGCTGCCTTGCAGCACGACGTTGTCCGGGTTCGTGCGTCCGGATGCGTAGAGCTTCGCGCCTTCGAGCTGGAACGCGTTCGCGCAACCCGCATCGGGCGCGCCACTGGGATTCGGAACGACGTTCGGAGGCGCGCACGGACACGGGACGCCAAGCGATCCGTCGCCGAAGCAGAAGCCGTTGCCGGGCGGCAGCGTGCAGCCCTGCCAACGCGCGATGTTGCTCGAGCCCTCGTCGCCAGCGAAACGGAAGCGGCCGCCGATGAAGAGCGACGGACTCTCGCCGTCGCGACCGTCGAACGCGACGAGCGCGCTCGGGACGCCCGGGACGTCGACGTGATCGAACGTCTCGACTTCGATCAGTCCACCGTCGAGCAAGGTCCACGTCGTGCCATCCCACTTCGCGATGCCGCTCGCGCCGGTCGGATCCGTGCCGAAGTAGAGGGATCCGCCGCCGAAGAGCGCGGGTCCACTGCCGTCGTCGAACGCTGCGAGCGCGAGGAACGAGCGCACGGGTGTCGTGGCACAGTTCCCCGATCCCACCGCGGACCATGCGCTGCCGTTCCAGCGCGCAATGCCGCATGCCGCGACGCCCCCGACGGACGAGATGTCTCCTCCGACGTAGAGCGCCGGCCCGCCGCCGAGGCCATCGTCCCAGACGCGCAGCGCGAAGACCTCGCCGCCGTTGAGGCCGTCGAACGCACCGACCGGTGTGTGGCTCGTGCCATCCCAGCGCGCGAGGTTCTCGCACGCGATCGTGACGCCGTTGCTCCCCACGAGATGGAATTCGCCACCGACGTACAGCGCCGGGCGCGTGCCGATTCCGTCGTCGAACACTTCGAGCGCGTTGACGGGGCCGCTGATCGAGCCCATGGGCCCCCAGCTCGAACCGTTCCAGTGTGCGATGTGAAATGCGCTGGCGCCGCCCGCGGTCTCGAACTCTCCCGCGGCGACGAGCTCCGGCCCGGAACCGCGATCGTAGATCGCGAGCGCGTTGACGATGCCGCTCGTGCCGACACCGAGCGGTTCCCACGTCGCACCGTTCCAGCGCGCGATGTTGTTCGCGGCGACGCCGCCGATCTCGGTGAACGAGCCGGCCGCATGGAGTCGCGCGCATGCGCCCGGCGTTTCCGAGAAGAAGAGCAGCGCTTTGATCCCGCCGTTGAGCGCGCCGATCGACTGCCAGCTCGCGCCGGTCCACTTCCACACGTGGCTCGAGCTCAATTGGGTCGGGCTCAAGCCGAGGAAGTCCGTGCCGCCGGCGAACACCGTCGGACCGCCGCCCGTGCCGTCGTCGCCAACGGTCAGCGCGCGGATCGGATCCATGAAGCCTTGGCCTTCGACGACGCGCGACCAACTCGTCCCGTCCCACTGCGCGAGATTGACGGCATCGACGCCGCCCGCCGAGCTGAACGCACCGCCGACGACGAGCCGCGGACCGCCGCCCGCGTCGTGCACGACGAGCGCCGAGACGGGCGCGTGGTACATCTGGTACGCGGTCTGCGTGATGCCTTGCACGATCCCCGTGCCGAGCGCGGACCAAGTCGCGCCGTCGAAGCGCGCGAGGCTGTTCGCGGGAACGCCGCCGGCGGTCTCGAAATCACCGCCGACATAGAGCGCGGAACCATCGCCGCCGTCGTAGCTCGCCATCGCCTCGACGCGCACCTCGAAGCCGTCGAGACCGCTGCCGAGCGGCGACCAAGTGGCACCGTCCCACATGGCGATGTTGTTCGCCGGCGATCCGCCTGCGCTCGTGAAGCGACCGCCCGCGATCAGCCGTGCACCGGCGCCGAAGTCGTGCATGGCGAGCGTGTCGATGCGCGGTCCGACGGGCCCGCTGACTCCGCTGCCGAGCGCAGACCACGTGCTACCGTTCCACTTCGCCACGCGATTCGCCGGCACGCCGGAGATCTGCGTGAACGTTCCGGCCGCGTAGAGCGCGCGCCCGGATCCATCGTCGAACACCGCGAGCTCGAATGCCGGCGCGGTCGTGATCGTCGTCCAGCTCGCGCCGTCCCAGGCGAACACGCCGTTCGACGTGCCGACGTAGAGCTGCGGTCCGGAGCCGTCGTCGAACACCGCGAACGAGCGCGCGATGCTCGTCGTCGGGATCGGCGGCTGCACGGGCGCCCACGCGACACCGTCCCACTTCGCGAGGCCAGCCGGAGTGGCCTGACCATTCGCGACAAGGAAGCCGGCGGCGAAGATCTCGGCACCACTGCCGGAATCGAAGCTCGTGAGCGCGAGCGCCCACCCGGAGCCCTGATTGGTGAGGCCGGGCATCGCCGACCACGCGCTGCCGTCCGTGCGCGCGACGAAGTTCGAGCGCGTTCCGCCGACGGTGCCAAACGCGCCTCCGGCGTACAGGCGCGGACCGCTGCCGGTGTCGAGCACCTCGAGCGCGTAGACCGTGTGATCCGTCCCGCGGAGCTCGAAGCCCCCACTCCACTCCGGGCACTGCGCGGTCGCGAGCTCCGATGCGGTGACGAGGGCGATGACGGGAGCGAAGACGAGCGCCAAGCCGACGCGCATGCCGCCGATGTTCATGTGTGTGATCTCATTTCGTCTCTTCACGAACGCGTGCGGTGAGCTGCCCAAGGCGCGACGCCCCGGAGATTCTCCCCTAAGCGCACGTCCTAAAACCTCGTCGGGCTTCGGGCGGCTGCGCCGCCGCGGCGCGGCGTCGAACCTCCTCTGCGTATTTCTTCGTCAATACGCATCGTCGGCTCTTCTTGCGCCGCATCGACTCGCTCGCCCTCGGGCCGCGGCGAGGTTCTAGGACGTGCTCTAAGGACGTAAGGAGGCGCGGCTCTGGTTCACGTTCCCATGAAATCCGGCCCGCGCTCGAGCACTCCCGCCCGCGCGCCGCGGTCAGAACCGCAGCGTGTACGAGATCTTGAACGCGACCTCTTGGAAGACCGGGTGCACGCTGCCGTCCTCGCGCTCGAGCGTCTCGTTGAACACGAGGAACAGCTCTTCGCCCGGCTTCACGATCCAGCGCAGGCGAGTGTTGACACCCAGCGAATCGGTCGCGTTGTCGACCTGCACGAAGCTCGACCACGAGATGTCCGGGGTGAACGACACGACCGTGCGCGCGCGGCCGACGTGCGTATCGAAGCTGCCACCTTGGAGATCGATGTCGCTGTATCCGTGCTCGATCGACGCGGTGAGGAAGCGGCTCGCGCGCCACGTGAGCGACGAATCGGCGTCGGAGCGCCGGCCGTCGAAGAACTCGCCGTACTCGACGTTGAGCCCGGCCGACACCGGACGCTTCAACGCGGACTCGGCGTCGATGCCGAAGCGCCAGTAGCCGTACTCGCCCTCCGGGATCGTCACGTCGTCCGCGATCTCGAAGTCCTCGGGCAAGTCCTCGTAGATCGGCGTCGCGTAGAAGGCGATCTCGTCGCCCGCGTCGAGCTCGAGGTGCGCGAAGATCAGCTCGTTGTAGAAGGTCTCGAGATGACCGTCGAGATCGGTGACGGCGCGCGAGCTGCCACCGTGGCGCACGCGACGAACGGCCGAGTCGTAGCGCGGGCTGAAGAAGAGCTCGGCCTCGTAGATGCGCACGTCGCGACGCGGCACGAAGCCGAGGCGCGGATCGAAGTTCGGCTGGATCTCCAGCGCCGACAGCCGCCACGACCAGCGATCGTTCGGGTACGACACCTGCGCGCCGTACGCGAAGTCGTCGCCGCTCAGACCCTCGGTCTGTGTGCGCAGTCCCCACACGCTCGACGCGAGTTGCTTGTCCCCCGCGAAGCTGCTCGTGCGGAAGTTGTAGTCGAGGCCGTACAGCGCGTTGTCCTCGGTGCCGGTCGGATTGCCGTGCGTGAAGATGCCGCCGACGGTGGACTGCTCGCCGACGTTCTTCGCGATGCGTCCGACGAACAAGTTCGTGCCCTCGGCCGTGTCCGTGTCCTTCGTCTGCACGTCGATCAAGCCGACGTTGAAGTCGCCTTGCCGTCCCGTGACCTTCGCGCCCGCGAGGATCGGGACTTCCTCGCCGTTCGCATCGAGCCCGATGCGCCGGCTGAAGAACGGGATCAAGTCACCTCCGAGATCCGCGAACTCGAAGATGCCGGCTTCTTGCAGGAAGAAGTCGCGCTTCTCGGGAAAGAACAGCGGGAAGCGCGTGAGGTTGATCTGCCGCGCGTCGGCCTCGGTCTCGGCGAAGTCGGTGTTGATCGTGAGACTCGCGGTCAAGCTCGGAGTGATCTTGTAGAAGACGTCGAGGCCCGGCTCGCCGTGCACGTCCTTGTCGGGACCGCCGTCGCGCTCGCGATCGTTCGTCCAATCCGCGACGAAGAACGGCACGACGTCGAGCCCGAGGCCTTGCTCCAATCCCTCGAGACCGGTCAGGTTGCCGGCGAGCGCGATGTCGAAGATCTCTTGATCGGCGCTCGTCGCGGTCCAGCGATCGGTCTCGTTGCGACGCTTGATGAAGCGGTTGACGTTGAGGCCCCACGTGCTCTTGTGTGGCGCGAAGTTGAGCGTCTGGAACGGCAGCGCCATCTCGAAGCTCCAACCGTGCGCATCGATCGAGGACTTGCCCTCCCAGATCGCGTCCCACGGCTTGTTGAAGTCCTGACCGTTGTTCGTGATCAGCGCGTCGCCCTTCGAGCCGACGGGATTCATCTGGAAGAAGTACGCGTTGCGGCGATCGAGGTACGTGTCGATCACGATCTCCACGCGGTCGTCGGGATCGAGCACCGCGTCACGCTCCATCTGCGTGCCGATGATCCCGTCCACGTCGCGGTCGAAGCAACGCACACCGATGTAGAGCTGCTCCGAGTCGTACAGCACGCGCACCTCGGTGCGCTCGGTCGGAGGTGCGCCGCAGTCGGGCTCGACCTGGGTCAGCTCGCCGATCGGATCCGCGGCGAGCCACGCCTCGTCATCGAGGCGCCCGTCGATGACGGGCGGCTTGTCGATGCGCTTCGCGACCGCGCTCGGCCGCTGCACGTCGCGTGCGCCCGCGTGCGGCGCGAGCAGCACGAGAGCGAGCACGGCGGCAGCGCGCTGTCCGGGGGACGACATCCGAGCGAACGTAGCGTCGCCGCGGGCACGCTCAACCGCCCGAATGCAAACTCAGCGTGTCGGCGCCGCAAGTCGTGCACGCGGGGCGCGCACGGCTCCGACGATACGCACAAACCACCGGACGCGCTGGCGGCGCCGCTCGCGTAGCATGCGCGCGGAGGTGCCACATGCACTCGCTGCTCGCGCACGTTCTCCTTTCGCTCGCGGCCGCCACGGCTCAGCCGAGCCTTCATCACAGCGCTCCGTTCCTCGGACGCACGCTCCAGATCCGCGTCGCCGGCGCACCGGCGAACCAGCCGGCCGTGCTGCTCTACAGCCCGCGCGCTGCGCACGTCGCGACGGCGTTCGGATTGCTCGAGATCGAGCGCCACAGCTCGCACCGCGTCGCGCTCGGCACGACGAACGCGAACGGACGCTGGACCGTGCAGCTTCCGATTCCGCTCGACGCGGCCCTCGCCGAAGTCGAAGCGCACTTCCAAGCGCTGATCGACGATCCGTCCGCGCCGGCCGGCAAGGTGCTCTCGCGCGGCGTCCACGTGCGTCTGCTCGGCACGCGCGTGTACGTCGACTCGCGCGAGACCGACGGCGGCGATCCGGCGCTCGCGGAGCTCGTCATCGCGAGCGCGGTGCACGACGCCATCATCGCCACGGTGCCGCTCGGTGCCGCCCCCAACATCGGCGTCGTCGAGCCGGTGTTCTCGCCGAGCTTCGCGCGCGGCGCCGTGATGGCGAGCGCGGGCGAGCTCGTGATCTTCGACCCGTTCTTTGGCGCGGTGCTCGACACGGTGCCGTTTCAAGGCGCGACGCCACGCATCTTCCTCGATGAGGACGGCAACCGCGCGCTCGTGCTGGAGCTCGGCTCGGCGAGCGCCTTGCCGCAGCCGATTCCGGCGCGGCTCTCCGCCGTCGACTTGGCGACGGGTCAGGTGGTCGCGCAGCTTTCGCTGCCGAAGCCCGCGCTCGATCGCTGGTGCTTGAACGCGGCGCGAACGGAGGCGTACATCGCCGAGATCGAGGACTTGGACCACGACTCGTTCGTGCGGCGCATCGACCTCGTGACGTGGACGGACCTCGGCGCGATCGCGGTCGGCGAGACAGGCGTGCCGTTCCAGCGGATCGACGAGATGCTCTTCGCGGCAGGACAAGTGATCGTCACGGCGCATCCGGGTGGACTCGATCCGGGTGGACTCGATCCACGCTCGTCGCTCACACGCATCGACCTGTCGCCCTGGACGCCCGTGACTTCCGTGCAGTTCGACCCGCCGCATTTCCACATCACGATGGCAGCGCTGCCGAACGTCGACCGCTTGATCCTGTTCCGACGCACGTTCGGGCTCACGTCACAAGGATTCTTTCGCACGACGCCGCTCTCCGCGACGGGGCCCATAATCGATCTGCCGGTGCCGCCCGAATGGAACGACCGCGTGATCGCGCACGTGCTGGAGCCCGAGGAGGACGGCCTGTGGGTGCTCGACCGCGCGGGCGACATCCTGCTGCAGGAGGCGACCGAGCCCGGCCGGCTCTACTTCGTGGATCTCGTCACGAACGCATGGACGATGTTCCCGCACGAGTGGGGCAACGTCGGTCCGTCGGACATCGAGGTCGTCCACGACGCACTCGCGAACAAGCTCGTGCTCTCCACGCGCAGCACGAGCGCGCCGGGATCGACTCCGGGCGAGCTCTACGTGTTCGATCGCGCGACGCAGACGGTGCAGCACGTCCCGCTCGCTCATTCCGGATTCGCGGCCACCGTCGTCCCCGTTCCGTGACGCGCGGCGCGCGGCGCGACTTCCGCGGCGTCGACGGCAGGCCGGAGGCGCGCGTGCGCTGACGGTCCAGTGACGGACCTCGCGATCGGCGCGGTCACTTTTGCGCGGCTAGTGTCCTGAGTCAGAAGTTCGCTCTCACCAAGGTCGAGATCGTCGTCGCTGGCAAGGCGCGAGGGTGCAGGCAACCTGTCAGGTTTCCGAACCCGAGCAAC
>JBJXHG010000092.1:0-4526 GCA_046160865.1 Planctomycetota bacterium | reverse complement strand
TGGATCGTCTTCGCAAGCGAAGACGATCCACAAGGGCTCAGTCCCGCCTGACCGCCGCCAAGATCGAGCGCGTCGCGTGGCTCTTGTTCAGCGTGTAGAAGTGCAGGCCCGGCGCGCCGCCTTCGAGCAGCTTGCGGCACTGCTTGATCGCGTGCTCGATGCCGGTCGCCATCACGAGCGCCGGGTCGTCCTGCACGCGGCGCAAGCGGTCCAATAGATCGTGCGGGATCTTCGCGCCGCACATCGTCGTGAAGCGCTCCACTTGCGCGACGTTCGTGATCGGCATGATGCCGGGCGTGATCGGCACCTTGATGCCGGCCGCGCGCGCGCGCTCGACGAAGCGGAAGTACTCGGCGTTGTCGAAGAAGAGCTGCGTGATCAGGAACTCGGCGCCCTTGTCGACCTTGTCCTTCGTCCACTTCAGGTCGTCGTCGAGGCTTGCCGATTCCACGTGCTTCTCGGGGTAGCACGCGCCGCCGATCGAGCCGTGGAAGCGCGCGCGCAGGAACTCGATCAGCTCCGTCGCGTGCGCGAAGCCATCGGGGTGCGAGACGAAGCCCGCTTGCTCCTTCGGCGGATCGCCGCGCAGCGCGAGCACGTTCTGCACGTCGTGATCGACGAGGTGCTCGATCACGGACTCGAGCTCGGCGCGCGCGGATCCGACGCAGGTCAAGTGCTGCATCGTCGTGATCGAGAGCTCGCGCTGGATGCGCGTGACGACCTCGATCGTGCGGTCGCGCGTGCTGCCGCCGGCGCCATAGGTCACGGAAACGAAGTCCGGTCGCCACACCTCGTTCAGGTCGGCGACCGTCGTCATCAAGTTGCGCGCGCCCTCGTCGGTCTTGGGCGGGAAGAACTCGAAGCTGAACACCGGCCAGCCGCGGCCGTGCATCTCGCGGATCCTCATGCGCTCTCCGTGATGGCTTGAAAGCGCTCGCGAAAACGCTCGGGCATCGGCATCGGCTTCATGTCGTTCAAGTTCACGCACACGGTCGTCATGCGCGCGTCGAGGCACACCGTATCGTCCAGCTTGAACACGTAGCGCAAGCCGAGCGAGCTCGTGCCGACGTGGAAGCACGTCACACGCACGATCGGCCGGTCGCCGAAACGCAGCGGATGCTGGAAGTCGACTTCCGAGTGCACGAGCGGAAAGCCGACGCGCTGATCGCACAAGATGCGGTAGTAGCGCTCGCCGACGTGCTTCTCCCACACCTCTTCGAACACGTCGTGGATGTAGTCGTAGATGCGCGGGAAGTACGCGATGCCGGCCGGATCGACGTGGCCGAAGCGCACTTGGATGACGGTCGTGAACGCGCTCATGCGAACAAGTCCGGCCACGCTTCGCGCGCGGCGCTGACGACGGTGCCGGCCAGGCGCTCGATCAAGTCGCGGCCTTCCTCCGCGCTCGCCGCGGCGGGATCGCCGCAGTACGCGTCGTCGGCGCCGGCCTCGCGGAACGAGCGCACGCCCGTTTTCATCTTCGCGATGAGCCCGATCGACAGCGGCGGGAGCTGCTTGCGCTCCGCGTCGCGCACGGCCTCGGGATCGGCGGCGAGCACGATGCTCGATTCGTAGCGGCCCGCGTGACAGTCGCCGCTCTGGAACTCTTCGCCGAGTTGCGCCGCCACGTGACGGCGCGTGTTGTCGGCGAACACGACGTGCGCGAGCCCGGGTCTCCGCACCGGATGATCGAGCGTGACGCCGCGCAGCACCTGCACGTGCGCGGGCTCCAGGTGCGCGTTGGCGAAGACGATCTGCCGGATGCCTTGCTGCTCGAGCGCGTTGACGATGTCCTCGAGCATCGCCCACAGCGTGCCCGGCCGCAGCGTGATGCGTCCCGCGAAGCCTTCGGTGTAGTTCGTGAGGCCGTACGCGAGCGGCGGCAGCACGAGCGCGCGCACGCCGAGCTCGGCGAGGAGCTCCGATGCGCGACGCGCTTGCGCCTGCGCGATCGTGACGTCGGTGTCGAGCGGCAGGTGAGGACCGTGCGGCTCCGTCGCGCCGATCGGCAGGATCGCGATCGCGCGCGCGTCGAAAAGGCGCGCGGCTTCGGGCCAGGTGAGCTTCCCGAGCTCGGTCGCGTTCGAGGGCGTGCTGCCGGTCACGCGGCAGAGCTTATGCGGCGCCGGCTGCGCAGCGCCAGCTTCGATGAGTCGCGGCGGAGCACATGCTCCGCCGCCGTCGTCCGCGCGATCGGCGCGCGATCAGAAGACGCCGAACTCGACCGCGACGCCGTCGGACGTGTTGAACGTGTGTCCGCCCGGGCCGAGGTCGCGGTACGCGAACTGGAAGCTCCACGTGAAGCCCTGATTGCCGGGATACGTCAGCCAGTGGAGGTCCTCGTTCTCCGCGCCAGTCCAGATGCGCAGCGTGATGACGCCTTGCGCGTTCGACGTCCGCCGTGCCAGGTTCCACGTCGGCGTTCCAACGCACAGCACGCCGTCGCCGAACGGCGTCGGCGCGAGCTGCGAGTAGCTGTAGAGGAACGTGCCGAACGAGCTCGGCGGCAGACCTTGGACGACCAGCGCGCCGAACTGGACGTTGGGCGGACCCTGCCACGTGAGCAGCGCGCCAGGACCGACGGAATTCGGCGACGTCGAGCAGATGCTCGTCACCGTGGCGCGGGCGCTACCGACGAGCAACGCGAGTGTGCTCGACGCGAGAAGAAGATTGCGAACCATGTTTGGGCTCCTTCGAGTTGTCGCTCGCCGGTCGCGAGCGCGGGAGGTTGCGGCGAGTGCCGGCATTGTCTTGGCAATGCGCATGCCGCGGGTGGTTTCGCGGCGCGCGTACGCTCCGCACGCATCGGCGACGCGCGCGCGCCGAGATCTGTTCGCCAAGCGCACAGTCGAGTGTGCGGAAGGCGAACCTCGGCGTCGTGTCATTCGTGCGACGGAAAGCGTTCCATCGGCGACGACGGTCTCACGAACGCGCGCGTCTCAGCTCCTCCGCGCGTCGATCTCTTGCTTGAGCACCTTGCGCGCGACCTTGCCGCGATCGTTCTTGGGCAAGCTCTCGCGCCACTCGAACCAACGCGGGTACTTGTACGGCGCGAGCTGCGACTTCACGTGCGCCTTGAGCGCGCTCGCCATCGCGTCGTCGCCGCGCGTGCCGGTCTTCAAGACGACGAACGCGTGCGGCTTGACGAGCTGCTCCTCGTCCTCGCGTCCGACGACGCACACTTCGGCGACGGACGGATGCGTGAGCAGCACGTTCTCGATCTCGAGCGGCGAGACCCAGATGCCACTGACCTTGAGCAGGTCGTCGTCGCGCCCTTCGTAGTAGTAGTAGCCGTTCACGTCGCGGCGAAAGATGTCGGCCGTCGTGCACCACTCGCCTTGGAACGTCTCGCGCGACTTCGCCTTGTCGGCCCAGTAACAGAGAGCCGTCGAGCCGCCGCGGATGCGCAGGCGACCGGGCTCGCCCTCGGCAACGAGCTGTCCTTGCGGATCGACGATCTGCGCTTCGTAGCCCGGCACGATGCGCCCGAGGCTGCCGAGCTTCACGTCGCCCGGGTAGTTCGAGATGTAGATGTGGAACATCTCGGCCGAACCGATGCCGTCGAGGATCTCGACGTTCGTGCGCGCCTTCCACTCTTCGTAGAGCTTCGACGGCAGCGCTTCGCCCGCGGAGAGACAGATGCGCAAGCTCGTGAGATCGGCCGACTCGATGCGCGGCGAGCGCAGCATGTTGTTGATCATCGTCGGCACGCTCGTGAGGAACGTGGGCCGGAAGCGCGCGATCTGATCGAAGAGCTCGTCCGCGGTCGATCGGCCCGGGAACAGCACGACGCTCGCGCCGACGCGGAACGGGAACATGAGGTTGGTTCCCGTCGCGTAGCCGAAGAAGAGCTTCGGCACGGAGAGGCAGATGTCGCTCTCGCGATAGCCCGCGACGCGCAGCGCGTAGGCTTCCGTGTTGTAGGCGAAGTCCGCGTGCGTGTGCACGCACGCTTTCGGCGTGCCCGTCGAGCCCGACGTGAAGAGCCAACCGGCGAGATCGTCCGGGCCCGTCGGCTCCAGCGCGCCGAGCGCGCTGCCGGTGTCCTCGCGCTCGAGCGCCTCCTCCCAGCGGATGAGACCAGCGTCTTCGTCCCCCACGACGAACGCCGTCGTGACGAGGCGCGCGGCCGCGAGCGCGGGTCCGATCTCGGGCAACGCTTCGCTGTGCGTGATGACGATGCGCGCCTTCGAATACTCGAGGTAGCCCGCGTACGCGTCCTTGTGCAGCAGCGGATTCACCATCGCGAACACGCCGCCCGCTCGCAGCACGCCGAACCACGCTTCGGCGAACTCGGGGATGTCGGGAAGCACGATGAGCACGCGCTCTTCAGGACGTAAACCAGCGCGGCGCAGAGCGGCGGCGACTCGTTCGACGCGCTCGGAGAGCTCGCGGAACGTGCGCGTGCGATCGCCGCAATGGATCGCGACCTTGTCGCCGCGCCCTTCGCGCAGATTGCGGTCGAGGTAGTAATCGCACAGGTTGAAGCGCGGCGGGAACGGAGCGACGGCGGAGTAGAGGTCGGG
>JBJXHG010000091.1:0-42571 GCA_046160865.1 Planctomycetota bacterium | reverse complement strand
GGGGCCCGCTGGCCGTCTCCGAAGCAGAAGCTCGCGATGCTCGCGTCGACCGTCTCGTGTACGAACACGTCGTCCGCGCCGTTCGTGTCGGCGGTCACGAGGTTCGTGGCGCCGCTCCAGAACGCGACGGCGCGGCCGTCGCCGGAGAGCGCGGCTTCGTGGCAGTGCGACCAAGCCGGCACGCCGAAGGAGCTCGCGTCGACGCGTCGGACGGCGCCGGTCGCGACCTCGTAGAGGAAGATGTCGATCACGGATCCCGAGTCCGCAGGATCGATGTTCGCGTTGCTGCTCTCGAACGCGATGAACGTGCCATCGCTGGAGATCACCGGCAGAGCGCCGAGCACCGCCGTTCCGCCGGTGGTCACGCTGACCTGCGTGGTCGCGCCCGTCTCCATGTCGTGCATCACGACGCCGTACGGCTGATTCGGGACGAAGCTCGAGTTCGTGTGAAACGCGACGCGCTGGCCGTCGAAGGAGATCGACGGCGTGAAGCAGCTCGTGAGCAACTGCTCGCCGGTGCTGCTCACGCTGACGCGGCGCGTGATGCCCGTCTGGCGGTCGTGCACGAACACGTCGATCTGCGCATTCGTGTCCCCATCGACCAGACTCGTCGAGCCACTGTCGAAGGCGACGAACCGTCCGTCGCCTGAGATTGCCGGCCGGGCGCCGTAGCCCCACGCGCCGCCGGTGGAGACGCTGGCGCGCGTCATCGCACCCGTCTGCCGGTCGACCACGACGGTGCCGCCGGGCAGGCCGTCGCCAAGGAAGTTCGTCGAGTTCGTCTCGAATGCGACGAACCGTCCGTCCGCGGAAATCGAGCCGAGCACGCTGAACCCGTTGCCCTCGACGCCCGACGACGTGGTGCTCACGCGTGTCGTCGTGCCGGTATTCACATCGTGCAAGAACACGTCGGTCTGCGCGTTCGTGTCGCCGGGCACCAAGTTCGACGCGCTGCTGTCGAACACGATGTAGCGCCCGTCGGCGGAGAGACTCGTCGGCGCGCTGGCGCCGTTGCCGGCGACTCCGCTCGACGAGATGCTGACGCGGCGCGTCACGCCCGTGCGCCGATCGGACACGAAGACGTCGTCTGCGTTGTTGCCGTCATCGGGCACGAGCGAACCCTGGCGCGCCCAGTAGGCGACGCGGCTTCCGTCCGCGGAGATGCGCGTGCCGCGAGCGTGGCTCGTGTTCTGGTTGCCCGCCGAGTCGACGCTGATGCGCTCCGTCGTGTCGAACTGCATCGCCGGTGCACGCGCGAAACTGCCTGCGGTTGCGAGCGTGGCGAAGGCCACCAGACGCGGGCCGTGGAATCGAAATGTAGCCATGAGTTCCTCCTGCGATCACTCCCTCGGCCGCCAGCCTACACCCGAAAGCAAAGTCCGGGTCGCTGTGGCGGCTGGATTCCGCGCTCAGCGCCGCGCGAACTCGCGCTCGAGCTTCGGCAAGCCGAGCAGCACGATCTTGCCGACGATCGCGAGGCTCTCCGGCGCGCAACGCGCGAGTGTGTCGTCCAGCGTGTGCCAGTAGCGATTGTGCGGACCGAAATCGAGGTCGATCAGGTCCACGCTCGGTATGCCGATGTTCATGAACGACTGGTGATCGTCCTCGATCGGCTCGGCGCGGCCGTCGACGTGTGCGCCGAGTCCGGCCGCTCGCGCAGTGCCGAAGAAAATGTCGAGCAGCCGCCGGTCCGAATACGTGTCGCGCAGGAGCTTGAGCTCCTTGTCGCCGACCATGTCGATCACGACGCACGCCCGCACGCGCGCGTCGCGTCCGCTCTCCCGTAGCTGCGCGGCGTGGTGCCGCGAGCCGTAGGTGTTGTCGTCGCCTTCCCACTCCCAGCGCACGGCTTCCTCGCCGTCGACGAACAAGAACCGGTACGCGAGCGCGCGCGGACCGCCGCGCGTGATCACGCGCGCGAGTTCGAGCAGGAGCGCCGTACCCGACCCGCCGTCGTTCGCTCCGACGAAATTCGCGAGGCCGCGCTTCGTGTCGAAGTGCGTGCACAAGATCACCATTTCATCGCTGGACCCGTCGCTCGCGAGATCGGCGTAGACGTTCTGCATCGCGATCGCGCCAGCCGGCGTCGTCGCCGTGAACGCTTCGCGCACGGGCTCGAGCCCCGCGGCGGAGAGCTCGCGCTCGATGTACACGCGCAGACGCTCGATCGCCTCGGAGCCGGACGGTCGCGGGCCCAGCGCGACGATCGTCTCGAGGTCGCGCCACGCGCGCGCCGCGTCGAGCTCTTGCTCGAGGGGCGCGGTCGCCGTGCGCGCGCACGCGGGTGCGACCAGGAGAGCGAGCGTGGACCAAGTGGCGGCGCGCGGCATGCGCCGAGGATAGCCGCCGACGCACGCGGTCGACGACTGCGGGGTCGCCGGCTGCGCGGGATTCGTGCGCGAGCAGCCCGTGGTGAAAGTCATTCGGCGCGAGAGCCGTCCGTTCGCGCCGGCACGGCGTCGTTCGATCCTCGGCGAATCGCGAGGATTCGCCTGCGGTCGAACTCCTTGTTCCGATGCGAACGGACGGCTCTCGCGCTCGAAGCACTTTCACCACGGGCTGCTAGCAATCGCGAGACGAGCGCCTAAAGGGCCCTCACGGGGAGGAGGCGCCCCGTGCGAGACATGAACGACCAGAACTCTTCAATTCGGTGCGCGGATCGTGACGACACCGGACCGCGGAATGCCCCCGTGCACCTCACCTCGGAGGGGTCCCGCACAACCATGACCGATCCCATTGCGTCCGATCCCACCGCGCGGATCTTCAGCCTCGTCCAAGACTCCCTCCGGCCGGATCGCTACGCGGCGCTGCATTGGGAGGGGAGCTTCGCGGATTACCTAACCGTCGTGGAAGAGCACCCGATGGTCGCACGCAACGCGTGGCAACGGCTGATCGACATGATCACGAGCCACGGCTACGTGCGTCCGCAGAAGCAGGGTGCTGCACGGCGCTGGCGCATCTTCGACGACTTGTTCAGCGACGGCGAAGACGCGGTGTACGGCCTCGATGAGCCGCTCGCGCAGCTCGTGCAGACGATCCGCGCCGGCGCTCGCGGACTGGGCCCCGAGCGGCGCGTCATCCTGTTGCACGGTCCGGTCGGAAGCAGCAAGAGCACGATCGCGCGCCTGCTCAAGCGCGGACTCGAGGAGTACTCGCGCACCGAGGACGGCGCGATGTACACGTTCACGTGGGATGTCGACGGCGAGCTCACGCCCTCGCCCATGAATCAGGAGCCGCTGCTCTTGATCCCGGCCGAAGCGCGCAAGAGCGTCGAGGAGCGGATCAACAAGCGCTTGCGTGCGGACTATCGCATCACGATCCAGGGCGAGCTCGACCCGGTCAGCCGCCACTTCTTCCGCATCTTGATGGATCGGTACGACGGCCGCTGGGAAAAGGTGATCGAGCACGTGCGCGTGCGTCGACTCTTGCTCTCCGAGAAGGACCGCGTCGGCATCGGCACGTTCCAGCCGAAGGACGAGAAGAACCAAGACTCGACCGAGCTCACGGGCGACCTCAACTACCGCAAGATCGCCGAGTACGGCTCGGACTCCGATCCGCGCGCGTTCAACTTCGACGGCGAGTTCAACGTCGCGAACCGCGGTCTATTGGAATTCGTCGAGGTGCTCAAGCTCGACGTGGCGTTCCTCTACGACTTGCTGGGCGCGACGCAGGAGCACTGCATCAAGCCGCGCAAGTTCGCGCAGACGCACATCGACGAGGTCATCATCGGGCACACGAACGAGCCCGAGTACAAGAAGCTCGCGAACAACGACCTCATGGAGGCGTTCCGCGACCGCACGATCAAGATCGACATCCCGTACAACCTCGCGCTGCGCGACGAAGTCGAGATCTATCGCCGCCAATTCAGCCGCCGTCGCACGCAGGGCCGCACGCTCGCGCCGCACACGCTCGAGATCGCATCGCTGTGGGCCGTGCTCACGCGGCTCGACGAGCCGACGCATCCGAACTTGACGCTGCTCCAGAAGGCGCGGCTGTACGACGGGCAGGACGTGCAGGGCTTCTCGCGCGAGCAGATGAAGGAGATGCGCGAGCAGAGTCCGCGCGAGGGGATGCAGGGCATCAGCCCGCGTTATGTCCAAGATCGCATCGCGACGTGCCTGGCTTCCGACAGCGCGAGCGTCGGGCCGCTCGACGTCCTCGAAGCACTCGAGGCCGGTCTGCGCCACCACAGCATGGTCAGCAACGAGGAGACGCGGAAGCGCTACATGCAGTTGATCGCGACGGCGCGCGAGGAGTACGAGGAAGTCGTCAAGCGCGAGGTCCAGATGGCGATCGTGTCCGATCACGAGGCGCTGGATCGCTTGTGCGGCAAGTACATCGACAACGTCAAGGCGTACGTGACGCGCGAGAAGGTCGTCGAGCCGAGCGGACGCGAGAGCGATCCCGACGAGCGCCTGATGCGCTCGATCGAGGAAAAGATCGACATTCCCGAGTCTCGCAAGGGCGACTTCCGCCACGAGCTGATGAACTACATCGCGGCGCTGTCGCTCGAAGGCCAGCTCTTCAATTTCCGCGAGAACGCACGACTCACGCGCGCGCTCGAGCTGAAGATGTTCGAGGACCACCGCGACACGATCCAGCTGACGAGCCTGGTCTCGACCGTCATCGATCCCGACGCGCAGGAGAAGATCGGCGTCATCCGCGACCGCTTGATGCGCGAGTTCGGGTACGACGAGGTGTCGGCCGACGGGGTGTTGCACTACGTCGCGGGACTGTTCGCGCGCGGCGACGCGAAGCGCAGCCCGTCCGAGGCGGCCTAACCAGAGGTCGCCGGCCATGTACCGCATCGAAAAAGACCGCGCGCGCTTCCGGGAGATCGTGCGCGGCAAGCTGCGCAAGGACTTGCGCAAGTACCTGTCGACGAGCGAGCTGCTCGGACGGCGCGGCGAGCACGCCGTGTCGATCCCGGTGCCGCAGATCGAGCTGCCGCGCTTCCACTTCGGCGAGAACCAGAAGCGCGGCATCGGCCAAGGGCCGGGCGAGAAGGGCGAGCCGATCGCGGGCTCGCCGCAGGACGGCGAAGGCGCCGCGGGCGCGGGCGAGCACGAGGGTTCGCACATCCTCGAAGTCGACGTCGAGCTGCAAGAGCTCGCGGAGATGCTCGGCTCCGAGCTCGAGCTCCCGAACATCCAACCGCGCGGCGACCGCCAGCTCTCGGCAGAAGGCGGACGCTACACCGGAGTGCGCACGGCCGGGCCGCAGTCGCTGCGCAACTTCCGCCGCACGTACCGCCGCGCGTTGCGGCGCACGATCGCATCGGGAGAGTGGGATCCGGCGCGCCCGCACGTCGTGCCGATCCGCGACGACGAACGCTTCCGCTCGCAGAAGAGCTGTCCGCAGCCGGACTCGTCGGCCGTGATCTTCCACGTGATGGACGTGTCCGGATCGATGGGACGCGAGCAGAAGGACATCGTGCGCATCAAGGCGTTCTGGATCGATACGTGGCTGCGCAGCCAGTACAAGAACCTCGAGGTCGTGTACATCGTCCACGACGCCGTCGCGAAGGTCGTCGACCAGGACTCGTTCTTCCACTTGCGCGAGTCGGGCGGAACGAAGATCAGCTCGGCCTACGAGCTCTGTCTCTCGCTCGTGCAGGAGAAGTACCGGCCGGAAGACTGGAACATCTACCCGTTCCACTACTCCGACGGTGACAACTGGAGCGCGCGCGATACGGAAAGGTGCGTGCACTTGCTGCGCGACGAGATCCTCCCGCGCGTCAATCAATTCTGCTACGGCCAGGTGAAGAGCGCGTACGGCTCGGGGCAGTTCAAGAAGGATCTCGACAACGCGCTCGCGAGCGAGGAGCGCCTCGTCACCGCGAGCATCAACGATCGCGAGGGGATCCCCGAGGCGATCCGCGCGTTCCTCGGAAAGGGCCGCTGACATGGCCGCGGGTCGCTCGCTCTCGCCGTTCCTCGCCGAGCAAGCGCAATCGATCGAGGTGCTCGCGCGCGCGGCGGGTCTCGATCCGTTCGACGTCGTGTTCGAGATGCTCGACGCGAAGGACGTGAACGCGGTCGCGGCGTACGGCGGCTTCCCGGTGCGCTATCCGTCGTGGCGCTTCGGCATGGATTACGAGCGCTTGGAGAAGGGCCATCGGTTTGGCCTCTCGAAGATCTACGAGCTCGTGATCAACAACGATCCGACGTACGCCTACCTCGTGCGCACGAACTCCGACATGGAGCAGAAGCTCGTGATGGCGCACGTCTACGGCCACGGCGACTTCTTCAAGAACAACATCTGGTTCGCGCCGACCGAGCGGCGGATGCTCGATCAGTCCGCGAATCACGGCACGCGACTGCGGCGCTACATCGACGTGCTCGGCCAGGACAAGGTCGAGACGTTCCTCGACCTCGCGCTGTCGCTCGACAACCTCGTCGATCCGTTCTTGCCGTTGCGCGAGCATCTGCAAGGGAAGCGGAACACAGCGCGCGGCGCGGGAGATCCGGCGACGCGCCGCACGCTCGACTCCGTGCTCGACGGCGTGCCGGATCCGACGCGCATCACGAGCGCGCACCTGCCGACGTACGACGTGCTCGGATTCCTCGTGCAGCGCGCTCCGCTCGAGGCGTGGCAGCGCGACGTCGTGCGGATCGTGCGCGCCGAGGCGTACTACTTCATGCCGCAGCGCATGACGAAGATCATGAACGAAGGCTGGGCCTCGTTCTGGCACAGCCGACTGCTCACGGGCGGGGTGCTCGAATCGGCGGAAGTGATCGACTTCGCCGATTGTCACAGCGGCGCAACCGCGGCGCCGGGCGGACAATTGAACCCGTACAAGCTCGGCATCGATCTCTACCGGCACGCCGAGGAGAAGGGCTTCGACCTCTTCCGCTTGCGCCGCGTGCACAACGACGCGTCGTTCATCGACGAGATCGTCGACGAGGAGTTCGCGGCGAAGAGCGAGCTCTTCCTGTTCGGGAAGAACTCGCGTACGGGCCGGACCGAAGTCGTCGACCGCGGCTGGCGGCACGTGAAGGAGCGCCTGCTACAGGAGCTCGCGTGGGGCGGCTTGCCGCAGATCGAGCTCGTGGGCGACGACGGCGAGGGACGCGGCGAGCTCGTGTTCGAGCACCATCACGATGGCCGCGATCTGCAGCTCGCGCACGCCGGCGAGACTCTGAAGAACCTGGCGAAGCTGTGGCAGCGCCCGGTGCACCTCGTCACGCTCGAGGACGGCGTGACACGCCGCTTGACGAGCGACGGCGAGTACGTGAAGTCGATCGACATCACGCCCGCGAACGCGGAGGCGTGACGGCACGTGGCCATGCGCGCACTTGCCGCGCCGCGCGTCGCGGGGAACACTGTGGCGCATGCGCCAGCGCACGTGGATTCCGATCGTCGCACTCTCCGCCGCGCTCGCCGCATGTCGTGACGCGCGCAGCAGCGGCAGCTCGACCGTCACGCTGATCCCGAGCACGGCGGGCGCCAATGGTTGCGCCGGACCGAACCAGGTGTTCACCGCGCCGCAGACGCCGACCACCGTCGCGCTTTCGACGTGGATCGTCGGCGCTTCGAGCCAGATCACCGCTGCCGCGGGGAGCGAGCTCGTGTACGCGACCGGTGCGAGCGGTCAGATCGTCGCGCTCGACTTCGACAGCGGCAGCTTGGTCGAGACCGAGCTCGTCGGCGGCACCACGATCCAAACGTTGACCGGTGTGGCGGCGGATCTATCGGGGATCGCCGTGCTCGACGCGCAGACGTTGCTCGTCATCGATCGCGGCTCGCACACGATCGTCGCCGTCGATCGCATCACGCCGGACACGGTCGCGGCGTTCGCGGGGCTCGCCGGCGCCGGTCCCGGCTTCGCCAGCGGGCTCGCGAGCGGCGCGCGCTTCAACTTCTCGGCGCCGACGCAGATCTGCCCGACCGGCGGAACGCCGCGACGCGTGCTCGTCGCCGACGTCGGCAATCACGCGATCCGCGTGCTCGACGAGGTCGATCCGACGAACGACATATGGCTCGTCGACACGCTGGCGGGTTTCGGCACGCCCGGCTTCGAGGACGGTGATCTCGCGGACGCGTCGTTCGACACGCCGAACGGGCTGTCGGTCGCGTGCAACGGCACGTTGATCGTGTCGGAGCACGGCGACTTCGGCGCGGGCCAGCGGCTGCGGCAGCTCGAGGTCGGCAGCCCGAGCCCGTTCTCGGGTTTCCTCGGCACGTCGACGACGCTCGTCGGCACGGGTGTCGACGACACGCTCGACGATCTCGCGGGCGTTCCGCAGGTGTCGCAACCAGAGGCACCGCTCGTCACGTCGGGCGGCGACGTGTACTGGATCGACAGCGGCAGCGGCGTGCTGCGACGCCGCCTCGCCGCGGGAGCGGTCGATTGTCCGCTCGCGATCGACTGTGCGACGGCCGTCGGCGCGCCGACCTTTCCGGCCGGGCACGCGTTCTCGCTCACGCTGACGGACGGCGGCGTTCTCTATGTATTGGATGCGACGGACGGCGTGCTGTACCGCGTGACGCCGTAGCGAGCGGAGCTTCGCCGCTCGCGCGGGAATCGGCGACCGGGGCGAACCACGCGCCTCGCGCCTTGGATCGCTCTCCAGCGCTCGGGTAGCATCCCCGCGCATTCCACGGTCCTGAGCTGAGGGGACAGGACCCGTCTCGATCACACGAAGGAGGATCCGTTGGGACACGCGGCACCGAAGGTGGAGCCCAAGGCGGTCGTCGCCGAGCACAAGCCGTTCATACCGGCTGACCAGGACATTCCGGAGTTCACGCCGAAGGCCATCATCTTCGGCTCGATCTTCGGGATCCTGTTCGGCGCGTCGACGGTGTACTTGGCGTTGAAGGCGGGCCTCACGGTCTCCGCATCGATCCCGATCGCGGTGCTGTCGATCTCGGTGCTGCGCCTGTTCGGCCGCGCGACGATCCTCGAGAACAACATCGTGCAGACGATCGGCTCCGCGGGTGAGTCCGTCGCGGCCGGCGTCGCGTTCACGATCCCTGCGCTGCTCTTCCTCTCCACCGGAGCGAACGGCGAGTCGTACTTCACCTACCTGACGATCTTCACGCTCGCCGCGTGCGGAGGGATCCTCGGCGTGCTCTTCATGGTCCCGCTGCGGCGATCGCTGATCGTCGCCGAGCACGGGACGCTGCCGTATCCCGAAGGCACCGCGTGCGCGGACGTGCTCATCGCCGGCGAGCGCGGCGGGAGCATGGCGAAGATCGTGTTCCAGGGAGTCGGGATCGCGGTCTTGTACAACGTCTTGATGAAGGTGTTCGGGCTCTGGAAGGAGAACCCGGCCTTCATCTCGAAGTCCACGTCGACTCTGCCGAACGCGACGGTCGCGGGCGAGCCGACGTCGGAGTACCTCGGTGTCGGCTACATCCTCGGACCGAAGGTGGGCGGGATCATGGTGTCCGGCGGGATCCTGTCGTGGATCGTGCTGATCCCGCTCCTGTCGCTCTTGATCCCCGAAGCGAACTTGGTCGAGGACCTGAAGCGGCTCGGCCGCAGCGAAGGCTGGATCGCGAGCGCGTCGGGACCGCGCAAGTTCTACGAAGCGTACGTCCGCTACATCGGCGCCGGCGCGGTGACGATGGCGGGGATCATCACGCTGATCCGCACGGCGCCGACGATCTTGCGCGCCGTCCGTCAATCGATGGCGGCGATGAGCAAGCGCGGCGACGGCGCGGCGGTCCTGCGCACGGAGCGCGACATCCCGATGCCGGTCGTCGCGATCGGCGCGGTCCTGCTCGTCGCGGTGATCGCGGTGCTCCCGATCCTGCCCGGCAGCTTCGGCGGCAAGGTCGTGATGTCCGTGCTGATGCTCGTGTTCGGATTCCTCTTCGTCACGGTCAGCTCGCGGATCGTCGGCATCATCGGCAGCTCGTCGAACCCGATCTCCGGGATGACGATCGCGACGCTGCTCGGCACCGCGCTCGTCTTCCTCTCGCTCGGGATGTCGGGCGACGCGTACCAGCCGGTCGCGCTGTCGGTCGGCGCGATCGTGTGCATCGCGGCGGCCAACGCCGGTGCAACGAGCCAGGACTTGAAGACGGGCTTCCTCGTCGGCGCGACGCCGATCCGCCAGCAGATCGGTCTCGTGATCGGCGTGATCGTCTCGGTGCTCGCGATCGGATGGACGATGCGGATCCTCGACACCGGGATGGCGCCCGAGGGCGCTCTGCACGGGATCGGCACCGATCGTCTGCCGGCGCCGCAGGCGACACTCATGGCGACGGTGATCAAAGGCGTTCTCGCGCAGAACTTGCCCTGGGGCTACATCCTCGTCGGCGCGGGCCTCGCGACTGCGATTTGGCTGCTCGGTGTTTCACCGCTCGCATGGGCGGTCGGCGCGTACCTCCCGTTCGCGACGAGCTTCACGATCTTCCTCGGCGGCTTGTTGCGCGGTTTCGTCGACAAGCGCCGCGGCGACGAGGCGGGCAGCGAGATCTCGACCGGCATGCTGTACGCGACGGGTCTCGTAGCCGGCGGATCGCTGACCGGCGTCGTCGTCGGTGCGCTCTCCGGCGTCGACGTCGAGGGCGAGGGCGGGAAGATGGTCTCGCTCGAGTCGAAGCTCAAGCACTTCGGCGAGGGCCTGCAAGGCTCGCTCGCCGAGTCGTTCGGCACGTACTCGCCCGACGTCATGTCGGCCGTGATGTTCGCGGTGCTCGGGTTCGTCCTGTATCGCGTCGCGATGAAGAAGACCGACGAGCCCGCTTCATGACGCCCGGCGACGCGGCATTCCGACCGCACGTCCCGCCCGAGGAGAACGCGCCCGAGCTCACGTTCCGCGCGCTCTTCCTCGGCGCGATCCTGGGCGTCGTGTTCGGTGCCGCGTCGACGTACCTCGCGCTGCGCGTCGGGTTGACGACGTCGGCGTCGGTGCCGATCGCCGTGCTCGCGATCTGGGCGATCAAGAAGAAGCGCGGACAGCGCGCGATCCTCGAGCACAACATCGTGCAGACGACGGGCTCGGCGGGAGAATCCGTCGCCGCCGCGGTCGTGTTCAGCGTCCCAGCGCTGATCTTCCTCGGGTATCCGCTGCAGGTCGGCCTCACGACGCTCGTCGCGATCACGGGCGGCATACTCGGCGTGTTGATGATGGTGCCGCTGCGGCGCTACTTGATCGTCAAGGAGCACGGCGTCTTGCGCTATCCCGAAGGGAAAGCGTGCGCCGAGATCCTCGAAGCGGGCGAGAAAGGCGGCACGTCGGCGCGCAAGGTGTTCGTCGGTCTCGGAATCGGCGCCGCGTTCAAGGCGATCCAGGCGCTTTTCTTCGGCGTCAAGGCGAGCGTCGAGCACCACTTCACGTCGTTCCGCGGCGCGTCCGTCGGCTGCGACGTCGCGCCCGAGCTCATCGGCGTCGGCTACATCATCGGGTACCGCACTTCGTTGATGATGGTCGCGGGCAGCATCCTCGCGTCGTTCATCCTCGTGCCGCTCATCGCGCTGTTCGGCTCGGGCTCGGAGGTCGCGCTCGCGCCTGCCGAGACGCTGATCCGCGACATGAGCGCCGGCGACATCTGGTCGAAGTACGTCAAGCACATCGGTGCCGGCGCGGTCGCCGCGGGCGGCATCTTCGCGCTCGCGCGCGCGCTGCCGTCGATCTGGGCTTCGATTCGCGCGTCGGCGACCTCGCTCGCGGGCGGCGGAGCGAACAAGGCCGTGTCGCGCACGGATCGCGACACGCCGACGCCGGTGCTCGTCATCGGCGCGATCGCGATCGTGCTGCTGATCTGGACCGTGCCGGCGTTCCAGATGAACCTGCTCGGCGCGCTCTTGATCCTCGTGCTCGGCTTCTTGTTCTCGGTCGTGTCGTCGCGCATCACCGGCGAAGTCGGCTCGTCGTCGTGTCCGCTGTCGGGCATGACGATCGGCGTGTTGATGGCGACGTGCGGGCTCTTCCTCGCGATCGGCTGGCAAGGCTCGGAATACAGCCGTCTCGCGCTGATGGTCGGCGCGATCGTGTGCATCGCGATCTCGAACGCAGGCACGTGCTCGCAAGACCTGAAGACGGGCTACCTGCTCGGTGCGACGCCGGTCAAGCAACAAGGCGCGTTGCTCATCGGTGTGCTGACGTCGGTGCTCGCCGTCGGCTGGACCGCGTACCTGCTCAACATGGCGGAGACGCGCGAGACGAAGCTCGAGCGCACGTTCCCCGTGTCGCAGACGCTGCGCGACAAAGCCGAGAGCGTCACGAGCCTCACCGACGGCGAGGAGTATCTCTTCGTGCGCATGACGCGCGCCGATCTCCCCGAGGGAACGGCGGAGGGCATCTACCTCGTCGATCGCGCGAGCGGCGAAGCGGAGATCCTGCGCGAGGACGGCATCGGCGCCGGCCGCTTGCAAGCGCCGCAAGCGAAGCTCATGTCCGTCGTGATCGACGGCTTGCTCACGCACAAGCTGCCGTGGGACCTGATCCTGATCGGCGTCGCGATCTCGATCTTCGTGGAGCTGCTCGGCTTCCGCTCGCTCACGTTCGCGGTCGGCGTGTACCTGCCGATCTCGTCCACGATGCCCGTGTTCGTGGGCGGGCTCGTGCGCAAGATCGCGGACAAGCTCTACAAGCGCACACCCGACGCCGAGGACGAGCCCGAGGGAACTCTCTGGTGCTCCGGCCTGATCGCGGGTGCGTCGATCCTCGGCATCGCGGCCGCGATGCAGGGCTTCTTGCCCGGCTTCTCGCGCGATGACGGCTTCCATCCACAGATCGCGTTCCTGCGCGACCTGCCCTTCGCGTCGAGCGACGTGTTCGGCGTCGGCGTGATCGTTCTGCTCGGCGTCCTGATGCTGCGCGGCGCGTCGGGACCGAAGAAGGGCTGAGCCCGCCCCTGGAGCGACGACCCACGCGCGTCGATACTCTCGCCGCCGCATGGCTTCTCCCAAGGTCTCGGTCCTCCTGCCCACGTGGAACGGCGCGCGGGATCTCCGGCGGCTCCTGCCGGCGCTCGCCGCGCAGCAGGTGCAGGGCGGCTTCGAGATCCGCGCGATCGACTCGAGCTCGGACGACGACACGCGCGATCTGCTCGCGCGCGCAGGAGCGCACGTCGAGCGCATCGACCGCGCTCGCTTCCAGCACGGTGCAACGCGCAACGCGCTCGCACGCGGCGCCCAGGGCGAGGTCCTCGTCTTCTTGTCGCAGGACGCGCTGCCGCGCGGCGACGACTTCCTCGCGACGCTCGCGAGCGCGTTCGACGCCGCCGAAGTTGGCGGCGCCTTCGCGCGCATCCTGCCGCACGACGACGACGATCCGTTGACGGCGCGCACTGTGCTCGCGGCACCCGAGGCCTCCGAGCACGCGGCGCCGACGTGCTTCAACGACGTCGCGAGCGCGATGCGGCGCGACGTTCACGCGCGGATCCCATTTCCCGAGGTCGCGTTCGGCGAGGACTCGGCCTGGGCGGCGCTCGCGCTCGCCGCGGGACTCGAGATCCGCTTCGTGCCGAACGCGGTCGTCCACCACGCGCACCGCTACGGTCCAGGGCAAGCCTACGCGCGCTACAGGGTCGACGCGGTGTTTCAGCGCGAGGTGCACGGCCGCCGCGTGCGACCGACGCTCGCGTCCGTGCTGCGCGGAGTCGCATACGAGATCCGCGCGGACCTTCGCTTCGTGCGCGCGACGAACGCGCCGCTCACTTCGCTCGTGCGCTCGCCGATGCTGCGCGGCGCGCAGGTGCTCGGACAGTGGGCCGGGAGCCGCGGAGCGCTCGGTCCGGCGCGTGACGACGCGCTCCGGGTCGCTAGGAAAGACGGCGCGTGAGCACTATCCTCGCGCGGATGGATGCCGGCCAACCGGGGCCGTTCACGCGCCAAGTCCGTTCGATCTCCGTCGCCATGCCGACGTTTCGCGGCCTCGAGTTCCTCGAGCGCGTGCTCGAGCGCTTGGCGGCACAGCGCTGCGACCTCGCGTGGGACTTCACCGCCATCGATTCCTCCTCGGACGACGGCACGTGGGAGTTGCTCGGGCGTTTCGCCGAGCGTTTTCCGGTGCCGTTCGCGCGGCACCGCATCCACGGCCTCGAGTTCGACCACGGCGACACGCGCAACGAGCTCTTCGCGCGCACGCAAGGCGACTTGTGCGTCTTCCTCACGCAGGACGCGATTCCGGGGGGGGACGGTTGGCTCGCGGCGCTGGTCAAGAACTTCGCCGATCCGAACGTCGCCGCCGCGTACTGCCGCAACGTGCCGCGCCCCGACGCGGATCTCTTGACGCGCATCGGCAGCGAGGACGATCCGGGCTATCAACCGGGCCGGCGCGTCGTGCGCATCGAGGACCGCGCGGCGTACGCGCGTCTCGACGCGCACGCGAAGCGCCTCCTGTGGAACTTCAACGACGTCGCGTCGGCCGTGCGACGTGAAGCGTGGGAGCGCCATCCGTATCCACGCACGTGGTTCGGGGAGGACGTGCTGCTCGCGCGCGCATACCTCGAAGCCGGCTGGACCGTCGTGTACGACGACGAAGCGGTGGTCGAGCACAGCCACGACTACGACGCGCCGCAGACGTACGAGCGCGGGCGCATCGACGGCCGCTTCAACGCGGAGTGGCTCGACCGCGTGTGCGTCGCGACCGAGAAGGACGCGGGTGTGCTCGCGCAACGCGCGCTCGACAAGGATCGCAGCGCGATCGCGCAGGCGAAGGTCGACGCGCGCGCGCAGACCGCCGCGCTGACGCGCTCGAAGGCGCTGCGCGAAGCGCTCTACCGCGGCTTGTACGACGGCGGCCGCAGTCCGGCGCGCCATCCGCCGACGCGTGTACTGGATCGCACGGCGCTGCGCGTCTTGTACGTCGTGCACGGCTTCCCGCCCGAGACGTGGGCCGGCACGGAGATCTACACGTACAACCTCGCCGTCGAGATGCAGCGCCGCGGTCATTCGGTGACCGTGCTCGCGCGCGTCCCCGCGGGCGCGAGCGTCGCCGATGGCGGAGCGGAAGACTTCTCGCTCGTCGAGTCGGAGTTCCAAGGCTTGCGCGTCTTGCGCATGACGCATCGACTCGCGCACAAGAGCATCCGCGAGAGCTACCAGCACGCGCGCGCCGAGGCGCTCCTGCGCCGCTTGCTCGCGCGTGAGCGCTTCGACGTCGTCCACTTCCAGCACCTCATCCACCTCTCGGCCGGTCTCGTGCACGTCGCGCGCGAGCACGGACTGCCGACCGTGATCACGTGCAACGACTACTGGGCGATCTGCGCGCGCGTGCAGCTGATCCGTCCGGACGGCGTGCGCTGCGAGGAGAACATGGGCAGTGGCTGCTATCTGTGCGTGAAGGAGAAGGGCCTCGCGCACATTCCGCGACTCAAGCGACTCGACAGAGTCGCGACTCCCGTCCTCCGTGGTCTCGCGCACGGCGCGCGCCGCGGTGGACGATTGTCCGCGAGCTTCGCGCGCCGTTGGGACGGCTATCCCGATCTGCGCGCCCGTCACGACTACGTGACGCGCGCGTTCGCGTCCGCGGACCTGTGCATCGGCCCGAGTCGCTTCCTGCGTCAGAAGCTGCTCGACACCGGCGCGTTCGATCCGCACCGCTTCCTGTACTCCGACTACGGCATGCGCACCGACTACCTGCGCGCGCTCGCGAAGAAGCCCGATCCGAAAGGGCGCGTGCGCTTCGGCTTCGTCGGCTCGCTCGTCTGGTACAAGGGCGGCGAAACGATGCTGCGCGCGATGCAACGCCTCGACCCCGCACGTGCGGTGCTCAACGTCCACGGCGACTTCAAGCCGGAGAAGGACGAGCACCACGCGTCGCTGCAACGCCTCGCGGGCTCGAACGTGCAGTTCCTCGGCCGCTTCGACAACTCGCGGCTCTCCGAGGTGTACGCCGAGATCGACGTCCTGATCGTGCCGTCGATCTGGTTCGAGAACTCGCCGCTCACGATCCACGAAGCGTTCCTCACGCACACGCCTGTCGTCGCGAGCGACATCGGCGGCATGGCGGAGCTCGTGCGCGACGGCGTCGACGGGCTGCACTTCAAGGCCGGCGACGCGCACGATCTCGCCGCGAAACTCGCGCGCATCGTCGACGAGCCCGATCTCCGCGAGCGCCTCTCGCGCGACTGGATGCAGGTGAAGACGATCGCCGAGGATGCCGCGACGATGGAGTACCGCTACCGCGCGCTCGCGTGCGTCGAGCGGCCGCGATCCTCGAGTGCGGCGCCGCTCTTCGAGAAGACGGGCGTCGAAACGTCCGCACGCCGCGGACCGGTCGAGGACCAAGGCGGCGCGCGTGTGCTCGTGCGTCCGGGTGGAACCGTCGAGTACGACGTGTCCGGCCTCGGCGGCGGCACGCGCCGCGTGTACGTGGAGCAGTGGCTGCTCGCCGGCGAGCCGCGTGTTCGCCTCGGCGGCACGATCGCGGTCGATGGTCGTGCCGTCGGCGAAATGCCAGCCGTCGCTTCGCGCGGCCGTGACGAGGCGTCGGTGCACGAGCTCGTGCTCGATCTGCCGGCGGGTGCGTCGACGCTCGCGTTCAGCGCGCACGCGGATTCGTCGCAGACGGCCGGTGGGACGCATCTGCGCATCCAACGCGTGCGCGTCTTCGAGGTTCACGACGAAATGCGAGTGCGCGCATGAAGAGCTTCCGCGAGAAGCGTGCAGGCGGGGCCGCGTCGAGCGAAGGCGGCCTCGACGTGCCGAGCGAGCTCTTGCTCGAGCCCGGTCCGCCCGTGCGCGATCGCGATCTCCCGCGCGTGTCGATCGTGATCTTGAACCTGAACGGCCGCCACCACCTGCGCGGCTGCTTCGAGAGCCTCTCCGCGCTCGATTATCCCGAGGACAAGCTCGAAGTGTTGCTCATCGACAACGCGAGCAGCGACGGCAGCGTCGAGGAGATGGAGACGCAGCATCAATGGGTGCGCCTCTTCGTCAACGAGCGCAACGTCGGTTTCGCCGCGGGCTGCAATCAAGGCGCGCGCTCGGCGCGCGGGCCCGAGGTCCTGTGCTTCCTCAACAACGACATCCGCGTCGATCCGAAGTTCCTGCGCGAGCTCGTCGCGCCGCTCGTCCGCGGCGAGTGCCAAGCGACGACGGCCAAGATGCTTTCGTGGGACGGCGAGAAGATCAACTCGGCCGGCGGCGGCATGAACTTCCACGGCATCGGCGTGCAGCGCGGCTATCTCGAGAAGCCGTCGCCGATCTACGACGTGCCGCTGAAGACCTTGTTCGCGTGCGGCGGCGCGATGGCGATCGACGCGCGCGTGTTCCAGGACGTCGGCGGCTTCGACGAGGAGTTCTTCGCGTACTACGAGGACGTCGACCTCGGCTGGCGCATGTGGGTGCTCGGTCACGCGTGCCACTACGTGCCGACTTCGGTGTGCTACCACCACCACTCGAGCACGAGCCGCCGCTTGCGCCCCGAGACGCTGCGCGTGCTGCAGATCCGCAATCCGCTCTTCGCGTGCTTCAAGAACTACGACGACGAGCACCTGCGCGCCGTCATGCCCGCGTTGCTCGGTCTCGCCGTGCGGCGCATGTGGAACGTGGCCGGGCTCTCCGACGATCGCTCGTTCCGCATCGAGTACGACTCGAGCGCGGCGAAGGGCGGCGGCGTGCGCCGGGCTTGGAACAAGGCGCGCTGGGGTGTGCACCGCGCGATCGGCGTGCGGCGCGAGGCCGCGGCGGATCTCATCGCGATGAACGACCTGCTCGGGCGCTGGGATCACTGGATGCGGCGGCGCACGGAGATCCAATCGCGGCGCGCGCGCAGCGACGCGGAGATCTTCCGCATGTTCCTGAAGCCGCACTGGTGCATTGGCGAGGAGCCCGGCTATCGCGAGCTGCACCGCGGACTGTCGTCGTTCCTCGGGCTCGACCGCTTGTTCCCGCCCGACGACTTGCCGGAGCCGAAGCATTGAAGCTCTCCGTCGTCATGCCGGTCTACAACGAGGAGAAGACCCTCGAGGAGATCGTGCGCCGCGTGCAAGCGACGCCGTGGGAGAAGGAGATCGTGCTCGTCGACGACGGCTCGCGCGATCGCTCGCGCGCGATCATGACGGAGCTCGCGCAGAAGCACGCCAACGTGCGCTGCTTCTTCCACGACGTGAACAAGGGCAAGGGCGGCGCGCTCTCGACCGGCTTCCGCCAAGTCACGGGCGACATCGTTCTGATCCAGGACGCGGACCTCGAGTACGACCCGAACGACTACGGCGTGCTCTTGCGGCCGATCCTCGAGGGCAAAGCCGACGTCGTGTTCGGCAGCCGCTTCCTCGGCGGTCCGTACGCGCGCGTGCACCTCTTCTGGCACTACGTCGGCAATCGCTTCCTCACGCTCGTGTCGAACATGTTCACCAACCTGAACTTGTCCGACATGGAGACCTGCTACAAGGTTTTCAAGCGCGAGATCGCCGACAAGATCGACATCAAGTCACGCACGTTCGCCGTCGAGCCCGAGTTCGCGGCCAAAGTCGCCAAGCTGCGCGCGCGCGTGTACGAGGTCCCGATCACGTACTCCGGCCGCGACTACAGCGAAGGCAAGAAGATCGGCGCGAAGGACGCGGTGATCGCGTTGTGGGCGATCGTCAGGTGGTCGGTGTTTCACTAAGCGCTGAACGCCGGAGCGCGCCTCACCGGCAAACGTTCGGCAACACGTCGAGTCGATTCGACGCGAAGTCCGCCACGACGAAGTCGAGGTCGCCGTCGCCGTCGAGATCGCCGGGCGTGATCGAGCGGATGTCTCGCCCGCCGAAGAACTGCCCTGCGTACACGGGTACTCCTCGGCCGTCGTTCCGTAGCCAGACGATCTCCGATGACTCCTGCGCGTAGAGCAGGTCCAAGTCGCGGTCGCCGTCGAGGTCGCTCAACGTCATGGCGATCACGAACGCGTCGTCGTCGAGCACGAGCGGAGCGGCGAACGCGCCAGCTCCCGTGTTGTGCAGCAGGAGCAATGCGTCCGAAGTGCCGTCGAGCGACTGGGCGCCGACGACGAGATCCGCGCGCGCGTCGCCGTCGAGGTCGCCGGCTGCGATCGAATGCGGGAAGAGTCCCGCTGGATACACGACGTGCGGGGCGAACGTGCCGTTCCCGGCGTTGCGTAGGACCGACACGTCGTGCGAGAGCCGGTTCGCGACCGCCACGTCCGCGTCGCCGTCGCCGTCGAGGTCCGCCATCGTGATCCCGACCGGATTCGTTCCGACGCCGGAGAACACGGGCGTGCCAAACGTGCCGTCGCCTGCGTTGAGCAGGACGGCGACACGGTTCGCGGGCGCGTCCACCGCGACGACGTCGGCGCGCGCATCGCCGTTCAGGTCGCCGACCGCGAGCGCGTGCGCGGCGGTTGCGTACACGACGGGCGTCGCGAACGTGCCGTTGCCCGGGTTCGAGTAGACGAAGACTCCGTCCGACGGGTGCGCGACGACGAGGTCCTGATCTGTGTCGCCGTTCAGGTCCGCGAGCGCGACGGCGCACGGCTGATCGCCGGCAGCGTAGCGCGTTTCCGGAGCGAACGTCGCGTTGCCGAGGTTCGCGAGCACCGACACGTCGCCCGTGTCCGAGTTCGCGACGACCGCGTCGAGGTCCAGGTCGCCGTCGAGGTCAACGAGCGCCGACGCGACGGGCTGGTTGCCGGTGCGGTACGACACGACGCCGGTGAATGCGCCCGCGCCTCGGTTCGAGAGCACGGCAAGCGAATCGGCTGCGGCGTTTCCAACGCACATGTCCGGGTCGCCGTCTCCGTCGAGATCTTCCAGCAAGACGAACGTAGCTGACGCCGCGCCGTAGGCGAAGCTCGTCTGGAACGTGCCCGTTCCGTCGTTCACGAGAAGTCGTACCGTGGTCACCACTGTGTACGCCAGGTCCTCGTCCCCGTCGCCGTCGATGTCCGCGATCGCAGTCAGGTGCGGCGACACGGTCGCCTGCGCTGCGAGCGGAGCGAACGTTCCGTCGCCTTCGTTGCGCAGCACGCCGAGGGCTTGCGATCCCTGCGCGACCACGACGAGATCCACATCGTGGTCGCCGTCAACATCGCTGGACAGGACCGTGCGCGGCCACGTGCCCGTCGCGTAAGTCTCGTGCGAGGCGAACGCTCCCGATCCTTCGTTGCGGATCATCGAGACGCTGTGGACGTCCTGATTCACGGCGGCGATGTCCTGATCGCCGTCGCCGTCGAGATCGACAAGGACGACGTCGCGCGGGTTGACTCCCGTTGGCAGCACCGTCGCGGTGCCGAAGTGCCCGCCGCCGTCGTTCCAGAACACGAGCACGCTGTCCGCGCCTCCGCACGCAACGGCGAGATCCAAATCGCGGTCGTCGTCGAGATCGCCGATCGCGACGCTCAACGTCCACGGGCCAACGTCGTACGTCTCTTGCGGCGCGAACGTGCCGTCGCCCGCGTTACGCAGCACGGAGACGCCGTTCGACCCTAGGTTCGCGACGACGAGATCCACGTCGTCGTCCCCATCGAGATCGCCGACCGCAACCGAGTACGGATCGACGCCGGTCGCGTAGTCGACGCGCGGTGCGAACGAGCCGCGGCCGTCGTTGAGCAACACGGACACGCTGTCCGCTGCATAGTTCGCAGTGACGACGTCGATGTCCCCGTCGCCGTCGAAGTCACCGCTCGCCGCATGCTCCGGCGCTCGTCCGGTCGGGTACGTCATCACCGGGAAGCTCGGCTCGGGGCACGTTGGCTTCGAGATCGGCCGCACGGGCACGTGTGCGCCGATGCCCTGCGAGGACTGCGGCGGGAACGTCGCGGCGAGCGAGACGGCGCCTCCGAGTACGAGGAACAGGAAACCGGAACGATGGCGAAGTCGACGGAGGTTGAGCATGCCGACGTTACGAGCGGGAGCACGAACTCGGTTCGAACATTTGGCGCCGGCGAGTGGAAAGTGAGCGCGCGTCTCGGGCGCCGCGTCCCGCGCCCCACGGATCGCTACCGCGACAAACGGGTACGCGAGCGGCGCCATCAGAGGCTCGCGGCCGATGCGCACACGCTCGCGGCGGCCGTCGCGAGCGCTCGCTACGGCTTCGACATCCGCCACCACGCGTACACGCCCCAACCCGCGACGTGCAGCATGACGTTGAACCACGTGACCGCGCGGAAGCTCGTCTTCGCCGACTTGTGTCGCAGCACGCGCATCGCGAGCAGCGCTCCCGGCCAGCCGCCGAAGAGCTCGAGCGAGTGCAACGTCGCCTCGGGAACGCGCCGCTGGCCGCGCTTCGCGCACGCCTTGTCCCACGCGAACACGCAGAACGTCGCGATGCTGGTCGCGCCGTAATACGCGGCAGCGATCACGGGAAGCGCGGGGTCGTCGAGCCAGCTCATGGCGCGCGCTCGATGGGCGTGATCACGATCTTGCGGAACTCGATCGCCGCGCCCTCCGACTGCAGCGCGATCTTGCCCGGCATCTCGGCGCACCACGACGCGCGATTCTGCACCTCGCCGTTCACTTCGAGCGTGAGCTCGCCGCCGTCGAGCGTGATCCGGTAGCGGTTCCATTCGCCGAGCGGCTTCTCGTTGCACGGTGCGAGCTTCACCGTGCGCCGTCCTTCGGTGCGATCGGGATCGACGAGCGCCGGGAACTCGCCGATGTTCCAGATGTCGCCGGCATTGCGGTGGTGGAGCTGCGCTTCGATGCTCTTCGGCCACACTTCGTCCGGCTCTTGCACGCGCAAGAGCACGCCCGAGTTGCCGGGCGGCGCGCCGGGAGGGAAGCGCCACTCGAGCCTCAGCTCGAAGTTCGTGAAGTCTTCGCGCGTGCGCAGATAGCCGACTGGAGTTCCCGTGCACGTGAGCACGCCGTCCGCGACGGACCACGTGTCTTCCGGACGTGCGTTCGTGTCGGAGAGGAACGGCACCCAACCGTCGAGCGACTGGCCGTCGAACAGCGCGCGCGGCGCCAGTCGCTTTCCTTCACGCTTCGGATCCGTTCGGACGAACGCGACGACGTCCGCGATCTCTTGCGCGCCGAGACCGAGCGACACGTCGTCCGGCATCACCGACACGGTCTGCTTCGTGTGCGCCACGATCTCGTTCGCTGCGAGCACGTGTCGCCGACCGGCCGTGTCGCGCACGATCACGTTCTCGTCGACCGCGTCGAGGAAGCCGTTGTAGATGACGCCGTCGTCCGTCTCGAACGACCACGTCTCGTAGCCGACCGCGATCGCGCGGCTCGGGAAGAGGATCGCTTCGGCGATCTCGCGCGCGCCGTACTTCGTGCGGATCTCCGTCATGTCGGGGCCGATCGCGCTGCCGCGTCCGGCGAACGCGTGACACGCCGAGCAGCCACCGCGCGTGCCGAAGAAGATCTCTTGTCCGCGCGCTGCGGCGCCCTGCGTGACGAGGACGTTGTCGATCGACGGCTTCGAGCGTGGGTTCGTTGGCGGCAATGCCTGCGCGGCGAGCGCGCGCACGGCGAGGTCGGTGTGCTCGGCGAGCGTCTTCGACGCCGCTTCGCGTGCGAGAGGGGAGAGCGCGGACGGCCGCGAACCGTCGACGAGCCACAGCGCGCCCTCGCGCGTGCGCACGACCTTCGCGAGCGCGTCGTCGATCGCCGTGGCGCTCGCATTCGCGTCCGCGAGCACCGCGAACGCGACGCGCCACACGCTCGGATCCGGCGGCGCGTCGACATAGACCTCGAACTCGACGTCGGGTTCCGCGCCGCGTTGCTTCGATCCACCGTCGTCGACACCAACGGTCGCGGTGAAGCGCGTGTAGCCCGCCGGAACGTCGAACACGATCTCGGAGTCCGCGTGCGTGCCGATGCCGTCCGTGTACGTGACCCCGTCGATCACGAGCGGACCGCCGTTGCAGTTCTTGCCGGCATTCACCGTGCCCCAGCCGGCTTCGGCGCTGCGCCACTTCGTCGTCGCGAGCGCGACCTCGCCGTTCGGACCATGGAGCTTCGGCGCGATCCAATCGGCCCAGTCGTGGCCGTTCTCGTCCGGCCCGTCGTTGACGACGAGCCAGATCGTCTTCGCGCCCGTGATGTCGACGTCGACGGGCAGGCTGCCTTTCGTGATCACGCCGCTCGACCAGCGCTCTTCCGCCGCCGCGCGCCCGCGCGGTCCGAGCGCTTCGGCGAGATGCCAGTCGCGCCACTCGTTCGTGTCGCGGTGTTCGATCCACCACGTCGCGAGCTCGCGCACGTCGTCGGGTCCGCGCTGCGCGATGTCGAGCATCGCTTCGCCGGCGTCGCGGTGGTTCGTGAACGCGAGCGCGTCGACCGCGCGGCGTCGCGCTTCGTGCGTGAGCGAGGTCGCGAACGCGCGCGTGCGCAGCGCGCTGACGGCGGTCGACGGACGGAGTCGCCATACGAGCGCGGCTTGCGACGGCGTCCATGCGAGCGGGTCGTGTGTCGGCGATCGCCGCGACGGCGTAGCGTCGCGATCGTTCAGGATCCCGGCGCTCTCGAGCAACCAAGGATCCGTGTAGTCGTCCGCCAAGTCCGCCATCAGCGCTTCGTCGCTCGTCCCGTGGAGCGACACGCCGGCGAGGCGCGCTTCCAGACGCCAGCGGGGCGAAGCACGATGTTGCACGGCGGCTCGCCCCGGCGACCAGATCGAACTCGCGGCGCGCAACGCGGTGATCGCGAGGTCGACGTCCGTCTCGTCTGCGACTTCGCGCCAAAGCGCGTTCGACGCGGCACGCGCGTGTGCCGCGAGCACCCACAGCGCGCGCGCTTTCGCGAGGCGGTCTGTGCTCGAGCGCCACACGTTCGACAGCTCACTCGGCGGGTTGTACGGACCCGCGCGCAGCAAGTGCGCCGCGAACCCGCGCACGTTCGTCGCCGGACACGCGAGCGCGGCGACTTGTCCGCTCGGCGTCGCGAGATCGAACGACGGCGCCTTGCCGCGATGGCCTTTCGGCGCGATGCGCAGGATGCGGCCGTAGCCCTCTTCGTCGTCCATGCGGTGTCCGCCGACGACGGGATCGTGCCAATCGGCGACGAACACGGCACCATCGGTGCCGACGGCGACGTCGCTCGGGCGAAAGAGGTGCGCGCGCGGTGCGTTCGCGCTCGCGCGCAGCAAGTCGTCCTTGTCGAGGGCGAGGCCCGCGCCTTGCGCGCGCGGATGGTGGGCGTACACGACGCTCGCTCCCGCGTCGGCGTTGAGCACGGCGCCGCGGAACTTCTCCGGCAAGAGCGCGCCTTCGTACACGACGACGCCGGTCGGCGCGCCCGCGCCGTTGATCGTGCCGGCCGGCGCGACGCCGGGATCCTCCTGGTGCCAGTGCGCCGCCACCGCGCTCTGGCCGGGCCGCCGATCCGCGTGCCACGTGCGCGTTCCGTCCGCGGAGCAGTAGCCGTAGTTGCCGCCTTCCATCACCCACGTCGTGCGACACGCGGCGTTTCCGTCGTCGTCGTTGTCGGCGGTGAACATGTTCCCGAACGAGTCGAGCGCGACCTCGTAGGGATTGCGGAAGTTGTGTGCGAGCACTTCCATGCGCGTGCCGTCGAGCTCGACACGCAGGACTAACCCGCCGGTCCATACGCGCCCGTCGCTGCTCACGAGACCCGGGCGGTTGTCGGCGTCGTGCTCGCCGCCGCCGGTGTACAAGCTGCCCGCGCGCAACGTGAAGCCTTTCGACTCGACGATGTGCGGGCCGGCATTGCCGAGCGCGGTGTAGAAGCGTCCATCGGGTCCGATCACGAGCGAGTGCACGCCGTGGTCGTGGTCGTGTCCCCCGAAGCCTTCGAGGAAGACCTCGCGCTTGTCCGACACGTCGTCTCCGTCCGTGTCCTCGTACAAGTAGATCGCGGGTGAGCACGACACGTACACCTTGTTGCCCGCGACGCAGATGCCGAGCGGCGAGACGAGATCTTTGTCCTGCACGAACACCTTCGACGAGTCGCACGCGCCGTCGCCGTCCGTGTCCTCGAGGATCACGACGCGATCGCCGCTCTCGTGCTCGAGTCCCGGATTGCGCCCGTCCCACTTGCGGTAGTTGACGCCCTCGACGACCCATACGCGTCCGCGCGCGTCGACGTCGATCGCCGTTGGATTGAAGAGCGCGGGCGACTCGGCCCACAGACGCACTTCGAGCGCGGCGTCGATCTCGAACTGCGCGGTGATATCGGCGGGATCGGAAGCCGCGTCGTTCGGACGGTCGGCAGCCGGAGAACGCGACGGCGTGGGCTCGGCGGCGCACGCACAGACCGCGAGAACGACGACGGGGGAGAGTGATTTCACGCGCGGAATGCTAACGCGCGGGCGCACGGACCCAACGCTTCGCGTCGCGCGGCATCGTCGAACAGCCGCGCACGGTGTGCGTCGGGCGAGACGGTGACGTCCGCCTCGAACGGCTGACGCCCGGCGGGCCGCTTCAATGCCGACGGCTGCGCCTCGATCGAAATCGCCGAGCCGGGCGAGTACGCGCTCGTGCTTGCGAGCCGGATCGAGTTCGCGGTTTCGCTCACGATCGAGGTGTGCGAGGTCGACGTGCGCCGCGGTGAAGCGACGCACGTCGAGTTGGCGTGGCCCGACGCGGGCGGACCTCGTCAGCCGCCGACGACAGCGATCACGGGGGAGGAACTGGGCAAGGGTTCGGATGCGGCAACATGATCAATGCGATGTCGCCGTGAGCGGCGACTCTCCACACTACGCCCGTCAGAACGCGAGGTGCAACGCAGTCCGGCGTCATCCTCAGCGCAGGCACGTAGCTGTTGTCGTTGAAGCAGTTGTTGTCGACGACCTCGCACGGGGTCGCCGAACCGTAGATCACGTAGCGCGTGGCTTCGACCCCGAGGTAGTCGATGACCATGTCGACTCCGCCGCGCGTGTGACCATCGCGACCGCGAAACCAAGTCCTGCCGAGCGTGGTGTTGAAGTGCTTCACCGTGCTGTGGAAGTTCCACGCGGTCTCGCAGTCGTTGCCCGGCTGGACCGCGTTGCAATTGTCGTTGGCCCGGCCGATCGACTTGAAGATGTTGGTCGGCCCGCTCTTCTCGGCTGCGGTGAACGAGGATCCCGTGCAGCCCGCCACGCCAGCGATGTTCTTCACGTTCGCGAACTCGTCGGCGTGCGCGTAGATCTTGTCGAACGTGTAGCCGAAGGATCCGGTCAGCAAGTGATACACCTCGGGGCTCATGTGATCCGCGTGCGAGTGCGGCGCTACGATCGCGAGCTTGACGGTTCCCGTGAGTCCGATGACGTCACGAATGATCGTGTCGATCCGGGCAGCGTCGTCTCCAGCCGTATACTCCGGCGCATTGTGGCAACCGTACCCCGTGCCGAAGATTAGGACGTCCGCGCTCTGGCCGCACGCGAGCTCGAGCACCCACGTGGTCACGTTGTCGTCGCGTACGCCGTTGGTGTCGACCCTCGTGCTGAACCCGACGTAGAGAAAGCCACTTCCGACAGGAATCTTCTGAATCGGATCGTGGTTGTCGGCGCCGTCACCGTCGCCGCCGCAGATGAGCGTGGCGCTGTTCGTGCACTCGGCGTCGGAGTACAGCGGCGGGTCGAACGTCGGATTATGGGAGCGGCAATCGTTGTTGTACTGCGCGAGGGCGGGCGTGCTCGAACAGACGGCGGACGCGAGCAGCGCCGCGGGAAGGAACGATCGAGACATGGAATCCTCCGAGAAGAAGGCGTTGGGACGGCGAGGAACGCTTCGCCGCGCGCTCCCCTCGGCGCGGACGAATGCGACGCGCGCAGACTAGCGCGCACGTGCTCGATCGATGGCGAGATTCCGCGTGCGCGCCGTGATCGTCCCAATTCGAGGCACAAACGAAACGTGGCAAGAAACTCGCGCTCGATTGTCTGCGTCTCGATTCCGCGACGTTCATGCCGTTCGAGCGGCGCAGCGTGCGACTGTCGAACACACGCACGCTGCGGTCGACGCGATTAGCGGCGAACGCCGCCTGCGTGCTCGCGAGACGAAGAGCGCTTTTCAGAAGGAACCGCCTCGGCGAAGGCTGCGACGTGCCGAGGCGAGCAAGGGGTAAGCCCCGGTGCGCGCAGCGCATCGACGCGCGCCAGCGGCGCGCGTCGAAGGGGATCCCGACGATGCGTATTGCCGCGGGGAACGCGTGTCCCTGCCGCGAAGGGCAGGGACATGGACTGCCACGCAACCCGATTCGCGAACGTCGGGCGCCGGTATCGCGTCGGGAGGCAAGCAACGATCGTGGGAGCACGCGCGCCACCCGCGTCGTCCGAACGAGTCGTGCGATCCTCGACGCGTTTTGACAGGAAGCGCGCCACGTTCCAAACGCGAGCGGCGTTCATTGTGAACGAGCGCCGAGTTCGTGCGCGCGAGTCCGCTTCCCGCATATCGGCTCGCGCGTCCTTCCGGTTCCATCGTCACCGCGGCTCTGCCTCGGTTGCGAAAGATTCCGTTTCGACATCCGCGCGTCCAACTCGAGTGGAGCAAGACGAACATGATCCGCAAGCTTTCGAAGCTGTTCTTCCTCGGTGTGAGTCTATGTGCCGCGGGCACGGCGCGAGCCCAAACGGATCCGCCGCCGGACCAAGCGCACATCGACAACGAAGCGCCGGAGCCGAAGACGGGCGACAACAAGACGGGCGGGGATCCCGTTGTGCTCTCGACGGGCAACTTCCACCTGGAAGAGACAGATCTGCACATCCCCGGTCGCGGGGGCTTGGATCTCGAGATCAAGCGTAGCTATCGCAACGGTAGCTCGATCAACAGCGCGCTCGGACCGAAGTGGGATCTCAACTGGTTTCAGCGGATCGTCGTTCACTCCCCAAGCTGCGACACGGCTCCGCCGAATCGCTTGTACTACTACGACGGCAAGACCGAGATGAGCGTCATCGAGCCGAATGCTTGGACCGGCGTATGGGAGATGCCGAAGGGTTTGTTCTCGAAGATCCTGTTCACGGATCCGTTCGGCGGCGGATTCAATCCACCGAACATGCTCGTACGCACGCACGACGGCACGATCTACACGTTCGGCGTCGTGTCCAAGTCGCTGTGGATCGGGGGGTGCAGCACGTCGTACTGGCTGTCGAGCGTCCAAGACCGCAACGGCAACACGATCAACCTCCAGTACCAGACGGTCGGCACGCATCCGAACACGTACAGCCGTCTGTGGAAGATCGTCGACACCTACGGGCGCGAGATCACGCTCGCATACTCGTCGACCGCACCGACCGCGCGCCTGGTCTCGATCACGGACTTCACGGGGCGAGTGGTCCAGTACGGGCACGACACCCTCGAACGCTTGACGTCCGTGCGCACGCCCGTCGTCGACGACGCGCTCTCACAGTCGCTCAGCAATGCGTTCCCGGCGGGCAAGACGAAGCAGTACCAGTACCAGACCGACGACACGGGCTCGACGCAGCGCTTCAACATCACGCGCTTGATCGACGCACGCGGCTTCACCTACCTCGAGAATCAATACGGCGCGCCATCGGGTCCGAGCGGAGAAGGGCGCGTCATCGCGCAGATCGTCGGCGGCACCAACGATTCGGGCGTCGAGGCGGGCGGCAAGTACCTCTTCTTCTACGAGATCCACCCGACGCCCATCGAGCACGGCGAGAACCACGACGACTGGGATTACTACTGGCGCGAGCGTGGCCGCACGCTGGTCGTCAGTCCGAACGGCAACGCAGCGCTGACCTACTTCGATGCGGGCTTCGGCGACTTCCTCAGCTACGAGTTCACGGGACGTCTCGATCCGGAGGACCCCGCCGTCGCGGCGTCGACGATCGGCGCGCTCGTAGAGGTCAACCTGAACAGCGAGGAGGAAGCGACCGATCCCGAGCTGAGCCGACTGAATTCTGGCGCGCCGTCGTACACGCCGCCGCTCTACAGCGTCGATGCGAATGCGATCATCACGCGCAAGTACCGCGACTACCACGGCCTGCTAAAGGAAGTGATCGGCCCCGAGAGCCACTTCCGCTACTCGTACCACAACGACGAAAACATCATTCCGATCGGGCCGTTCGCTTCGGACACGCTCGACCGGTTCCAGCACGGCAACCTGCTGAAGGTCGAGCAGCTCACCTACGACGACAACGATCCGTCGGACCCGATCGTCACGCTGTATTCGTACGAGCCGCTGTTCAACCAAGTGCGGGCCATCGTCGAGCCGCGCGGCAACGACCCGGACTTCGTTCCGCCGAACGGCGGCGTCAACTCGCCGCAGCGCTACATGGCGCGCTTCTTCTACGACTACCAGGAGCTCGACTGGGGCTCGGCCGCGGTGCAGAACGTGGTAACGGCCTGGACGATCGACGGAGCGCAGGCCTACCAGTTCGACATCATCGGGACGATCGTGCCGCCGCTGTCGGCCGAGGACAATCTGGCGGACCTCAACGGCGACGGCATGACCGGCGTCGTGCGTGGACACAGAGTGCAGCGGCGCCATCCTCCTGCGAACGTACCCGTCGACATCTCGTCGCCGAGCCTGTCCTTCAGCTTGCAGGAGCGAACCGAGACGTTCGTCTACAACTCGTTCTCGCTCGTCGCGTCGATGACGGACGCCGAGGGGAACCAGACCGAGTACCTGTACTACCCCTCGAGCACGCCGAACAGCGGAGCGCCGAGCACGAGTAACGGCGGATTCCTGGCGGAAGCGCACTTGCCACACGACATCGATCAGCGCCACGAGTACGACGCGCTCGGCCGCAAGACGCGCTTGGTCGACGGCCGCGGGTTCGCGACGGAGTATGCGCACAACGCGCTGGACGACGTGATCCGGCGTACCGACGCCGACGGCAACACGGTCACGAACCTGTTCGACGGCAACGACAATATCGTCGAGGTGCAGACGGCCAACCGCGTTCCCGAGTTCAGCGCGAGCACTGGGCTTCCGACGGGCGTCACAGCTGCGCTCGCGGACATCAAGAGTTACTTCAAGTTCGACGTCCTCGACCGCCTCGTCGAGCAGGATCTGCAAGGTGGCGCGGGCCAGCGCGAGGTGACTCGCTTTCGCTACGACAAGCAGAGCAACCGCATCCTGACGCTGCTGCCCGAGTTCGTCGCGGGCAACGACGCGAGTAACGTCGAGTCGCTCACGTTCGACGAGTTCAATCGACCGTTCATCACCGCGCGAGGCGGCCTCGGTTTCGCTTTCCGCGACCCGACGTACATCAACGAAGCGCACTCGGACGTGGTCGCCGAGCTGGGGACCGCCGTCGTCGATTTGGCGCTTGGCGAATTGGCGGAGTCGTACCGGGAGTACAACCTGCACGGCGAGGTCATCGATCTCTGCGACGCGGAGAACAACTGCTGGGAGTTCGCCTACGACGGGTTCAACCGCAAGACGCACGAGGACTCGCCGGGGTCGATCGGTGCCCTCCACCGGCTCGTCGTGTCGGACACGCTCGACCCGGCTGGAAATGCGACCACGACGGAGTACCGCCACGGCAGCAACGTACTCGTGGGAAGAGTCACTCGCCGCTTCGACGAAGGCAGCCGCGCCTACCAGACCGACCAAGACTCTTTCGCCACGGGCTCGGGGGTCACACCCGTCGACGGACCGCTCGTCCCCGGTGATGGCAAGGCGAATTCACGCGCGCTCTTCGACAAGAAGGGCCGCGTCGTCCAGACGATCGACGACAGCGGTAGCCCGAAGTTCATGTTCCACGACGAACTCGACCGCTTGTGGATGGTGTCGGACCACCCGGACGCCATCGGCTTCGCTCAGTACGCGATCAAGTACACGTACGACAAGAACCATAACGTGATCCTGCTCGAGGAAGGCGAGCGGCGCGCGAGCGACGGCGCGCTCGTCTACACGCGCACCTGGCGCTTCTTCGACAAACTCGGAAGGCGCGTGGCGGAAGCCAGCAACATGCGCCACACGGACCGCTACCTCTACGACTCGCGCGCGAATCTGCGGTTCCACAGCGACGGGGTCAGCGCGGACCTGACGCCACTCTTGCCTTCGCTCGACACGTACGGCGAGCACACCGGCCTCCCGAACCTGCCGATCAACAACCACGGCAACGCGACGGTGTACGACGTCGACGACGCAGGTCGCCGCACGGCCGAGCACCGGTTCGGCGCGTTCACGGGAGGTCGGATCACCGTCTCGCGGACGTACGACAAGAACGGCCGCCTCAAGACGCAGCTCGACGACAAGGGCAACACGACCGCGTACGAGCACGACGCGCTAAATCGGCAGGACAAGATCACGTTCGGCGATGTGACGGTGTCCGAGATCCTCGACTTCGACCGCAACGACCGAGCGAAGGAGCTGCGCGATCAGAACGGCACCGAGATCCTGTTCGGATACGACCCCGTCGGAAACTTGACGCAGAAGACGATCTATCCCGGTGCGGGGGTCTTTGGCGCGCAGGGTGAGGTCGAGACGTTCCAGTACGACGGCCTTGGTCGACTGGTGTCCGCGGTCGACGGCGACTCGACGGTCGTGCGCTTCTACGATTCGCTCTCGAACGTGGTACGCGAGGACCTGACGCACGCCGGACTGACACGATCGACCATCTCGCGCCACGACGGGGTCGGGAATCTGACCGACTTGACGTACCCCGGCGGCCGGATCGTGCAGCGCATCCACGATGCGTGGAATCGACTCTCGATCGTGCGCAGCGAAGGCATCGACGTCGCGCGGTATGCGTACATCGGAGTCGATCGCGTGCAGACGAAGCAACTGTACGCGGTCGGCTCGGGCGGCACGCCGATGTCGATCGAGACGACGGTGTACGACCTCGCACGCCGCAAGAAAGACGTCAAGCACGTGCTGACGCAGGGGAGCGTCACGTTCGACCACCGCACGAGCACGTACGACCGCGAGAGCAACAAGCTGACGCGGAAGGACGAGCTCGGCCAAGTCCTGAACACGTACGGCTACGACGCCGTGTACCGCATGAACTCGGCCGTCCGCACCGTGGTGGGGCAGCCCGGTCACGCGTTGGAGCGCACGCGCGCCTACGCCCTCGACGATGTCGGCAATCGCCAGCAAGTGCAGACCGGCGCGCAGATCGACCTGTACACGATGGGTGCGGCGGACTCGCCGGTGAACCAGTACACGAACACGCCGCCGGGCAAGTGGTTCCACGATTCGAACGGCAGCCTCACGCGCATCAAGCCACCGGGGCCGGTCTTCGGGCAATACCCCGGAGGCGGAACGAACCAATACCTCTTCACCTACGACTACAAGAGCCGCCTCGTCGACAGTTGGAGTCCGCAGAGCTGGACGTCGTCGCAGTACGCGTACGATGCGCTCGGTCGGCGGATCAAGAAGACGGTCGACGGAGTCGCGACGCGCTACTTCTACTTCGACTGGCAGGACTGCGAGGAACAGGACGCGAGCGGCGCCACGGTCGCGACGTATGTGTACGGGCGCGGGATCGACGAAGTGCTGACGATGCGTCGCAGCTCGAGCAACTACGTCTACCATGCCGACGAGCTCGGCAACGTGATGAAGCTCACGAACGCCGCGACGGGGTCTGTCGTCGAGTCGTACGACTACGATGACTACGGCACGCCGCTCAACGGCGCGACACTCGCGGCGCTGCCGCAGGGGTCGTCGGTCGGCAATCCGTTCTTGTTCAACGGCCGGCGCTACGACTCGGAATCAAGGCTCTACGACTATCGCAATCGTTATCTGTACCCGGCGTTCGGCCGATTCCTTTCGCGCGATCCGATCGGCATCTGGGGCGACGAGGCGAACCTCGGCAACGGTTACACGTATTGCGGCAGCAATCCGTGGAGCAAGACCGATCCGTTGGGTCTCGAGCCGCCTGCTGTGTGCACGTGCTGCAATGGCGCGGGAGCGGAGGGAGGCTGCGAGTGCTGCTTCTGCACACCCGGCGAAAAGCCGATCCCGGATCCGCTCAATCCGCCACCGCCTCCGGACCCGCCGCCGCCGGTAACGCCGCCGGTAACGCCGCCGGTAACACCGCCGGTAACACCGCCGGTAACACCTCCCGGGCCGCAACCGGACCCGAACGACCCGAACGCGCCTCCGCGAGGCAACGACCCGGAACTGCCGTTCACCAATCCGGACGGAACGCCGAACCCGAATCACCCGTTCAACCAAGGGCTGAACAACATCGCGCAGCAGAACGGATGTTCGGACTGGAACGAGTTCGCGAGCAGGATGGGGTACCCGTCGGCGCAAGGAGTGTTCGATGGGATGCAGCGCTCGATGCAACCCACTCAACCGGGTGGCGCGCTCTTCAACTGCAGTGTGTCGCAGGGCCCGTCGGGTTGGGACCTGATGAGCGGCGCCGCGGGCGACACGTTCAACAAGGTGATGGACGGCTTGGGTGAAGGCTTCGACAATCGCGGGCGCTTCGATAGCCGAAGAGAACGCGATAACGAGAACCTTCGTAAGCGGCACGACCAATGGAACCGCGATCGAATGCGGCGAGAGCGCGATAATTGGTATCCGCCGCGGTTGCCCCGCCGCTGATTCTGCGACGCGTCCGAGCCCGGTCGACGCGCTGGCAATGTTGCCGGCGCGTCGATTGCGTCGATTCACCGGCGGACGTCGCCCTCCACCCGCGGCCGACTGGGGCGATCTGGTTGGCGAAGCGCGCTGCGCCATCCGATTTCGCCGTGCGGCCGACGAGCCATCGCGACGAGTTCGCTCGCTCGCTCGTCGCGGAGCGGTTGCGTACGCTCGTGCTAGCCGTCGTCACTGCGACGTCGGCTAACACATGCAGACCCCTTCGACGCCGCTCTCTCGCCGCACCGCGATCCTCGCCGTGCTCGCCGTCGCCGTCCTCGTGTACCTCAACACGCTCGGACACGAACTCGTGTACGACGACAAGGTCATCGTGCAGACGCCTGGGATGCACGACCCGTGGAAGCTCGCCGCGCTCTTCGGGAGCGACTTCTACGGCGGGACGCACGCGCACGTGGATCTCTACCGGCCGCTGACGGCGTTCTCGTTCGCGCTGAACTGGTGGGCGAACGGCGTGTTTGGCGCGGCGGGGGAGAGTCCGTTCCTGTTCCACCTGACGAACGTCTTGCTGCACGCGGCCGCGAGCGCGCTCGTCTTCGTGTTCGCCGAGCGCCTCGCGCTGTCGCGTTGGGCCGCGCTCGCGGCCGCGCTGCTCTTCGCCGTGCATCCACTGCACACCGAGCCCGTGGCGAACGTGTACGCACGCTCCGAGCTGCTCGCCGCGGCCTTTGGCCTCGCGTTCCTGTGTCTCGCGCGCGGCGGACGGCCGGTGCTCGGCGCGCTGTGCTTGTTCGTCGCCGTGTCGAGCAAGGAATCCGCCGTCGTGTTCTTACCGGTCGCGCTGCTCCTCGATGCGTGGATGCCGGCGGGCGGCCCGCGGCTGCGAGGGATGACGCTCGTGCTCGGCGCGCTCGCGCTCGGCGCATGGGCCACGCTGCGGGCCGCGGCGCTCGCGGGTCACGATCACGCGCACGACGAGGAGGTGCCGTTCGTCGAGAATCCGCTCGTCGCGCTCGACGCCGGCGGCCGCATCGCGTCGGCGCTCAAAGTGCAGCTCGCCTACCTGCGCCTGCTCGTCCTGCCGACGACGCTGTCGTCCGACTACTCGTTCGACCAGGTCGCCGTCGCGCAGAGTTTCGCCGACCCGCACGTGCTCGGGCTCATCGCGATCGCCGTGGTAGGGATCGCTGCGGCGTTCCTCACGCGGCGCACGCGCCCCGTGATCGGCTTCTGCGTGCTCGCGTACGCGATCACGTGGGCCGCGACGGCGAACGTGCTGTTCCCGATCGGCACGATCCAGGGCGAGCGCCTCGCCTACGCGCCTTCGATCCTCGCCTGCGTGCTCGGCGCGGTGCTGCTCGACATGTTGCGCGAGCGCGCCGGCACGAACGTGTTCCTCGCGGCAACCGGCGTGCTCGTCGTGCTCGGCTCGGTGCGCACGATCGTGCGCAATCCGACCTGGAAGGACGAACCGACGCTCTTCCGCGAGCAGACGATCAGCGCGCCGCGCAGCGCGAAGGCACACGTCAACCTCGGCATGCTGCTCAGCAAGGAGAAGGATCACGCCGGCGCATTGGCGGCCTTCGAGCGCGCGGCCGAGATCTATCCCGGACACGCGCAGGCGCAGTTTCGCCTCGGGAACGAGCTCTACTTCCTCGGCACCGATCTCGCGCGCGCGGAAGCGGCCTACCGCAAGGCGATCGAAGCCGATCCGAAGTTCATCGATCCGCGCATCAATCGTTGCTATGTGCTCTTGCGGCTCGGCCGCGTCGATGCGGCGCGCGCCGCGATCGAGGAGACGCGCCGCCTCGCGCCGCGGCACCGCGCGTTCGCGGATCTCGACGCGCAACTGCGCGCGGCGCAGCAGAAGCCCGCGCCGAGCGGCGGCTGAGAAGTCACACGGCCAGGCTCTCGCCGATCGCGTGCTGCTCGGCGACGAGGACACGCACGTGCGCGAGGCCGAGCCGCTCGAGCGTCGTCATGGCGACCTCGCGCGCGAGCTCGGGTCGATTCGTCTTCTGCGACAGGTGTGCGAGCACGAGCGTGTGCAGCTCGGGACCCGCGAGCCACTCGAGCATCTGCGCTGCTTGCGCGTTCGAGAGATGGCCGCGGTCGCCCGTGATGCGGCGTTGCAACACCGGGGGATACGGACCGCTCGCCATGAGACCCGGGTCGTAGTTGAACTCGAGGACCAATACGTGCGCTCCGCGCAGGCGCTCGGCGACGGTGCGCGACGGCGCACCCATGTCGGTCAAGATCACGGCGGTGCGGCCGTCGTGCTCGATGCGGTAGGCGACGGTCGGATCGCAATCGTGCGGCAAGCCGACGGGCGTCACGCGCACCATGTCGGTGCGAAACAGGCTCGTGATCTCGAACGGACGATCGATCGTGATCGCAGCGAGGCGCGGCGCACGCCGTGCGGCTGGGTGGCGCAGGATGTTCTCGGGCGCGTGCAGCGTCGCTTGGTCGCGCTTGGCGAGGATGCCCACGCTGCGCGCGTGGTCGAGGTGCCCGTGCGTGACGAGCACATGTTGCAGCGCGCCGCGTGCGACGCGCGCGGCGTCGAGCCGCTCCTGCATCTCGCGGCGTCCCAGGCCCGCGTCGACGAGCAGCGTGGTCTCGCCCGCGCGCACGAGCGTCGAGTTCCCTTCGCTTCCGCTGGCGAGGACGGTCAAGTGCATCGCGCGAGTATACGAGGCCGCGACACACGCGTCGCTTCGTGATTCGTTCCGGCCGTGTCCGCGCGCTACGATTCGCGTCATGCACTTTCGACACGCGTTCCCTCTGCTGCTCGTGCTCGCCGCGTGCGGCGCGCCCCAAGAGTCCGCCGATCCGAGCTCTGCGAGTCACGCCGCGAGTGCACCGGTGCGCGTGGACGCGGACGCCGCGCAGCGCTTGCAGGCGGATGTCGCTTGGCTCGCGGACGATGCCCGCGAGGGCCGTCGCGCGGGGACCGAAGGCGCGCGCGCGGCCGGCGAATGGATCGCGGCGCGCTTCACCGAGCTCGGCATTCCACCGGCCGGTGAGCGTGGCTACTGCCAGGATTTCACGGTGCCGCTCGAGCCGCGCGATGGCGGTACTACGACGCTCGAGCTCGGCGCGGGATCTGTGTGGCGTGCGCCCGACGTCGTGCCGCTCTTCTGCTCGGAAGGTGGCGACGTGCGCGGACCGCTCGTGTTCTGCGGCTACGGCATCGAGTACGCCGAGCGACAGTGGAACGACTACGAAGGCCGCGACGTGCATGGCGCGGTCGTGATGGTCGTGCGCGGCTTGCCGGCGAGCGCGGCGCAGTCGAAGCCGGACGGCGACACGGAACTCGTCACGAAGGGCGACGGCTGGGGCCCGAGCGGGTCGATCTTCAACAAGATCATGACGGCGAAGCGCAAGGGCGCGGCGGCAGTCGTGCTCGTGCAACCGGACGGCGAGCCGCTGCTGCGCTTCGATTCGAGCCATTCCGCGCGCGCTGGCATTCCGGCCGTGACCGTGACGGCGCAAGTCGCCGAGCAGCTGATGCCGGGCTACGCCGCAACGCTCGGCGCACCGGGTGGGACGAAGGACGCAGCCGTGCGCGAGCTGCGCGTCGCGACCGACGTCGTGCGCGAGAACGGCACCGCGTTCAACGTGCTCGCGCGCTTGCCGGGTCGCGATCGCACGCGCGCGGTCGTCGTCGGCGCGCACTACGATCACCTCGGCCGCGGCGGCACGGGCTCGCTCGCGCCGAACGACGTCGGCAACATCCACAACGGCGCCGACGACAACGCGAGCGGCACCGCGGCCGTGCTCGAAATGGCACGCACTCTGGCGAGCGGCGCAGCGCCGGCGTGCGACGTGGTCTTCGCATTGTGGTCCGGTGAAGAGCTCGGCTTGCTCGGAAGCGAGCACTGGGCCGTGCACCCGACGATCTCGATCGCGCAAGTCACCGCGAACTTGAACCTCGACATGGTCGGACGCGCGGGCAGCGGCGCGTTGCAAGTGCTCGGCGCCGGCACATCACCGGCGTTCGAGAGCTGGCTCGCGCGCGCCGCCGAGCGCGCGGGACTGACGCTCACCGTCAACAAGTCGGGAAGCGCGATGGGCGGGAGCAGCGATCACCAGACGTTCGTCAAGCGCAAGATTCCCGCGCTGCACTTGTTCAGCGGGCTGCACTCCGACTACCACAAGCCGAGCGACGACATCGAGCGCTTCGAGGCCGAGGGCACGGCGCGCGTCGCGCACTTCGGCGCGCTGCTCACGCTCGATCTGGCGCGCGCGAGCGCGATTCCGTTCGTCGAGCCCAAGGTCGACAAGGAGCGCGACGGTGCGCCGCGCGCCGGTTTTCGCACGTGGTTCGGCTCGGTGCCGTCGTACGTGTTCGAAGGTCCGGGCGTGCGGCTCGACGGCACGTCGCCCGGCAGCCCGGCCGAGCGCGCGGGACTGCTGGCGGGTGACATCGTCCGATCGATCGGCGAGGTGAAGACCGAAAGCGTGTACGACCTCACGTACGCGCTGCAGCTGTACAAGCCGGGCGACGTCGTGCTCGTCAAGTACGAGCGCGACGGCGCGCCTCAAGAAGTGCGCTTGACGATGGCGACGCGCGAATTGCAGTGATTCGTCGCTCTCGCACTTTCGTCTAGTTTTCGAAGAGACGCGACTTCGCGCGCGCAGCCAATTCCGCGCGACGAATTTCTCGAGAAAGACTGACGGAACGCGTTCGATCTTGCGTTCCGTCGCTCATGTACCGAGTCGCCGTGATGTCGAACCTCGATGAGTCATTCCCGTCGCTTGGCGAGCATCGTTCTCACGGTTTGGTCTTTTCCAGAATCAACCAACGTATAGGAGAGAAATCGTGAGAGTCATTCATTTCGCCTTCGTCCTCGCCGGGCTCGTCGTCGCGCCTGTATCGTCCGTGGGAGCGTTCACGTCACTCGTCGGGCCCGCACCGCTCGGCCTGAGCGCCATCGGCGACGGCCCGAGCTTCTGCAACTGCACGTCACACGATGTCGAGCTGCAGATGTGTCACTCGTCGTCGGTCGCGGTGAACGTCGGCACCGGCGGTCCGATCGAGTTGTCGACGGGTCAGAGCACGTCGACGTGCGTCACGAGTCCGTTGGCCCCGGGAACGTGCCAGTGGCTTCAGTACCGATTCGACTGCAAGAAGCCGACGTGGCTCGGTGGATACGAGTGCTCGTTCATTGGCTCAGCGATCAAGGAGCGCCCAGCGACTTCGGACGAGTGCTGAGCTCGTCGATCTCCGCCGCATTCCCACGAGTCATTTGCTCTCCGAGGTCTCCATGCGCTCTCGTCGTTCGCTCGCGCTCGGCGCTGCGTTGATGCTCGTCGTCACGGCGGTGGTCCTCTTCGTGCGCTCGCTCGAATCGTCGATCGAGCGCACGATCCCTCCACCCAGCGTGTCTTCCGCAGTCGCAGACACCATCGATGTCGGTGCCGACGCCGGCGCGGTTGCAACGGCGCTCGCGTCGTCGGCGGATACGGTCGATCCTTCCAGGACTGCGGCTTCGAAGGCGGGCTGTGCGCTCGACGTCGAGATCGAGTCCGCGTGCGGCCGAGCCAGGCTCCTCGATTTCGAGCTCGTCCCGAGCGGCGCCGATCACGGCCAGAAGCTCATCGATCGCGACCGAGCGCAGTGGCGCGGTCTCGATGTGGGCGACTACGAGTTGCGTGTCAGCGGCGGAGGATGGAAAACGCACCGTGAGATGCTCCGCGTCACCCAGGCCGCGCCTCGTGAAGTCGTCGTCGTGCTCGAGCCGACGCGCTTCGTGCGTGGGCGCGTGCTCGATCGCAGCGGCGCGACGCCGGTCACCAGGTTCTCCCTGCAGATCGATACTCGGCGCTGGTCGCCGGCAGGTCACTCCGAAGAGCTCAGCGACTGGATTCGCGACCTCGCATCGGAAGACGGTGGATTCTGCGTCGGCGGCACGCGCGAGCACGGCACCGAGCTGCGCGTGACCGCGAGCGCCGCCGGCTTCGAGAACGGAGAAACGGATTGGCTCCCCGTTCAGCCGACCGAAGGCGTGTCCGACATCGTGATCGAGCTCGTGCGGACCGTGGACGCTCTCGCGACCGTCGCTGGCGTCGTCGTCGATGCCGAAACGAGTCGCCCGATCGAGGGCGTCGACGTCGTGTTCGTGCCGCTCGACTTCGACGCGCAAACGGCGTGGCTGGTCGGTAGCGAGATGCGGATCATGGAAACTCGGATGTCCATGGAGCTGGAGCGGCGGCCGAAGCAGAACCGCGCGCGCTCGTCCTCGGATGGCACGTTCTCGATCACGACGCTGCACGGCCGGCAAGGCAGGGTGCTCGCGCACCACGCGGAGTACACGCTCGGCGTGAGTGCAACGATCGAGGACGCGAGCGCGCATCCGCCTCTGCGCATCGAGCTCGTGCGCGGGACGACTCTACGAGGTGTCGTGCGCACCCCAAGCGACGGCCACTCGTTCCACGTGACGCAGATCGAGATCGAAGGTCCAGACAGCCATCGCTTCGCGGCGTTGTCGGACGACCTTCGATTCGAAGTGCAGGGTCTGACCGACGGGCTTCACACGTTGAGCGTGCACGGCGGCGAGAGCGACTGGCGCCCGAAGGCGATGCCCCGGTTCCTCACAAGGACGCGGGTGTTCATCGCGGGTCAACGTCTGTTGGAGATCGAAATCCCACTCGGACTCGGCGTCACGGGCGGCACGATCGACGGCAAGGTCGAATCACCAGACGAGCCGTGGGATGCGCAGCGATTGGTGGGCACGACGAGCGAGCAGGGAACACTGGAAGTCGAGCAAGTGCGCGTGGTCGCCGCCGACGGAGCGTTTCGCCTCACCGAGGTCTCCGCCGGTCCGCACTGGGTCGTCGGCGTGTTCCGCACGACGGACCGCAGTCGTTGGGGAGTCGGTAGTGCGCGACTCGACATCGAAGAGGGACGCACGCACGGTCCGCTGTTGCTCGACATGCGCCGCTCACGCGTCGCCGCCTCCGTGCGATTGGCCGGGCGACCGGCCGGCAACGCGCGGGTGGAGGTGGTCACGTCGGCGGACGATCAGCACACCTTCGCAGCGCTCGTTGGTCTCGCGTTGAGCATCACCACCGACGCGGACGGTCAGTTCGTCGTTCACGGACTGCCGCCCGGGACGTACCGCTTCCGGCGTGAAGGCGCTACGCGCATCGTTGCGGTCGAGATTCGCGACGGACAGGTCGACTACGCGCTCGTCGTCGACGATTGAGCGTGCGTCACCGCGGCACGAGGTTCGCGCGCACGATCTCGCGCGCGACCGCTTCACCGAACACGCGATGGCCAGCGGCGTTCGCGTGGTAGTCGAGCGGGTGCACGCGCAGCGCTTCGAGGTCGCGGCCTTCGAAGTCCGACTCGAAGTCGAAGCACGCGATGCCTTCGTCCGCGCAGAAGCGAGACACGGACGCGAACGGCTCGTGGCTGGCAAGATGCTCGCCCGCCGCGAAGAGGAAGGGGAAGAGCACGACGGCGAAGCGCGTTTCGCTCGCGCGCAAGCGGTCGCGCATGCGCACGAGCGCCGCGCGGCAGCGGATCCAGCCTGGTGAATCGTCGGCGAAGAGGTTCACGCGATCGCGGCCGAACTGCGCGAGGTGCCGCCGCCGGTACACGTTCGACAGCACGAGGTCGACGAAGCGCGAGCGCTCGCGCAACGTACGCACGAAGCCTTGCCGCCACGGGTGCGCGAGCGCGAGCCAGAAGTCGGGATCCGGTGCCGGCGCGCCGGGCAGATCACGGATCGCGGTGTCGTTCATGTAGAACTGCACGAGCACGAGGTCGGGCTCGAAGCGCAGCACGTGCTCCTCGAGGAACAGCGCCTCTTGCTCGGTATCGTACGCGTTGACGCCGCAGTTCAGCACTTCGACGCGCTGCGCGCTCGCGTGCTCGGCAAGCGAAGTGCGCAGCACGTCGGGCCACGTCTCGCCTTCGCCGACGCCGTAGCCGAACGTGTGCGAGTCGCCGATGCACGCGATGCGGAGGACGTCCGCCGGCTTGCGCTCGAGGACGAGCGGGCCGCGAAAGCCCTGCGCATTCACGCGCGCGACGACCTCGAGCGCAGCCTCGCTCTCGCCACGCTCGTAGCGGATGCGCTGCTCGCCGTTCGGGATGTTCATGAAGCGCAGCGGAGAGTCCGCGATCTCGCGAAACACGGCGCCAGTCGCGCGCGGCTGCGGCAGCGCGCGCCAGCCGCCGGCGCGCACGACGAGCTCGGCGAGCACGAGGCCGAGGAACGGCGCGGCGAGCGTGATCGCGAGTTTCGTGCGCGCGCGCAACCGCTCAGAACACCGTGTACACGAACGGCGCGACGAGTGGCACCGCTTGGAGGAACACGAAGATCACGGCCGATGGCAAGAGCACGAGCACGACCGGCACGAGCCACCAATACGGGCCTTGCCACATCGAGCGCAGGAGCTCGGCGACGGTCCGCACGCCCTGCCCGGTGTTTCGAATCCAACGCATGTGCACTCCTCTGGGCCTTGGAGTATACCTCGATGGAATGACCGGTCCCGACCTGTCCGCGAGCACGGCCTTGTTCCACTGTCCGCGCTGCTCGCGTCCGTTCGTCCCGGAGAGCGCGTGCCCCGGTTGCGGCTGGCGTCCGCTCCTCGACGGCACCGTGCTCGACTTCCTCGGCACCGACCCGCGCACCGCGGAAGCGGCCGAGGTCGAGGCGTTCTACGAGAAGAAGCCCTTCCCCGGCTACGCGCCCGGCGACGACGCGAGCACGCTGCTCGACCGCTCGCGGCGCTCGCCGTTCCTCGACGCGCTCGACAAAAGCCTCGCGCCGAACGCGACGCTCGTCGACTGCGGTTGCGGGACGGGACAGCTCGCGGCGTTCCTCGCACTGGCCGCGCCGCGCCGCACGGTGGTGGGGCTCGACGGCTGTCGCGCGTCGCTCGCCGCAGCCGCGCGCTTTCGCGAGCGCGTGAAGATCCCGAACCTGCGGCACGTGCGCGCGGATCTCTTCGCGCTTCCGCTCGCGCCGGATGCATTCGACGTCGTGATCTGTCGCGGCGTCGTGCACCACACGCCGGATCCGTGGCGCGCGACCGCGGAGGTCGCGCGGCGCGTGAAGCCCGGCGGTTTTCTCGTGCTCGGCTTCTACGAGACGATGGCGCGCGCGCTGCACTGCGCGCGGCGTGGGCTCCGGAAAGTGTCACGCGGTTCGGCGCGCGTTCTCGATCCCGTCTTGCGGCGCAAGGACTTGGACCCCGAGAAGAAGGAAGTGTGGATCGCGGATCAGTACGAGCACCCGCTCGAGAAGATCCTCGCGTTCCCCGAAGTGCTCGCGCGTGTCGAGGAGCTCGGCTTCGAATG
>JBJXHG010000090.1:0-20271 GCA_046160865.1 Planctomycetota bacterium | reverse complement strand
GCGGCCCCATTGAAGCGGTACGTGGCCGTAGCGGAGGCGCAGTGCGAGCCGCCTCTCCGCGGTCACATGATCGCGGCCCCATTGAAGCGTCACGTACTACGGCGCGATCGAAGACATGAAGGCGACTCTCCGCGGTCACATGATCGCGGCCCCATTGAAGCGCGCGGTCGAAGTCTGGATGCGCCTTCGTGTCGAGCTCTCCGCGGTCACATGATCGCGGCCCCATTGAAGCGTCGTAGATGCCGGACAAGCCGAACGCGACACGGAAACTCTCCGCGGTCACATGATCGCGGCCCCATTGAAGCCGCAAGAGGTAGTCGAAGCCGTCGACCTCGCGCCGGACTCTCCGCGGTCACATGATCGCGGCCCCATTGAAGCGTAGACCGTGGCGGTGTTCATGTCGGGCGTGGCTGTGCTCTCCGCGGTCACATGATCGCGGCCCCATTGAAGCACTCAAGGCGCGGGGCAGGATGCGCGCTGGAAAGACACCTCTCCGCGGTCACATGATCGCGGCCCCATTGAAGCGACCAAGCAAGCCGTCGCGATGGTCGTCATCCCGAACTCTCCGCGGTCACATGATCGCGGCCCCATTGAAGCGTCGGAGTGTGGGGTATGTCAGTTGTGGTGCGCCTCTCTCCGCGGTCACATGATCGCGGCCCCATTGAAGCGCGTGTCGTGTTCATTCCGTCTCTCTCCGTATCCGGGCCTCTCCGCGGTCACATGATCGCGGCCCCATTGAAGCATGGCGTTGTCACTGCGCGTTGCTGCGCGAACAGATCTCTCCGCGGTCACATGATCGCGGCCCCATTGAAGCACGACGAGCGCCGCGCGCATCTCGTTCCAGCGGTTGCCCTCTCCGCGGTCACATGATCGCGGCCCCATTGAAGCTCAGAAATGCACCGATGCCCGAATCATCAAGCAGGCTCTCTCCGCGGTCACATGATCGCGGCCCCATTGAAGCGCGCCGATGACGCGTCGGCGGAACAGGCTGTTGCGCTCTCTCCGCGGTCACATGATCGCGGCCCCATTGAAGCTTCGCGATCGCGCATCGGGGCACCTTCTTTGTGGCTCCTCTCCGCGGTCACATGATCGCGGCCCCATTGAAGCGTGTCGAACAGCGCGTGCTGCACCTCGCGCCTTCCCTTCTCTCCGCGGTCACATGATCGCGGCCCCATTGAAGCCGCAAGGTGCTGCGCCGCTGGGCTATGTCGGCCGGGTTCTCTCCGCGGTCACATGATCGCGGCCCCATTGAAGCCCTCAAGTTCCACGCTTGGACGCGCGCCGATTGCGTGCGCTCTCCGCGGTCACATGATCGCGGCCCCATTGAAGCATCGCGTACTCACGGAAGCCCTTCTTTTTCAAGTCGGCCTCTCCGCGGTCACATGATCGCGGCCCCATTGAAGCTGCAACGTCTTCCGCGAGGACGACCGCACCACGCGACTCTCCGCGGTCACATGATCGCGGCCCCATTGAAGCGCGTTGTAGCCCTTCGTTTTCAGCGTCTCCGCTCGCCTCTCCGCGGTCACATGATCGCGGCCCCATTGAAGCCTCGACGGCGATCCGACGCCCGCCGAGCGGACGCGGACTCTCCGCGGTCACATGATCGCGGCCCCATTGAAGCGTAGATCACGCCAGCTGTGTCCGGCCATCTCTGGCGCGCTCTCCGCGGTCACATGATCGCGGCCCCATTGAAGCCAACTGCAACGCGGCCACATCGCGGCGTTGCTGCGCCTCTCCGCGGTCACATGATCGCGGCCCCATTACGGCGCGTTGTTCTCCGACGGGGAATGCGTGTTGGCGCAACCGCAGTAGGAGGTGGCGGGAGATACCGGCGAGCGCTCAGCCGCCGCGCGGCTTCGACTTCGGGGCACCCGTGTCGACGGGCGTCGGAACGACCGGGTTCGCCTTCTTGAGCTCTTCGATCCGCTGCTCGACTTGGCGCTTGCGCGCCGGTTCCTTGACGCCGTAGACGCGCTTGTAGATCTCACGCGACCGCCACTCGAACGCGCTCGACGGGATCTCCGGCCGCAGCTTGACCAATCGGTCCGCAGCGCAGATCCACATCGCGATCGAGCCTTCGAGCGTCGTGTGCAGCCGATCCTTCTGCAGCAGGAACTCGAGCGAGCCTTTGTGCCAGATGTTGCCGCGCGCGCGGACCTCTTCATCGGCGCGCAAGCGCTTCATCACGTCGGCGCACGGTGCGATCACGACGTTTGGCCGCTCCGCCGCCCACTGCGTCAGACGCGCGTTCAAGCGCTCGAGCGACGCCGGTGACGGCACCTGCTGCGGCGCGAGCGCAACCATCACCGTCTGCGGATCGACCTCGAGCGCGAGGCTCATGTCCGCGAAGTCGCCGACGAGCAGCGGACATTCGAAGCCCTCGAGCGACTTCAGGCCGCGCTCGAGCTTCGCGAGGCGTGCGTCGTCGCTGGCGGCCTCGCCGTACCCGAACCAGAACAGGTAATCGATGGCGACGACGAGCGTCGGCTTGGTGACCTTCGCGTCTTCGACCAGGCGGCGCGCGCTCGCGTCCACGTCCAGGAACATCAAAGGATCGGCACGCACCTGCACGGGCTGGTGCTCGACCAGCATCGCCGCGTCGACCACATCGGCAAAGGTCGTCCGCACACCGACATCGCCGTCGAGTCCGAAGCCGTCGGAGACGCTCGCGCCGAGAACCACGACGCGCGCGAGCGGTGTCGCAGCCGTGGCGGCGGGCGCCGGCGCGGTTTGCGCGTTGGCGAACGATAGCGTGATGAGCAGAGACAGCATGAGGTTGGGACCGAGCTTTTCTACCATGACCTCTGCGCGGCGGCCACGTCGCGCGATGCGTGAAGCCCCGCGAGATCTTCTTTGCCACGTGCGCACCCGGCGTCGAGCCGATCCTGTTCGCGGAAGCGCGCGCGCTGCGCTTGCCGCGAGCCGAGAGCCAAGTCGGGGGCGTGCACTTCGAGGGCACGCTCGAGGACGCGTGGCGTGCGAACCTGTGGTTGCGCACGGCGGTGCGCGTGTTGATGCGTGTCACGCGCTTCACCGCGCGCACCGAGAGCGAGCTCTACGACGGCGCGCGCGCCATCGATTGGTCGCGCTTCCTGCGGGCGGACGGCAGCCTCGTCGTCGACGCACGCACGAAGGAGTCCGAGCTCGATCACTCGCTGTTCCTCGAGCAGCGCGTGAAGGACGCGATCGTCGATCGCTTCCGCGACGCCGCCGGTACACGGCCGACCGTGAACAAGGACGATCCCGATGCGTCGATCCACGTCCACCTCTTTCGCGATCGATGCACGCTGCTCGTCGACACGTCGGGTGGCTCGTTGCACAAGCGCGGCTGGCGGCGCCATCAAGGTCGCGCGCCGTTGTCGGAGACGCTCGCCGCCGCGATGGTGCTCGCATCGGGTTGGGACCAGCGCGCACCGCTGCTCGATCCGTTCTGCGGTTCGGGGACGATCGCGATCGAAGCGGCGCTGATCGCGAGCCGCACGCCACCGGGCAGCTTTCGCGCACGCTTCGCGTTCGAGCGTTGGCTCGGCCACGACGCGAGCGCGTGGCAAGCGCTGCGCGCGCGCGACGTCGCGGCGGCGAGCTTTCCGAAGAAGCTCACGATCCACGGCTCCGACGCGAACGAGCAAGCCGTTCGCGATGCGCGCGAGAACGCGGCGGCGGCCGGGTTCGCGGACGCGCTCGCGTTCGACGTCGCACGCGCGGCGGACTTCGCTCCGAAGCGCGGCTGGAACGCGTGGATCGTCACGAATCTGCCGTACGGTGAGCGCATCGGTGACGCGCGCGCGCTCGTCGGCACGTTCTCCGAGTTCGGTCGCGTGCTGCGCGAGCGCTGCGCGGGCTTTCACGCCGCGATCTTGTGCGGCGACCCGCAGCATGGGCGCGCGCTCGGCTTGAAGCCTGTGCGCGAGATCGCCTGGAAGAATGGAGCGATCGACTGCCGGCTCTTGCTCGTCGACGTGCCGGAACACGTGGAAGAGCGGCGCTGACGGCGCTCTGCGCGCGGAACCGGACCGGCCCGGCGCGATGCGAGCGGGACGGCGCTCTGCGCGCGGAACGAGGCCGGCCCGGCGCGATGCGAGCGAGGCGGCGCTCTGCGCGCGGAACGAGGCCGGCCCTGCGCGATGCGAGCGGGACGGCGCTCTGCGCGCGCGCCGATTGAATTCGGCGCGCTACGCGCGCCTCAGGCATTCGTCCGAAGCTGCGACAGCACTTGTCGCGTGCCGACGTTGCGCCACACGGACGCGATCATCAGTGCGCCGAGCGCGAGCGCGCAGCCTTGCGCGAACCAGCCGTGCGCGTGCTCGGCGATCGCGCCTGCGCGAACCGTCGGGGCCGTTCCGAGCCAGGCGTACAGGGCGTCGACCGCGAGGCCGAGTGCGAGCGTCGAGACCGCGAGCGCCACGACTTGCACGACGACGACGCGCACACCGAGCAGTCGCGACGCGATGACGAGCGTCCCGAGATTCGTCGCCGGCCCCGCGAGCAGGAACACGAGCGCGGCTCCCGGGCTCAGCCCCTTCAGCAACAGAACGGCGGCGATCGGCGTCGACGCGGACGCGCAGACGTACACCGGGATTCCGACGAGCAGCATCAGGATCATGCCGCTGAAGCCGCTCGCCATCGGCGTCTGGAAGACCTCGGCCGGCAGCGCGACGGCGATCGCGCCGGACAGCACGATTCCGACGAGCATCGACGGCGCGAGATCGTCGAGCATCTCGACGAATGCGTAGCGCAGCACGCGCGCAACCCAGCCCGTCGCACTGCTTGGCGCCGGCGCGACGTGCGCCGGCACGCTCGCACGTCGCTCGTGCGGATGGCCGTGATCGTGCGCTGTGTGTCCGTGCGCTGTGTGATCGTGCGCGTGTCCGTGCGCGTGTCCGTGCGCGTGTCCGTGCGCAGGATCACTTGTGTGGTCGTGCTCGCATGCAGCGGCGGGAGCGGCCGCGATGCGCGGCGACGTGCGGTCGAGTCCGCGGCGCACGAACGCATTCACGAGCGAGCCCGTGAAGATCGCGGAGAGAATGGCTCCGATCGGACGTGCGATCGTGAGGATCGGATCGAGAAGCGCCCACGTGACGAGCACCGAATCGACGCCGGTCTCGGGCGTCGAGATCAGGAACGAGCTCGTGGCACCCTTGCTCGCGCCCGCGCGCCGCATCGCGGCCGCGACGGGAACGACCGAGCACGAGCACAGCGGCAAAGGCGCTCCGACGAGCGAGGCGATCGTCACCGACTTCAAGTCGTCCTTCGCCAAGTGGCGCGTCAACCACTCGGGCTTCATGAAGAGGTGCAACACGCCCGCGATCACGAAGCCGAGCACGAGGTACGGCGCCATGTCGACGAAGACGTCGAAGCTCGCGAGCAGGACGAGGTACGCGAAGTCCAGCCCGCGCTCGAAGTAGGGCAGGTTCGCCGCGCTGATCGCAACGCCCGCGAGCACCGAGCACAACTTCAAGAGCGGCCGATCCGTGCCGTGGAAGACCTCGGGCAGGAGGTCGCACACCGCGACGTAGAGGAACGTGCCGCACGCGAACCCGGTCAGCAGCGCGTCGAGCCCGGGACTCAGCGCGGCGAGCTCGCCGCCGAACAAGAAGCCGGCGGGTTCGACCATCGCGAACAGCAAGAGCAGCACGAGCGCGTGCGACGTGCGCAAGCCCGCCAAGCGCATCACCGTCGCGAGCGAGAACGTCTCGCTCGCCTTGTGGATCAACACCGAGATCAGGAACTGCGTGCGCGCGTCGGGATTCTCGAGCACGGACGGCAAGCCGACTCCGGCGCTGATCGCGTGCAGCGTGAGGCCGAGATAGGTCGCCGACCACAACACCATGTGCGGGTCGGCGCTCGCCGATTGCGTGATGCGCCGCAGCCACACGCGCTCGAGCGCGAACAGCACGAGCAAGCCGAGCAGTGCCGCGATCCACGGGCCGAGGCTCGTCGACTCGCCACCATCTCCGTGTCCGTGCCCGTGGTCGTGACCGCCACCCGCCATGTGCGGCAGGAGGTGCAAGAAGATCGTGCCGAGGAACACGCCCGCGGAAACGGACACGAACAAGTGCAGTCCGCGCTCCGACCAGCGCCGGTACAGCGGCAGCAATGCCCCGGCGACGCTCACCGCGAAGAGCAAGATGGCCGTCTTGAGCGGGGTGATCTCCACCGGTGGGGTTGCGCCGGCAACGGAGGTGCGGCGACGCGCAGCTCCCTATATAGGTGGCCACGCTGGAATGCCAGACGGGCGCGTTCCGCGCCGGACCGAGCGCCAACGCGCATGCGCGACTCGACGTAAGCGCGCGCCGGTCCGCCGTCGGCAGCGGCGCGGATTCCTCCCTTGTGTCGCTCGGCGAGCCCGGTTAACTAGTGGCCCCCCTTTCGCCGGTCGCGCGCGTCGGCTCGCCATACCCGCACGCGACCGCAACGCTCTTCGGTCGAGCCTCGGAACTCGTCACCATGAAGATGATCGAAATCAAGGACCTGTCGAAGCACTTCGGCACGCTCAAGGCCGTCGACGGAATCCGCTTCACCGTCGAGCAGGGTGAAGTGCTCGGCTTCCTCGGCCCGAACGGTGCCGGGAAGTCGACCACGATGAAGATGCTCACGGGGTTCCTGACGCCGAGCAGCGGAACGGCCGCGGTCTGCGGCCACGACATCGTGAGCGACCCGATCCGCGCGAAGGCGTGCCTCGGATATCTGCCCGAAGGTGCCCCGGCGTACCCCGACATGACCCCCGCGGGCTTCCTTGCGTTCATTGCGGAGATCCGCGGTCTGTCCGGATCGCACAAGGACGCGCGCATCCGCGAGGTGGTCCAGCAGGTGAACATCGAGGGCGTGCTGCATCAGCGGATCGAAACCCTGTCGAAGGGCTTCAAACGCCGCGTCGGTCTCGCGCAAGCGATCCTGCACGATCCCAAAGTGCTCGTGCTCGACGAACCGACCGACGGCCTCGACCCGAATCAGAAGCACGAGGTGCGCTCGCTCATCCGGCGCATGTCCAAGGACAAGGCGATCGTGCTCTCGACGCACATCCTCGAGGAAGTCGAGGCGGTCTGCACGCGCGCCATCATCATCGCGCGCGGCAAGCTCCTGTTCGACGGCTCGCCCGGTGAGCTGCAAGCGCAAGGCCCTCTCGACGAAGTCTTCCGCCGCATCACGACCGGTGATCGCGTGCTCGTCAGCTAACTAGGAACCGACGTGAGAAACACCTTCATCCTCTTCAAGCGCGAGCTCGGCGGCTACTTCGCGACGCCGGTCGCGTACGTCTTCATCGTCATCTTCCTGCTGCTGACGGGCGTGTTCACGTTCTACCTCGGCGGCTTCTTCGAGCGCGAGCAAGCGGACCTGCAGCCGTTCTTCTCGTTCCACCCGTGGCTCTACCTTTTCTTGATCCCGGCGATCTCGATGCGCCTGTGGGCGGAAGAGCGCAAGACCGGAACGATCGAGCTCCTCATGACGCTGCCGGTCTCGATGGCGCAGGTCGTGCTCGGCAAGTTCCTCGCCGCGTGGGCGTTCACGGCGATCGCGCTCTTGCTGACGTTCCCGATCTGGCTAACGGTCAACTACCTCGGCGCACCCGACAACGGCGTGATCCTCACGAGCTACATCGGCAGCTGGCTGATGGCGGGCGGCTATCTCGCGATCGGCGCGTGCGTGTCGGCCGTGACGAAGAACCAAGTCATCGCGTTCGTCGTGAGCGTCGTGATCTGCCTCGGGTTCATCCTGGCGGGATTCTCGGCCGTGCTCGAATTCTTCCGGAGTTGGGCGCCGCAGATCCTGCTCGACACGATCAGCTCGTTCAGCTTCCTGACGCACTTCAACGCGATCAACAAGGGTGTGCTCGACGCGCGCGACATCGCGTTCTTCGGCTCACTGATCGCCGCCGCACTCTTCGCCAATGCCATCCTGCTCGACCTAAAGAAGGCGGATTAGGCCTCTTCCATGAAGAATCTGCTGTCGACCACCGGCCTCGTCGTCGCGCTCGTCCTGTTCGTCGCGTTCAACGTCTTCGCGAACGTCGGGCTGAAGTCCGCGCGTCTCGATCTCACCGAGAACAAGCTCTACACGCTCTCGGACGGCACCAAGAACATCCTCGCGAACCTGAACGAGCCGATCCGGCTGCGCTTCTACTTCTCGAAGAAGCTCGCATCGGACGCGGGCGGCGTCATGAGCTTCGCGCAGCGCGTGCAAGAGCTGCTCGAGGAGTACGTCGCGAACTCGCGCGGCAAGCTGACGCTCGAGGTCGCGGATCCCGAGCCGTTCTCGGAGGAGGAGGACCGCGCGGTCGGCTACGGTCTGCAAGGCGTCCCGGCGAGCGCGAGCGGCGAGTTGCTCTACTTCGGTCTCGCGGCGACGAACACGACGGACCAAGAAGAGATCATCCCGTTCTTTCAGGAGAGCCGGGAGGAGTCGCTCGAGTACGACATCACGAAGGTCGTCTACAACCTGTCGAATCCGAAGAAGGCGGTCGTCGGACTGCTGACCTCGCTCCCGATGGAAGGCAACCCGATGGCGCGCTTCCAGAATCCGGGTGCGCCGCCGCAGGACTCGTGGTTCATCGTCGAGCAGCTCAACCAGATGTTCGAGGTCCGCTCCGTGCCGCTGTCGGCGGAGCAGATTCCCGAAGACATCGGCGTGCTGATGGTCGTACACCCGCAAGGCGTCTCGCCGCAGACGCTGTTCGCGATCGATCAGTTCGTGCTGCGCGGCGGCAAGTTGCTCGCGTTCATCGATCCGTACTGCGACGTGCAGCAAGTGCAGAGCGATCCGCAGAACCCGATGTCCGCGATGATGGCGAACCGCGCCTCGGATCTCGGACCGCTGCTCGCTGCTTGGGGTCTCGAGATGCCCGCCGACGTGCTGGCCGGCGACCTCGACAGCGCCGCGCGTGTCGGCTACCAGAACAAGCCGGTCGACTACATCGTGTGGCTCCAGCTCGCGCGCGAGAAGGACACGCTCTCGAAGGACGACTTCGTCACGGCGCAGCTCAAGTCGATGTTGCTCGCGACGCCGGGTGTGCTCTCGAAAACGGAGGGTGCGACGACGACCGTCGTGCCGCTCTTGACGACGTCGCCGAATGCGATGCGCGTGCCGAAGTCGAGCATCCAGTTCAGCCCGGATCCGACCGCGCTGCTCGAGCGCTTCGTGTCGGGCAACGAGAAGTTGATGGTCGCGGCGCGCGTCAGCGGTCCCGCGAAGACGGCCTATCCCGACGGCAAGCCGGCGACGGAGAGCGCATCCGACGGCTCCGTGCCGACCGAGCCGGAAGCGCCCGTGCTGAAGGAGTCGCAGGGTCCGATCAACGTCATCGTCGTCGCCGACGCCGACATGCTCGAGGACCGGTTCTGGACGCGCGTGCAGAATTTCTTCGGACAGCGGGTCGCGATGCCGACGTCCGCCAACGCCGACTTCGCGATCAACGCGCTCGACAACCTCTCGGGCAGCAACGATCTCATCAGCTTGCGCAGCCGCGGCCGCTTCAATCGACCCTTCGACAAGGTCGTCGAAATCCGCCGCCAAGCGGAGACGAGCTTCCATCAACGCGAGAAGGAGCTCGAGGACAAGTTGCGCGACACGGAAGCGAAGATCACCGAGCTGCAGACCCAGAAGGAAAGCGCGAGCTCGATGATCATCAGTCCAGAGCAGCAACGAGCGATCGAGCGCTTCCGCGACGAGAAGCTGAAGACGCGCCAAGAACTGCGGAAGGTGCAACGCGACATGAAGAAGGACATCGAGTCGCTCGACACGCGGCTCAAGATGGCCAACATCCTGCTCGTCCCGGCGCTGGTGGTCCTGTACGCGGTGGGCGCCGCGTTCGCGCGGTCGCAGCGGAAGTCGGGACCCAGGACGGACGCGAAGAGAAGCTGACGCTCGCAGCGAGAAGCAATGATGAACACGAAAACCCTGACCATCCTCGCCCTCTTGACGGTGCTCGTAGGCGTCACCGCGGCCGTGATGCTGTCGCGCAGTGAAGCGAAGGTGCGCTCGACGCTCGACACGTCGAAGCTCCTCCCGAGCGCGATGGACTCCATCAACGACGTGCAGACCGTGGAGATTCGGCGCAAGGCTGGCACGACCACGCTGCAGCAAGACGCCGCGAAGCAATGGGGTGTCGTCGAGAAGCAGGGCTATCCCGCCGACATCGAGGCGATTCGCAAGCTCCTGATCGGCGTCGCCGACATGACGAAAGTCGAGCCGAAGACGAGCGAGGCGTCGCGCTACGCGCAACTCGGTGTCGAAGAGCCGACGAGCGAGGGTGCGACGTCCGCGCTGGTCACGTTGAAGGACGCGAGCGGCAAGGAGATCGCGCAGGTCATCGTCGGCAAGGATTACCAAGCGAAGAAGGGCTTCGTGGCGGATCAGCGCTACGTGCGCTTGCCGAGTGATCCGCAGTCGTGGCTCGTGAAGGCCAAGCTCGAGGTCCCGGAGAACACGAACGACTGGCTCGTGAAGAAGATCCTCGAGATCAAGCGCGACCGCGTGCGATCGGTCCAGATCGTGCATCCGGACGGCGAAACGCTGCTCGTCGATCGTGACAAGCCCGAGACGAACGACTTCGTGCTGCACGATCTGCCGGTCGGCAAGGAACTGAAGTACGCGACCGTCGCGAACTCGATGTCGTCGACGCTCGAGTGGCTCAACCTCGAGGACGTCGTGCCGGCGGCCGACGTCGACTTCGCCACGAATCCCGGCGCGGTGTCGAAGTTCGTGTGCTTCGACGGGCTCGTGCTGACGGTGAAGATCAAGGAAGACGGCGAGAAGTGCTACGCGCGCTTCGAGGCTGCGTACGAAGCGCCGCCCGCGACTCCCGACACGCCTGCGTCGGACGCGCCGAAGCCCGAAGACGCGGCCGAGGCGGCCGCTCCTGCCGAAGGAGAAGCGAAGCCCGAGGTCAAGAAGCCGGACGAAGTGCAGACGGAAGTCGCCGAGCTCAACGCGCGCTTGGGTGCGTGGACGTTCGTGATCTCGTCGTACAACAAGCAGACGTTCGCGAAGCGCATGGCGGACATGGTGAAGGATCCCGCTCCGCCCCCGCCCGTCGAAGGCGAGGGTGGTGAAGGCGAAGATGCGTATCGCATCCCGGGCGACCTTCCGCCGGAGATCCAGCAGCAGATCCAAGAGCACCAACAATCGCTCGGGAACAAGACCATCGTCGAGCCGGTGAAGGAACCGCCGCAGGACGAGAGTGCAACGGGTGGCGCAGAGCTGCCCGAGTCTCCGCCGCCGCAGTGACGATCGATCGAGATCGCGACGCCCCAGCGCATCGCGATCCATGACGCGAAGAGCGCGCGGTGCGAGCCGCGCGCTGTCGTTCGTGAATGGCCGCCTGGCGGCGATCCTGCGCCGATCTGCGCCGCGAGTGCTCGCGTTTGGCTAGTGTCCTGAGTCAGAAGTTTGCTTTCACCAAGGTCGAGATCGTCGTCGCTGGCAAGGCGCGAGGGTGCAGGCAACCTGTCAGGTTTCCGAACCCGAGCAACGCCGCCAGCGCGGAGGAGATCGAGCTTGGTGAGAGCGAACTTCTGACTCGGGACACTAGCCCGCACTTCTCACCACGCCCTGCTGCGGTCGCGCCAACTCGCTCGGAGCGGCGTTGTTGGATCGGAATCGATCCTTGCTGACCAAGTAGGTCACCTCCGGTCGATTCCGAGGCAACGCCTTGCTCCGAACGCGCTGGCGCAACCTCGCGACGGACGTGGTGAGAAATGCGGGCTAGAGCGCCGGCAGCAATCGTCGTGCTGCGCGCCCTGCTCCAGAGCGTGGGGAGTTCGGAACCTTCGTGTCCGGGTCTTCCGCGCCGTGGGCAGGGAAGTCGACGTCGAGCGGCGAGCTGACGCGTGCCGTGACTCTCGACCTCGCCATCCAGTGACGCTAGCTTCTGCGGCCACCTTCCGAGGAACCGCCGAAGCCATATGGTCGCGAAGAAAGTCCACTGCGAGACGTGCGTGCACTTCAAGCGCGCGCCGAAGGAAGCTCACCTCACGGGCTGCTACCTGCCCGAGTTCATGCCCGTGAAGCAGAAGGAGAACTTTCTGAAGCAGCAGGAGCTCCCCGGCGATCACAAGAAACTCAACATGCGCGGTGATTGTGCGAAGTGGGAGCCGCGCCCGAAGAAGCCGTCGCTCTGGAAGCAGCTGCTCGCGAAGTAGCGACTCGGTCTCAATTTCGATCACGGTGAGAATCGCACGCGTCGCGCGAATCACGATTCGGCCGTACGCACTGTGCGCAATTGCGCGGAATTGCAGTGTGAGATAGTTTCGAATCACGTCACTGCTTTCACGGATCGCGGATCCGTGCGCAACGAGATCGACAACCGGGATTCGACGAGAGAACTTCATGTTCAAGTTCGCAGCGGCCGCAGCGAGAGAGCGTTTTCGTAGGCATCGCACGCGGCAGCGTGGCCTCGGGCTTGCCCTGCTCGTGCTCGCGCTCTTGTGCGCGACCCTGCTGGTCCCGCGCCGCCACCCGGCGTCGGACGAGTTCCATGCGGCGGGCGTCGGCGCCGTTGAAGCTTTCGACGCGGCGTACACGAGCTGGCTCGAGTCGTATGCCGAGTACACGGAGGGCGGCGACGTCCTCGTGCTCGGGTTGAGCGGCGTGAAGGGTCTCGTGAAGACCCCGACGACGGCTGCGGGCGCGATCCGCCTGAACCTCGCGAGCGGCGCGCTCGACGCCAAGGTGAGCGGCGTGCCCGAAGACGGCGCGTACCGCGTGTGGCTCGTGGACAACCTCGGTCGAGATGCGCACGACGATGTCGCCCCGAACTCCGCACACGATGCCGTGCAGTTGGCCGTCGAGCTCCAGGTCGCGGGCGGGGCGGCACACGCCACGACGACGCTCGACGTCGAAGCGTTCACGGGTTTCGACGTCGACATGGTCGTCGTCGCGCGCGCGGACGCGGACGCGAGCAACGGATTTCTGTTCGGCCTGCCGAGCTTGTTCCAGCGCATGTACCACGAGCCGCGCGGCACGCCGTTCGGTCCGATGGCGGATCGCCGGGACGCGCAACTCGAGTCGCGCCATGCGCTCGCGGCGCTGCTGCCCCCCGCCGCGCCGCCCGCGGCCGTGTCGCTCATCGGCGACGGCGAGTTCCTGTTCTTCGAGGAGACGTTCGGCGGCAACGGCCGCACGTGCGGCACGTGTCACCCCGCGAACAACAACTTCACGCTCGACCCCGAGTTCATCGCGACGCTCGACGACGACGATCCGCTGTTCGTCGCGGAGCGCGTGCCGGCGCTCGCGGGGCTCGAGAACCCGTCGCTCCTGCGCGAGCTCGCGCTCGTGCTCGAGAACGTCGACGGCTTCGATCGGCCCGGCGTGATGCGCGGCGTCCCGCACTTGTTCGCGTTGTCGTTGTCGATGACGCCGGCGACGAGCGGATTCGACGGCTCGACGGTGCCCCCGCTGCAGCGCACGGGTTGGGGCGGCGACGGATCACCGGGCGGCGGCACGCTGCGCGAGTTCGCGATCGGCGCCGTCACCCAACATGCGCCGAAGCGTTTGAACCGCGTCGCCGGCGTCGACTTCCGCTTGCCGACCGAGTACGAGCTCGACGCGCTCGAAGCGTTCCAGCTCTCGCTCGGACGACAAGAGGAAATCGATCTCTCGGCGCTCACGATGAAGAACGCGATCGCGGAGCACGGCCGCAAGCTGTTCTTGCAAGAGACGACGACCGGCGGTCGGTCGGCGGCGAAGTGCACGAGCTGTCACAACAACGGCGGCGCGAACGCGAGCCCCGCGTTCCTCGACGCGAACGGCTTCCCCGCCGGCCACTTCAACCTGAACCTCGACATCGGTAGCTCGCAGCTGGACGGTGCGCTGGCCGAGATGGTGGCTCCGGGTCAAGTTCCGATCGACGGCGGGTTCGGCCAAGCGCCGAACCTCGGGGTCGGCGGGTTCGGCTCCCACGCGTTCAACGTCCCCTCGCTCCTCGAAGCGCCCGACACCGCGCCGTACTTCCACGACAATTCCGCGCTGACGCTCGAGAACGCGATCGCGTTCTACCTGGGCGGGGAGTTCAACGCGTCGCCGGCAGCGATCTTGATGAACGCGGTCGACAACCCGCCGGGCTTCGGCGTGATGGTGATGGACAATCCAAGAGTGCAGTCCGTCACCACGTTCCTGCGCGTCGCGAATGCCGCGCTGAACGCGCGCTCGGCGAAGGCCCTGCTCCAACGGCTGAAGACGACGCCGGTCCAGTTCGACGAGACGACGCGCAAGCGCGTGTTCGAGTCGGCGCTGAGCGAGCTCGACGACGCCAAGTTCGTGCTGCAGTGCGCGCACATCCATCCGGACGCGATCGCGAAGGTCGACGAGGCCGTCGACGTCCTGCGGTCGTCGACGAACGGCACGAACTTGCAGAAGGTCGATCAGGCGATGCGGATCGCGAACGGCGTCCCGCGCTTGCTCGTCCAGTGAGCGAACGCGCGCGCCGCGGCCGAAGCGCATCGCTCCGGCCACGGCGTGCGGCGCGTCACTGCGACTTGGGCGGCGTGCGCGCGACCTCGACCTGCGTCGCGTCGAGGTCATGGTGCGTCGTCTTCCCCGCGAAGACCTCGCACGACCACTGGATCTGGATCGGCTCGGCGAGACTCATGCTCGTCATCGTGTCGGGTCGCACCTCACTCGCGCGCGACACGATCTCCCACTTGCCGGGCGTCAGACTCTCGAAGCGATAGAGGCCGCCCGGACCGGCGCGCACGGTGCGCGCGCTCCCGTCGCCGCGATTCGCGCCCACGATCGCGCCCTCGGCGTTCTTGCCGTCCGGCAAGATCACGCGGCCTTCGATCGCGCCGCCGTGGGTGAGCTCGAGATCGACCGTCGTCTCGGTGCGCGGAACCGCGAGCGGTCCTGCATCTGCGCCGGCCCACCCGTGGATTTGCGCGCGCACGAAGATCTCGCCGGTGGTCTCACAGCCGAGCACGAAGCGTCCGTCGGCGTCGGTCTCGACCTCGGCGCTCGGCTCACGATCCATCACGCACGTGAACCCGTTGATTTGCAGTGTGCCCCCGTTCGAGCGGTGCAACGTGACGCGCACGCCCGCGATCGGCTTGCCGTCCGCGACGACGCGGCCGCCCACGATCGGCACGGGCTCGAGCACGACGTCGAGGCGCTCGGGCGCGCGATCCGCTTCGTACGGACCGAGCACGGCGGTGCGATATCCGTCGGCGCGCACGGCGACGCGGAAGTCGAAGTTCGGGAACCCGACGCGGTAGCGACCCGCAGTCTTGGCTTCGACCGGCGCGTAGCTCTCCATCAGCGGGTCCTCGCGCGTGAACTCGAACACGCAGCCGGCGAGCGGCTCGTGCGCCGCGTTGCGCACGTCGATGTCGACGTAGCGGCGCTCGCCTAGGCGCAGCACGAGCTCGAGCGCGCCTGGATCGATGCGTTCGATCGCCGAGTCGGCCCACTCGTGCTGCGGATCGCTGGCCACGATCGTGTGCGCGGTGGAGCGCAGGACCACGAGATCGAAGCGACCTTCGGCATCCGTATGCCTGGAGTGCGTGCCCGATTCCACCTTGGTCGAGTAGTAGATCCACAGCGTGGCGTTCGGCACCGGCTGCCCTTTGCCGTCGACGACTACGCCGGCGATGCGATCGGTGGCACGCAAGGGCTCGAGCACGAGCTCGATGCCGTACACGTCGCCATCCTTCACTTCGAGCGGCTCCGTCCACGCGAAGCGCGCATGTTCGGCGCCTGCCCACACGCGCCACGTGCCAGGCTGCACGCCCACCAATTCGAAGTGCCCGTCGGCGGCGACCTCGACGCTCGCGGACTCGAACAGTCGCTCGCTGCCGCGGCGGTGCACGTTCTCGAGGTCGGCGTCGCCGAGGTCCGTCGTCGTGCCGACGCGCGCTCCGGGAACCGGACGTCCGTCCGCACCGACCACACGACCGTGCACGACCGACGCGGGCACGAGCACCACGTCGCCGAGGTGCGCCGGCTCGCCGGCGCGAACCGTCGCGCTGAGCTTGCGTGTCGCGCAGCCGGCGCCGGACGCGATGAACTCACGGTGCTGGATCCACAGCCCGTCGGGATCCGTGTCGAGCCTCAACGTCGCCCGACCGTCGTCACCGCTGATCGCAGCGCGTGCGTCGTCATCCGCGAGCGCCAAGCGAACGCCCTTCCACGGCGCACCGGCTGCGTCGAGGAACCGTGCGTCGACGAGAAGCCCGTCCGTCGCGGCGACGGCCTCTGCTCCGCTGTCGGATGGATCGACGCTCGCGGTGACAGGTGCTGCGCTCGGCGGCGCACTTTGCCGAACGACCTGCACGCTCGCCGGAGCGGCGAGCGGCGTGCTCTCGAGTGTCGAGGGTGGCTCTACAGCGAGCGCGCTCGCTTCGTACGGCGCCGCCGTCGCCGGCGCATCGTCCATCCCCCACCACAGGACTCCGGCCATCGCAGTGATCGCGATTGCCGCTCCGATCTTCGCCACAACACCCATCGCCACGACTCCTTCTCCCGCGACGGTGAGCGAACCAGCTCCCGGGCGGGTCATCGGTAAGAAGAGCGCACACCACGCTCCGCGCGAGCCGCCGAAGCGTCGATCCAAACGCTCGCGCATCTCCGCGAGGCCGCGCTGGATCCGCCAGCGCACGGTGCCTTCCGGCACGCCCTGCGCGCGCGCGATGTCGACGCTCGTCAGCTCCTCGAAATAGCGCAGCACGAGCGTCGTGCGCAGCGACTCGTCGAGCTCACCGAGCACGTCGACGAGCGCGCGCTGCGCGTCGAGACGTTCCGCGATCTCGGCGGCGCCCGGAACGTCGACGTCGCGCGCCTCGGCGTGCGCGCTCTCGCGCTGCGAGCGGCGCGCGTCGCCGCGGCGCCTGCGACGCGCGAGATTGCGGACCACCTGTGCGAGCCACGGCCCGGCCGGACGGTCCGGCGATGGCGCGCGGTGCAACGCCGCGACCCACGTCTCCTGCACGAGATCGTCCGCCGTCCCCGCGTCGACCACGAGGTGTCCCGCGAGCACACGCAAGCGCGCGCCGTCGGCGAACAGCGCGTGTGAGCGTTCGTCGCGATCGGAGGCGTCCATGCACACCCATCTTCCCGCGCGGTCGCGGGCCGTTGGTGGCGGGCCCGTTTTTCTGAGCCTCATTTCTCACCACGTTCGTTGCGTGCGCGTGACAGCTCGCATCGGACAAGGCGTTGCAGCGAAATCGACCGCAGCCGGACGTGATGAGCGATGCGGGCGCGCGGACCGCCACGCGAGCGGCAGCGCGAGCCGTCACATCCCGAAGCTGAGCCCGACGAACACCGTGAAGTCGGGTCCCGACGCCGCGATCGCGTCCTCTTGGAACGCCGCCATCCAGCGCGACCCGCTGTGCGTGTCCCATATCGCACCGAAATCGAGCATGAGGATGTCGCTGTTCAGCTCCTCGATGTGGATGTCGTCGGTCACGGTCGACGTGTAGACGGCTCCGAAGACGAACGACAGGTCGTCGTTCCAGCGGTACTCGACGCCCGCTTGCGCGCCCGCGATGTCCGACGCGTCGACGCCGCTCTCGGTGAACGCCGACGGCTCGGCGGTCAGCACGTAGCTCGCCGCCGCGCCGAGCGTCCAGCGTCCGAACGAGCGCTCGATGCGCGCGTCACCGCCCCAGTCGACTTCTCCGTTGCCGAAGCCGGCGGACTCGGAGCCCGTGGGAAGCTCGACGCCGGCGCGCACGAGGACGCCGGGAGCTTCGACCGACTCTTGCAGCACGCGCTGCGCGAAGATCAGCGACATGTCGCCGAGACCGAGGCTGTTGCCCTCCATGTGATAGAAGCGCTCGCCGTTCTGCCTGGCCTCCATCGAGTACGTGAACTTCGGACGCGACTCGCGGCCGCTGTTCGGGAGGAACAGGATCTCGTGGAACGTTTCGACGAACTGATCGAGGAAGCCCGAGCTCGCGTACACGAGCGGGATCTCGACTTCGAGATCGGAGCTCTCCGTCACGCCGTAGCGCACGGCCAGTGCGCTGCGCCAGATCTCGCCGTCGAACACGATCTCGGAGTCGGTGTCGGAACCGTCCTCGAAGATGCTGCTGTAGGCACTCGTCGCTTGCAGCCCGAACGTGCCCAGCGGTTGAACGTGCGCCGTACGCGGTTTGAACTGGAGGAACATCAGCGAAACCGGCGCGTTCGCGCGCGTCGGCAGTGGTCCGCGCGTCTTCGGAGCAGGATCGCTCGTGTGCTCGGGCAGGATCGCACACGCTGGGAGAACGAGCGCGCAAGCGAGGGATCGGAACAGCACGACGCGCGTCAGAATTGGAAGTAGATGAACGGCTGATACCCGTCGGCGATCCATGGCGCGAGCAAGGCAAGCGCCGTTCCGAGCGCCACCGCGTACATCCAGCCGTTCATGCGCGCGTGCGCCGCGCCGAGGACACGCCGCCGCGCAGCGACGTGCACGGCGAGACACGCGGCCGCGAACACGAGCCACCACGCACTGAGCGCTCCGCTCCCGCCAGGCGCGACGCCGTACTGGATCGCGAGCATCGCGCGCGTCGCCGCCCACCCTTCGCCGCGGAAGAAGACCCACGCGGTCACGACGGCGATCCACGTGGCGGCTACGCCGAGAGGCAACGGCCAGCGCGCTCCGCCGCTACGCGCGGAAACACTGCGGTGCACGACGAGGAACGCGCCGTGCAAGAGGCCCCACACGACGAAGTTCCAGCTCGCTCCGTGCCACAAGCCGCACAAGAAGAACACGACGACGAGGTTCCAGTACGTGCGCCCGGCTCCACGCCGATTGCCGCCGAGCGGGATGTAGAGATAGTCGCGGAACCACGTCGAGAGCGAGACGTGCCAGCGGCGCCAGAACTCCGTGATGTTCGCCGCCAGGTACGGGAACTCGAAGTTCGTCGTCAGGCGATAGCCGAGCAGTCCGGCGAGCGCGATCGCCATGTCGGAGTAGCCCGAGAAGTCGCAGTAGATCTGGATCGCGTACAGCACTGCCGCGATCCAGTTCGACAGCGCCGTCCATTCGACCGGCGCGGAGAAGACGGCGTCGACGGTCTGCGACACGTTGTCGGCGATGCAGACTTTCTTGAAGTAGCCGATGCAGAACAGCGTGACGAAGCCGCGCGCCTCGCTCGCGAGCCAAGCACGCTGCGTGTGCAGCTGCGGCAGGAAGTCGACGGCGCGCACGATCGGCCCCGCGACGAGCTGCGGGAAAAACGTGACGAACGCCGCGAAGTCGAGGTAGCTCTTCGCCGCCACGAGCTGCCGGCGGTACACGTCGATCGTGTAGCTCATCGATTGGAACGTGTAGAAGCTGATCCCGATCGGTAGCACGAGCTTCAGCGTCGGCGCGTGCATCTCGAAGCCGAGCCAGTTGCCGAACGCGACCGCCGACTCGACGAACCAGCCGAGGTACTTGAACGTCCCGAGGATGCCGAGGTTGACGGCGATCGAGCCGATGAGCCACGCACGCCGCCTGCGTGTCGGGCGGTCGAGCATGCGTCCGAACGTGTAGTCGAGCGTGACCGAGACGTACATCAACGCCAAGAAGCGCACGTCCCACGCCCCGTAGAACACCGCGCTGCACAGGACGAGCCACACCTTGCGCTGGCCGTTCGCGCGCAGCGACCAGTACACGGCGAAGCACAGCGCGAACAGCAGGAAGAAGCGCGGCTCGGTGAAGATCACTTCGCACCGTCCTCGCGCCGTCGCGCGCGCTCCGCGATCGAAGCCGCGATCAAGCGGCTGAAGATCTGCGCACCGCGCTCGCTCAAGTGGCCGGCGTCGTAGTGATTCGGAATCTCGTAGAGCTCGGGGTGAACGTCCGGGCGGTTGAAGTGCAGTAGCGCGGGCAGGTGACCGTCACGCTGGAGCGCGGTGAGCAGCGCGCTGCCCTGGCGACTCGGCATCACGACGTACACGAGGTCGACGCCGTGCTCGCGCGCGTTCGCGAGCTGCGCGCGCAGCGCCGCGAAGTTGTAGTCGTCGAGCGCGATCGGCGCCGCGTTGTCGGCCGGGATGCGCGCGACGAGCTTCGCGTAGCCTTCGGGGTTCGCGAGGAACACGCCGCGACCTTGCGTGTGCACCTCGTCGTGCAGCGTCTCGAGCGGCTGGTAGCCGCGCGCGCCCTCGACGAACTCGCGCGGCACGTCGGCCCCGATCGCTTCGCTGTCCGTGCCGAGCACGCGCGCCGCGATGCGTGGACCCTGGCCGAAGTTCGACGTCTTCTTCGCGAACGCGTGGACGTGGACCCTGGCGAGCGCGAGCTTCGCGCTCGCGCTCGCATCCATGCGGCGGACCGACTCGAGTGCGGCGAGCGTCGGGGGGGGGGGGGGG
>JBJXHG010000089.1:0-12395 GCA_046160865.1 Planctomycetota bacterium | reverse complement strand
AATCGATCCTCGCCGACCTAACAGGTCGGCTCCGGTCGATTCCGATGCAACGCCTTGCCCGAAGCGAGCTGTCGCGCTCTCGCGACGGACGTGGTGAGAAATGCAGGCTAGGTCGCGCGGCAGTCCGTGCGACGCGCCAACCGCGAACGAAAGTTCGCGGTTGGCGCGGATTCGATGAAACCAACGGCGGCGAGCGGACCGTTAACCGGTCCCGCAGTCACTGTGCCCGAGAAGATGGACGCATAGCGGCGTTGCTAGTCGCGAACGTCGAATCCGCGCACACCGCACTCCTTCGGTACGACCGTCTCGCACGCGCCGGACGGTCCGTTTCCTCATCCTTGCTCGGAGATCGTTCCTCATGATTCCTCGCATCCTTCGTTTCACGTGTGCCGCGCTCGTCGCGGCGCCCGCAGCGCTCGCGCAAGGCACCGGCGCGTACTTCAACGTCGAGAGCCCGCAGCGCAAGCCGATCGCGGTCGCCCGCGTCGCGGGTCACGACTACCTGGTCGCGTGCAACACACCCGACAACTGTGTCGAGATCTACGACACGCACACGAACGCGTTCTTGCAACGCGTGCAGACCGGCGCCGAGCCGATCTCCGTCGTCTACAACAGCGCGCTCGGCAAGCTCTTCACGTGCAACTTCCTCGGCGACTCCGTGTCCGTGATCGCGCTGAGCGCGTCGAGCTCGGCCGGACCGCTGAGCGCGACGCTCGAGCGCACCACGTACATCGGTGACGAGCCGAATCACCTCGCGTTCGCGCCCGATGACTTGAGCGTGTTTGTGACGCTCGGATCGCAGAGCGCGGTCGCGCATGTCTCGACCGCCGACTTGACGCCGGTGACGCCCGGATCGGAGCGCATCGACCTCGTCGACGACGTGGCGGCGCCGACCAAGGCGTTGAAGGACCCGTGCACGGCGCTCGTGAAGGGCAATCAGCTGTTCGTCCTCGGACATCGCGGTGGCAAGGGGCACACACTGCCCGCGGGCTTTCCGGCCTACGACTTCGACGTGCGCGCGATCGATCTCACGACCGGCGCCGTGACGCAGGTCGGCGGGCTCGGGACGGCGAACTTCAACATGGCCTTCGACGCCACGGGCGATCTGTGGGTCGTCGGCGGCGACGCACAGTTCGAGGCGTTCATCGGTGAGTCGGCGGTCAAAGCGGCGCCGTTCGGCTTCGTGCGCAGCGTGATCTGGCGCGTCACCGGCGCCGGCACGAGCACACCGGTCGTCGCCTTCCGCGACTTGAACGCCGACACCTCGGGCGCGCAGGTGCCGAGCACCGCTGCGCTCGCGCAGCCGACCGACGTCGTGCCCTACGAGCCGGGTGGATCGTTGCAGAAGCTCTACGTCGCAGCCTTCAACAGCGATCGCGTCGGCGTCGTCACGCCGACGGGCGCGCCCTCCGCGTGGACGATCGCTGGCATCGCGATCCCGACCGGACCGTCCCCGGCGAATCCGATGAGCGGTCCGCGCGGCTTGGCGATCAAGTACGCGAGCGGGCTTCCGAGCGATCCCGGCGATCTCGTGTACGTCCTCAACCGGCTCGACAACTCCGTCTCGGTGATCGACCCCGCCACCGACACGGTCGTGCGCCGCTTCGCGTTGCAACGCGATCCGACGCCGTCGTACGTGCGCGCGGGCCGGCAGTTCTTGTACGGCGCGCAGCATTCCGCGAGCGGCATCGTCTCGTGCGCGAGCTGTCACCTCGACGGACGGAGCGACAACCTGATCTGGGATCTGAGCGACAACTCGACGCAGCCGTATCCGCCGGGCATCAAGGACAGCATCACGAACGGCAGTCCATCCGCGCCGAACTTCCCGCCGAACAAGGCTTTCCTGTTCACGCAGACGCTGCAGGGCATGGTGAATTTCGAGACGTTGCCGGAAGCGCAGTCGTTCTTCACGAACGAACCGCTGCACTGGCGCGGCGACCGCGCGTCGTTCCTGGACTTCAATCCGGCGTTCGTGAACCTACTCGGTCGTTCCACTCAACTCTCCACGGGCGAGATGGAGGCGTATCGCGACTTCGTGTTCTCGATCGCGTATCCGCCGAATCCCGAGCAGCCGATCTCGCGCACGTTCAGCGGCGCGATCGGCCAGACGACGGACGAGACCAGCGGATCCGGCGCGAAGCGCGGACTGAAGCTCTTCCACATGCGCGAGCTCGGTCTCGCCGACCCGGAGAACGGCGGCGTGTGCGGCGGGCGCTCGTGCGTGCAGTGCCACTGGCTGCCCGAGGGCAGCAACAACAAGATCACGCTGTTCGCGGCCAACGTGCTCGATCCGGGCAATCGCCAGCCGATGGAGTCAGCGGCGTTCCGCATGATCCGCCAGAAGGAGCGTACGCTCGAGAAGAGCGGCTCGACGACGAGCTCGATCCGCACCGGCATCTTCGGCTTGGCGCACGAAGGCACCGCGGACTCGATCAACTCGTTCTTGGCGAACGGCTTTTCGACCGACTTCAACACGGGCGAGTTCCCCGACTTGAAGCAGTTCGTGCGCGAGGTCGATCCGGGCGTGGGTCCGCTCGTCGGGCGCTCGTACACGGTCACGACGGCCAGCGCGTCGTCGCCGCGCACGACGGCGCTCTTCACGCTGTTCGAGACGCAAGCGGGGCTCGTCAATCACGGCTTCGCGATCCAGGCGCACATCAGCGGGGTGCAGCGCGGCTTCTGGTACGACTTGACCGTCGAGCCGCCGGTCTTTCGCGAGGAGCCGAGCGCGGCGACGTTCACGCGCGCGACGTTGCTCGCGCTCCTGTCGGCGAGCACGGACATGCTCGTCGTTCACGCGACTCCGCTCGGCAGCGAGCGTCGCTTCGCATGGGTGGGCACCGGTGCGCCGACACCGATCGCGGGCACGCCGAGCGCCGTCACGCTCGAGCCGGTCGTCACGAACTCCGCGTACGCCGACGTGCCGTCGTTCACGAAGAACTGGATCCCGGGCACGGGGCCGAACGACTTCCACTGGCAGCCTTCGATCCCGACGCCGCCGTCGATCCAAGCCGTGCGCATCCTGCAGCACGCGCTCGTGAACGCCGGCACGTTCGGATTGACGGCTCTGCGTCACGAAGCGCCGCGCCGCTTCCGCGTCGCGATGAACGGCGGACGACACGGTGCGAAGCTCGTGCTCGAGATGGGCACGGACAGCGGGAACCCGCCACCGAGCTCGACCTCGTTCGCGAGCTTCGTGTTGCCGCTCTATCCGACGAAGCACATGACGCAGGAGGAGGTGCCGCGGCGCATCTGGGAGACCGCGGTCGAGGCCGACGCGCTGACGATCTATGCGCTGATGCTCGGCGGACCTGCGGCGCCGAACGTGCAAGCGACGATCGACGGCACGTTCAGCACCGAGCCGCCGGCGCCGACCGACTTCGATCCCGCGACGTGGAACAGCTTCCGCGTCCAGGTCGTGAACGAGAGCGCTTCGGCGAGCTTGCCGGCGTGGCAATCGATCACGATCCAGTGACGGCAGAGCGACTCGCCGCGGCGTCGGCACGACGTCGCGGCGCGCGCGCGCTCCCCGCACGCGGGTGCGCCTTCTCGTAGATGGCGCGCAAGCGCTCGATCGACACGTGCGTGTAGATCTGCGTCGTCACGAGATGTGCGTGACCGAGCAGGCTCTGCACGCTCTTCAAGTCCGCGCCGCGGTCGAGCAAGTGTGTCGCGAAACTGTGCCGCAGCGTGTGCGGTGTCGCGCGGCGCAGGATTCCGGCTTGGATGCGTGCCTGCTCGACGATGCGCTGCAGCGAGCGCGTCGTCAGTCGCCCGCCGCGCGGATTCAAGAACACCGCGTTCACCGCGCGCGGGCGCGGGCGCGGCCGCTGTGGGTCCGCGAGGTATGCGCGCAGTGCCGTGGCGGCGTGGCTCCCGACCGCGGCCAAACGCTCCTTGCGGCCTTTGCCGACGATGCGCGCGACGCCGCGTGCGAGATCGATTTCGGTCCGGTCGAGGCCGACGGTCTCGGCGGCGCGCGTGCCGGCCGAGTACATGAGCTCGAGCAGCGCACGATCGCGGCGTCCGGACGCGCGCGTCACGTCCGGTGCGGCGAGCAGCGCTTCGACCTCGCCGATCGTCAGGTGGTGGGGGAGCTTCTTCTCGCCGCGGCGCGGGCGCAGACCCGCGGCCGGATGCGTGCGGATCGCGCCGTGGCGCAGCAAGTACTTGAAGAGCGAGCGTGCGGCCGAGAGCTTGCGCTGGATCGACGCGCGCGCGAGACCACGCGAGTCGAGCTGTGCGAGATAGCTGCGCAGCACGAGCGGCGTCACGGCTTCCGCGCGATCGACCGCCGCGCTCTCGACGAACGTGCAGAAGCCGTCGAGGTCGGCGCGGTACGCGCGCAGCGTATGCGCGGACGCGCCGCGCGCAGCGGCAAGCTCGGCGAGGTAACGCAGGACGAGCTCCCGCAGCGGGCTCGCACGCTCGGGGCTCGTGCTCGGCTTCGCCGCCGTCACTTGGAGCCCGCCGGTGCCGGCGCGTCCGGCGCGGTGCGCTTCCAGCCTGCGGGCGCAGCGCGTTTCGGCTCCGCGAGCGCGAGCACGACCATCGACGTCCCGAAGCACGCGCTGCGCGGGAACACGCGATCGTTCCAGCCGCCGTCTTCCTCGCGCACTTTCCACACGAGCTCGTGCAGCCGCGCGCGGAGCGGCGCGCGCTCGGCTTCCGGCAACTGCTCGATCGCCTGTGCGGCGTAGCGGTGCGCGTAGAAGAAGTAGTACGGCGCGATCATGTACGGCGGCACGTGCGTGCCGGTCTGCTTGCGCCGCTTCTCCAGCCACTCCCAGTGCTCGAAGAACTGCGCGAGCGCGCTGCGAATGCGCTCCGGGCTGCCGCGACCCGCGAGGTGGAGGACGAGCTCGCACACGGGCGACCGTCCCGTCGATCCGCGCACGTCCTCGAAGCCCTCGCCCGTGACGCGCTCGGGATTCGACGAGTACTGGAACGCGCCCGTCTCGAGCCGAGCCGACGCGAGCGCGTCGAGCGCGCGCTCGACGACTTCGTCGTCGACCACGAAGCCCTGACGCCGCGCTTCGAACAAAGCGAGGAGCGTCGATGCGGTCATGAACGTCGATGGCCGCGCGCGTTCGCCGCGTGCGTAGTTCCAACCGCCGCGCCCCTCGATCTCGGTCTCCTGCAACGTGCGGATGAGAGCGCGCGTCTCCTCCGCGACGCGTTCGCGCTTGTCGGTCGGCACGCGCCCGGCGCGCGCGAGCTCCAACAAGAAGCCGAGCGCGTACGCGTGGCCCCATCCGCGCACGTCGTAGCTGCCGGCGAAGCCACTCGCCATGCGCGGCTCGCGTAGCGCCTCGAGCACGAAGTCGAGCGCGCGCTCCAGCGCGGCTTGAGCGGGCTCGGCGGCACTCGATTCGGTCGCTGCGAGCAAGGCGAGCCCGCCGATCGCCGTTCCGCCGACGCGGTAGCCGATCGGGATCTGGCCGCGCTCCCGGTAGACACCTTCGTACGGCCACTCGCCGCGCACCTCGCGTCCGTCGAGCGACTCCTGGCGTTCGACGAGCAGCGTCGTGCCGCGCGCGATCGCGCGGTCGATGTCCGCTGGCGTGATGGACTCCGGGCGTGAAGCCGTGAGCGAGGCAAGCAGCGCGAACGCGATCATCGTGAGCACCGCGACGGATGCGCCACGATGGCGCGTGCGTCGTGGCGACAGGATGGCGCGCGCGTGTGTCGCTGGCTACCGGCCCGAGGTGAAAGTCCTTCGGGGCCGAAGCCGACCGTTCGAGCTGGGCCGATGGCACCGGGGCGTCGCGCGCGTGTCACTCCGACGCGAGCGCGCGGCTTTCGCGCTCAGCGCGCTGCGCAGGCGTTTTGTCAGAGGCCCTTCGGCGGAACGCGCGCGGGCGGTGCGGCCGGCTTCGCGGGCTCGGCGATCTTGGGCAGATCTTTCTGCAGCGCCGCGACGTGATCGCGCAGGCCGCTGAGCAGGATCTTGCGCGACTCGGGATTGATACCGAACGTGAAGCCCGCCTTCTCGGATTCGTCGAGCGCGAGCCCGAGCGCCTGCGCACTCTCGCTCTGCGCGACGAGGTACTTGGCGGTGGTGTCGACGAAACTGCGCGCCTGTGCAGCTTCCCGGCCGGCCTCGTCGCAACGCTGACGCAGCGCCACGAGCTCCTTCTCGAGCGCTTCCACGCGCTTGTCGAGCGTCTCCGGCGGCGGCGTGTCCGCGAACGTGAAGCTCGTAACCACCGCCAGCGAGGCGCAAACGACCATCATTGCTGTCTTGTTCATGTGACCCACCTGTCGATCGGGAACCGAATTTCCCTATCGGCCGGAAAGCGCTCCGGCCCTGATCCGGCGGGATCGCGAGCACGCCTTGCGATCCCGCGCACGGCCTCGCACGCCCGCTTCCGTTCCATATGTAGCCCTCGGCATGTAGTCCTCGGCCCGCGTCGCTCGACCCGGAACGATTCGCCGCTGCCCGGACTCGCGGGCTCGAAGCCGCAGCAGCGACTCCTATACTCCGTCGCACATGACTCCCGAGCGCAGTGCGGGCCGATCCCCGCTCGTCTTCATCTTCCTGACGGTTTTCATCGACCTGCTCGGGTTCGGCATCGTCATCCCGCTCCTGCCGATTTACTCCAAGGCGTACGACGCTTCGGAGCTCGAGCTCGGGCTGCTCTTCGCCGCGTTCTCCGGCATGCAGTTCGTGTTCGCGCCGATGTGGGGGCGCGTGAGCGATCGCATCGGCCGCAAGCCGGTGCTCGTCGGCGGATTGATCGGCACGGGCGCGTCCTATCTCGTCTTCGCGAACGCGCCGTCGCTCGCGTGGCTGTTCGCAGCGCGCTTCCTGGGCGGATTCTTCGGCGCGAACATCTCGACCGCGCAGGCTTACATCGCCGACGTGACGACGCCGGAAAATCGCGCGAAGGGCATGGGCCTGATCGGCGCCGCGTTCGGTCTCGGGTTCACTTTCGGACCGTTCTTCGGCGGCGAGCTCACGGCCTGGTCGCCGTCCGCGCCGGGCTACTGCGCCGCGCTGCTGTCGTTTTGCGCGGCGACGTTCGGCTTCTTCGTGCTGCACGAGCCGGATCGCAGCCAGCGCGCGCCCGCGCGGCGCTACGGACGCTTCGAGCTCGTGTACGCGTTGCGGCATGGCCGGCTCGGGACGCTGCTCCTGCTGAGCTTCTTGTTCGTGTTTTCGTTCTCGGCGTTCGAGAGCATGTTCGCGCGCTTCGGCTTGGCGCGCTTCCCGGACGTGTTCCACGTGCCGGCGCGCATCGAGCACGCGACGATGGACCAGATGCTCGCCGCTGCGCCGATCGTCGGGCGCTACCTGATGGTGATCGGGATCCTGTCCGCGATCATCCAAGGCGGGCTCATTCGCCGACTCTTGCCCCGCTTCGGCGAGACGAAGCTCGCGATCGCGGGGCCATTCTTCCTCGCGCTGTCGTTCGTGATCGTCGCGTTCGCGAGCTCGTGGGGGATGGTGATCATCGGTTGCGCGCTGATGCCGATCGGCTTCGGCTTGAACAACCCCGCGCTGAACGGGCTGATCTCGCGCGCGTCGCCAGCCGACGAGCAAGGCGCGTATCTCGGCCTCAATCAATCCGCGCTCAGCCTCGCGCGCATGACGGGACCGCCGTGTGCCGGCGCGCTGTTCCAGGCGTTCGGCCCGAGCGCACCGTTCTGGTTCGGTGGCGGAGTGCTCTTCACGTGCACCGTGATCGCGTGGCGCTATCGCACGCGCTACGGCGCGACGTTTCCGCGCGGCGCGGCGGCTCCGTCGACGGCTCCCGGATGAAGATCCGTCCGCGCGTGTTTCCGCTCGAGCGCGCGCTCGACACGGGTGAGCTGCTCTCGCGCTTGCGCGATCGGCGCGGGCTCGCCGCGCTGGACAGCGCGAGCGGTTGGCCGCGGCGCACGAGCCTCGTCGCGTTCGATCCGCTGCGCGACGCGCGTGCGAGCTCGTGGGACGAGCTCGACTTGGCTTTCGGATTGCTCGAGGTCGACGGCGAAGTACCCGGCCCGTTCGCGGGCGGCTTCCTCGGAGCGCTGTCGTACGACCTGGGCGTGCGCGGCGAGCGCGCGGTCGTCACGGCGCGCGATCCGCTCGATTCGCCGCGCATCGCCGGCGGGGTGTACGGCGACTTCATCGTGCGCGACGAGGACACGGGCGCCGCGTGGCTCGTGTTGTCGGAGGGTCTCGACGACGGGCGACCGGACGTCGAGACGCGCCGCGACAGCGTGCTCACCGATCTCGCGCAGGCGCGCGAGCTGCGCACGCCGCGTCCGCTCGGCGAGCTCGTGCGCCACACGACGAGCGCAGAGCATTGCCGGCGCATCGACGTCGTCCGCGCCGAGATCGCGGCCGGCGACTACTACCAAGCCAACCTCGCGCACCGCTTCTCGCGCCGCGTCGCGGCGCATCCGGTCGATCTCTACTTGCGGCTGCGCGCGCTCAATCCGGCGCCGTACATGGGCTTCGTCGCGTGGGACGCGGCCGATTCATGCGGCTTCGGCGCGGGGAGCGGCGCGCTGCTCTCCGCGTCGCCCGAGCTCTTCTTCGAGTTCGACGGCCGGCTCGCGCGCACGCGTCCGATCAAGGGCACCATCGCACGCGGCGCGACGCCACAGGACGACCGCGCCGCCGCCGCCGCGCTGCTCGCGAGCGCGAAGGACACGGCCGAGCTCGCGATGATCGTCGATCTCGAGCGCAACGATCTCGGCCGCGTGGCCGAACCGGGCGGCGTGTGGGTCGAGGGCTTTCCGACGTTGCGCACGTATGCATCGGTGCACCATCTCACCGCCGACGTCGTCGCGCGCACGAAGAGCGGCACGACCGCGAGCGAGATCCTCGCCGCACTCTTTCCCGGAGGCTCGATCACCGGCGCACCGAAGCTCGCGAGCATGCGCGCGATCGCCGCCTTGGAAGGCGAGGGCCGCGGCTTCTTCAGCGGCGCGCTCGGCTTCGTCGACGCGCGCGGCCGCGCGGCGTTCAACATCTTGATCCGCACGATCGTGTGGCGCGCCGCCCCTGCGCGCGCGAGCGACGGCACGCCCGTCGGAGAAGCGTCGTTCCACGTCGGCGGCGGCATCACGTGGTCATCCGACGCGCGCGCGGAGGATCGCGAAACGTGGGTCAAGGGCCGCTTGCTCGCCGAGACGCTTGCCGGAGAAGACTCGGACGAGCGCGCCGGTGTGCCTGCGACGCGCGCGCACACGCGATGAGCGCACCAATCGTGCCCGCTGCAACGACGGCATTCCCGACCTGGATCGACGGGCGGCTCCACGCGCCGGGCCTCGCGCGCGTCTCCACCGACGACACCGGTTTTCAGCTCGGGCTCGCGGTGTTCGAGACGTTGCTCTACGAGGACGCGTGCCTTTACGACGTCGCGGCGCACCTCGCGCGGCTCGAAGAGAGCGCACGCACGATCGGAATCGAGTGGCCGCTCGCGTGGGACGTCGCGCGCGTGCTCGACGAATACGTGCGTGCGCTGGAGAACCGCTCCGCCGCGATCCGCGTCACGCTGACACGCGGCGCGCCGTCGCTCGTCCCCTCGCTCGTCCCCTCGCTCGTCCCCTCGCTCGTCCCCTCGCTCGTCCCCTCGCTCGTCCCCTCGCTCGTCCCCTCGCTCGTCATCGGCGCGCGCGCGATCGTGCGACCCGCAGATCCCGGAGTCGTGGTCGTCGTCGCGCACGAGACCTGCGTCGAGCCCGGTCCGCTCGCTGGAGTGAAGTCGACGAACCGACTCGGCTACGTGCTCGCGCGTGAAGCCGCGCAGCGAGCGGGAGCGTTCGACGCCTTGCTCTGCGGCGCGGGGAACGAGGTCGTCGAGGGCACGATCTCCAACGTGTTCGCGCTCGTCGACGGCGTCGTCGTGACACCCGGGCGCGAGCGCGGTTGCCTCGCCGGAACGATGCGCGCGGTGATCCTGGACGAGCTCGCGCGCGCCCGGAGGCCGGTTGCGATCGGCCGGCTGACGCTGACCGATCTCGCGCGCGCGAGAGAGATGTTTCTGTCGAACACGACCGGGCGCGTGATCCCGATCGTCGAGGTGCGCGCCGTCGCGGGGTCGCTGCCGGGGAGCCGAGGCGCGCTCGTGCAAGACCTGCGCGCGCGACTCGCGGCGCGCGCCGCGGCCTACCGGCAGTCCGTGCGTACTGCGGCGCGAGCTGCGGACTAGAAGTTGGTCAAAGGTCGGTCGCCTGTCGCTCGCGCGCGCCCAGCGCCTTGCGTACGTGCGACGTGCTTGCGGTAATGGCGCCGCTCGAATCGAAAGGTCACCCCATGCGCACCTGCCTCTTGCTCTTGCCGCTGTGTCTCTCGCTCGCCGCCACACCCGCCGCCGCGCGCGCGATCCACGCGGTCCAAGACGACGCGGCGCCGATCGCCGACAAGCGGCCCGAGGTCGCCGAGTTGATCGCGAAGCTGGAAGCCGACGTCGCGAAGAACACGCCCGCCGGCGACACGGATGCGGTGGCCGACATCGATCAGCTGCTGATCCAGTTCCCCAAGTGCGGGCCGAAGGATCGTGCGTCGATCACGAAGGCGCTGTCGAAGTGCTTCGACGCGAAGCGCCGCGAGGGCGAAGGCGGCGTGCCGAACAACAAGATGCACATCGCGGCTGCGCACGTGCTCGGCATGATGGGGCCGGAGAGCGTCAAGCCGCTGATCGGCTGGATCGGGCACAAGGACTTCAAGAAGGACGTCGCCGTGCAGCGCGAGTTGATCCTGGCGCTCGGCAAGACGCGCGAGAAGGAAGGCATCAAGCCGCTGACGGGGATGCTGCAGAACAAGGACGCGACGCTGGTCAGCGCGAGCGCGGCCGCGCTCGGCTCGTACTCGACCTCGGACGTCGCGATCCGCAAGGAAGTCTTCGAAGACTTGCTCAAGGTGTTGATGTCGGCGAAGGGTCAAGTCGACGGCGACGTCAACGACACGATCGCCCGCGAGCGCTACGACATCATCAAGGCGTCGATCATGACGAGCCTCGGCCAGCTCTCGGGTCACAGCGAGCAAGAGCCCGAGGAGTTCCAGCGCTGGTGGAACAAGAACAAGAAGGCCGACTGGGCCGCGGCGCAGTGACGCCACGCACACGGGAAGACGCGCGCGTACGCGTCGTCTGGCGCGCGCCCATGATCTACTCGCGCTCTTTCGCCGCCGTTCTCGGTTGCCTCGCGCTCGGCGCGTGCTCCCCGGGGTCCCCGGTCGCGGGCGCGATGGATTCGACGGCGCCGGCGGATGTCGCGGGGACCACCGCGGGTTCCAACGATCCGTTCGCCGCGGAGCGCGCGCGCTACGAGGCGCGCATCGCGGAGCTCGAGTCCGAGCTCGACGGCGCCACGACGGAGCGCATCGCGCGCGAGCGCGAGTGGCGGGCGTACACACGCGGCATCGCGCAGCTCGGCGCGCTCGCGCAGCGCGACGTTCCGAAGTTCGAAACGCCCACGCTCGCGCAAGAAGACGCGGCGGAAATCGGAGCTGAGCCGCCTGCCGCTGCACCGCTGGAAGCCGATGCCGCGACGGCTTCGGCTGCGGCACCCGCGCTGGCGGCGCAACGTGACGCGCAGATCGCGCGGTCGTTGCGATCGCTCTTCACGATCGAGCGCGTGCTCGGCTTCGAGCTGCTCGAGTGCGGTTCGTACGCCGACGGTGCTACCGGACCGGTCGTGCTGCGCGTGCACGACGAGCGCGGGCGACCGGTGGGGTCGCTGTGCGCGGAACGCCTGCGCTTGGAAGCGAGCCGCGCCGCGCGCACGGTGACGCTCGTGCTCGAGGACGGCTACGAACGCTTCGGCACCACCAAGTCGCCTTTTCCCGGTGGAGAGGTCGGGGGGGGCGAGCTCGGCGTCGACGGACCGCGCGGCGGCGAGAAGCGCATCGAACTCAACGGCGTGGAGCCGTCGACGTGGATCGCGGCCATGCCCGAGCTCTTCGGCAAGACGAGCACGCCGCTCGACGACGATGGACGCTGGAACTTGCCGCGCTTGCGCACGGACCTGAACGCGTTGCTGCGCGAGGACGCGAGCGCGGGCTACTGGCGCCTGGCCGACTTCGGCGGCGTGCGCGGCGAAGTGCTGCTCGACGTGCTGCTCGAGGAACTCGACATCGGCGGACGGCGCGTGCGCACGCTGTTCGCCGATCGACTGACGATCCGCGCCGAGACGAAGGGCGTGTGCTTGCTCCTCGAGTCCGGAGCGCAGCAGAAGGGTGACCACAAGGTCCCGTTCCTCGAAGGCCGTTTCCGCGTGTTCTTGCCGAGCGCCGACGTCGAGCGCTGGCGTTCGCGCGGCGTGCCGGGACTCTAGCAGCCCGTGGCGAAAGTCATTCGGTCCGATCTCGGCCCGTTTGCGTCGGCGCTGTGTCGCTCGATCCTCGGCGAATCTCGACGATTCGCCTGCGGTCTCGCTCCTTGCGCCGGCGCAAACGG
>JBJXHG010000088.1:0-15272 GCA_046160865.1 Planctomycetota bacterium | reverse complement strand
AAGGCGCGAGGGTGCAGGCAACCTGTCAGGTTTCCGAACCCGAGCAACGCCGCCAGCGCGGAGGAGATCGAGCTTGGTGAGAGCGAACTTCTGACTCAGGACACTAGACGCGCACCTTCGACAACAGGCAGGCGTCGATGCGATCGAGTGCCTGGTCGATCTCGCCCTTGCTGACCGTGAGCGGCAAGCGGAAGCGGATCGCGCTCTCACCCGAGGCGAGCGCGAGCAAGCCGCGGTCGCGCAGGTCGCCGAGCAGCGCCTGACGCCGCTGCGGATTCGGCAGCGTGAACGCGACGAGCGACCCGAGACCGCGCACGTTCGAGATCTCGCCGCGCTCGCGGCCGAGACGCCGCAAGCCTTCGACGAAGTGCTTGCCCGTGCGCGCGATGTTCTCGCCGAGCTTCTCTTCCAGGATGATCTCGATGAAGCGCTTGCCGCGCACCATGTCGGTCAGGTTCCCGCCCCAGGTCGAGTTGATGCGGCCGACCTTTTGGAACACGTTGTCCGGCACCTCGTCGACGCGCGCGTTCGCGTAGATGCCGCACACCTGCGTCTTCTTGCCGAACGCGACGACGTCGGGCGCGACACCGTGGTGCTGCCACAGCCACGGCTTGCCGGAGCCGAAGAAGCCCGTCTGCACCTCGTCGAACACGAGCAGCGCTTCGTTCTCGTCCGCGAGCTGACGCAGCTTGGCGAGGAACTCCGTGCGGAAGTGGTTGTCGCCGCCCTCGCCCTGCCTCGGCTCGATGAGGATGCACGCGATCTTGTCCTTGTACTGACGGAACGCGGCTTCGATCTCGCGCAGCGAGCGCCGCTCCTCCGCCTCGACGTCGTTCTGGATCGAGCCGTCGAGCCCGTACTCGATCGCCGGGTTGTGCACGCGCGGCCAATCGAACTTCGGGAACAGCGCGATCTTCTTCGGATCGGTATTCGTCAACGACAGCGTGTAGCCCGAGCGGCCGTGGAACGCCGCCTTGAAGTGCAGCACGACCAGGCTCGCGCCGTCGTCGGTGACCTGCGAGAGCCCGACCTTTCGCGCCTTCCAATCGAACGCGGTCTTGAGCGCGTTCTCGACCGCGAGCGCGCCGCCCGAGATCCAGAAGTGGTGCGGATAGCCGGGCGGCGTCACGTGCGTCGCGAACGCCTCGACGAAGTCGGCCATCAACGTCGTGTACAGGTCCGAGTTCGACGGGTTGTTGATCGCGGCGCGCTGCAGATCCGCGAGGAACGCCGGCTCGCGCAGACCGGGATGGTTGTAGCCGATCGGCCAACTCGCGAAGCACGTGAAGAAGTCGAGGTACTCGCGGCCCGTGCGGCCGTCGACGAGCCACGAGCCGTGGGACTTGTCGAGGTCGAACACCATCGGCATGCCGTCGGCGAGCTGGTGGCGCTTCAGGATCTCGTGAACGTGTTGGGCGTCGGACATGGCGGGATCTGGGTCGCGTCGAGCGGCGGCGGCGAGCCGGACGGCGCGGGAATTGGCCGCGCGACGCGCGCGCGAGCCGGTGTCTGGGACTCGTTGCCGCGCCCTTATCGGCCGGCGGCGAACGGCGGATTGTGCCCGATCCGCCCGCTCCCGGATAGTCGCGCGCGCAGAGCGAAAACGCTTCGCGGTGCGACGAAGGGCGAGCTACTCGGCCGCCAAATCCTCCGCTGCAGGGCTGTGATCGAGGCGTTCCCGCAGCTCCTCCGCCGCCGCGTCGGACGTCGCGCGCATCAGGCACAGAATCGGCGCGGGACGCGACAGCGCGGCGAGCCGCATGTACTCCTCGACGTTCGTGAACACGATCGGGAGCACGCCGCCCGCGGCACCCGAACGGAGCAGCGTGGCGCCCTCGTCGAGACCGAGATCGCGTGCGCGCGCGCCGTGCAAGAGCGTCGCCGCTGCGCGCATCGGAATCGCCGGCGTCGTGTCTGCATCGAAGTGCGCGAGCAGCTCGGCGGTGAAGCTCGAGAACGCGCGCTCGTGGCACGCGACGCGGCCGACTTGTCCTGGCGCTTGCCCCGACAGCGCGCCGGCTCGTCCGAACGCTGCGTGCGCGATCCGGTGCGCGGCGCTGCGCACGTCGTCCTCCTGGCGTACGACCGCGGTGCGATTGCAGTGCTCAACGAGCTCCGTACGCAGCGCCACGTTGCGCTCCGCGAGCACGCGCATGCGGCGCACGCGATCCTGCGTGCCGGAGCCGACGAAGACGCCCCCCGTTGCATGCTCGAGCAGCGCCGCGAGCGTCGTCTCGCCGTCGTCGTGCACGAGCGCGAACGCGCCGGCCGGCAGATCGGCGTGCGCGAGCGCGCCGGCGACGGCCTGCATCGCCATCGGAAGCGCGGGGTCGGAAACCGCGATCACGCACGCGCCACTCGCGAGCGCGCGCAGCACGGACTGCGCCGAGTCGCGCACGAGCCCGCTCCAATGCGGAGCGACGATCGCGAGCTCGCCGCGTGCGTCCGCACCGGCCCGCAACGCGAGTCGCAAGACGTCGGCGAGGTCGGCTTGGCTCGCCGCGAGCTCTGCGGGCTCGAGGCCGAGCGTGGTCGCGACACTCGCGCCCGGATCCGGGTCGCTCACGAGCGCCTCGACGGCGCGTTCGAGCACGTGCGCTCGATGCGCCCACCACCCGGGCGCTGCGCGCGCTGCGGCCTTCAACGCGAGCAGCGCGTCGGCCTCCCCCGACCGCGGCCAAGTGTTGCCGCGCGCGTCCCCCGCCACCGTGAAGCGCTCTTCCGACGACGCGGGTCGAGAGCGGCCGTCGATCCAATTGCCCGCCCGGTCGTCGCCGCCCGCGGTGCGGATGTTCGATGAGCTCGCGATCGGCCTATGCTATCCAGCGCGAACACGACATGGCCAAACCGCTCGCATTCCTCCGTCGCATGCGCCTCGTGCGCGGACGCGATTTCGAGCGCACGTACCGCGAGGGCCGGCGCGCGCGCGGATCGATCGTGGTGCTCGTGATGCGCCCGAACGAGCTCGAGCACTCGCGCCTCGGGCTCTCGATCGGACGCTCGGTGTGGAAGTCGGCCGTGAAGCGCAATCGCGTGCGCCGCATCTTCCGCGAGGCGTTTCGATTGAGCTATCCGGACCTGCCGCGCGGAATGGACCTCGTGATGATCGCCGCGCGGCCGCGGCTCGAGCCGGAGCTGCAAGCGACGCGCGCCGAGCTCGTGAAGCTCGCGCAGCGCATCGCGAGCTCTCCGGCGAGAGAGGCGCCGCCCGCGCCGGCGCCGCCGGTGGCCCCCACCGCGGAGTCTTCGTGACCATCGCCGGACGCGTCTTGGCGACACCGGTGCGCTTGTACCGGCGCTGGATCTCGCCGTGGAAGCCGGCGATGTGCCGGTTCTCACCGACCTGCAGCCAGTACGCGATCGAAGCGTTCGAACGGCATGGCGTGCTGCGCGGCGGAGCCTATGCGACGTGGCGCATCCTGCGTTGCCATCCGTTTTGCACAGGCGGCCACGACCCGGTGCCACCCGCGCGGTGAAATGGAGCGCGTGCCCGGCACGCGCGATCGGCGAAGAGTTCCCGCGACTCGCTTGCGACTGCACAGCGGCGACGGCAACCTCACGCCTTTCCTACGGGGATCCTCGATGGCGCGCACGCAAACCCTTTTCCTCATCGCCGGCCTGATCTCGACCGCCGCGTGCAGCGCGCCGGACGGCGGCGCCGCGTCGTTGCCGCCCGTGCCGGCGCTCCCGGCGCCGCTCGCGGGCGTCGAGAACGCGAACGCACACATCGAGCCCGGTGAAGTGCACTTCGCGCACCTGTGGAAGGTGACCGCGGGGATCGAGAACGCGGCCGAAGGCTACTGGAGCTTCGCGGGCGATCGCCTGTGCTTCCAAGTCACGCGCGCGGGCAAGCTGTGCGACGAGATCTTCGTCACACCCGGCGCGGGCGAGTCGGAACCCGTCGCGATCTCGAACGGTCTCGGCGTCACGACGTGCTCGTACTTCATGCCCGGCGACCGGGCCGTGCTGTATTCCTCGACGCACGCCTACCAAGCCGACTGTCCGCCGCGCGTCGACATGTCGAAGGGCTACGTGTGGCCGGTCCACCCGGAGTACGACATCTACGCGCACGACCTCGCGACCGGACGCGAGACGGCGCTGACGACGACGTGGGGCTACGACGCGGAGGCGACGGTGTCACCGCTCGGCGATCGCATCGTGTTCACGTCGACGCGCTCGGGCGATCTCGAGCTGTGGACGTGCGATCTCGACGGCGGCCATCCGTTCCAAGTCACGCGCACCATCGGCTACGACGGCGGCGCGTTCTTCAGCCACGACGGACAGTGGCTCGTGTACCGCTCGACCGCGTTCACGCCCGGCGCGGAAGCGCAGGAGCAGAAGACCTACCTCGAGCTGCTCGCGGACTGGAAGGTGCGCCCGCACTCGATGGACATCACCGTGATCCGTCCGGACGGCAGTGAGCGGCGCCGCGTCACGAACCTCGGTCAAGCTTCGTTCGCGCCGTACTTCTTCCCGAGCGATCAGCGGATCATCTTCGCGAGCAATCATCACGACAAGCGTCAGCCCGCGCGCGAGTTCGACCTGTTCGCGATCGACGTCGACGGCCAGAACCTCGAGAAGATCACGCACTACGAAGGCTTCGACAGCTTCCCGATGTTCAGCCCCGACGGAAAGTGGCTCGCGTTCGCGAGCAACCGCGGCGGGTCGAAGACGGGCGAGACGAACCTGTTCATCGCGCAGTGGCGCGACTAAGCGCCTCCGCGCCTCGCGGGCCAAGCGCGCGTAGCGCCCGCGTGAGCGGCTACCACACGATCGTGTACGCGTTCGACAAGTTCAGCGCCCCGGGCGTGCAGAACCCAGGCAACACATCGGGATCGCGATAGACGATCTGGTAGTGCGCGGTGAACGCGCTACCGGACGGCGTGCCGCTCACGACGGACACGGGCAGCGCACCATCGGTCGGATAGCGAACGCGTCCGTTCACGGCGTTCTGCGAACCGAAGCGCACGATGTTGCCGTCGACGCACTGCACGCCGTCCGAGAACGGGATGCCCGCCGAATTCACCGCATCACTCTTCAAGAACTGCGCGAACGCCGCGGGCGGCAGTGCGTCGCCGTGAAGCGACACGGAGTCGAGCGTCGTCTCGCCGATTGCGTACAAGCGCGCGCCGACGCGACTCCACCGGTTCGCGCAGCCGCCGCTCGGCGATCCCGACGGATTCGGCACGAAGCTCGGCAGCGCGCACGGACACGCCGTCGCGAGCGAGCCGTCGCCGAAGCAGAACGGTGTGCCGGGCGTCGGTGCGCACGACACGCGCTGCGCGAGGAAACCCGCCGCGCAGCCACCGACGCGCGTGAAGTCGCCACCGATGTAGAGATCGGGAACGCCGTCGGTGCCATCGTCGTGCATCGCCATCGCGTACACGAACCCGTCGGTTCCGTCGGAGTCGTCCCAGATCTGTCCGCTGCGCTGCAAGAGTCCGCCGGGACAGAACGTGCCACCGGCGAACAAACGCGGAGCCATGCCGGTTCCATCGTCGACGATATGCATCGCCATCACCGGTTCCTCGCACAACGGATAGTTGTCGAAGCAATTGCCGCAGACGAGCACGTTCGCCGGGCTCCACGCCACGCCGTTCCATTTCGCGACGTTGCGCGCGAGGAGGAAGCCGACGTTCGTGAAGAGGCCGCCGATATACAGCGCGGGCCCGGTGCCGTCGTCGAACGTCGCGAGTGCGTTGATCTGCTCGGGACACTGGACCGCGACGAGGTTCATGCATTCGAGCGTGGACGAGCCGACGGCCGACCACTGCGCACCGTTCCAGCGCGCGAGCAATCCGGCCGCGCCTCCTCCCGACCCCGACGTGGTGAGCTGTCCGCCCGCGTAGAGCTGCGGTCCGCCGCCTTGTCCATCGTCGTGTACGTGCAGCGCATTCACCCTGCTTTGCGCCGTCCCGAGCCCCGGCCCGACGCTCGTCCACGCGACGCCGTTCCAACGCGCGATGTTGCGCGCGGGTACGTCGCTGGCCGTGGCGAACACGCCGGCAACGTACAGCGCCGGTCCGGTGCCGTCGTCGTACGTCGCCATGCACTTCACGGTCGCGCCGACGCCGAGCCCGCCGCCGACGGAGGACCATTGCGTGCCGTCCCACGCCGCGATCCCGACCGCCGTCGTGCCGTCGGCTTGTGTGAACGATCCGCCGGCGAACAAGCGCGCGCCGCCGCCCAGGCCGTCGTCGTACTCGTGCAGCGCGAGCACCGCCGCATTGAAGCCGGTGCCGACGGCCGACCACTGCGAGCCGCGCAAGCGTCCGATGCGGCTGAGATCGAGGTTGCGCACGCCCGTGAACTCGCCGCCGACGTACAGCGCGCGTCCGCTGCCGTCGTCGTGGCTCGCGAGTGCGCGCACGGGCGCATCGAGTCCCGAGCCGATCTCGAGGTCTTCGAACACGGCTCCATTGCGCCGCACGATGAAGGAACGAACGGGTCCGTCGAATCGGCCGCCGAGGTACAGCTTGCCGCCGAATTCGGCGAGCGAGAGCACGGATCCAGGCGCGTTCGGAACCACGCTGAGCGCCGTGCCGTCGAAGCGTTGCACGCTCGAGCCCGCCACGTACAACGCATCTCCGTCGCCCGCGTCGTGCACGATCAAGTCCGCGACGTAGGCGCCGGAACTGCTCGCGACGTACGCGTCGAGCCACGACCCGCCGACGAGCCGCGCGAGGCGGACGTCGTTCGATGACGAGTAGATCGAGCCGCCCGCGTAGAGCTGAGGCCCCGAACCCGTGCCAGCGTCGAACACCGCGAGCACGTTGACCTTGAAGCCGAGTCCGCCACCCACCGAAACGAAGCTCGATCCGTTCCACTTCGCGACGCGCCGGATGCCGGTGCCGTCGTTCGGGTCGAATCCGCCTCCCAAGAAGAGCGCCGAGCCACTGCCGTCGTCGAACGAGTGCAGTGCGCCAACGTAGTGGTGGTACGACGACTGGAACACCGCGCTCGTGCCGATCGCCGTCCACGCGCTCCCGTCCCATTTGGCGAGGTTGCGCGCGCTCGTGTCGCCAGCGCCGTCGAACGCCCCACCAACAAAGAGCGCAGGTCCGCTGCCGTCATCATGGATTGCGAGCGCGCGGACTCCAAACTCGGGGGAGACGTTCGACAAGCCGGTGCCGAGCGGCGCCCAGTGCAAGCCGTTCCATTTCGCGATGTGGTTACAGACGACGCCGCCCGCCGTCTTGAAGTTGCCGCCGACGAAGAGGCTCGGGCCGGAGCCGTCGTCGTGCACGAGCATCGCTCCCACCGTGAACGTTTCGAGATCGTAGCCGAGCGATGACAGCGGAATGCCGTCGCCGAGCGCGCTCCAACGCTCGCCGTCCCACTTCGCAACGCCGCTCGCGACGAGGCCGCCAGCCGTCGTGAACTCGCCGCCGACGAACAGCGCCGGACCGGTGCCGTCGTCGTAGACCGCGCTCGCGCGCACGATGCCGTTCAGACCGCTGTGTCCGCCTTGCCCTCGCCATTGCAGGCATTGCGCGTGCGCTGGCAGCGACATGAATGAGAAGGCGACGAGCGCGATGCTCGCGCGCAGCCAGCGATTCGCGAGCGGTGGAAGTGTCGCGTGCGCTCGTTCGCATCGGGACAGGTTGGGTCGTGCTGCTTTCATCGGTCTCCCTGTTCGCGCGCGTGTGTGCCGCCCGCGCAATCGATGTCCCCTCGACGGAGCGCCGGACCGCTCCGGTTCAATCATCGCAGAGAACGCGGCGCGCAGCCGAGTCGCTCGTCGGTTTGACGGCATGTCGGCGTCGCGCCGAGGCGATCGAGGCGCCAACGCGAGCTGCGCGTCACAGTCGAGCGCACGGCAGCTGACACGGGGCCCCGCCGTTTAAAGCGGGCATCGCGGCAGACCGCGATACCCGCATGCTCCGCGCGGCAGACCGCGCTACGCGCTAGGGCCAGAAAATCTCGAACCCGTTCGACCAGTTCGTCGTGCCCGGACCACACCAGCCCGCCGCGGCGTTGCGGTAGAAGAGCTGGTAGTACGCGCTCGCAGCCGGCGGCTGCAGCGTCATCGCCGTGATCGCGGTCGTCTGCGCGGTGTTCGGATAGGTCCACTGTCCGTCGCCCGCACCGTTCGTGCTCGCGTTGTGACCGCCGAAGCGCAGCAATGCGCCGTCGACGCAACGCACGCCGTCGCCGTTCGCGACGCCCGCGGCGTTCTGCGCGTCGCCCTTGACCAAGAAGCCGAAGCCGACGTACTTCAGTCCGACGTTGACCGAGATCGTGATCGTGTCGGGACTCGTGCTGCCGGACACGGTCATGCGCGCACCGCCGATGTCGAACGAGTTCCCGCAGCCGCCGTCCGACGCACCGCTCGGGAACGGAACGAAATCCGGCGGAGCGCACGGGCACGCGGTCGCGAGCGAGCCGTCGCCGAAGCAGAACGGCGTCGCGAGCAATCCCTCGCACTCGTCCGGGATGCCGTTCGCGTTCGAGTCGAGGCTCGTGCCCGCCTCGAGGTCGCAGCTGTCGACGATGCCGTTGCTGTTGCAGTCGGGCGTGCCGGGACAGCCGGGGTTCAGCTTGCCGATCCACGTGCCCCATTGATTGCTGGTGCGCGCGTACTCCTGGATCGTCCAGAACGTGTTGTCGTCGGTCGGGTCGACGCTCGTCAGGCTGTAGTCGCCCCAACGATTGGTGCCGTTCCCGTCGGTGTGGTTGTACGCGCCTTGGCCGGCCTTCAGCAGAACCGGCGTCGCAGTCACTCCCGGCGGATCGCCCGCGTTGCGCCCGGTGAAGTAGCAGGCCGCGAACTGCGACGCATCCGAGCCGCTGAAGCCGAGCGCGACGTCGCCCGCGGCGTTGACCGCGATGGATCCGTCCATGAACGAGAGGATCGGGTCCGCGATCGTGCCCGTCTGCACCGCCGTGATCGTCGTCGGATTCAGCTCGTACCAACGGATCGAAGAGCGGCCGCCCGAAGTGATCCCGTGCGCGGTCCACACCGACCCGTTCCGGAACACCGCGTTCATCGGGCGCGTATCGAGCGCGTCGAGCGGCGTCGTGCTGCCGAGCGCTGGCGCGTCGGGCGGTCCGGAGTGCGTCGGGATGGGCACCTGCCCGACTTCCGTCAGAGTCGGCGACGTCATCGGTCCCGTCACGAGGCGCAAGCGCATGCGCGTCGCGTTGCGTCGCGACACCAAGTACTCGCCCGTCGGACTGCCGTACGTCACGCACGGCTGGATCGCGCCTTCCCACGGCAAGTCGCGGAACGCGGTGATCGTGCCGAGGCTTTGGACCGGCGCCACGAGCGGCGCCTTGTCGATCACGAACAGCGCCATGTCGAAGTTGCCGCCGACCATGTACGAGCTCGTGTAGATGCCGTTCGCGTCGACGCCCAGCGTCGGATAATCCGGCCACGCGCCCGCGTCGACGCCGCCCTGCGGATTGAAGGTCGTCTTGAACCACGAGCCCGTCGGATCGGACGTCGTCGACACCGCGATCAGGATCTTCGTGTTGAAGTCCGTGCTGAGCACGATGAAGCGCTGGCTGTGGGGGTCGAACACGCAGCGCGGATCGCCGCCCGCCGACTGTCCGAAGAACGAGGTGAGCGAGCTGTTGAGCACACGCGCACCCGTGCTCTTCACGTAGATCGAGATGTTCGCGTTGACGACCGCGACGAAGTGATTGATGCCGACCGCGCCGCACGTGTCCGGCGGAATCAAGCCGGCGCCCGCGTCACCGAGGCGCGGGCCGACGAAGTTCGTGCCGAGCGACGGCGGCGTCGCCGACGCACCGAGACCGAGCGTCGGATCGATCACTTCCGCGCCGAGCGGTTCCGTGGGCATCCCCGGCGGAACGAGCGGCGGGTGCACGGCCTCCGTCGCATCCTGTGCATCCTGAAACTCGCCGGTGCCGCTCTCCCACCGCAAGCCGCGGTAGGAGGAATCGGTCAGCGTGTCGCCGTAGTTCGTGTCCTCGAAGTCGAGCACGACCGGCGTGCTCGGCGCGGCGCGGCGCACGAACGCGAAGTCGTCGAGCGCGTACCAGCCCGCGCCGCCGGTGACCGCGCGCGCGACGACCTCGATGCGATCGACGCCGCGCACGTCCGCGGCGAACCACGACGGCGACGCGTCGACGTCCTCGAACCAACTCGTGCGCGCGACCTCCACGTCGCCCCGATAGCCGACGATCTGCACGCCGCTCGTCCAGCTGCCCGAGCCGCCTTGTCCGGCGAACCACGCGCCGAGCACGTCGACCGTCTCGCCGAACGCGAGGCCCATGCGCGTGTCGCCCCAGCGGTTCGTGACGTAGTGCACGCCCGAGTGCGCGAACTCACTCGCGTTGCGCCCGGGAACGGACCACGCGCCGCGCGCGCCGTTGCGTGCCTTCGAGTTCTTCTCCGGCCCCATCGGTCGCTCGCGCTCGCGCTGGAGCACGACGTCCATGCTCTCGACGACGCCGGCGCCGTACGTCGACGGGTCGAGCCGCTCGCCGCGGTGCACGCGGCCGCTGTCGTCGGCGTCGAGCGTCGGCTGCGGCGGAACCTGCGGCGGCGTGACCGCGGTCGTGCCCTGCGACGGACCGACGGGCACGAGCAGCGGAGCGAGCGCGAAGAAATGGAGGGGTTGCAGCATGGAGGGACCCGAGGAGCAGCGGTGAGAGGTGAGAGGTCGCTGGCGCCATCCGTGGCGGGCGAGTTGGCGAGCACGCGGCGGCAGTAGGAGTCCGTGAGCGCCGTTGGAGTTCCGAAAAGGCTGTGGAAAAAACCTACCGGATCCCGGTGTGTTCCGCGCCCCACGGCCGACCGCTTTTTTTTTGCAACGCCCGCGGGCGGTTCCGCACGCTTCGAGCAGGCGGCCGCCGCGGCAACGCGACGGCCCGGGGCCCTGATCGCGCTGAACCGGGTCCGGCTGGCGCGCCGTACTGCCGTGGATGGCGAGTCTGCGCGGGCGTTCCGACGTGCATAGAATCCGCGCCGCGTTGCGACGGTCACTCCATTTCGCCCTGAGCGACGCCCGCCCGTGGCTCCTGGTCGCGCTCGCGCTGTACGTCGCCTTGCGCGTCGCGATCCTGCTCACGAACTTCGACGCGGTCGCGATGCCGAACTACGAGCTCGGCACGATCGGCAACCTCGCGAAGGTGATCGCCGAAGCGGACGGCGGCGCGCCGCACGCGATGCACTTCGACAACGTCGGCGGGCATCTCGTCGTCGGCTGGCTCGCGGCGCCGTTGTATGCGGCGATCGGCGACCGCTACGTCGTGCTCAAGCTCGTGCCGCTCTTCCTCGGAGTCGGCACGCTGCTCTGGATCTGGCGCTTGTGCCGCCGGCACTTCGACACGCGCGCGGCCATCATCGCCGTGCTGCTCTTCGCGGTCGCACCGCCGACCTTGTGCAAGTACTCGCTCATCGCGAAGGGCAACCACTTCGAGAACCTGTTCTTCCAACTGTGGTTCTTGAACGCGTTCTTCGACGCGCACGCGGGCGACGTGACGCGGCGCCGTTTGCTCGCGATCGGGTTCGTCGCAGGGCTCACGTTGTTCGTCTACACGGGGGCGCTGCTGCTCGTCGCGACGGCGGTATTGCTGCACGTGTACTTGCGCGGCGCACGCGCGTCGCTGCGCGATCTCGCGTTTGTGCTCCCGGCCTTCGCGGTCGGCATCGCGCCGCTCGTGTGGCTCGATCTCGCGTCGGCCGGACGCGAGCGCAACTTCCTCGCCGTGCGTTTCGTCGAGAACGGCGCGGACGGTCTGCGCGAGCTCGCGGGCCGCTTCGTTTCGTTCTGGACCGAAGTGCTGCCCGCGAGCCCGTGCTTCGAGAACGCGGTCGGCATGCGCGGCGCAGCGGTCGGCTGGATCTTCCTCGCGTGTTTCGCGGCGGCCTGGATCTCCGCCGTCGTCGTCGCACGGCGCGCGAGCAGCAAGCTCGAGCGAGCGAAGCTCGTCCCGTTCGTCGCGCACCTGCCGCTCTTCGCGCTGCTCGTCGCCGCCTTCGACTTCCCGTTCAAGCCGTACGGGCCGCCGATCGAGGTCGGCCAGTACCGCTACCTCGTGCCGCACTTCGCGTTCGCCGCGATCTTGATCGGCGTCGTGAGTGCGCGCGCGCTCGCAGCGTCGTCACTCGCCCTGCGCGCATGCGGCGGCACGCTCGCGCTGCTCTCCCTTGCGACGGGACTCTTCACGCTGCCGATCGTCCGTCCGAACGCACCGCGCTGGAACGACGGGTGGCACTACGACGGCTATTGGTTCGAGTACTACGCCAACGTCATCCTGCGCGACGATCCATGGACGCCGGCGCGCATCGAGAGCTTCGTGCGCGACTTCGATCCCGTGAATCGCGGGCGCGCGTGCGCGGGCGTCGGCTTCTACCTCGCGTGGCGCGACGACGCCGGCTTGCACGGACACGCGCCGCAGGCAGTGCTCGACGCCGACCTGATCGTGGCCGGGTTCGCGCCCGAGCTCACGATCGACGTCGCGCACGGGATCGGGACGTACCTTCGCCGCCTCGTCAACGAGCCCGGCGGCGGCGAGCGCTTGCAGCGCGTGCTGTCGCAGCTCGACGCCTCGAACGCGGCCGTCGCGCCGTACTGCGCGGAGGGGCTCGCGCTCGACCTGCGCTATCCGCTCGTCGCGTCCGTGCACGAGTTCCTGCAACGCGGGCTCGCCCTGCGCGAGCACGTGCCCGCGCGCTGGCAGCGGGGTCTGCACCGCGGCCTGGGCATCGCCTGCGGGCGCCTGCTGCCGCGCGGCCTCGACGACGCGGCCGTCGCCGCGACGCGGAGCGCGCTCGACCCGGCCTTCCGCGAGGCCTTCGAGTTCGGCCTCGGCTGGGGGTGTGCAGAGAGCACGCAGCGCGCGAACCGCTGCGCGGCGCTGCGACGCATGGTGACTTTCGAAGGTCGCGCGGCGGCTTGGCAAGGCTTCGGCGCCGCTTTGAGGCACAATTTGGGGCCCGGCCCACACGACCCGTCCCTCGAGATCACGTCCGACGAGCGAGCTTGGCTCGAGCGCGGCGCGAGCTGGCCGAACTATCCCCTCGTTACCGAGTAACCCTGAGTGAAACGACGACCATGCCGTCCGGCCGCGCACTGAGAGAGCTGTGGAACGATCCCGAGCGTCGCATCCGCACGCTCGAGAGCTTTTCCAAGACCGAGGAGGACGGCGGGCTCGACCTGCTCGCGGCCGCGCGCCGCGTCGGCGATCCGGAGCTCAAGAAGAGTCTCGAGGTTCACGCGCGTGACGAACGGCGCCACGCCGAGCTCTTCCGCCGCCGTGCGAGCGAGCTGCGCGCGCAAGCCGCGAGCACGCCGCGGACGGGCGAGGACTCGATGCGCGCCTACGACCTCGTGCGCGGACGCGCAGCGACCGACGTCGACGCGCACGGCTTCTTCACGGCCGGCTTGTGCGACGAGCTCGGCGACGTCGCGTACGTCGCCATGCTGCACGTCGCCGAGAAGCGCGCCGCAGCGGTGTTCGAGCAACATCGTGACGCGGTGCCCGATGACGCCGCGACGCGCGCGATCTTCGAGGAGATCCTGAACGACGAGAAGTTCCACGTCTCGTACACCGGCAACTTCCTGAAGCAATGGCGCAAGCAGGGGCGCAGTCACGAAGTGAAGGCCGCACTGCGGCGCGCGAAGGGCTCGCGCTTCATCGGAGCGTGGAAACGCTTCGGCGCGCGCTCGGCAGGCTCGTTCGGGCGCGCCGTACTCTGGATCATGTACTGGACGTTGCTCCTGCCGTTCGCGTTGTTCGCGCGCAAGCGCAAGACGCCGGGCGGCTTTCGCGACGGCAGCGTGCCGACCGCACGCGCGCTGGACTCGCAGTACGCGTGAAGATCCTCGGGCTCTCGGCATTCGGCGATGGCGCCGGCGCGGCGCTCGTCGTGGACGGCAAGACGATCGCCGCGGCGGAAGAGGAGCGCTTCAGCCGCCGTCCCGGCGATCCGTCGCTGCCGCGGCGCGCGGCGCGCTTCTGTCTCGCGCGCGGCGGGCTCGCTCCCGGCGATCTCGACCGGCTCGTGTTCTCGGAGAAGCCGCTGCGCCGTTTCGAGCGCGTGCTCGCGACGCAGCTCTCTGCGTTTCCGCGCTCGTCGAAGAGCTTCGCGCGCGAACTTTTCGTCTGGCTCGGCGATCGCCTCTGGCTGCGCAGCCAGCTCTCCGAGGAGTTCGGCGTCGAACCGGCACGCGTCTCGTTCACCGCGCACCACGCCGCGCACGCCGCGGCTGCGTACTTCGCGTCGCCGTTCGACGACGCCGCGATCCTGATCGCCGACGGCAGCGGCGAATGGGCGACGACGACGCTCGCGCGCGGCGCAGGCGCAGAGATCGAAACGCTCGCGGAGATGCACTTCCCCCACTCGCTCGGGCTCGTCGTGCAAGCCGTTGCCAGACACCTCGGCTTTCACGCGCACGGCGCGGAGGAGCTCGTGTCCGCGCTCGCGGCGCACGGTCGGCCGAGGTTCGCGGACGAGCTCGCGCGCGCGATCGCGCTGCAAGACGGCGGACACTTCGCCGTGGACGAGACGTACTTCGACATCGATCCGACGGAGGGACTCGTGTGTAGCCAGCGCTTCGGCGCGTCGTTCGGCCCGGCGCGGCTCTCGACCGATCCGTTGCGGATGAACGGCGCCGATGCGCGCGACGCGGACCTCGCCGCGAGCTTGCAGCTCGTGGTCGAGAACACGCTGCTCGGGCTCGCGCGCGAACTGCATCGACGCACTCCGTCGAAGCGGCTGTGCTTCGGCGGATCGCTCGCGCACAACGTCGCGGCGAACGCGCGCCTCGTCGCCGACGGTCCGTTCGCGGACATCTTCGTGCCGCCGGCCGCCGGCGACGCGGGCACTGCGCTCGGAGCGGCGCTGCTCGCACACGCGTTGCTCGATTCCAAGCGGCCCGCGCCGATCGAAGGCGCGTTTCAGGGCGAGGACGTGCTCGCGGAAGCGGGCCCGAACGCACGCACGCTCGCCGGTGACGCAGAACGCTCGTCCGCGATGCTCGCGGCGTTGCGCGATGGTCGCGCGGTGGGCTGGGTGCGCGGGCGCACGGAACTCGGGCCGCGTGCGCTCGGACACCGCGCGCTGCTCGCGGATCCGAAGCGCGCCGACACGGTCGAGCGCATCGCGCGCGGCATCCGCCGCAGCGAGTCGTTCCTCTCGTTCTCGCCCGCGTTGCCAGTTGAACGCGCGGCCGAGTTCTTCGACGTGCCGGCGGGCGCGGACCGCCTCGCGCGCATGGGTCAGGTTCGCCTGCGTGCGAAAGACGCGGCACGCGCAGCGGCACCGCACGCGATCGGCGTCGACGGCTGCGCCGCGC
>JBJXHG010000087.1:0-9201 GCA_046160865.1 Planctomycetota bacterium | reverse complement strand
TGCGAATGGAAGCCTGCGACTCGACGCAGGATCGCCCACGGAACGAGATCTTCAAACCCGGTCACGACCGAAAAGCACGACCAACCTTCCCTTGACTGCTAGGGACCTTCTCATGGAAGGACACTAGGAGCTGAATCGCGTCTGGGGTGCCTTGCCCAGCCGTGTCCCTGCCGCACACGTCTTCGCGCGTCAGGGTGTTCGAACCAATTCTCGCGATCGCGAGCTCGCCGCGAGCTCGGGCCCGGTACTGCCCGTTCGAGTTCGATCCGAGCGGTGCAAGTCGCGGTTCGATCGAAGGAAGACCACGAATGCCGTTGGCGGTTGCACTCCGCGCCGGATTCCGCGCCAAGTCGCGCACAACGAACGGGGACAGATCCCAAAAAGAGTGCGCGCCCCGCACACACGGCGAAAGCCGTTCGTGCGGAGCGCGCAAATCCGGAGACGTGAGCCGTGGCTACGGCGTGCGCTTCTTGCGGAACTGATCGAACGGGTCGGCGCCGCCCTTGCCGGGCGCGGCGCTCGGTGCCGGCGCACCGGGAGCGCGTGCCGGAACCGCGGACGCGGGGCTCGACGTGTGCGACGACGGCAGCGGCGCACCCGGTGCGGGTTGTTGCCGCGGCGTCGACGGTGCGCCCGTCTGCGGCGCACCGTGCGAGCCCGGCGTGGACGTCGGAGACGAGGTGCCGTGCCCGCCGCTTTCGACGGCTTCGCCCTTGTGCATGTCGACCTTGAAGCCGGCGCCGGTGAACTTGTTGACGAGGTCCTCTTTGTTGACGGACTTCATGTACGCCTCGTTCGGATCCACCTGACCGCTCTTGACGAGCTCGAGCAGCGAGTCGTTGAGCAGCTTCATCCCGTACTTGCCGCCCATCTGCATCGCGGACGTGATCTGGTGCGTCTTGCCCTCGCGGATGTTCGACGCGATCGCCGTGCTCGTGATCATGATCTCGAGCGCCGCGATGCGGCCCTTCGGCTGCTTCTTGCACAGAGTCTGCGCGACGACGCCCTTGAGCGAGCTCGACAGCATCGTGCGAATCTGGTTCTGCCGGTCGGCCGGGAACTGATCGATGACGCGATCGACCGTCGTCGCCGCTGTCGTCGTGTGCAACGTGCCGAACACGAGGTGGCCGGTCTCCGCGGTTTCGATCGCGATCTCGATCGTCTCGAGGTCGCGCATTTCGCCGACGAGCACGATGTCCGGGTCCTCGCGCAAGGCCGCCCGCAGTGCACGCTTGAAGCTCTGCGTGTCGCGATGCACCTGCCGCTGATTGATCAGGCAGCGCTTGTCCTGGTGCACGAACTCGATCGGGTCCTCGATCGTGATGATGTGGTCACTACGGTTCTTGTTGATGTGGTCGACCATCGCCGCGAGCGTCGTCGACTTGCCGCTGCCGGTCGGTCCCGTCACGACGACGAGCCCCTTCGACAGGTAGCACAAGTCGATCACGGCCTTCGGCAGGTTGAGGTCCTCCGCCGTCAGGATCTTCGTCGGGATCGAGCGGAAGACCGCGCCGGGACCCTTGCTGTCCGTGAACAGGTTCGCGCGGAAGCGGCCGTTGCCTTCGAGCTCGTACGCGAAGTCGGTGTCGTTCGTCTTCTCGTACTCGCCCTTGTTGTGCTCCGGAGTGATTTCGTAGAGCACCTGACGCATCTGCGCGGCGGAGATCGGCGCCGCGCCTTCCACGGGCATGATGTCGCCGTGCAACCGGAACTTGGGCACCTGACCCGACGTCATGTGCAGGTCGGAAGCGCCGATGGACACCATCTTGCGGAACAGCTCGTCGATCCAGGCCATGTAGTTCTCCAGCGTGAGGGGGACGGCACGCCGCGCGAGAGCGCATGCGCGCGCTTCCGTGTCGAGCTCTCGGCGCGTTTCCTTGAGCGACGCCCTGCCGCGATTCCCAACGGTGGCCGTGGTGAGCGTGCTCACGAGCAGTTCTCACCACGCCCTGCTGCCGTCTTGCGTCGCGGTCGGTCTCCGCGTCGCGGACATCGACTGCGTGCCGCGTGCGCCAAGCCGCACGATTTCCGACTCGGGCGCCGTCCGAGGATGTGCAGGCAGACGCCGCGCTCTCACGCTCGGGCGATCTGCCGTCGTCCGAACCGTTCGAGAGGTAGGAAACGGCCGCCCCTCCCACTCCCTGTACGGTGGGGCGGCCGTGGGGGATCTTGTGTTCCTCCGCGCGTTCAGTGACTGCACGCGTGCGGCGTGGAACGGAAGTTCGAAAAAAAAAGCGCGCGCGCCGGCTCGGCTTGTCGCCGCCGCGGCAGCGTGGGATCCTCGCCGGCTCGCGACACCGCCCGCTGGCTCGCGCTCCCCGCCGTCTCTGCGTGAATCCGAAGCTCGAAGCGCTGGCCATCGCGATCTTCCTCACCGCCCTCGCGACACCCGTCACGGTTCAGGCGCTGCGCGATGCGCCCCCCGGCGCGGTGATGAACGAGAACCGGTTCCGCACGCCGCCGCCGGAAACGCCGCGATCGCTCGAGGACTGGGTCGCGCTCCCCGCGCGCTGCGACAGCTGGTTCTCCGACGCTTTCGGGCTGCGCGACGAGCTCGTGCGCTGGCACAACGCGCTGAAGCTGCGCGCGTTCGAGTCCGGACCGAAGGACCTGCTCGTCGTCGGGCGCCACGGCTGGCTGTTCCACGGCAACCAAGAGATCGACGCGATGGGACGCGGCTTGCGCCCGTTGACGCCGCCGCAACTCGAGGAGTGGAAGCGCGCGGTCACAGCGCAACGCGACTACTTCCGCGCGCGCGGCATCCATTACGTGTTCGCGGTGATCCCGAACAAGGAGCACGTGTACCGCGAGCATTGGCGCAAGGGCTACAACCGCGTCGGGCCGACGCGCGGCGAGCAGGTGACCGAGTACTTGCGCGCGCACTCCGACGTCCCCGTGCTCGACTTGGCTCCGGCGCTGATCGCGGCCAAGGAGCACGATGGCGAAGGCGATCTCGTGTACTTCCGGCTCGGATCACACTTCACGCCGCGCGGCGGCTTCGCGGCGACGTGCGCGCTCCTCGACCAGCTCCGCGAAACGTTTCCGAGCATTCCGGTTCCGCAGCGCAGCGACTACGAGCTCGCGCCGGGCGACGCGCTGCCGTCCGACTCGCTCGCGGTGCGGCTGTATCTCGACGACATCGTCCGAGAGCAGGTGCACGACTTCGTGCCGAAGGCCGGCCGCCGAGCGCGTCCGGTGCCGAAGCCGTCCGACGAGCTGGACAGCGTCTTGATCTCCGAGCGCGACGCCGCAGACTTGCCGCGCGTCGTGCTCGTGCACGATTCGTTCGGCAAGTGGATCGAGCCGCTGCTCGCAGAGTACTGCCGGCGTCTCGTGTGCATGCCGAATCCGTGGCGCGCGATCGACGTCATCACCACCGAGCGTCCCGACTTCGTCGTGCAGATGTACGTCGAGAACGTGTTCCTGCAACCGCGCTTCCCGGCCTGGTTGCCAGGTCCCGTCGCGGATCCGCGCGAGCTCGCGCGGACCGGAACCGCGCGCGCGCGCCACGCACTCGCGGAACTCGCCCGCGTCGACGCGCCGCCGAAAGGCACGCGCGAGTTCGAGCTACCGGAGCTCGAGCTCACGCGCGAGTCGCGTATCGCACTCCGGATCGAGACCGACGCCCCCGCACGCTTCGCGATCGGGTTGCGCTATGCGCTGGGAGCCGAAACGCGCTGGTCCGAGAAGCTCTTTCACAGCGTGCTCGGCGCACCCGGCAAGAGCGCGGTCGGCGTGGTGCTCGACGAGATCACGGTCGCGCTGCCCGCGGCGACACGCGTGAAGCTGCGCGTCTCGATCCCGGCTGACGAAGGCGTCGAGCTGCGCTCCGTCGAGGTGATCGAGCGCACGCTCGGCTCGCCATGATGAGGTACGCTGCAAGCTTGCACGCTGCTCGGATTCCGCTACTACTCGTGTTTCATGACTCTAGCAGTCCGTGGTGAAAGTGCATCGAGCCCGAACGTGGCCCGTTCGCGTCAGAGCAAGAAGCGAGACCGCAGGCGAATCGTCGAGATTCGCCGAGGATCGAGCGACGCCGGGCTGGCGCGAACGGGCCGCTTTCGGGCTGAATGACTTTCACCACGGGCTGCTAGAATCCCGCGCCTGCGAGAAAGCCGTGTGCGTTCGATCTCGAGAATCCGTGTCGGAGTGAATCGGCTCTCCGGCGACCAGCGCGCTCGACACGCGCACGACGCCCGCGTGCGTCGCAGTGCACGCTCGACGCACGCTGCCGGAGAACCTGCGCGGAGCGTGCGGCGATGAGCGGACGCATGTCGACTCGTGTCCTGCGCGTCGGCCTGCCGGCCGCAGCGACGTTCCTCGCCGCCGCCAGCGTGCTCTCCGCGATCGCCCCGTGGCCGAGCGAATACGGCCTCGCGTCGAAGCTCGACTTCTACGAGGAGCACAAGGACGAGTACGACGGCGTGTTCCTCGGCAGCAGCCGCGTGTTCCGCGGCATCGTGCCGCAGGTGATCGACGAGGAGCTCGCACAGCACGGCGTGACCGCGAAGACGTTCAACCTGGGCGTCGCCGGCATGGTGACGTACGAGATGGATTACGTGCTGCACCGCGTGCTCGCGCTCGATGCGCAGCGCCCGCGCTGGATCGCGTACGAAGGCGGTGCGTGGGACCCGCGCTTCCACTACGAAGCGAATCGTTACTCGGCGCGCAGCGTGTACTGGCACACGCCGGCGCAAACCGCGAAGGCGTTGTGGGCCACGAGCCGTCTGCCCGATCCGTTCCTCGACCGGCTCGATCTCGCGTGGACGCACGTGCAGCACATGCTGTGGAAGTTCACGTGCTACGGCGCGTGGAAGAGCTTCGCGGATCACCTGCGCGACGAGAACACCGATACGTCCGGGCGCTCGCTGACCGAGGTCGAGCTCACCCGGGACCGCGGCTACCAATCGCTCGAGAAGCTCGCTGGCCGCGACGACCTGGAACAGCGCGAGCGCCTGCTCCGCGATCTCTCCGGCTATCTCGGCCTGATCGAACGCCGCAAGCAGAACGGCGATCCTCCGGCAGAGCTCGCCTGGACTCCGATCTGGGCGATCGAGGCGCAGCACGCAGCGGCGCGCGCGGCGGACGTCGACCTCCTGTACACCGTTCTGCCGTCGGTCGAGCCGACGCCCGAAGCCGCCGCGCTCGCGGAGCTCGGCGTCGTCCGCGCGCTGTACGACTTCAACCGTCCGGCGCAGTTCGCGGAGCTCTTCGATCCGAGCCGCCACTACGACGCGGTGCACATGAACGAGCTCGGCGCGAGCGAGCTCAGCCGGCTGCTCGCAGCCGCGATGGCCGAACGCTTGCACGCGAGCGAGAGGCGCTAGGGACGCACGTTCGATGGTCTTCACCGAGGGTCGGTTCTTCGTCCTGTTCGCGTTCTGCCTCGCCGTCTACTGGACGCTGCAGAGCAACTTGTGGCGCAAGCGACTCCTGCTCGCGTGCAGCACGCTCTTCTACGGCGTGTGCGGACTGCAGTTCCTCGGCCTGATGTACGTGACGGTCGTGCTCGACTTCGCGATGGGCCTGCTGATCGGCAAGGCGACATCCACATCGGAGCGCAAGCGCTGGCTCGTCGTCTCGATCGTCAGCAACCTCAGCGTTCTCGGCTTCTTCAAGTACTTCAACTTCTTCACGGACACGGTCCTGCAAGGACTGCAGCTCGTGGGGCTCGAGGCGAGCCCGCGCACGCTGAACGTGATCCTGCCGATCGGGATCAGCTTCTACACGTTCCAGTCGATGAGCTACACCATCGACGTCTACCGCGGACACTTGAAGCCGGTCCGCAACTTCTTCGACTTCGCGCTGTTCGTCACGTTCTTCCCGCAGCTCGTCGCGGGCCCGATCGTCCGCGCGGTGGACTTCGTGTACCAGCTCGACCGCAAGCGCACGGCGGCCGACGTGCACCTGCGGTTCTACCTCACGACGTTCCTGATCGGCTTCGTCAAGAAAGCGTGCATCGCGGACAACATCTCGCGACTCGTCGACCAGGTGTACGCGAACCCGGACGCGTACGCCGTCTCGGCGCACTGGACCGCGGGCACGCTGTACGCGATCCAGATCTACTGCGACTTCTCGGGCTACTCCGACATCGCGATCGGCTGCGCGGGCCTGCTCGGATATCAGCTCGTCGAGAACTTCAAGTTCCCCTACCTCGCCCAGAACATCACGGAGTTCTGGCGGCGCTGGCACATCTCGCTGTCGACGTGGTTCCGCGACTACCTCTACATCCCGCTCGGCAGCAACCGCGGCTCGAAGGCGCGCAGCTACCTCAACATCCTGATCGTGTTCACGCTGTGCGGACTGTGGCACGGCGCGAGCTGGTGCTTCCTCCTGTGGGGCCTCGTGCACGCGTCGTACCTGGTGATCCACCGCGTGTGGGAGCTCAACGTTTCCAAGGACTCGATTCCGGGCCGCGTGTCCGCCTTCTTCGGACCGGTGCTGCTCAACATCGCGCTCGTGTTCGGCTACGTCTTCTTCCGCGCGCCAGACGTCGATACCGCGCTCGCGGTACACAGCAAGCTGCTCGGTATCGGATCCAGCGGCACGCAGACCATCGACCCGACCTGGGGCGCGCTCATCCTGCTCTTGCTCGCCGTACACATCGCGCACTACCACGGCGCGATGGACTGGATCGGCAGACGTTTGTCCGACGTGGGCTACGGCGTCGTCTACGGTCTGTGCTGGACGATCACATTGTTCTTCGTCGCGACCGGCTACAAGGCGTTCATCTACTTCCAGTTCTGAGTTCACGATGACCGACGCGCAGGCGAGATCCCCGTGGCGCAAGCGCCTGCTCGTGCTCGCGATCTCGACCGTCGCTTCGATGCTCGTGATCGAGCTCGTATTCCGCGCCCTCGATCTGCGCGGCTACCACGAAGCGCGCACGCGCGATTGGAAGCACGCGATCCTGCCGCCCGAGGAATACGTGCCCGGCGTGCTGTTCCAGTTCAAGCCGCACGCGAAGTTTCGCCTCGAGTACGACAGCAATCCGGACGGCTACTTCGACGAGCGCAACGGCCTCGACTACGAGACGAACGCGCAAGGCTTCCGCGGCGCCGAATGGACCGACGAGCGCACGCCCGGCACCGAGCGGGTGCTCGTGCTCGGCGACTCGTTCACGTTCGGCGAAGGTGTGAAGCTCGAGGACACGTTCTGCGTGCGCCTCGCGAGCTTGCTCACGAAGGAGCGCGGCCGCCCCGTCGAGGTGATCAACTGCGGCGTGAGCGCGTGGAGCACCGACTCCGAGATCGCGTTCCTCGAGCACCGCGGACTGCGCACGAAGCCCGACCTCGTGCTCGTCGTGTACGTGCTCAACGACGCGGACTACGCCGGCGGCTTGGATCTCTGGCGGGAGTTCCGCGGCCAGTACGAGAAGGACTGGCTCAAGCACAGCTACTTCGCGAGCTACGCGTACTCGATGTACGCGCGCGGCCGCGTCGGGCGGCGCTACGTCGAGGACACAGTGCGCGGCGCGCTCTCGACACCGGAGAAGTGGCAGAAGAGCTTCGATCTGCTCGCGAAGGGCGACCAGCTCTCGCGCGCGGCCGGCGCGCGCTTCGGCGTGTGCGTGTTCCCGTTCCTGTTCGATCTCTCCCCCTCGCACCCTATGAAGCCGATCCACGCGATGATCCGCGACGCGTGCGCGAAGAACGGCATCCCGGCGCTCGATCTCTTCGACACGTTCGTCGGACAGCGCGACACGTCGCTGTGGGTGCACCCGAGCGACCAACATCCGAACGCGAAAGCGAACGCGCTGGCCGCCGAGGCGATGGCGCGCTTCGTCATCGCCGAGCGATTGCTCGACGCGGGCGAAGAGGGCCGATGAGCGCGACGTCGAGTCGTGCGTGGCGCGTATTGCCGCTCCTCGCGTTCGCGGTGCTGCTCGTGCTCACCGCGTGGATCAACGACGACGCCTATATCACGTTTCGCACCGTCGACAACTTCCTGAACGGCTACGGGCTCACGTGGAACGTCGAGGAGCGCGTGCAGGCGTACACGCACCCTTTGTGGATGATGCTCGTCACGGCGTGTGTGTCGATGACGAGCGAGTACTACGTCACGGTGCTCGCGCTCTCGTTCGCGATCGCGCTCGCGACGGTGGCGTTCGTCGTGTTCCGCCTGTCGCGCACGACGGCGGCCGCGCTGGGCGTCGGCGCGTCGCTGTGCCTTTCCAAGGCGTTCGTCGAGTACAGCACGTCGGGCCTCGAGAACCCGCTGACGCACCTCTTGATCGTGCTCTTCGCGCTGACGTGGGCGAGTGAGGATCAGCGCCCGCGCGCCGTGCTCGTGCTCGCCGCGACGGCGGGGCTGTGCGTGCTGACGCGCATGGACACGGCGCTCCTCTTCGCGCCCGCGCTCGCGTGGACGCTCGTGCAGCGCCACGACGCGCGCACGCTCGCCGTGCTCGCGCTCGGCTTCGCGCCGATGATCGCGTGGGAGGCGTTCTCGATCGCGTACTACGGCTTTCCGTTCCCGAACACCGCGTACGCGAAGCTCGCCACGGGCATCGCGGACGAAGATCTCGCGCGGCAGGGCCTCCAGTACCTCACGAACGCGCTCGAGATGGATCCGCTCACGGTCGCCGTCATCGCGTGCGGGGTGATCCTTCCTCCGATGATCGACGCGCGCCGTCACTTGCCGATCGCGCTCGGCATCGTGCTCTACCTCGCTTACGTGCTGCGCGTCGGCGGCGACTTCATGATGGGCCGCTTCCTCGCCGCACCGTTCTGCGCCGCGGTCGCGTCGCTCGCGCAGCTCGATTGGAAGCCGCTCTACTCCTCGCTCGCCGTCGCCGGTGCGCTCGTGCTGTCGTTCGTGCCGATGCGACCGATCCTCCTCTCGGGGCCGGGCTACGGCCGCGTCCAGGACACGAGCAACATCGCGCGCAACGTCGGCGATCAGCGCTGGATGTACTTCGAGGCGACCGGCCTGCTCAACGCGCCGAAGAACGGCTGGGAGCCGAGTCATCCGTGGGTCACGCTCGGACGCGAGCTCTCGCAGCGCGGCCGCCTCGTCGTCGTGTACCCGGCGACGGGCTTCAAGAGCTTCTACGCCGGCCCGCAGGTCGTGATGATCGACAGCAACGCGCTGTCCGATCCGCTGCTCGCGCGCTTGCCCGCGGACGAGAAGAAGGAGTTCGTGATCGCGCACTTCCTGCGCTCGCTGCCGGACGGCTACGAGGACTCGATGCGCGCCGAC
>JBJXHG010000086.1:0-15230 GCA_046160865.1 Planctomycetota bacterium | reverse complement strand
CGCGAGGTTGCGCCGGCGCGTTCGGAGCAAGGCGTTGCATCGGAATCGACCGGAGGTGACCTGCTTGGTCAGCAAGGATCGATTCCGATCCAACAACGCCGCGCCGAGCGAGTTGGCGCGAACGCAGCAGGACGTAGTGAGAAATGCGGGCCAGCCCGCGCCGGAACGCGCCGGACGACGCCCTTCGTCGGCTCGTGTTGCGCCGCACCATTTCGCTCGACCTGCAGGCCGCGACGGGGTGCGCGGCCAGGGCTCAGCGGCCCAACGTGCGACGGAGGAATTCGTCCCGGTCGGCCGACGGCGGCAAGGCGCGCGCGATCTCACGCGCATCCGCATAGAAGCCGTCTGACCACAGTCGCCGGACCGCCGCGTGACTGCGACCCGGTTCGGCGTCTCCGGCGAGCTCGTCGATCGCGCTCACGGTCGCTGCGTCCGCCACGATCTCGAAGTCGCGGTCGCCGACGCGCTCGTCGAGTCCCTGCACGAGCGCCCACGCGCGCCAGGTGTAATGGCCGGGTGCTAGATCCAGCGGCTCGAGCTCGACCGTCGGCCGGTCGGAGACGAGCGTGCGCACGATCGCGCCAGTTTCGAAGGCGCCGCCGTGATGCCGCGCGAGCTCGACTCGGTACTGCGTCGCGCCGGGTCGCTCCGCGATCTCGAACACGAGCCGCCGGCCCACGGACGCCCACGACGGAATCGCGGGCGGAGCGAGAACTCGGCCGCGCGGGTACGCGAGCGCGCCCGCGGCGTCCCCGCGCAGGAGCGGCGCGGCCGGGAACGGGCTCGTGTGGCTCGTTTCGCGGTACCAGAGCGTGGCCGCGGTGAGCACGACCGCCGCGGCGGCCGCGACTCGCGGCCAAGCGCGGTGGCGGCGCAACGGCGCGCTCGGGAGAACCGGCGGCAGCGCCCGGAGTGGGGAGGCCGGGCCCGCCGGTTCATCCGCGGCACGTGCGAACCTCGGCGCCGGTGCGACGGCGTCGGGTGCAGGCAGCGTTGCGGAGACCGGCGGGCCCTCGCGCTCGAAAGACAGTGGCAGCGGCGGCGGGGCAACCAGCGTTGCGACCAATCCGACGCAGTCGGCGCAGGTCTCCAAGTGCGCTTGGATCTCGGCGCGGCGTGCGACGTCTTGCGCCGTGTATCCCGGTCCGCGGCCGAAGTCGTACAGCTCGTCCGCCTCGGGGCACGGCTCGCCGGGGATCACCGTCGACCAACCGTCGCGCGGCTCGCGCTGCGCGAGCCACCGATCGGCTGCGGTGAGTCGCGCGAAGCGCGGCCCGTGGAGCGGGTGTTCCGCGAGGCTGCGGCGGTCGCTCTTGGAGAGCTCGTCCCACACGAGCAGCGCCTGCGCGGCTCGCTCCGGGTCGTCGATCGCACCAGCGGCGAGGCGGGGGCTCTCCGGTTGTGCGCTCATGTCCGCGCACGATTCCGCAATCCCGCGTCCGCGCGGGGAATCTTCCGGCCGTTTTTCTGACGGATCGCAGTTCATTCGGCTGCCTCCTCCAACGCGAACTCGTTGAGCAACACGCGCCGCAAACTCGTCGAGGCGCGCTTGAGCCTGTACTTCGTCTGCTCGAGCGAGATCGAGAGCTCCTGCGAGATCTCGCCGATCGTGCGCTCGTCGACGAAGCGCAGCTGGAGCAACGCGCGCTCTTCCGGTTCGAGTCCCGCCATTCCGCGGCGCACCAAGCTGCCGATCTCGGCGTCGCCCGCCACCGCGCCAGGCCCGGGCGACTCGTCGATGCGTTCGGGCACTTTGTCGCCGACCGTCGTGAGTCGTGTGTTGCGGCGCGCGCCCTCTTTGCGCTTCAGGTCGACGCAGCGGCACCACGCCACGCGGTACAGCCAGGTTCCGAACGAGCCCTTGGCGGGATCGAAGCTGTCGCGGTCGAGCCGGTCGAGGACGTACACCACGACGTCCTGGTAGAGGTCCTCACGCGCGGCGTGATCGGACTCGAACTGGCTGATGCAGTGGTAGAAGAGCGGCCGGTAACGCTCGAGGAACACGCCGACCACGTCGTCGCGCCGCTCGCGAAGCCCCGCGACCAGTTGCTGTTCGTCCACCGCTGCTGTGCGCCCCCCGATGTTTCGCTGGGCTGGCGGCACGAATCAGCTGCCGCGGCCCCTGCCGCTGGTGGATATAGATTCGCAGTACCCGATTCAAGGGGCGCGAGCCGACGGCGAGGGTACGAAGGCCGGCTGCGCGGGCGTTCGGACCGCAGCGGCTGGCAGCCCGTGGTGAAAGTCATTCAGCCGGAAAGCGGCCCGTTCGCGCCAGCCCGGCGTCGCTCGATCCTCGGCGAGTCTCGACGATTCGCCTGCGGTCTCGCTCCTTGTTCTGACGCGAACGGGCCACTTTCGCGCTTGAAGCACTTTCACCACGGACTGCTAAGCTCGCGTCGGCGCGCTCCGAGCGCGCTCTTGCGATGGCTGCATTCGGCAATCGATCCGACTCACGACCCGTGGCCGACTCACGACCCGAGGCAAGGTCTGCGGTCAAGCGGCGCGGTCACCTGCGCTTGGCCGCGTTCTTCGCGTTGCTCGCGGCGCTGGCGTGCAGTGCGGGAGCGGTGTGGCTCGAGCGCGTCGGCGCGAGCCCTGAGGCGCGCAGCGTGCTCTACGTCTGCGTCGGCGGCACCGCGCTCGCCGGCTTCCTCGGCGTCTTCATCCACCGCCGGACCATCGCGCGCGCACGGTGGCGCGAGACGGAGGAGTATCTCGCGCGCATCCACCGCGAATCGGCCAAGTACCAAGCCTTGATGGAAGGTGCGGCCGACATGCTGCTCGTCGTCGATCCGGCGACGGGCGGCGTGCGCGAACGCAATGCAGCGGCGCGCGAGCGGCTTCGATCCGGCGCGACGGTCGACGCGCTGATCGCCGAGCAAGATTTGGCCACGTTTCGCGTCGCGCTCGCGAGCTCCGTCGCACCCGGTGGCGCGCACGTGTCGCTGCCGGAAGTCCGCTTGCGCGGCGGCGACGGCGGCACGCTGATCGCCGACGCGCGCCTCGCGTCGATCGATCTCGGCCTCGAGCGCATCGTGCACGTGTCGCTGCGCGACCTGACGCAGAAGAAGGAGCTCGAGCGCGAGCTCGCGATCCGCGAGCGCCTCTCGTCGATCGGCCTGCTCACCGCGGGCGTCGCGCACGAGATCAACAACCCGCTCGAGTACATCGGGAACTACTTGTCGCTGCTCGAGCGCGAGAGCCTGCCCGCCGCCGAGCGCGCGCGGCACCTCGAGCTCGTGCGGCACGGCTTCCACCGCATCCGCGACATCGTGCGCGATCTCTTGCGCTTCGCGCGGCCGACCGCGGGACACGGTGACGCCGACCTCGCGCAGGTCGTCGACCGCGCGCTCAAGCTCGTCGCGTACTCGGAGAAGTTCCGCGGTGTCGACATCGAGCGCATCGGCCTCGACGCGCCGCTCTCCGTCGTCGGCGACGCGGGACGCCTCGAGCAAGTCGTCCTGAACCTCGTGCTCAACGCGGCGACCGCGATGCAGTCGCGCGGAAAGATCACCATCCGCGCGCACTGTCGACGATTCGACGGCAGCGCGGGCGAGGTCGAGCTCGCCGTCGAGGACGACGGACCCGGCATTCCGCCCGCGGATCTCGAGCGCATCTTCGATCCGTTCTTCACCTCGTCGAACGGCACGGGCTTGGGCCTCGCCGTCTCGTATGGCATCGTGCGCGCGCACGGCGGCAGCCTGCGTGCAGAGAACCGCGAGCGCACCGGCGCGCGCTTCACGATCACGCTGCCGCTGCCGGCGCTCGCCCCGAGCTCACCGGGCACGCCGCCGCGCAGCGCGAAACCATGACCACTTCTCCCCGCGTCCTCGTCGTCGACGACGAAGCGCTCGTGCGCGAATCGCTCGGCGAAATCCTGCGTGCCGACGGCTTTCGTCCCGCCGTCGCGAGCGGTGGCCGCGACGCGCTGAAGCAGCTCGACGAGGAGACGTTCGACGCGATCGTCACCGACTTGCGCATGCCGACCGGCAGCGGACTCGAGCTGCTCGCCGAGATCCAGCAGCGCGGGATCGCGACGCCCGTCATCGTCATCACCGGCGTCGGCACGGTCGCCGAAGCGGTGGCCGCGATGAAGTCGGGCGCGTTCGACTTCTTGCAGAAGCCCGTCGATCCCGAGGAGCTCGTGCTGCTCGTGAAGCGCGCCGTCGAGCATGGCTCGCTGCTCGCCGAAGTCGAACGGCTGCGCACGACCGTCGAGGATTTGCGCGGCCCGCGCTCGCTCGCCGGCACGTCGACCGAGATCACGCAGGTCCGCAGCTTGATCGCGCAAGTAGCCCCGACCGACGCCACGGTGCTCGTGACGGGTGAGAGCGGCACCGGCAAGGAGCTCGCGGCCGAGCTCGTGCATCGGCAGAGCGCGCGTGCGTCGCAAGAGCTCGTCTGGCTCGACTGCGCGGCCGTCACCGACGAGCTGTTCGACAGCGAGCTCTTCGGCCACAAGAAGGGCGCGCTCTCCGGCGCGCTCTCCGATCGCACCGGCAAGTTCGCCCAAGCGGACGGCGGCACGCTCGTGCTCGACGAAGTCGGTGCGCTGCGCCTGGAGCAGCAAGCGAAGCTCTTGCGCGTGCTCGAGACCGGCGAGTACCAGGTGCTCGGCGAGCCGCGCGCGCGCCGCGCGGACGTGCGCATCGTCGCGACGACGAACGAGGACCTCGCCGCGAAGTCGAAGGCCGGCGCGTTCCGCTCGGACCTGCTCTACCGCCTGAAAGTTTTCCCGATCGCGATGCCGGCGCTGCGCGATCGGAAGCAAGACTTGCCCGCGCTCGTCGCGCACTTGCTGACGCGCGCGCGCGCGGCCGGTTCGCGGACCAGCGGTTCGCGGACCGATGCGGCGCAAGGGCGCGCGGCCGCCGCGTCGATCCCGCGCGACGCGCTCGAGGTGCTCGCGTCGTACGGCTGGCCCGGCAACGTGCGCGAGCTCTCGAATGCACTGGAGCGCGCCGAGATCCTGGCCGGCGGCGGCGTGCTCTCGGCCGAGCTCTTCGCGAGCATCCTCGAGGCCGGCGTGCCGTCGACGCCGCGACCCGCCGCGACCGAGTTCCACCTGCGCAGCAACCTCGACGCGGCCGAGCGCGAGATCGTGCTGCGCTCGCTTGCGCACAGCCGCGGCAAGAAGAAGGAGGCCGCGAACCTGCTCGGGATCGACCCGCGCAACCTCGGCTACTACCTGCGCAAGCACAAGATCACGGACAAAGAGGCGGGGGAGGCGGCCGGCCGCTGACGCGCGGCTCGCGACGCGCGCAGCGCGGCTCGATTCGCCCTCTGGACGACCTCGCCGCGGCCGGTATACTCCCCGCCCTCGACCGCGGGGACGTAGCTCAATTGGTTAGAGTACCGGCCTGTCACGCCGGTGGTTGCGGGTTCGAGTCCCGTCGTCCTCGCCACTCTCCGCGCCGCGCAGTGACACTTGGCCGCGGCAGACTTCGCGGCGTCGGCTTGGTTGGCGGCGACGCGGCAGTTATCCGGAGTTTCCGGATAGGTGGGGGATGGGCGCGGCGGGGCAACTTGTAAGTGCGCCTTACAGGTTCGGGAGTGCGCGCGGCGCCGAGCAACTCTTCGGAGTTTCCTAATAGTTGCCCGCTGTGGCCGCGCGGCGTCATCGAGCCGTCGGGCGTCGCCGAAGGAGTCGGGCTCGTGAACTTCGCGCGGTAGCCGAAGTACAAGTCGAGCGGTGCGGAGTGGCTGGGGGAGGCGGTGATGCGGAGTACCTCTCCGAGATCATCGAGCGCGTGAACGAGCTCTTCCAGGGCGACCTCTCCGACGAGGACAAGCTCGTCTACGTCAACCAGGTTCTGCGCACGAAGCTGCTCGAGTCGCAGACGCTACGGCAACAAGCCGCGAGCAACACGAAGGAGCAGTTCGCCAACTCGCCCGACCTGAAGAGCGAGCTCACGAACGCGATCATGGGGGCGCTCGACGCGCACAACGCGATGAGCACGCAGGCGCTCGAGTCGGAGCACGTGCGCGCCGGCATCCGCGACATCCTGCTCGGCTGCACCGGGCTGTACGAGGCGCTGCGGGCGAAGTCCTAGCCCGCATCTTTCACCACCTCCTGCTGCGGTCGATTCCGAAGCAACGCCGTGCTCCGAACGCGCTGGCGCGACCTCGCGACGAAGCGGTCGAGAGATGCCGGCTCGCCGCAGCCCGCCGAGCAGCGGCGCGGTCCGAAGCAGGCGCGCACTCTCGGATCCGAGAATGCACGGCGCTACTCACTGGCGCGTATTGGCTCCGATCGCGCCGGTCAGGATCTTGGCACGTGCCCCCCGAAGTCCCGTGCGGAGCGATCGACCATGGTGCGCAGCTCTACGACCTTCGAAGCCAATCAAGAACTGTTGCGTGCGCTCGCCGAGTCGCTGACGGCGGAGCTCGCGCGGCTCGCTGCGGAGCACGATGGCGATGTGCTCGTGTCGCTGCGGCAGCGCGTGCATGCGCTGCACGCCGGCCTGACGCGCCACTTCGAGCGCGAGCACGAGCACTGGAGCCACCTGCGGTCCGACGATCCGGGCGTTCAGCGCTGGATCAAGTTGCAGTCGGATCAGCACGCCGAGCTCGACGCGCTCTTGCACACGTTCGACGAGAGCCTCGGTCAGTGCGCCGATCCCGCCAGCGCGCCGTGCGCCGAGTGGGCGTCGACCGCGCGCGCGATCCGCGAGCTCACGCTGCACCAGCTGTCAGAAGAGCGCTTGTTCCAGCGTTCGGTGCTCGACGAGTCGTACGCGGACTGACTGGCGCGCGCCGGCGGTTCCGCGCACGCGCGCCGGAGCCACGCGCGTGCACGACGCGCGCGGGAATGCGCTCGTGGTCGAAGCGCGTGACACGGGACGTGCGATCGCGGCTTCGACGGCAACAAGGATTCCGCCGTCGTGCGCCGTCGTGGATCACGCGCGCGCATCGAGGCCGCTGCCTCGCGACCTCGCACATGCAGCACTTGCAGTGCGCCGCACATGCGCGCCGTGCACCGGGTCAGCGCGAGGCGCGAGTCCGCGCGCTCACAGCGTCAGCGCGACGATGACCTCGATCAACTCCTGCGGCTCGAGCGGCTTCGCGACGTGCGCGTTGAAGCCGAGGCGCAGAGCGCGGATCCGGTCTTCCGCGCGCGCGAACGCGGTCACCGCGATCGCCGGGACCGCGTTACCGCGCGCACGGATCTCGCGGATCAGGTCGTAGCCGTCCATGTCGGGCATGCCGATGTCGCTCACCAGCACGTCCGGCCGCAGCTCGTCGAGCAGCTCGAGCGCTCGCCGCGCACCTGACGCCGTGCCGACGCGTGCACCGCGCTCCTCGAGCATGCGCTGCAGCATCTCGGTCGAGTTGACGTCGTCGTCCACGACCAGCAACGTCAAACCGGAGAGGCGTCGCGCTCCGATCGGCTCGCCGGGCAGCGCGCTCGTTGCGCTCGCTGCGCGCGAGCCGTCGCGCTTGGTCATGGCGCGGAGCAGCGCGATCGGGAGACGGACGGTGAACTGCGCGCCACCGCCTTCGCCCGGGCTCGACGCCTCCACCGTGCCGCCGTGCAGCTCGGTCAAGTGCTTCACGAGCGCGAGCCCGAGTCCGAGCCCGCCTTCGCGCCTCGTCGTCGAGCTGTCCGCTTGACGAAAGCGGTCGAACACATGCGGCAGGAACTCGGCGCTGATTCCGCGGCCCGTGTCGCTGACGCGGATCTCGACGGACGAATCGACGCGCACGAGCTGCGCTTCGATGCGCCCGTCCGGTGGCGTGAACTTCACGGCGTTGGACAGCAGGTTCCACACGATCTGCTGGATGCGCGTCGCATCGCCGACGACCGGACCCGCGTTCGGGTCCAGCATGCACTCGACGCGCATGCGTTTGGCCTCGGCGGCGTGGCGCAAGGTCTCGATCGCCGCCTCGACGGTCGGCGCGACGTCCATACATTGGATGTCGAGCCGCAGCTTGCCCGAGATGACGCGACTCATGTCGAGCAGGTCCTCGATCAGGCGAGTCTGCGTGCGCGCGCCGCGCTCGATGGCGTCGATGGCACGCTCGCGCATGCTCGCGTCGTCGGGCGCGCGCCGCAGGAGCTGCGTCCAGCCGAGGATGCTGTTGAGCGGCGTTCGCAGCTCGTGCGAAAGCGTCGCGAGGAACTCGTCGCGTAGCCGGTTGGCACGCTCGGCCTCGGTTCGCGCCGCACGCTCGCGCTCTTCCGCCGCGCGCCGCTCGGCGATCTCTGCTTGCGCGTTCTCGAACAGGCGCGCGTTGTCGATGCAGATCGCCGCTTGCACGGCGATGCCGAGTGCGAGGCGCTCGGCGCGCTCCGTGAACACTCCGGGTGTGGGGTGACCGAAGAACAAGCCGCCGCGAACGTCACCGTCGCGCAGCTTGATCGGGACGGCGAGATAACTGCGCACGGGCAGGCGCTCGCCCGCGCCCGGGACCTGCGCCGCGAGATCGGCCACGCACACGGGCGCGGCGCCCATGTGTCCCGAGTCGAAGCGCGCGCCGTCGCTCGCCGCGACGAGCGCGTCGAAGGCGGCGCGCTCGATGCCGCACAATGCGAAGAGCGAACACGCCGTCTTGCGCTCGTTCGCGAAGTCGTAGCAGAACGCGCCGAACGCGGCGTCGGCCAGGCGCGTCGCGCAGTTCACCGACTCTTGCGCGATCGTCTGCAGCTCGAGCTCGCCCCCGAGAACGCGCGCGAGCGCGTTCATCGCTTGCGCATCGTCGTAGAGCTCCTGCTCGACGCGACGCAAGCGCTGGCCCTCCAGCTCGGTGCGCTTGCGCTCGGAAACGTCGCGCACGATCTTCGAAGCGCCGACGATCGTGCCGCTCGCGTCGTACACGGGGGAGATCGTGAGCTCGACCTCGACCGTGGTGCCGTCTTTGCGCAGCCGAAGGCTCTGGTAGTGCTCGATGCGCTCACCTTTGCGAATGCGCGCGAGGATCGTGTCTTCTTCGTGACGCAGGTTCGCCGGGATCAGCATCTGCACGGGCTGGCCGATCGCCTCGGCTGCCGTGTATCCGAACAGGCGTTCCGCGGCCGTGTTCCACGACGAGAGCACGCCGTCGAGTGTCTTGCTCGCGATCGCGTCGTCGGACGAGCGCACGATCGAAGCGAGCAACTGCGCGTGATCGAACGGCAGCGGAGGATTCGGCGGAACGTACGTCATCGTGGGCTCGGAGGTGCGCGCGAACGAATCGCAACATGCGACCATAGGGCCGTGGCGGTCGCGCGCAAGAGCGCGCGGCGCAGCGCGCGTCGGCAGCGCACACCCGAGCGGGTGCTCGCCGGGCTGACGTCTTGTCGCGTTACCGGCGCGGGAGACGTGATTGCGCGGCTCGGACTTGGTCCTCGGTGAACGCAGCGGCGACGAAGTCGAGGGTATCCAGGTAGTTCGCGATATCTCTCAACGAGTGGCCGAGCGAGCGCAGCCGCTCGGTGTCGACGTACATCTGCCCGCTCGCTGCGTCGCCGTAGTACTGAATCACCGCCTTGCCGGCCGGATCGAATTGCTCCTCGAGCGCGGCCTCGATGTCGCTCGCGTAGTGCCGTCGACCCGCCAAGGGCTCGGCCGGCATGCCGTGATCCGCGGTGATCGCGACGACGCTGCGTCCCGGTCCGGCTTGCTCGTCGAGCACGCGCAGCACGCTCGCGATCTGCCGATCGAGTTCCGCGAGTGTCGCGCGCAGCTCGGGCGAGTCGGGCCCGTACGCATGCGCCGTGTAGTCGGGTCCCTTGAGATTGACGAGCACGAGATCTGTGACGTCGTCGTCGCCGAGGGTCTTGCCGCCCACGCTCTCCTTCATCACCTGCACGAGCGCCTCGCCCTCGAAGCGTTGGTACACGCTCGACGCCTTGAACGTCCGCGCGCTCGCGATGTCGTGACCCATCCACTGTCCGCCGGCTTCGGTCCAGTAGCGCTTCGCGTGGAACGAGCGCAACGCTTCCGGCATCGCGAAGCACGTCTCGTTCGTCTCCCAACCGCCGTCGTCCCTAGCTTGGTAGCTCGCCGCGCGCACGCGCTGTCCGTTGATCCCGCACGCGCCGCGCCCGACGAGCCCGAGCGTCGCGCGCAGCGCACCGCCGTGTCCGACGATCATGGCGCGGCCGCGCGTTTCGATGCCCCACACGTCGGCGAGCGTGAGCGCCATCAGCTCGCCCGGATCGAGACCGTCGTACACCTCTTGTGATGCGCCGCGCTCGCCCTTCATCCGGTTGAACAAGTTGTTCACCACGATGCCGTGGAAGCGCGGATCGGTGCCCGTGCCGATCGTTGCGTGGCCGACACCGGTCACCGTCGGCAGCACGTTCATGCGCGCTTCCGAGAACCAAGCGCCCTCGTTTTTCATCCGCGCGAGCGTCGGCATCACCGCGGCGTGCGTCGTGAAGTAGTCCGCGCGCATCGCGTCGAGCACGAGCAGCACGACGATGCGCGGCCGCTCGGCCGACGGACGGAGCGCTTCACTCAACACGCGTCCCGTGTACGTCGCGAGCGGCGACACGCCGACGATCGCGCCGAGCGTCGGCGCGACGTCCTGCTGCGCCGCAGGAGCGTCGAACTCGCCTCGGCGCACGAAGGGCTCACCGTAGAAGAGCATCGGAATGCGCGTGTCGTAGTCCCACGGCGAGCCGTGCATGTACCGGTACAGCTCGTCTTTGAACGTGATGACGTCGCCCTCGCGGCTGACGAGGAACACCTGTCCGCTGCGCCCGGGGAAGTAGCTGCGCGCGAACATGTCGAGCCACTGCTCGCGTTGCGCGTCGCTCGCAGGCGGCGCCTCCGTGTGCGCCGCGCCGGGCGCGTGTGAGTCGGTGGCGGTGCACGAGGCGAGCGACAGTGCTGCGAAGAGCGCGAGCGAGTGACGTGACATGCGGAGCTCCGTGGGACGACGAGGGCGGACAGTATGACGGAGCGTCGGTGGGGGAGATCAAGACGGGGTGAAGCGTTCGTGTGCGTCGGCGGGGCCGGCGACGTGCGCTTCAAGAGGCGGTCGCCTCACGCGCTCACGACGCTCGCCGCCGTCACCGATCCCTCGTCATGCTCCGCGGCGACGGACCCCGCCGCCTTCCGGCCCGCGAACACGAGGTAGATCGCCGGCAACACGAGCAACGTCAGCAGCGTGCTGCTGATCACTCCGCCGATCACGACCGTCGCGAGCGGGCGTTGCACCTCGGCACCGACGCCGGTGCTCAGCGCCATCGGCACGAAGCCGAGCGCGGCGACGAGCGACGTCATCAGCACCGGGCGCAGGCGCGTCATGCACGCTTCTTCGACGGCGGCGGCGAGCGTGCGGCCGCGAGCTCGCAGTTGCCGCACCGTTGACACGAGCACCATGTCGCCGAGCACGGCGACGCCGGACAGCGCGATGAATCCGACTGCGGCCGAGATCGAGAACGGCATGTCGCGCACCCACAAGGCGAGCACGCCACCAATCGCGGCGAACGGCACGCCGGTGAACACGCGCAGCGAATCGCGCACGTTGCGATACGTCGCGTAGAGCAGCGCCGCGATCAGCGCGAGCACGAGCGGCACGACGACGGTCAAGCGCTCGCGCGCGCGCTCGAGGTTCTCGAACTGGCCGCCCCATTCGATGCGGTAGCGGCCGGCGGGAAGCGTGATCTCTGCGCCGATCTTGCGCTGCGCCTCGGCGACGAAGCTGCCGACGTCGCGGCCGCGCACGTTCGCTTGCACGGTGATGCGGCGCTGGCCCCACTCGCGCGTGATGGTGGAGGGTCCTTCGACTTCCTCGAGACGCGCGAGCTTCGAGAGCGGCACGTGCTGGCCGGCTTCCGTCGTCACGAGGATCGATCCGATCGCGGCCGCGCTCTCGCGATCGCGCTCGGGCAAGCGCACGACGAGCGGAAAGCGCAGCTGCGCTTCGATCACGTTGCCGAGCTGCTTGGCGCCGATCGCCTCGACGATCTCCATCACGGCCTTCGCCGGGATGCCGTAGCGCGCGAGCGCATCTTGGTCGACGCGGATCTCGAGCACCGGCTGGCCCGTGATCTGCTCCGTGCTCAGGTCGCTGACGCCGTCGATGCCGGCGAGCACGTCCTCGATCTCGTGCGCCTTCGCCACGAGCACGTCGAAGTCGTCGCCGTAGAGCTTCACCGCGACGTCACCGCGCACGCCGGCGACCATCTCGTTCATGCGCATCTCGATCGGCTGCGTGAGCGCGATGCGTTGGCCGGGCAGGTCGCGCAGCTCGCGCTGGACGAGCAGGACGAGCTCGGCTTGATCCGCCGCGCGCGTCCAGCGCTCGCGCGGATGCAGCGTGAGGAAGATGTCGGTGAGCTCGACGCCCATCGGATCCGTCGCGACCTCGGCGGTGCCGATGCGGCTCCACACATGCTCGATCTCGTCTGGGAACGCGGCGAGCAACGCGCGCTCCATCTGCGTGTTGTAGCGCACCGATTCTTCGAGGTCCGTCCCGGCGAGCCGCACGACGTTGATCGCGATGGCACCTTCGGAGAGTCGCGGAATGAACTCGGAACCGAGCCCGCGCGCGACGATCACGCCGCCGCACAGCGCAGCGACGCCGAGCCCGATCATCGCGACGCGGTGCGCGATCACGCCGCGCAACACGGGCCGGTAGATCCACTGCGCGAGGCGCACGAGTAGCGGCTCGCGCTCCGCGGCGCGGCGCGGCAGCAAGTAGCTCGCGAGCACGGGAATCACGGTGAGCGAAAGGAGCAGCGAGCCGGCCAGCGCGAAGATCACCGTCAGCGCCATCGGCCGGAACAAGCGGCCCTCGATCCCTTCGAGCGTCAGGATCGGCACGTACACGAGCATGATGATGAGCTCGCCGAACATCGTCGGCTTGCGCACCTCGAGCACGGCGTCGCGCACGATGTCGACGAACGGGCGCTTCGAGCGGTCCTTCGCCGTGTGTCGCACGGCGTTCTCGACTTGGATGACCGCGCTGTCGACGACCAAGCCGAAGTCGAGCGCGCCGAGGCTCATCAGGCTCGCGGCGATGCCGTACTTCAGCATCCCGGAGAACGCGAACATCATCGACAGCGGGATCGCCGCCGCGACGATCAGGCCCGCGCGCAAGTTGCCGAGGAACAGGAAGAGGACCGCGGTCGAAGAGCGGGAGCTCGAGCGAGCCGCCGAGGCCGAAGCTGTCGGCGCCGTCGACTTCCTTCTCGAACGACGGACCGATGCTCAGATCCGGAAACTGGCGCGCGACGGCGAGGCGCAGCTCGGCTTCGCGCGTTCGATACGCGGCCGCGCGCGCGTGCAGGTCGAACCGACCGGCGAGGATCCGCCGATCGAGCTCGTGATCGTCGACCGCGCGGCGGTTACGAGCAGCGCGTCCGCTTCACCGATCGCAGAGCGTTTTGCACGCAGCGCGGGATTGCACGTCAGCGCGACGGCGACGCGCCCCGCTTCGTCCAAACCGTCGCCGAGATCAAATGTGGGCGGATCGCACGCGCTCGGTGCGCGCGATCGCTGCCAAGGTGGGATCGCGAACCAGTGAGACGATCGTCTCGAAGCAATTGACGTCGTTCAGTGCCCAACGCGCACCGGCATGCGAGGTGTGCCCAGGAGCTGTGGGCGGGTCTCACCGATTGCGGGCCTGAACCGAGTGATCCGCAGGCTCGTAACGATTACGAGCAACGTGACGCCGACATCGGCCGCGATCGCCAGCACGAGGTTGCCCAAACCGATCAGCGCCAACCCCAGGAAGACCACCTTGACCGCGATCGCGAGCGCCGTATTCACACGGATCGTCACGAGAGTGCGACGTCCGAGGCGAACCAGGAACGGCACCAGGCTCAGCTTGTCGTTCATCAGCGCGACGGGAGCCGTGTCGATCGCGGTGTCACTGCCAGCAGCGCCCATCGCGATGCCCACGCTCGCGAGGGCCAGCGCGGGTGCGTCGTTGACGCCGTCTCCAACCATGGCGACGCCCCCCTCGTGCGTCGCCATCAGTTCCTTCACGCGCGCCACCTTGTCCTCCGGAAGGAGGTCGCCGTGCACCGTCGGAATCCCGACGGCCTCCGCGATGACGAGTGCGTTCTTGGCGTGGTCCCCCGTCAGCATCACTGTGACGAGTCCGAGCTCGTGCAACTCGGCGATCGTCCGGGCGCTCTCCGGCTTGATCGGGTCCGCGACCCCGAAGATGCCGGCGATCCCGGCCCCGAAGCTGACGACGACGGCCGTCCGCCCTTGTTGTTGCAAGCGCTCGACGTGAGCGGCCGCCTCGTCGGTCATTGGCATCAGCTCGCGGATGTACCCGACCTTGCCGATGAAGATGTCCTTGTGCTCGCAGACGAGGCACTGAGCCGTGAGTCCCTTCCCGATGACGCTGCGTACTTTCTCGACGGCGTGCGGCGGCAGGTCCTCGCGCTCCGCGAGTTCCACGACGGCTTGCGCCAACGGGTGTTCGCTGAACACCTCGGCCCCAGCAGCGCAGGCGACCAGCTCTCCCCGAGTCGTCGCGCCGAGCGGTATGACGTCGCTGATCTCGGGGCGGCCTTCCGTGATCGTGCGCGTCTTGTCGAGGGCCACCGCCTTGAGGTGAGCGAGGAGCTCGATGTACTTCCCGCCCTTGATGATGACCCCGCGGCGGGAGGCATTGCCGATCGCGGCGTAGATCGCTACCGGGGTGCTGATCACCAGCGCGCACGGGCACGCGATCACCAGCAACGTGACGCCCTGGAGGAGCCACACGTCGAAGGGCTTGCCGAGCAGGAGAACCGGCACGGCGACGACGAGCAGCGCGATCACGAGGACGACCGGGGTGTAGATGCGCGAGAACTTCTCGATGAACTTCTGGGTGCGCGCCTTGCTGCTCTGGGCCTCGAATGTGAGGCGCACGATCCGGCTCAGCGTCGTGTCCTGGTGGAGCTTGGTCGTGCGGACTTCAACTGCGCCTTCCTTGTTGAGCGTGCCGGCGAACACCGTGTCTCCGGGGTGCTTGTCCTTCGGGAGCGGCTCGCCCGTGATCGCGGCTTCGTCCACGGACGTGCTGCCAGACTCGAGCACCCCGTCCAACGGGATCGCTTCGCCCGGCTTGACGACGAGGATCGAGCCGACGGGGACGGTCTCGATCGGCTGCTCGGATTCGGCACCCTTGACCCGCGCAGTCTTAGGGGTCGTCCGGACCAGCGCGTCCAGCGCCCGCCGGCTGCTGCTGACGCCGATACTCTCGAGCCGCTCGCCCAGGGTGTAGAGCACGATGACGACCGCGGCTTCCGTGTACTGGCCCAGGTAGAACGCGGCGATCGTCGCGATCAGCATCAG
>JBJXHG010000085.1:0-11921 GCA_046160865.1 Planctomycetota bacterium | reverse complement strand
AGGAAGCACCGCCAAAGGGTTCTCGGCTGCGAGTCGCCGCTGTCATGGTGGTCGCCATCCTGCTCATCGCCGGGGGCTTCGGCCCCCGGGTCCTTTTTTTTCGTGCGAGTCGGCTCGCGCTCAGCCTTCGGGTATCGCGGTCTGCCGCGATGCCCGCTTTAAACGGCGGGGACCCGTGTCGGCTGCGAACGCGTTGCTGTGACGTGCAGCTCGCCGTTGCTGTGCGGCTGCCTTGGCGCGGCTGCGACACTCGACATTCCGGTAACGCGAGATTGCACGCCGCCGCAGCGTCGGCGCTCGCATTCGCGCAGCTCACAGCTGAAGCGCCCAAGCAAGCTGCACGACTCAGTCGGGCGTTCGCAGCCGACAGGGTCCCCGCGCCGCCGATTCAAGCGTGCGGCGCGCGGACGCACCGCACGCGCGCGCTCCGTGCGCAAGTCGCACTGCGCGCATGCGCTCAGCGCGAGGATGCGCTTCGCGCTAGCTCGATCAAGTGCACTTCGAACACGAGCGGTGCGTTCGGCGGAATCAGATCCGGTACGCCTTTCTCTCCGTAGCCGAGCTCGGACGGGACCTTCAGCTTGCGGCGTCCGCCGGCTTGCATGCCGACCAGACCTTCGTCGAGCCCGTGTACCGGCGCGTTGCCGATCGCAATCGTGAGCGGAACGCCACGATCGAGCGTCGAATCGATGCGCTCGCCGCCTGCGAGCCACACCGTGTAATCGAACGTCACCGTGTCGCCCTTCTGCGCCGCGGGGCCCGTGCCGCGAAACAGCTCTTCGTACGTCACGCCGGACGACGTGCGCACGGTGCCGCGCGCGACGGCCACGGGGCGTTGCTGCAGTCCGATGTGGGCGCACGACACGGGCAGCATCGCGAGCAGGAGCGCGCACGCGCGGCGACGGCTCATCGTGCGATGCCGAGGATCTCGACCTCGGCCACCAAGGTCGTCTCCGCGGGGATTCCGGACGCGGGCAAACCCGCGGCACCGTAACCGAGCGCCGGCGGGATGCGGATCGTGAGCTTCGAGCCGACGCGCTCGCCCGCGAGCGCGCGGGAGAAGCCGGCGATCGCGCTCGCGGCACTCTGCGCGGTCGCGCCGGTGCCGCTCGCCGAAGGTTGCGCGAGCGCGATCCGCGCAGCGGTCGGCCAGCCCTCGGTCGAAGCGACGATCTTGTCCGTGCCGTCGATGCGCAGCGAGTAGCGCACGAGCGCCACGTCGTGCACGCCGAGCGCCGTTCCGTCACCCGCGCGCACGCGCTCGACGGTGCAGCCCTCGCCCTTGTCCACGGTTTCCGCCGGACCTGCGCACGCTGCTTCGTCACCGTCGAGCGGCGCGGTGTCGCTCACCGTCGCCGTGGTGTCCAACGTCGCCGGCGCCGCGCTCGCGGATTCCTCTGGAGCGTCGCGCGAGCAACCGGCGAGGGCGGCCAGCACGAACGATGCGATCGACGCAGTGCGCATGCACGTCATCCTGCGAGTATCGACGCGATGCAGGCAACGTCGACGATGTCTTCGGACTTGCAGCCGCGTGACAGATCCATGAACGGCTTCTCCAACCCTTGCACGAGCGGACCGAGCGCGGTGGCGCCGGCCAAGCGCTCGACGAGCTTGTATCCGATGTTGCCCGCGTCGAGATCGGGGAAGACGAGTACATTCGCGCGGCCCGCCAGCGGCGAGCCCGGCGCCTTGCGATCCGCGACCTGCGGCACGATCGCCGCGTCGAGTTGCAGCTCGCCATCGACCGTCAGATTGGGAGCGCGCTTGCGCAGGAGCTCCGTCGCTGCGCGCACCTTGTCGACGCGCGCGTGACTTGCCGAGCCCTTGGTCGAGAAGGAGAGCAGCGCGACGCGCGGCGCCTCGCCGACGAGGCGCCGGTGACTCTCGGCGGACGCGACCGCGATGTCGACGAGCTGTTCGGCGGTCGGATCGGGCACGACGCCGCAGTCCGCGAACGTGTACACGCGGTCCTTCAGGATCATCAGGAAGCACGACGAGAGCGTCTTGATGCCGTGCGCGAGCCCGACGATTTGCAGACCTGCGCGCAACACGTCCGCGGTCGCGGCTTCGCTGCCCGACACGCCGGCCGCGCAATCGCCGCTGCGCACCAGGAACGCGCCGAACACGAGTGGATCGAGGACGCGCTCGTGCGCTTCCTCGATCGTCATGCCCTTCGCCTTGCGCAGCTCGAAGAGCGCCTCGCCGAACTGCTGCGTGCGTGCGTCGCGCGCGGGACGCACGACCTCCACTCCCGCCGGTGCCGCGCCCATGCGACCACCATCGACGAGCACCGGAACGCACAGCTTCTGTGCCGCGAGCGTCGCCGCGGCGCGCCGCACGCGCTCGTCCTGCGCTTCCGGGAGCACGATGCGCCGCGCGGCGCGGCGCGCCTTCTCCTGGATCTCGAGCAAGACGTTCATCGCGCGCCGCTCACGCTTCCGGCGTCTGCCGCAACACGTCGTTCGGCACGTCGATCTCGAGGCGCAACACGGCCAGGCCGTGCGTCTTGCCTTGCGCGTCGGTCTTGAGCGACGCCGACCCGCCGCCGCCGAGACTGTCCTCGAGGATGAAGTTGAGCACGGCCATGTTGTCGGCTTCGTAGCGCTTGACCGCACCGGCGTTGATCGCGGCCATGTGGTGGCGCACACGCTCGGCGGTGAGCTCTCTCTTCAAGAACTCGTACGCGACGCGCGAACGGGCGAGCACGCCGACGTTCGAGCCTTCGCCTTTGTCGCCGGAGCGCGCGCTCGCGATACGGGAGAGGGGGACGAGCGTCATGACTTCGACTTCCGATTCACGGCTTCGCCTCCGACGTCACGACGCGCACGCGCGTCGGGATCTTTTCCTTGCGCACGAGCGCGGGCCAGAAGCCGATGATCTCGGTCGCCTTCGGTCGGCCACCGGCGAAGCCCGTCACGCCCGGCGGACCACTCGTGACGAGCGGTACGAGCTCGAATCCGAAGCGATCGACCTTCGCTCGATCGGGACCTTTCACGCCCATGCGCAGCACGATCTCCGTCGGATCGGCACGATCCGCGGGTGCGACCCCGGCGTGGCACACGTTCGCGCCGAGGTACTCGACCAGGCGTTCCTCCGGCGCGTACTCGCAACCGTCGAGCGCGAGCCGCTCCCACACGATGCGGCTGCAGAGCTCGGCCTTGGCGAGCGCGTCGGGTCCGCTGATCGTGAGCTGACCGATCGCCTTCCAGCCGCCGAGCGTGCTCATCGACACCTTGTACGTCGGGGTCGGCGCGCCGCCGGTCACACCGAAGACACGCACGCGGTCGCGGCCGTCCTGCTCCATCGAAAAGCTCGTGAAGTCGGCGCTGACGTCGGGGCCGAGATACGCGCGCGGATCGCCCATCTCGTATGCGAGCTGGTGCGTCACGGTCGAGACGTCGACGATGCCACCCGTGCCGGTGTGCTTCGTGATGACGAACGAACCGTCGGCGCTCGCCTCGATGATCGGATACCCGATGCGCGCCATGTCGGGCACCTTGCGCCAATCGGTGTAATTGCCGCCGGTGCACTGCGCACCGCACTCGACGATGTGACCCGCGACCGTGCCGGCGGCGAGCACGTCGAAGTCACGCGGTCCCCATCCGAACTCGTGGATCAGCGGTCCCAGCACGAGACCAGGATCGGTGCCGCGGCCGGTGATCACGATCTGCGCGCCTTGCGCGAGCGCTTCCGCGATCGGGAACGCGCCGAGGTAGACGTTGGCGCTCGTCACACCCTTGCGCACGCGCGCGAGCGGCTCGCCCGTGTCCATGTTGCGGAACTCTTCGCCGCTCGCGATCAGCTCGTCGAGCCGCCCGAGGATGTCGTCGCCCTCGACGATGCCGACCTTCACGCCGCGGAAGCCGTGCTTCGCGATGACGTCGAGCACCGCGCGCATGCAGCCTTCGGGATTCACGCCGCCAGCGTTCGCGACGACCTTGATGTTCTTCTGGACGAGCTCGGGCAGGATCCGATCGATGAGCGCGACGAAGTCCGTCGCGAAACCCGACTGCGGGTTCCGCGACTTCTGCTTCTGCAGGATGCTCATCGTCACCTCGGCCAAGTAGTCGAGCGTGAGGTAGTCGAGCGGGCCTTCGCGCACGAGGCGGACCGGACCGAGCATCGAGTCGCCCCAAAAACCTTGGCCGTTGGCGACGAGGACCTGCTTCTTGCGCGTCATTGGGACTGTGCGGCTCCTGAGTGGGGCCGCAAGTGTAGGGAGAAGGGCGCGCTCGACAACCGCCGACCCATTCCGAGGATCGGTGGAGCGCGAGGCAATCCGTGCCTCAAGACGGTGTGCGACGGCTCCGATAGACCGGAACGCGAGCGCGCACCTGGACCTCCGCCGGGGCGTGGTTGCGCTTCCCGAGAGTTCGTTTCCGTGAGCGACGCCCCGCGGCCGGCCGACGAAATCGCGCGCCTGAACGCCGTGCGGCGCAGTCGCATCCTCGACACCGAACCCGAATCGGCGTTCGACGACTTGGCGCGTCTGGCGGCGTCGATGTGCGAGACCCCGGTCGCGCTGATCACGCTGGTCGACGAGTCACGGCTGTGGTTCAAAGCCCGGTTCGGCTTCGATGGGTGCGAGCCGGCGCGGGCGACGGCGTTCTGCGCGCACACGGTCGCGAATCCCAGCGCGCTGCTCATCGTTCGCGACGCGCGCGAAGACGTGCGCTTTCACGACAACCCGCTCGTCGCTCGTCCCGGCGGGGTGGTGTTCTACGCCGGTGCTCCGTTCGTCGATCCGGACGGTCATGCGCTCGGATCCCTGTGCGTGATCGACGTGGTTCCGCGTGAGCTCACCGACGCGCAACGGACGTCGCTCGAAGCGTTGGCGCGCCAGGTCATGGCGCAGATCGACTTGCGGCGCACCTGCGCCGAGCTCGCCGAGCTGGCCGCGCGCGAGCGTGCCTCGGCCGTTGCATTGCGGGCGAACGAGCGGCGCCTCGAGCTGCTCGACGCCATCTCGGACGTGCGCTCGGGCATGCGCGTTCGCGACGTGATCTCGTACGCGCTCCACACGATCCACGAAGCCTTTCCGGAGTGCCGCGCGGCGTACTCGAGCGTCCGCGCGCGGAGTCGTCTCGCGGTCGAGTGCTCGGTCGAGCCGTCTGGCATGCCGAGTTTGCTCGGTGCGACGGCGGATCTGCGCTCCGCGCCGGAGTACCTCGCCGCGCTGGAAGCGGGCGAGGTCGTCGCCGTGCCGGAGGTGGTCGACGACACGCGTCTCGTCCTGCTCAGTCATGCTCTGATCAGCGGCGGCACGCGCGCGTTGCTCGACGTGCCGCTGCGCACCGACGGCGTGCTGACCGCGCTCTTGTGTCTCGACGCGCCGCGCGCGCGCACGTGGACCGCCGAAGTGTGCGCACTGCTCCGCTGCGCGGGTGAACGGCTGCAGCAGCTCATCCAGAACGCGACGCTCGAAGAGGAACGCGGCCGGGCGAACGAGCGCTTGCGCGAGAGCGAGCAGCGCTGGCAGCTCGTGTTGCGCGGCAACAACGACGGCATCTGGGACTGGAACGTGCGCACCAACGAGGTGTTCTTCTCGGATCGATGGCGCGAGATGCTCGGGCTGCAGGCCGAGGACGTGAGCCGCGAGCTGGGCTCGTGGACGTCGCGCATCCATCCGGAGGACATGTCGCGCGTCATGCGCGCGATCCGCGATCACTTCAACCACACGACCGAGCACTACCAGGTCGAGTACCGCTTGCAGTGCAGCGACGGTAAGTACAAGTGGATCCTCGATCGCGGGCAGGCGTTGTGGGACGAGACCGGCATGCCGGTGCGCATGACGGGCTCGCACTCCGACATCACCGAGCGCAAGCGTGCCGAGCGTGCGATGCAGGAGAGCGAGGAGCGCTTCCGCGCTCTCGCCGACGGAGCGGCGGCGCTGATCTGGATGTCGGACACGACGCGCCGCTGCACGTACTTCAATCGTGCGTGGATCGACTTCACGGGACGAGCTCTCGCCGACGAACTGGGCGACGGCTGGATCGAGGGCGTGCATCCCGACGACCGCGCGAGTTGCATGGCGACGTACGTGGCCGCGTTCGAAGCGCAGCAAGCGTTCGAAATGGAGTACCGCTTGCGCCATCGCTCCGGTGACTACCGCTGGATCCTCGATCGCGGTCAGCCCCGGCACGGCCCGGACGGCACGTTCGAGGGCTTCATCGGCTCGTGCATCGACATCCAGGGCCGCAAGGTCTGGGAGTCACAGCTCGCGCGCGCGCGAGACGAAGCCATCGAGGCGTCGCGCTTGAAGTCGCAGTTCGTGGCCAACATGAGCCACGAGGTGCGCACGCCGCTGAACGGCGTGCTCGGAATGAGCCTCTTGCTGCTGGACACGCCGCTCGACGTCGAGCAACGCGGCTACGTGGAAGCCGTGCGCTCGTCGGCGGAGTCGCTGCTCTCGATCGTGAACGACATCCTCGACTTCTCGAAGATCGAAGCCGGCAAGCTCGACCTCGAAACGATCGACTTCGACTTGCGCGCCGGGATCGAGGAAATCGTGAAGTGGCAGCGCGCTTGCGCGCAGTCGAAGGGTCTCTCGCTCACGCTGTCGATCGAGCCCGAAGTGCCGGTCTACGTCGCGGGCGACATCGTGCGCCTCCGGCAGATCCTCACGAACTTGATCAGCAACGCGATCAAGTTCACGCCGAACGGCTCGATCGACGTGCGCGTGCGCGCGCTCGAGCACGACGCCGAATCGTGGGTGCTCAAGTTCGAGGTGCAGGACACCGGCATCGGCATCGCGGCCGAGTCGCGCTCCAGATTGTTCCAGAGCTTCTCGCAAGCCGACGGATCCACGACGCGACGCTACGGCGGAACGGGACTCGGGCTCGTGATCTCGCGGCAGCTGTGCGGACTGCTCGGCGGGACGATGGACGTGGACAGCGTGCTCGGCAAGGGCAGCACGTTCTGGTTCAGCGTGCGCGTGCGATGCTCGAACCTCTCGGCGCTGCAGGCCACACCGCCGCGCGCGCCGTTGCCTGGGTTGCAGTCGTCGTCCGACGTCGCGAGCACGAACGCCGGCGGTCGAGTGCTGATCGCGGAGGACAACGTCGTGAATCAGCGCGTTGCCACACGCTTTCTCGAGCGTGAGGGCTTCGTCGTGGACGTGGTCGACGACGGACGCGCAGCGCTCCGCGCTCTGAGCGAGCGGCGCTACGACTTGATCCTGATGGACTGTCACATGCCGGAGCTCGACGGCTACGAAGCCACGGCGGCGATCCGCGCGCGTGAGCGCGCCGGGGAACGCACGCCGATCGTCGCGCTGACCGCGAGCGCGATGAAGGGTGACCGTGAGCGCTGCCTCGCGTCCGGCATGGACGACTTCCTCAGCAAGCCGCTGCGGCGCGACGAGTTGCTCGCACTGCTCGAGCGCTGGATTCCGGCGCGCGCGCCGTCGGACCCGAATCGCGCGCGCTGACGACGTTCATCGCGCTGTGCGAATTCGTGCGCGCCTGACTAGCAGCCCGTGGCGAAAGTCATTCAGCCCGAAAGCGGCCGGTTCGCGCCAGCCCGGCGTCGCTCGATCCTCGGCGAATCTCGACGATTCGCCTGCGGTCTCGCTCCTTGCTCTGACGCGAACCGGCCACTTTCGGGCTCGAAGCACTTTCACCACGGACTGCTTGCGACGGACTACTAGCGTGGCGATGCGCCGGCGGTCTCGCCGTGCGAACCGAGCGGACGATCGAGCGTGAGTCGTTCGAGCAGCATGCGGTGGAAGTGGTGCACGCCTTGCTCGCGCGTAGGCGAGTAACGGCCGCGATCGTACGAACGCGAGCGCACGCCACGCTGCACGGAATGGACGACGTCCTCGTCCTCCAGCTCGACTTGGTGCAATCCCGACCCGGCACCGCGGTCGAGCAAGTCTGCGCGCCAGACGTAGGTCCAGAATGCGACGCGCGTGCGGTCGATCGCGAGCGGCTGCACCACGTTCATCGAGAGGCCCCACGGATACACGTTGATCATCCAATTGGGGAAGAACCACCAGTAGTAGCCCGCGATGCGTTGGCCGTGATCGGCGGATCCGGGCGGCGGATCGAACGCGAGCTCGCCGTCCTTCGCGAGGCCGAGCTGCACGCTGCCGTTCGGGTAGAGCTCCGTCGCGTACTGCTCGAACGCGAGCGCGGCATTCAGCGTGGGATGCACGAACGGGATGTGGAATCCCTCCAGGAAGTTGTCGAGGTAGAGTGCCCAGTTCGCGTGGACGACGTAGTCGCGCGAGCGATCGGGCGCGAACTCGAACTCGTCGAACGGGATCCAGTGCAAGCGCTCGGCGAGCGGCGCGATGAGCTCGGCGAACGGTGTGTTCGGGCGCAACGCAGCGAACACGAGCGGACCAAGTGTCGCGAGCTCGACGCGCGCGAGATCGTCGCTCGCGCGGGGAAAGTCGAGCGCGGCCTCGAACTCCGGCGCGGACTTCAGCTTGCCGTTCAGCTCGAAGCGGCGGCCGTGGTACGCGCACGTCAGCGACGTCCGGCGGCACGGCTCGTTCACGAGGATCGCGCCGCGGTGCGTGCACACGTTCGAGAGGCCGTGCAGCTTCCCGCCCGCGTCGCGCGTGACGAGCAGCGGCTCGTCCAAGCAGCCCTCGAGCAGCGTGACGGGCCACGCCGTCGACGGCTCGCGCACGTGCGCACTGTCGCCGATCGGCTGCCAGGACCCGGGGAACACGCGCTCGCGCGCAGCCGCTAACACGTCGGAATCGGTGTAGAACTTCCCCGGCAGCGTCGCGGCGACGCGGATGTCGGGATCGATCGAGTAGCGTTGCATCGTTCGGTCACCGCGCCGTGCGCGGCGCTTCGTTCAGGATGGACGGACGGAGCGTGGGCCGCAACGCATCGGCGCACGCGGTCCGCATGTGCGGGCTACGAGATGCGCGGGCTACGAGAGTTCGATCCGCGGTCGCGCGTCGGCGCTCGGCGGCGCGCTCGCCGCGAACTTGCGGAACGCCGGGACGAAGTGTGCGAGTGCAACACCCATGAAATGCGCGCCAGCGCGGCGCGCGACTTCCTCCAATCGACCCGTGCCGAGCGCCGCGAGCTTCTCGAGCCCGGCCGGTTGCTCCATCGCGATCTTCAAGCACGCGGCACTGCACTGGATCAAGCCCTGGAGGAACTGCGCCTGCGTCTCGTCGGGCTTCGACGGATGCCAGACGTCCTCCCACGCCTCGTGTGCCTCCCACAAGAACCCGTGGTTGTAGAGGTCGACGCCGAAGAGATAGGCCTCGTTCTCGCGCCAACGCGCGGCGGGCAAATAGGGCGGCGTCTCGGTCGCGACGCCGTGCGAGTGCCCGCGCGGATCTCGGACGGGATGCGGGTCGCGTCCCGGCAAGTACGCGTACGGTGGAAAGGGACGTTCGGGCAGGTAGCGCGCGATCATCGCTTCGCCATTGTAGGGGCGCGTCGTTCCGGAATCGGAGGCGTGCCGCGTGCGTGCCGAGAAACGATCGAGCCCGGCTCGCGGTCGAGCCGGGCTCGTGTTTCGTCGGGGCGCGCGCGCGTTACTCGAACTTCGCGGTGACGTTGGTCGTGCCGGACATCTGCATGCTCTGCTGCATGCTCATCGTCTGGCCTTGGACGCCGAGCTTCATCGACATGTCCATCGTCATGCGCGCGGGACCGGAGAGCTCGAACGAGTGCGCGCGGCCTTTGGCGAGATCCCAGAGCAGCTCGCCTTCGCCTTCGATCTCGAGCTCGACGTCCATCGAGTCGAGATTCATCGAGTCGACCGCCGGCAACTTGCTCTTCTCCAGCTGCTCCTGGACGAGTGCGCTGATGTCCTTCGAGCTCTTGATCTTGATCGTGACTTGGATCGCCGCGACTTTCGTGTCGTCGACCGTGCGCTCGCCGAGGAATTTCGCCTTCGCGTCACCTTCGAGCAGATCGCTGAGCCACTCCGACATGTTGCCGCCCATCCCGGGCATGCCCATGCCCATGTCGTCGCCCTCGTCGCTGTCTTCGGGCTTCAGGCTGAGGTTGCCGCCGGGAACGAGGAGCGGCACGAGCGTCTTGACGTCGAGCGTCCACTCCTCGCCTTCCTTCACTTCGTTCTTCGGCAAGAGGACGCGCAGATCCATGTCCTCGTCGAGTCCTTCGAGCAGCGTCTCGTTGTCCTCGGCCGGGTCGAAGGCCTTCTTGTAGGAGTCGTCGTCCCACGAGAAGACAACCGTCTTGCCGGTGAGCTCGCTCTTCGACTGGACGGTCTTGTCGTTGCTCTGGCTCTGGCCCATCGCCTCGACCTTGAAAGCGATCGCGGTCTCGTTGCCGATCTCGTCGAAGCGTCGCTTGAGCGTCTTGGTCCCGCCTTCGCGCAGCGCCACGTAGTCGTCGGTGACCACGATTTTCTGGTTGCTCGTGACCGTCATCGACATGTCCATCTCGGGCATCTCCGACCCGTTCATGGTCATGGACATGCTGTCGAGCGTGAACTCGCCCTTGCTCTCGAAGGTCTTCACCGTGCTCGAGCCTTCCGCGGGGGCGAAGCGGACCTTGGCAGCCGGCAGGCGGAATGCGAGCAACGCCGGCACGAGCAGGCCGACGGACAACAGGAGTCGCTTGGTTTGCATGGTCGTGGTCGAGGAGAGGCCGCTGGTTGGGCGCACGGGGCCGAGGAGCGGCGACGGCGGCCGGCGTGAAGGGCGCGAACGAGGCGCTATTAGGTGCCCCGCCGGGTGCAGGCGCAAGCTGCGCACCCGCGGCGGCTATGAACCGCGGCGATCGTAGACCACAATTCGCGCGGTCCTTGACCGGAGGTCGCGCGTGAAGGTTTCGATTCAGTATTGCGTGCAGTGAAACTACCTGCCCCAGGCGGTCGGTCTGACCGCCGAGATCAAGCAGGCGTTCGAAGACACCGAAGTCGAGCTAGTTCCGTCGAAGGGCGGGGCGTTCGAGGTGCTGGTCGACGGCAAGCTGCGCTTCTCCAAGCTCGAGCGGAAGCGCTTCCCGGCGTACCAGGAGATCCCGAACCTGTTGCTCGAGTGACGGCCGCGTTCGTCAGAACCAGAGCACGAACGCCAGCAGAGCGCTGACGATCACGAAGACGACGAGCGTGGTGGCGGGCGGCACGGCCTCCGAACGGCTGGCGGGCGTGTTGTGTTCCATGGGGGAGATCTCGAGGTGCAGCGCCAGGGGAAGGGGGGCGTCCCCGCGACGGCAACGCGTGAGAACCCCTGACACAATTGATACCACGGAAGCGGAGCTCGTGGGGGTTCAGGAAAGCGAGCGAACGCCAAAAACTCCGCCCGTTTTCGAAGGAACCGATTCGCGCGAGTCCGCGTCCAAGCAGCGAGTCCGCGCCGGCAGAGTGCACCGCTCGGTGCGCCTTCAGGAGCGGCGTGGGCCCCCCGAACGCCAGCTGTACCATCCGACGGCTGGCGTTCACCCTTTTGCGCCCCGCTCTCGCGGCTCGACGTGCGGTGCTGTGCGAAAAAAGTGGCTGATCGCGAGAGTGCCCGCGCAGAGTCGACCCGCAGCGTTCGTCGAGCCGCGGCCGCAATGATGTGACTCCCCCGGCGTGCGCGGCGCCGCGTTCCGTCGGGCTGCAGGGCGATCCCTCCGGTGCCTCACGCCCCGATCCGCGTCGCGACCTCGACCACAGACCTGGCGCCGCGCTCCGCGCAGGCTCGCCGCCCGCAGTCAGCCGTTTCGTTCGCGGCGTGATGGGTGCGCGTTTCTGGGTCAGGACAGGAGCCCGGATCGCTCGCAACGCACTGGTGTGGTCGCGTCCACTTGCGCGGCGCGGCGCTGTTGAATCGGAATCGATCGTCGCGGCCCTACTAGCCTGCATTTCTCACCACGTCCGTCGCGAGAGCGCGCCAGCTCGCTTCGGGCAAGGCGTTGCATCGGAATCGACCGGAGCCGACCTGTTAGGTCGGCGAGGAGCGATTCCGATCCAACAACGCCGAACGATTAGTC
>JBJXHG010000084.1:0-46453 GCA_046160865.1 Planctomycetota bacterium | reverse complement strand
AGTGCGCTCTCACCAAGGTCGAGATCGTCGTCGCTGGCCAGGCGCGAGGGTGCAGGCAACCTGTCAGGTTTCCGAACCCGAGCAACGCCGCCAGCGCAGAGGAGATCGAGCTTGGTGAGAGCGAACTTCTGACTCAGGACACTAGGCACCACACGAACTCGTCGCGTCGGCGCGCGACTCGCGCGCACCGCGGAGGCTCTGGAAACACACCTCGTGCGCGACGCGGACCTTGTTTCCACTGCGGACAAGAGCCATGAAGGAGCGTCAACCGCCGCCGCCGCGCGCATCCGATCGGCGATGCAGCCGAGTTCTCGGCGCGCAACCATGGGTCCCATCACCAAAGCGCTGATCGGTGCGAATGTCGCCGTGTTCGCGCTGCAGAACGTGCTCGGCGACGTGCTCGTCGCCGAGTTCGCGCTCTGGCCGTTCGGTCTGTACCCGGTCTCGGGTGGCGGCAGCGTGGGATTCCAGCCGTGGCAGCTCGTGACGTCGGCGTTCTTGCACGCGAGCCCGACTCACATCGGATTGAACATGCTCGCGCTCTGGATGTTCGGCCGCGACGTCGAGCACGCGCTCGGGGCGAGTCGCTACTTCACCTTGTACACGGCGGCCGTGGTCACTGCGGCCCTGACGCAGCTCGTCGTCGTCTCGACTGCATCCGCGGGAGCGGTCTATCCCACGGTCGGAGCTTCCGGTGGCGTGTTCGGGCTGCTGCTCGCGTTCGGAACGATCTTTCCGCGACGCACCGTGATGCTGCTGTTCCCGCCGATCCCGATGCCCGCGCGCGTGTTCGTGTTCGTGTACGGCGCCATCGAGCTCGTGAACGGCGTGCTCGGAACGACCCAAGGTGTCGCGCACTTCGCGCACCTCGGCGGCATGCTCGGTGCGTGGGTCGTGCTCGCGCGCTGGCGCGCGCGCAGCGCGTCTTCGCGCGGAGCGCCTTGACCCAACGCGGAGCGCGCCTTGCGCGCGAAGCGTGTCGAACGGCGGGGCCCCGTTGCGGCCGCGAACGCTCAACTGTGACGTGCGAGTTGCCGTTGCGCCTCATGCGCGAGTTGCGCGGATCCGAGAGTTCGGGTTGCGACAGACCGCCGCTTCGTCGTCGGTGTGTCGAATGTCGCAGACTGCGCCAAGGCAATCGAACAGCAACGGCAACTCGTACGTCACAGTTAGGCGTTCGCAGCTGCAACCGGGCCCCGCCGTTTGACACGCTTCGCGCGCAAGGCGGCGCTCCGCGTGGGTGAAGGCGCGTGACGCGAGGACGCGTCACGCGCGCGCGCATGCGCGGCGGACCGCGCTCACTCCTCTTCGTGCTTCTTGCCGAGCGCCGCGAGGATTTTCTGTTGCTCCGCGGCGGGCACGTGCGCATAGCGCACGAGTTTCATCGTGTAGCTGCCTTCGCCCGCCGTCTGCGACTTCAAGTCGCGGTGGTACGCGAGCACGGTCGCGAGCGGCACCTCGGCCTTGATCACGGTGATCGAGCCGTCGCCCTCGTTGCCCTGATCGACGACGTGGCCGCGGCGGTGGCTGGTGATGTCGGAGAAAATCGTGCCCGCGGCGTGCGTCGGCGCGTGGATCTCGACCTCCATCACGGGCTCGAGCAGCACCGGGTGCGCCTTGACGAAGCCGTCGCGGAAAGCGCGTGCCCCCGCGATCTTGAAGCTCGCTTCGTCGGAGTCGACATCGTGGTACTTGCCGTCGTACAGCTCGACCTCCACGTCGACGACCTGTCCGTGCACGAGCACGCCTTGCACGACGATTTCGCGGATCCCCTTCTCGACCGCCGGGATGAAGTTGCGCGGGATCGAACCGCCGACGACCCCGTCGACGAACTCGAAGCCCGTGCCCTGTTGGCGCGGCTTCAGGCGGATGTAGCACTCGCCGAACTGCCCGCGTCCACCGCTCTGCTTCTTGTGCCGGTGGTGGCCTTCGGACGGCTTCGTGATGGTCTCTTTGTACGCGATCTTCGGCGCGCGCGTGTTGATCTCGACACCGAAGCGCCGCTTGAGACGCGACTCGAGCACTTGCAGGTGCAGATCGCTCATGCCGCACATCACCATCTCGTGCGTGTCCTGGCGATGCTCGATCTTGAACGTCGGATCCTCGGCCTCGAGCTTGTGGAGCGCTTCGCCGATCTTCTGCTCGTCCGCTCGGCTCTTCGGCTCGACCGCCAGCGTCACCATCGGGGTCGGCAAGTGCGGGAACGGAACGCGCACGAGCTTCTTGCCGGCCGTGGTCAGGCTCTCGCCGTAGCCCAGCGACTCGACCTTCGAGAACGCGACGATCTCACCGGGACCGGCGGACTCGATCGGCTCGCGCTTCTTGCCAACGAGCCGGAACAGTCCGCCGAGCTTCTCGCCGCGGTCACCCGAGCGCGGTCCGATCACTTGGCTCGCCCCGGCGAGAGTCCCGCGCAGGACGCGCACGAGACACACCTTGCCGACGTGCGGATCCGACTTGACGTTGAACACCGTCGCGACGAGATCGCCCGCGGGATCCGGGGCGATCGGCGTGCCGTCGACGTCCTTCACCGGGATGAGGTCCGCGGCGGGCGCGTACTGCTCGAAGAACTCCTCGACTTCTTGGAGCGCTGCGCCGCTCTGCGGATTGCACACGAGGATCGGCACGATCTTCCCCGCCGCCATCGACTTCGGCAGCAGCTGCTTCAGCTGCTCGTCGGAGATTTCCTGCGTCTCGAGGTACCGCGCGAGCAGCTCTTCGTCCTCGCACGCGTCCATCACTTCGTCCATCAAGAGCTGGCGCCACGCGCTCTCGGGATCCTCCATCGTTCGCCGCGCCGCGGAGAACCCGGGGCCGGACTTGTCGGGCAGGAGGTACGGCACGCACACATCGCCGAATGCTTCGCGCAAGCTCTCGACGGTCTCGTCGAAGTCGGCGTTCTCGCCATCGAGGTGCGTGAGCACGATCGCGCGTGCGCGCGAAAGCTCCTTCGCGGCCTCCATCTTCTTGCGCAGATTGAATGGCACGACGCTGCCGCAGCTCACGACACCGACGACGAGGTCCGCGGCGAACAGCGCGCCGGCCGTCTCGGATTGGAAATCCGGATAGCCGGGCGAGTCGATGAACGTCCATTGACGCGCGTGCCAGTTCGCCGACACGACCGCGATCTGCAGCGTGTGCTGCTTGTCTTGCTCCTCGGGCTCCGTGTCGCAGATGCTCGTCTTGTCCGCGACCGAGCCCTTGCGCGGCGATGCGCCGGCAAGGTGCGCCAGCGCGTCGACGAGCGTCGTCTTGCCGGAGGAGGGGTGACCGACGAAGGCAATGTTGCGAAGTTGAGCGGCAGGAATGGGCATCGTGCGATCGTCCAGAACGAGGAGGGCGTTCGCGCCGTCGCGCGGCGGACGGGCGGGCGCGGTCGGGACAGAGGGGCGCAAATCCTAACCGCGATCCGCCGGCCGGATCAAAACGACGGCGCGCGGAAAACCGGCCGTAGCCTGCATCCCGCGCGCGCATGTGATGCGAGCGAGCGCGCCGACGCGCTCGCGCCCGGTCACGCGCCGGTCTTGTACACCACGATCTCGACGCGACGATTCTTCGCCTTGTCCGGCTTCGAGTCATTCGCGGCGACCGGCTCGTACTCGCCGTGTCCGGCGACGATGCAGCGCGAGTCCGGAATGCCGCACTCGGCCACGAGGAACGTCAGCACCGCCATCGCGCGCGAAACGGACAGCTCGCGGTTGCTGCTGAACTTCGATTTGACGATCGGGTCGGTGTCGGTGTGCCCTTCGATCGAGTACTCCGCTTCGCCGTACTCTTTTTTCAGCGTGGACGCGACCTCGCGCAGCGCCTTCTGTCCGTCCTTGGACAGCGTCGATTGCCCCGACGCGAAGGTGATCGACGACGGAATCGAGATCACCATGTTCCCGTCGCGCATGCCGTAGCTGATACCGAGGTTGTCGAGCTCGGGGAACTTCTCCGTCGGCGCGCCGGCCGGTTGCGCGACGACGTCCGCGAGCTCGCCGTTCGCGTTGTCGAGGCTCGACTTCAAGGATTGATTCTGCGCCTTGAGCGACGCGCGCTCTTCGCGCAAGCGACGAATCTCGGCGTCGCGGTCGTCGAGCGCTTGCTGGTAGCCGCGGGAGCTCATGCAGCCCGCGAGGAACGGAGACAGCAGCAGGAAGAGAGCCAGCCACGTGCGGCTCGCGTTGTTCGTGATCATGGAAACCAAACCCCCTCGTCGTGGGCGAGTGCGGCACGAGGCCGCGAGTGGAACGTGCGCGCCGCACCGAGCCACGGCGGCCGGCGCGGTCCGAACCGGCGGACGGCCCGCGGTTCACGGCGACTCACGGAAGCAAAGCGATCACGTCGTTCCAATACAAGAGCACGATCCCGATTCCGAGCGCCAAATAAGGCCCGAACGGCAGATAGCGTCCGGCGACGCGCGCAGTGTGCAGTGCCCGCCGCACGCTCTTGCGCGTACGCCGCGAGCGGGCGCGCGCGCGCACGAGCACGTAGAAGCGCAGCATGTTCGCGATCCCCGCCAGCGACGCGACGAGCGATGCGATCATCAGCGCGGCAAGGGCTCCGCCTGGACCGATGAACCCACCGCCAGCAGCGAGCAGCTTCACGTCGCCGAAGCCCATCGCGTCGCGACCGTAGACGCGCGACCCCACCCACCCGACGAGCCACAAGAGTCCGCCGCCGACGGCCATCCCGGCGACGCAGCCGGTGAGCGCGCCGATGCGGGTCACGTGCGCCGCGCCGGGTCCGGAGATCCGCTCCGCGATCCACGTCGCGTCGTGGAGCGCCGGCACGAAGAACGACGCGACGGGTGCGACGCACATGCCGCCGATCGAGATCTCGTCCGGGATCTCGAAGCAATCGAAGTCGACGAACGTCGCGACGACGAGCGCGGACAGTACCAAGCTGTACGTCGCGCACAGCGCGACAGCGTGCGGCAGCGTGTGACGCGCGACGACGAACCACAGCGCCGCGGTCAGCAGCTCGACGAGCGGATACCGCCAGGGAATTCGCCAACCGCAGGTGCGGCAGCGGCCGCGCTGGGCGAGCCACGAAACGAGCGGCACGTTCTCCTGCCACGTCAATGTGGTCTTGCAGCTCGGGCAGCGCGAGCGCGCCGGCTTGTTGACGGTCTCGTGCTCGAGCGGGAGGCGGTGGATCGCGACGTTCAGGAACGAGCCGATGAACAGACCGACGAGCGCCCAGAAGCCCCACAAGACGGAGTGCGGGAGCGCATCGATGCTCACTTGGGCGCCTCGCGGCCGGCGGATTGCTCCCACGACAAGCGCACGGAGTCGACGTACGGCGGCTCCCACTGTACGCCCGGCTCGACCTCGAGCTCGATCCAGAGCTGCAGCGGAGCAGGACGCTCGAAGAGACGCGGGTTGTGGACGGGTGCGACGCGGGCGTGCTCGGGACCGAGCTCGGGGACGTAGCGCACGCTCCAGCTTCCCGTACGGTCGCGCCCGGAGGGCGATCCCGACGCTTCCGCCGAGAGCCAGCGCGCGACGCCGCCGCGCGGCGGGATCAAACCGGACAGCACGGCGAAACGTATCGGCTCGACGAGCAAGTTGCGGGTCGGCGGATCGATCACGAGCGGCGGCGCCTTGGAGCGTTCGGCCGGCTCGATCGAGAGTCCGCCGCCTTCGCCGAGCAGGAAGAGCTGCTGCTGCGCGGCCTGCACTCGGCCCGACACGCGGATCACGCCGCCGGCGCACAAGAGCAGCGGCGTCGTCGTGCGCACGGACCCTTCGATGACGAGGTCGCCGCCGGCAACGAGGATCGTCCAGGAGTGCGGCGCAGCGCGCGCCATCCAGCTCGACAACGACTCGCCCGGCTCGAACTGCATGTCGTCGCGTTCGGTCGTCGCGAGCGTGCGCGCGAGATCGCCCTCGATCGTGAGTCGGCCTTGCGCACGCAGGACGACCAAGCCCGCCTTGGGCGAGAGCTCGCAGCGTCGTCCTTTCGGAAGCCGCAGTCGAATCGCGTGCACGTCGGCACGTGCTTCGTGCTCTTCGAGCTCGAACGAGCCCGCCGAACCGTCACCGGCAGCCGCGGGATAGCGCAGCTCGACACGTCCGGTGTCGCCCCAGTACGCGGTCCCGTCGAAGTCGGGGACTGCGACGGGTGAGCGCAAGCGCGTGTCGATGAACTCCTCCGTCAGCGAGCCCGCGCTCGCATCGGAGACGCGGTCGGCGACGCGAATCGAGATCGAGCCGACGTACGCCGCGCCGGCGCGCCCGCCTCCGAAGTCGCGCAAGCTCGCGCCGACTTCCATCTTCGGCGCGCTGCTCGTGAGCAGATAGTCGCCGGGCTCGAGGCCCTCGACGGGCGTGAGCTCGATCAGCGCAGCGCGTCGCTCGCGCTCCCAAAACTCGAGCGGCGCGGAGGAGCGCACTCCCGCCTGACGCGCGCGCGGGTGCGGCTCGGGCTGATTCTCGATGAGGCGCGCGCGCAATCCGACGGGCCGGCGGCCTTCGCGCGCGAGCGGACGCAGCAGGAAGTCCTCGTCGCGCAACGTCGAGGGATCGAGCGGCTTGTCGCACGCGAGATAGATCGCATCGCGCGGCCCGATGAACGCGCCGCCGGGTTCTCCGGCCGCCGGCGACGGGAAGAGACGCAGCGCCGATTGCTTGTCCGGATTGCGGTCGTCGAAGATCAGTCCGCGCCGCGGATCGGCGACTTCCACGGTGCGGAACGACCAGCGATAGGTCGCTCGGAGCGGTTCGCCGTGCACGCCGCGCAGACCGTCGGGACTCGGAAAGCCGCGGATCTCGACGCGATAACGGGTGCCGGGCAGGTATCCGCCGTCCGACAGGTCGTGCGCGAGCACCGGAGTCGGAACGAAGCGGACGCGCTTCCCCTCGACGACCAACCGGCCGCGCGCGTCGACACCCGACTCGGACACGATCTGCACGCTTCCACGCGTGACGGACGCGCGATCGAGCTCTTCGGAGAAGTAGAAAACGAGGTCTTCGTTCAGCAGCACGCCCTCCGCATCGGCGGGTCTCGTCAGCTCGTGACGGAGCTCTCGGATCGGCACGTGGCTCGCCCGCGCGCACGCGATGAGCGAGAGCGACGCGAGCAGGAGGAACCACCCACGGCAGAGCGGACCCGAAGCGGGAGAGCACGTGTCACGCGCATTCACCAACGCATTGGAGCACTTCGCTCCGGGCGACTGAAGAGGCAGGCGCGAAGCGAGAGGACCCGGCTCCTCGCCGGGTCCTCCGCGATCTCTGCGATCGAGCACTCGATCAGAACCGGAACGGAATCCGGAAGAACTCCAAGCTCGGGATCGGCGTATCGAAACCCAGCTGTCCGCCCGTGGCGACGATGTCGAAGGCCACGCGGAAGCGCACGAACTTGAACTTCGCCGCGTTCGGGTGCGTGTTCAGCTCATTGATGTCGGTCTCCCAGTCGGATGCGTGCGTGTTGCCGACGACCTCGTCCGGGTCGCCGTTCGAAGTCGCCGGCGCGGCTTGGAACTCGACCTTGATCGTACTGGACTCCGGCAGCGAATCCGGAACCGCGGCCACGACGGGCGGACTGCGCGTGATGACGCGGAAGAACCGCGGGCGCACGACGACGTTCGTACCGGCTCCGAGTCCGAACAGCGGCGTTCCGCTTCCGGCGACGGTGACGCGCAACTCGTTCCCCGTACCGAGCGACGCCACGGCGACCTCGAACGTCTTGACCACGGCGCCTTGCGTCATGCGCACTTCGAAGCGCCGCATGAGGCTCGGATTGCGAGCGTAGATGTCGTCCGTGAGGGTCGTGCGGTCGAACACGATCGTCCGCTGGTCGGCCGCGATGAACGGCAGTGCCGGCGCGCTTGCCAGCACTTGTCCGCCGGCCGGAGCGAAGACGGACGTGAGGGGCGCGACGGTTCGCGACGCGCCTGCGCCCGTCGTCAACACGAAGCCTTGGTCGCCGACGCCGTCCGTGTCGGTGCCGCCGAACACGAACTCTACGGGATCGGGCGTGGATCCCGTCGCCTGGACCGTCGCCGATCCGAGTGAGATCCACTTCGATTGCGCCTTGGAGTTCCGGCTGAACACGGGCAGCAATTGATCCCACGCGGTCGGCGTGTTCACGTTCGCTACGGTGGAGCCGATCGGATTCGGCTTCACGCACTTGAACATGTCCGCGTTCCCGCTCGTTCCGATCGGCGGCAGGATGTCCGCCAACGTCGGCGCGTGGAGCTGAATGAGTCCGGGGCCGCCGTCGCCACCCGTGCCTGGCACGACAACCACTGGGTTGGCGTTGCCGACGATGTTAGTGCTGAACTTGCACGGGCCATCCAATGCCGTGGCTGGTGTGCTGTTCGGATAGTGATTCGGAGGCAATGCGTCGAACTGCGGCGTCGTGACCGTGCTCGCACTCCCTCCGTTGCCGACGCCCGCGCCACCGTTCCCGCCGGCACCTTCTCCACCCTGGCCGCCCAGCGCGTAGAGGCCGCCGGCCTGTGGGTTCGGGTACAGGGCTTCGCCTGCCGGGAGGGAGAGCTGCGTGAGGTCGATCTGGCTGCCGGTCATCAGGATGATGTGACCGCCCGATCCACCACCGGATCCGCCGCCGACGCGGTTGATCCCGTTCGTGCTCTCGCCGCCGTTGCCGGTGCCACCCGACGCGTCGATCGAGCCGTATCCCGAGATCTTGATGCTCCCGAGCGCGAAAATCGTCAGCGATCCGCCGCCGCCGCCGCCACCCGAGCCCTTCTGAATGTTGTTCACGTCGTAGGGCACCTGCGGAAAGCTCGCCGCATTCGCGAGGACCTGCACGGAGTCGCCACCGCCGCCGCCGCCGGCGCCGGCCCACGGCTGCGGAAGCTCGCCGAGGATCAGTGCGCCCGTTTGAGTGAACATCGTCCCCCAAAAGTCATTGCGCGTGATTGGGACGCCTTGCGCGTCGGCATCGGCGAACGGGCCGGGGCCCGCGCTTCCGCCGATCGCCTGGAATCCGGCGCCGAGCGACGCGCTGCCTGAGGTCTGACCCACCGGCGGGGGTTGCGGACTTCCGTTGAAGCCCGTCTCCACATCGAGGCCGATGACCGTCTGCTCCGGGCAGTCGTTCAAGTTCGGCGCCGGACGGAGTACGTCCTTGCCGAATACGCCGCCTCCGCCACCGCCGGGACGCCGGCATCCGATGCTGCCTGTGCACCAAGCGGATTCGCCACCCCCACCACCGCCTCCGGGAACGTCGAACGCTCCGAAACCTTCTTGACCCTTGGGATCGGATTGATTGGTCAGCGGACTGCCTTGTCCCCCGCGACCGCCGCCGCCCTGGCCTGCCGCGCCGGGATCCGGGAACTGCGCAGTGTTGAACGACGTCACGCCGCGACTGCTCGAGCCCTGGATCAGGACCTTGCCTTCGATGTCGACGGTGCCGGACGCGAGGATCCGACACGGGTTGATGCCTTGGATGTTCAGCTGGCCGTTCGGCCAGATCTTCAGGTTGCGGATGTCGATGCGGCCATTCACCACGGTCTGCACGGCGCTTTGCTCGCTGTTCGTGATCTGCGCGAACGTCGTGTCGACGGTGACGACCTCGATGGCACCACCGGACGAGTCGCCGATCTCCAAGTCGAAGTTACCAGCCGGCGGCCCGCCGGTGCCGTCGAACGCGAAGGCGGCCGTCAGCTTGCCACCGGTCCACGTCGCCTTCGGATCCGCGAACGCGACGGTCGTGTCCTCGAGCGACAAGACGCTTGGACCGCCGATGTTGAACTCTTCGAGGAACTCATCCGCGCCGTCACCGGGCGTCTGCGTCCCCGGATCCAGCGGTTCTGCGATCGTGAACGATGCGACCGCGATCGGAACGATGTTGCCCGAGCCGACGATGTCGCGGAACTGCGGAGTGAGCCGCACGCGCACCTCGCGTCCCGGCGGCAAGATGCCGCTTGGCGTGACGCGCAGCACGGCGCCAGTCTCCGTGCAGTTGGCGACGAGCGTCACGTCGTGCGGCAGGGAAGCCCACGTCGTCGGATTGCCAGTCTGCAGGTCGTACTCGAGCGTGACCGTGTCCGGCGAGATGTTGTTCGCCGCGACGCTCACGGGCTGGTCGACCACGACCACGATCTCGATGCGCGTGCGGACGTCGCTATAGAGGTTGAGCGGCGCTTTGTAATTGGCGGGCGTCGTGGCTCCGAGCTCGGCGTCCGGCACGGGACGCGGCTGGAAGTACGTGCGCAATGCAACGTCGGCTCCGCCGCCTTCCTGCAAATAGCTACCGGTCGGCGAAATGATCGCGCGCGGCGGACCGGCGACGGGGTCGATGAATAGCACGGTGTCGAGCGTAGAAACCGGAGTGACGAGGTGCAGCGTCTGCTCCGTCCCGAGCGGCTGACCGGTCGTCGACTGCACGGTCGCGACGCTGTCACTTCCGCGCAGGATCACCTCGTAGCGCAGCCCTCCCGGCTGGAAGCCGGCGTCGGAGAAATCGCTTTGCGTCGGACACGCCGGCTGGAACACGACCGTGCGCGCATTCGTGAGAGAGAACGTGCCCGGCGCCGGCGCACCTCCCTCACGTCGGATCGTGATCGTGTTCTGGTTGACGGTCGAGAAGTCGACGTCCGCGCTGAACCCGAACACGATCGGCTTGTTGATCTCCCACTCTTGGCCGTCCGTGAGCGACGTCGAATCCATGATGAAGCCGGACGAAACACTGTCCGAGCCGCCGCCGCTGCACGCAGCCACGAAGAGACCGGCACACAGCGCGCCGGCGTAGAGGAAGAGGTTTCGATTCATGTGGTTGTGAGGTTCAGGCCGCAAGCGGGTCAGCGACGCCAAGCGAAGCCGAGCGCGGAGAGCTCGGGGACGAGTTGGTTCTGCGCACTACCAACGAACGAGACACGCGCTTGGAAGAACCGCGCGCCATTGAGCGACGTCAGCGAGTTCTTCCACGTTCGGTCGTTGTTGATGAAGGCTACGTTGTAGCCGGCGGACGGAATCGGGTCGCCGTACGGGTTGTATAGGTCCGCGTTCCGCGCCGCGGCGTTGCTGCCGGTGATCGTCGCGGCTCCGCGATACGCGAGCACGAGCGAAGTACCGACAGGCAGGTCCGTCGCGCGCGGCTCGACAACGGGCTCGACGTACGTCACGTTCGGGTTCGTGCCGGAGTCGAGCCAAATCGTGTGCGCGCGACTGACGCGCACCACGATGTCGAGCTGACCGATGTAGACGGTGTTGTCGACGGAGAGCGTCGTCTGCCCGGCGGGAATCGAACCCGGATTGAATCCGCCGTCCGCTTCCTGCTCGAGGTCCGGATCCTTGATGACGTCACCGGAAGTGCTCGTTCCGCCCGTCGAGAACGCCCGGAAGTTCGGCCGCGAGTCGGTCGTCGCGGCGAGCAGCACGTCGAAGGAATTCAATCCGAGTGCTTCGTTGTCCGGGAAGCACTTGAAGTCCATCAACAGGGGCAAGCCGACGGTCGGGACGACCCCGGGGCCCCATGGACTGCCGAACGTCGGCAGCCCGTTGGCTGCCGCGTTGATCCGCAGCTCGGCACCGGACGTGTTGGCGCCGCCCACCGCTAGGAGCGAGGTGTCGCGCCAGGTGTAGTAAACGCGCTCCGCCGGCGGCAATCCGCGATTCAGCGGGAACGGAATGACGCGCACGCCCGTGTCCGTGACGAAGACTTCGCTCGGCGAGACGTTGTACCCGCGCGCACGCGGGTGCACGACCTTCGGCGCGTCGTTGATCGGGTCGAGCACGTTGGACGCGTAGGTGCGCACCAGACCCGAAAGCGGATAGTCGAGGAAGTTCGTCACCGGGTTCGTGGATTCGTCCGGCAGCCACTTGCAGTGGCTCAAGCTGATCTCGAACCGCTCGAACGTGTCTTGCAACGCGGACCCGCCGACGGGCGCCCAATTGATGCCTTCGACGTCGACGTTGATGAACGCTTCGTCGAGGAGCCCCAGACCGAAGTCGCAGTAGCGCCACAGCGATTGCATGCGGCTGCCCAGGCGCGAGAGCGGCGTCTGCAGACCCTGCGGGAACGGGTTCATGCTGAAGCCCGGCACCGGCTGCGAGATGTCGCAGTTGAACGAGGTGCGGATCACCGAACGCGGCGTGAGGACGCCGCGTTGCGTGTTGTAGAGGAACTGCCCACGTATTTCGCGGGAGTCGTCGTTGAACATCTCGTCGGCGGAATTGAAGCGGAGCGCGATGCCACCCGTGTTCTGCGTCAGCTCTTGGGGATCCAGACTGAACTGCACTTGGGGCAGCGACGTCGAGAGCGAATTGCCGGCCAGGTCGGTGATGCCCGTGTCACCGGCGATGACGCTGAAGAAGTAGTTCTCCGCCGCGTTGGACGTGTGCCGCAACGGCAACAGCGGAGCGAACGTGAACTCGCGCAGATCCGGCGACGGGATCACGTCGCCGATCACGAACTCGCTGGCCTCCGGCTCGGTCGCGGAGCGCGACAAAGTCGTGTTGTCGAACGGCGTGACCTTCGCCGGGTCGATGGGCTCGCTGAAGCGCACCGTGATCGTCGTGTCGGTCCCGACGAGCTTGTCGGGAGCTTGACCGATGTTGGAAAAGCGCACGAAGCATGCTTGCTTGCCGAAGTTCAACACCGAGTCGAACGGCGTCGACAGCTCCGCCTGGCCGGTCGTGACCTGGCCCGACGGCGGGAACGCGATGCGGAAGTTCGCCAGGACCACGCCGCTGACCGGCGGGTCGGAGATCTCGGTGACCTGCGCCACGACGCCGGGTTGTTGGATCACATCGCCGACCTTGAGCGCACTGGCGCACTGCGGGAACGTGAACTGCAAACCGGCCGTGAACGTGCCGTCGGGCTCCGCCACGGGTGCGCCGAGCACGATGACCGATTGCGTGCCGAGTAGCTGCGGACGGACTCTGTCGGAGAGGAAGCCGTTGTTCGGATCCTGCGTGATGCTCGTGCTGCCGCCCGAGCGCATCGCACGCACGACGTCACGCGTCGAGTTGATGGTGAACGGGTCGGTGCTGCCGTTCGCGGTGAACGAGACGCCGTGGCCGGACAGGTTGCGCAGGATGCGCAACTGGACGGAATCCGTGCGCGTCGGGATCCGCAATGCGACGTTGGCGCGCTCGAGCGTCACGCTCGCCGGCAGACCGATCGGGTTCGGACTCAACGGCGGGTTGGAGCTCACGGCGTCGATCTGAGACACCGTCGTGTCGAGGATGACACGAGTCGTATAGAACGTCGGATTGTCGTCGCCGTCGAGATCCGACAAGTCGCCGTGATTCACGTCCGGGATGACCCGCGGCGAGAAAGGTTGACTCGGCGGATAGCCGGTGACCATGCGAATGGTCTCCGCGGAAATCGTGGCTGGATCGATCAGGTCGTCGAACGTGACGACCAACGCCGCATTGCGCGGCATGATCGGGAACGGGCCGAGCTCGCCCTCGTCGAGCGAAGTGTCCGAGATTCGCACGAGGTTCTTGTCGAGCTTCTTGAACGCCTTCTGGTACGCCGACGTCTCCTGACCGTTCACGATCAAAGACGGGGAGTACGGCGCGCCGATCGTCACCGACGTCTGCTCGGTGATGGGGTTCGTCTCGAGCCGGAACTCGCCGAGCGGATACTCCGGCGTCGAGGGAGTCGTGTCGATGTCTTCTCCGATCACGAAATCGGAGTGCTGCATCACGGCGTCGCTGTCGAACACGTTGACGAGCCGCCCCCAACGAACGGAGTTGATGAGTATCAGGGTCGCGTTGCCGCCCTTGTTCGCGTCGACGACGAAGCGCAGCGATCCGACGCCCGGATTCGGGTGATCGACGACTGCACCGACTTCGCCGGCGGCGAAGTTGACATCGTCGTCGCCACCACCGCCACACGCCAACAGACCGGCGCAAGCGAGGAGCGCCGCCAAAGCGGGCCGGGCGAAACCAACCGAGCTGAAGGGATTGCGTCGAACCATGTTGGGGGCAGATTGCTTCATTGTGGAACCGCTAACGCTTCACCCGGCGAGCCGCGACGACGTCCGGGTACCGCGGGGGCAGGAAGATACCGCTCGACCCACCCTCGGGCTTCCATAGGCTTGGGATTTCAAACACCCGCGCGGATCGTCCGCCAAGGTGCACCGCGCGAGCCGCGCGGGTCACGGATGGTGACGATCCCAAGGGGCGCGCAAGGTCAAAGCTTGTGCCGCCCCCACGCCGTGCGAGCCACGAGCACGGAACCTCTCACCGCTCAAGCAGTTACCAGCAGTCGACGACGCTGAGCGGGTGCGTACTGCTGCGACGGACGGCGCGCGAGAGCCCGCACCACGTGCGGAACCGCTCAGTTCGGTCGACGGCAGCATGTCGAGGCGGATCAGACGGTGGGCGAAGCGCGAATCGCCGGCGACAGACCGAGCGCTTCGGCTTGGAGCGCATCGCGGAGGAAAACGAGATGGTCCGGGCGGATCTTGCGCACTTCGGCGCTGTCTCGCTCGTGGAAGTGCCGAGTCGTCGAGCACCCAACGACCGCGAACATGATCTCGTGGCTGCAGTAGCCGCAGTGCGCGCGCAACGGCGCGCGCGAGGCAAGCTTGAAAGTCGGCGTCACGTGCCGCGCTTCCGTCCGCGAGATGCACGTCGGATTCGGACACGGGTTGCCGCCGAGTTGCACTGCGTAGTGCCGCTCGTCGAGCGCCTTGCGCTCCACGCGTGTCGGATGCGCGCCGAGCAAGCTCGCGAGGATCGCCATACGGATCGGCACTCCTCGCGCGGCCTGCTTGAAGTAGATGCTGCGCGGATCGTTGTCGATGTCCGAGCTGATCTCGTCACGCCGCGGCAGCGGGTGCATCACCACCGCGTCGCGCAGGGACTCGGCAGCGAGCGAGCGCTTGCCGAGCTGCACGTAGTTCTGCAAGGTGCGCTCGCCTTCGGGGTGACGCTCCGTCTGCGGTCGCGTCATATACACGGCGTCGACACGCTCGATGGCCCAGCCACGCGCGTCGGTGAACAACGACAGTTGGTGCGGCTTCTGCGGCGTGAGGTACGCCGCGTCGCTCTGCGATGCGAGGTCGCCCAGGCGCGTCACATCCGCGCGCTGCGGCTCGACGCCAAACTCTTCACGCAGGCGTTGGACGACGTAGTCCGGCAGCTCGAAACCCGGCTGCGGCACGCAGACGATGTTGGCTCCGAAGCGCGCGAGCGCGTAGGCGAACGAGTGGATCGTCCGGCTGTAGCGCAGATCACCCGCGAGCACGACGTCGAGGCCTTCGATGCGCCCACGCTCGACCCAGAGGTTGTAGAGATCGCAGAGTGTCTGCGTCGGGTGCTCGTGGCTGCCGTCGCCGGCGTTGATCACCGGAACCGGCGAGTACTGCGCGGCGAGGCGCGCGGCTCCCTCGCTCGGGTGCCGGAGCACGATCACGTCTGCGTACGCGCCCCCGACGACGCGCACGGTGTCGGCGAGCGATTCGCCCTTGCTCGCGCTCATGGTGCGCACATCAGCAGCGGTGATGATGCCACCGCCGAGCCGCAGCATCGCCGATTCGAACGACAGGCGCGTCCGCGTCGAGGGCTCGTAGAACAAGCTCGCGCAGATCATTCCGCGACAAAGCTGCGTCGAAGCGCGCAGGTCTTCTTGGAACTCGCGCGCCCGCTCGAACAACTCGCGGATCTCCGCGAGCGAGAGGTCGTCGATGGAGACGAGGTGCGGCAACGCAGCCATGGAGAACCGTTGCGGAGCCTACGGAAAGCGCGCGGAGCACGCAACGTCCGGCGCCGGACCCAGCATCCGTAGCAACGCTGCGAGCGGCGCGCCACGCGACGGCGACTCCGCGACGTGCATCAAAGCATCGCCGAGATCGGGTTCGAACGGCACGGCCGCTCCTGGCGACCACGGTTCGCGCGGCAAGTGCAAGCTCGAGTGAAAGAGATCGGCGACGGTGCGGCGCGCCGCGGCGGCAGCGTCGCGCGCCGAGATCGACGGCAGAGCCGTGTCGCGCCGCGTTTCCGCGCGCTCGTCCGCACGGGAGAGTATCACCACGACGCGCGACGGCGACACCGGCGCCGGAGCGCGACCGAGGGGATCGAGCCAGAGTACGAGATCCGCGCGCTCGCTCTCGTTCCGCGCACGCGCTTGGCCGCCGCGTTCGACGGACGCCGAGCTCGACGACGCGCCACGCAAGTCGCGCTCGCCCGCCGTGTCGTACAGCCGAATCGCGTAGGCACCGAGGCGTGCGCGCGCGTAGAGCACGTCGCGCGTCGTGCCATGCTCCTCCGAGACCAGCGCACGATCCTCCCCGACGAGCAGGTTGAACAGCGTCGACTTGCCGGCGTTCGTGGGACCTGCGAGCACGACCCGCGGCGGACGGAACAGTGTCTTCAGCGTGCGTCCACGCTGAGCGAGCTCCGCGGCACGGCGCGCGCGCTCCGGCGGCGCCGCGTCCGCGAGCTCGTGCACGGCGCGGCGCAACGCACCGTTCGCTTGGTCGAGCAGCACGCGCGCCGCCGCATCGCACTCGGCACGCGCGACCGCGGACCACGCGCGCTCCTCGATCGCGACCGCGAGCGTTCGTTGCGTTTCGGTCTGACCAATGGAACTGCCTTGGGCACTCGCATGAGCCAGCAACCCTCGCACGATCGGCGGGCTGCCGTGGACGTGGAGCTCGACATGCTCGGCGGAATCCACGCACACGAGCAATTCGTCCAGCTGGATGCCGTCGATCGTCAGCCGCGCGAGTCGGACATGCCCGCTCGCGAGATCCGTGAGGCCGGTGAGGCACGCGACGTATTCGAGCGCGCGCGCTCCGCGCACCGCGATCACCGAAATCGCGCCGCGGCCCGACGACGAGAGCTCGCGCGCTGTCAGATTCACGGAATGCCTGCATGTGCGCGCGCGGCCGCAAGGAGTCCGACGTGCACGAGCTCGGCATCCTCGATGACGCCGCGGTCGCCGAAGACCGACGGTGCGAGCAGGAATCCGCGCGCGCCGCCCGTGAGTACGACCGGAGCCGTGTCGAGCCCTGCGGCGCTGGCGATGCGCGCGACGAGCTCGCGCGCTGCGCCGCGGAATCCGAGCACGATGCCAGACTGCAGCGCGGCGTCTGTACTGCGGCCGATCGGAGCCGGATCGGTGATCAACGAGACGCGCGGCAATCGGGCCGTTCCCGCGTGCAACGCATCGGCCACCAGTTCGGGCCCCGGCGCGATCGCACCGCCGAGGAAGCGCCCAGTCACGCGGCCATGAGCGGACAGCGCGTCGACGGCGTCCACTGTGAGCGCCGTTCCAGCATCCACGATCAGGCAGGGTCGACGTGCGCGCTCCCACGCGCCGCGCGCCGCGAACAAACGGTCGCTCCCAACCCCTTCGATCGGACGGCACTCCACGATCAGACCCGCATTGGGCGGCGCGAGCACGCAGCCCGGAAAGCGCGCATCGAGCGTGCAGACGACATCTTGCGTGCGCGACGTACCCGCCACCGACGAAACGACGACGCATACGTGCTCCGGCGCTGCGTCGAGCAGCGTCAGCCAGGCGTGCAACGGTGCAAGCGACGCGTCCCGGCTCGGGAGATCGAGTGTCGCGAGCGGAGGGGAACCGTCGCGCGCGGCGTTCCACCAACGCAGCTTGCAGCGGCTGTTGCCGAGGTCGACGGAGAGGATCCGCTGCAGCATGGAGCGCCGCGTTGCGCGCGGCCAGTCGAGCGATCGAAGCGTGGAGTGAGCGCGCGCGTCAGGGCGATTCGTAGATGACCGTGCGAGTCTTGCCTTTGTTCTCGACGATCAGCTTCCAGACCGTGTACTTACCCGCGTTGTTCTTCACGAATGTGATGGCTTCTTGCACGCTCGTCACCGGCGAACCGTTGATGCTCTTGATCACGTCGCCTGGCTGTGCGCCGTGGCGTTCGGCAATCGAACCGTTGGCGACTTCCTTGATCTCGACGCCGTCGTACTTTCCGGTCGCCGGATCCTGGTGTCGAACGGTGCGCACTTCCTTGCCCAGGATCTCCTGGTAGCGCTCGTTGAACTCGGCCAAGTCCTTGTCGCCGATCACCCAAGTGTTCTCGCCGAGGCGCTGCGTTTCACCCGGCCGGAACTTCGGCGCATCACCGGTCGGAATCAGCCGGTCGCGCACGTGCACGTTGCCGTCGGGACCGACGACGACGATCCCGGACTTCGTCGGAAGCTCGTCGGGTTTCAGCGTCTCGGATTCGCCGCCTTCGCCTTCGTAGGTGAAGGTCACACCGTCCGCGGTGATCGCGGTCACGCGCACCTTGTCGTGCGGTGCGGCGAGGTGATCGTCCACGCGTAGGAGGAAGCCCGGCACGCCCGCGGGAGTGCTGACGCCGGCGCCCTGCTTGTAGCGCAGAAAGACGTCCGAGTTCGCCGGCTCGGCCAAGTCGACGCGCAGCATCAAAATGCGGACGAGGTCGCGGATCGCGACCCGCGGCGCCTCGACAGGCGCGGCCTGCGTTTCCACGGCCTCGGCCGGCGGCGCCTCGACGCGACCTGTCCAATTCAAGTGGTGGCACTTCGGGTTGCCCCTGCAAGCTTCGCACGTGCCGTGGAAGAGCCGTCGGACCTGGTTGTAATCGACTCCGACGTCGTCGTTCGACTCGACGGGAGCGCTCTTCGCGAGCACCGTTTGAATTTGCGCCGCGGACGGCACGACGTTGAGGGCTTCGACTTTGCGCAGGAACAGCACGACGTACGCCGTCAGTCCGAGCGTGAGAAGGACGGCCGCCGTCCAGGAAAGGGCCTTCGCTTGCGTGATGTTCATGCGCGTCTCCTGCGTATCGTAGCGCGCGACGAGATGGCCCCAAAGGCCGGGGCGCTGGGTCGCGACGGGCCGCTCCCCTCGCTTCGGTCGCGCGCCGCGAGGATGCAGCTGCGCTCCGACGCATGCCACCGACGCCTATTCCCGCTTGGCGAGCCGCAACCCGTCCGGGCCGGGGTGCGACTTCGGATTCTGCGGCGCGGACTCGGGGCGGCCCGAGCTGCCTGTAATACCGCGCAGGGCGAGCACGAGTTCCTCCGGACGATCACTGGCCGCCAGCGCGTCGTTGAGTTCGACCTTGTGCTCTTGCACGAGCCGGCGCAGGCACATGTTGAACGAGATCAGCCCGCGCTCCGTTCCTTGCTCGATTACGCGGGCCATCTCCGCGGTCTTGCCTTCTTGCAGGAGCTCCCGAATGTGCGGCGTGGAGATCATCAGCTCGAACGCGGGCACCATGCCCTTGCCGCCCGCGCGCGTGACGAGGCGTTGGGAAAGGACGCCAGCCAGGTTGTCCGCCATCCGCTGGCGCACCTGCGAGTGCTGGTTGGCCGAGAAGAACGAGAGGATGCGCTCAACCGTCTGTGCCGCGTTCACGGTATGTAGAGTCGACAGCACGAGGTGCCCGGTCTCGGTCGCGTCGAGAGCCGAGCTCACGGTCTCCGCGTCGCGCATTTCGCCGATCAGGATGACGTCAGGGCTCTGACGGAGCGCGTGACGCAACCCGTCCTTGAAGCTCGTGCAATCCGTGCCGACTTCGCGCTGGCTGATGACGCAGTTCTTTTCGCTGAACAAGAGCTCGACGGGATCCTCGAGCGTGACCACGTGTCGCTCGACGGTCTCGTTCATGTGCTGAATCATCGATGCGAGCGTCGTCGACTTGCCGGAGCCGGCGATGCCCGTGACGAGGATCAACCCGCGCTTGCGCATCGCGAGCTTCTTCAAGTTCTCCGCCGGCAGATCGAGCGTGTCGATCGAAGGCGCGTGCTCGCGAATGCGGCGCAACACGACGGCCGGATCGCCCATCTGCTTGTACGCATTCATCCGGAACCGGCCGAGGCCGTCGAGATGCAGCGCTGCGTCCGCCGAACCGTTCGCGCGCCAGATCTCCATCCGCTCGCGCCCCATGATTCCTTCGAGCACCTCGAGCAGCGCGCCGGCGGTCGGGACGCGGCCGGCGAAGAACCCGATCTTGCCGTCGGTGCGGTGCGACGGGCGCCCGCCCGCGCGCAGGATGAGGTCACTCGCGCCGGCCTTCACCATCAGCGCGAGCCACGCTTCCAATTGATGCCGCGGCGACAGCGTGGTCGGTGCCGCAGGAGTCGAACCGTCGCTCGCTGCCGGCGCGGTCGAATCGGACTTGCTCGCCGGACGTTCGCCCGCGCTGCTCGCCGCTGCGTTCGACGCGTTGCTCTTGAGCGCGTCGGCTACGTCGCGAAAGCTGAATTCGTCTTCGGGGATGCCCACGGGCTAAGCGACGGCGGCTGTGGCACCGGAAGTCGCCCGTAGAGGATCGGTCCCCTCGTCCGGGAGTCTTGAGAGCGCGTGGCGGAAAGGACTTCGCGCGCGGTCAGTGCACCGAGCGCGCGTGGACCAATCGGTAGGCCTGCGCGAGCAGATCCGACAACCCGCGGCGCTGAGCAGCCGATATGCGCCACACCGATATCCCGAGCGCGAGCTCGAGCTCACTGGCGCGGCGCTCGGCCGCTTCGCTCTCGCACTTCGTCGCGACGGCCAGACGCGGCTTGCCCGCGAGGTCGGCCGAAAAACGCGCGAGCTCCGCGTCGATCACGCGCCAGGCTTCCAGCGGCTCGACGTCCGCTTGCTCGGACACGTCGACGAGGTGCAGGATCGTCTGACAGCGCTCGACGTGTTTGAGGAAACGATGCCCAAGGCCTTGTCCCTCCGACGCGCCTTCGATGAGCCCGGGAAGATCCGCGATGACGAGCGTCTCGACGGCCCCCACCGAGGCGATGCCGACCTGCGGCGCGAGAGTCGTGAACGGATAGTCGGCGATCTTCGGTGTCGCGGCGGTCACGCTCGCGAGAAAAGTCGACTTGCCGGCGTTCGGCAGTCCGACTAGCCCGACCTCGGCGAACAACTTGAGCTCCAGGCGCAGCTCGCGCCGCTCGCCGTCCTTTCCGGACGTCGCGATGCGCGGCGTTTGCCGCACGCTGCTCTTGAAGCGCGCGTTGCCTTGCCCACCATCGCCACCGCGCGCGGCGACCACGCGCTGTCCATTCACGGCGAGATCGGCGAGCAGGTTGCCGCGCACCCGATCGTAGATCTGCGTGCCGACGGGGACTTCGACAACGAGATCCTCCGCACCGCGCCCGCTCTTGTTCGAGCCCATCCCTGGACGACCGGGCTCCGCTTGGTAGTGGAAGCGCCGGCCAATCGAGAGCAGAGAATTGAGGCTCTCGGTCGCGACGAGCACCACGCTGCCTCCGCTGCCGCCGTCGCCGCCATCGGGACCGCCGCGCGGCGCGAACTTCTCGCGCCGGAACGATACGGTGCCGTCGCCGCCTTTGCCCGCGATGACCTCGATGAATGCTTCGTCGCGAAACACGAAATCGTTCCGACGATGCGAACCGCACGCGAGCGGCGACGTGACCGGACGGTGTGTCCGGAGTGTCGCGCTCGAGGCGCGTCAGCTTTGAGCCGCCGGCTCGACGTGGACCTTCCGGTTCGACTGATAGCGCACGAGTCCGTCGACGAGCGCGAACAGCGTGAAATCGCTGCCGACGCCGACGTTGCGGCCCGCGTGGAACACGGTGCCACATTGCCGGACGAGGATCGTGCCCGCGCGCACCGACTCACCGCCGAAACGCTTCAGGCCGCGGAACTGCGGGTTGGAATCGCGCCCGTTGCGCGTGGAGCCCTGTCCTTTTTTATGTGCCATGGCGCTTCTCCTTAAACCTGGATCGAGGTGATCTTGACCTTGGTGTAGGACTGGCGGTGTCCGCGCTTCTTGCGCACGCCCTTGCGGCGCTTGAAGCGGAAGGCGATCACCTTCTCGCCCTTCTCTTCGCCGATGACCTCACCGGTCACGGACGCGCCCATGATGACGGGCTTGCCGATCTTGATCTGACCTTCGCTGCCGACGAGCAACACCTCGTTGAAGGTGACTTTGTCGCCCGCGACGCACTGCGTGTTGAGATCGCACAGGATGACTTCGCCCTCGCGGACGGTCGTCTGGCGATTGCGGTCTCGGATGATGGCGTACAAGGAAGCGGTCTCCGTCGTCCGCGGTGGAACCCGCCCGCGGGGGATCGCCGAGACGCTCGGACGATCCGGGTTGCGGCGGATCTTCCGACCCGCCGGAGTTGAGGGGCGGAGAGTCTAGCCGCCGCAGTGGGAAGAGGAAAGGCCGCGCGCGCTCAGCGTTTCCGCCGGCCGCCGGGTCGCACCTCGCGGCCGTCCGTTCGCAAGTAGCGCAGGACGCTGTCCTCGGACTGATCCGGGGCATCGATGAGCCGGATCTCGCGCTCGAAGCGGTACTCGAGCGCGCGGACGACTTCGTTGCAGGAGTCCTTCAGGTACGCGATCACCTCGGGGTGCGCGCGGACCTCTACCGTCGAGAAGCCTTTCAGCGTGAGCGCGGAGCCGAGGCGACGCAGGATGGCCGCCGCCCGAGACTCGATCGTGCGCACACGACCGGTGCCGCGGCAGCGCGGGCAGGTGTGGAACACCTTCTTGTGCATGCCCGGGCCGAGCCGCTGGCGCGTCAGCTCGAGCAAGCCGAACTGCGAGATGCGGCCGAGCTTGCTGCGCGCGCGATCCGTCGCCAGCGCGTCCTTGAAGACACGCTCGACGGTGCGGATGTTCGACATCTTCATCATGTCGATGAAGTCGACGACGATGATGCCGCCGAGGTCGCGCAGGCGGATCTGACGCGCGATCTCCGGCGCCGCGTCGAGGTTCGCCTTCAACGCGATCTCCTCGAAGTCGAATCCGTCGGTGCGTGTACGGCCCGAGTTCACGTCGATCGCGACCAGCGCCTCCGCTTGGTCGAACACGATGGATCCGCCCGAAGGCAACTCGATGCGGCGCGCGAAGACCTTCTCGAACTCCGCCTCGATGCCGTAGTGATGAAACAGCGGCCGTCCGCCGCTGTAGAGCTTCACTCGCTCGACGTTCTCCGGCATCAGCTGCCGTGTGAAATCGACGATCTGACGGTGCACTTCGGGATCGTCGACGATCACAGCTTCCGTCTCGGGTGTGAACAGGTCACGCACCGTGCGGATCGCGACGTCCGACTCGCGATAGAGCGGAGCCGGGCCGTGGCCAGCCTTCATGCGTTGCGAGAAGTTCTCCCAGACGCCGCGCAGGTAATCGAGGTCGCGCTTGAGATCAGCTTTCGTGTGACCGATGCCCGCGGTGCGCACGATCACGCCCATGCCAGGCGGCACGTCGAGCTGCTGGAGGATCTTCTTCAGCCGACGGCGTTCCTTCTCGTCTTCGATCTTGCGACTGACGCCGGTCCGTGACATGCACGGCATGAGCACGAGGTAACGGCCGGGTATCGAGATGTAGGTCGTCAGCGTCGGCCCCTTGTCGCCGATCGCGTCCTTCGTGACCTGCACCACCACCGTCTCGCCTTTGCGCAACAAGTCGGTGATCGGGAGTCGCGGACGCGCGCGGAAACGACGGGTGTGCTCGCCCTTCGCACGGCGCGGACGTTTGACCTCGGGCTCTTCGCCGCCCTCGTCGTCCGAATCGACTTCGAGATCGTCGGACGCGGACGGTTCGTTCGCATCCGACTCCCACTCGCCCGCGTCGACGGTGGTCGTCAGAAGCTTCTCGACGTTCCAATCCTTGTCGCCATACACCGACAGCACGTCGGACGTGTGCAGGAAGCCGTTGCGGCCCTGCCCGAAGTCGACGAACGCGGCACCGATCGCGGGCTCCAAATTGACGACGCGTCCGCGATAGATGTCGTTGATCACCGAGTTCTGGCTGCGCACGGTCATCTGGAAGTCGGTGATCATCTCGCTCTCGACGACCGCGACGCGCTGTTCCTCTTGATCGGAAGCGTTGACGAGGATCAGCGACTTGCGCTCGGGGACCGGTGCCGCGACTTCGTGCGGCTCGTCGAGCTCTTCGGTGTCGCGCCCGCGGCCACGGCGGCGCGATTTCTTGCGGCCGCGTTCGCGTGGAGCTGCATCGCGCTCGTGACGCGCGCCACGCGGCGCATCGCCTACACGCTCGGTCTCTACGGGCAAGTCGAGGAGCTCGGGCAGGTCGTCCTCCTCGCCGGGAATCGCTTCGACTTCGACCGGCAGCTCCGGCGGAACTGCGCGGCTGCGGCCCCCCCGACTTCCGCGCCGACGCCGGCGCGATTTCTTGCCACCGGGACCACCATCCTGCGAAGCCGTTTCGTCCGAGCGCTGGCGCACTCGAGCTGAGGTCTCGGCGCGGAGCGGCACGCGGTCGACTCTCACGTCGCGTTCGTGCGCGGGCATTGCGGAATCGAGCTCGGCAACGTCGGAGGACGGTGCCGACTCCGGGCCGTCGCTACGCACAGCTCCTCTACGTCCACGACGACGACGGCCGCGGCGCGAGCGCGAGCCGGGGACAGTAGCGGAAGCGTCCGCGCCGCCGTCGTCGACGTGCGCCGACGGAGCCTCACCGGAGTCGTCGGGGCGCTCGCTCGGAGTTTCGCTCGGCTCGTCGTCCGTGGCGATTTCGGGTGCGGAGTCCGTGTGTGCGCGGCGGCGGCGGCCACCGCGGGTTCCGCGCCGCCGACGGCGCGGACGATCGCCGACATCGTTCGGCGCCGAAGCGAGCGAGTTCGCCGTGGAGTCGGGGCCGTCGCCCGGCTCGTGCGACGATCCGAAGTCGTTCGCGCTCGGTGTGGGGAAGAACGAATCAGACGGCGAGTTGGAATCGAGCGCGTCGTGCGGTGTTCCAAAGGAATCCGCGCGCTCCGGAGCTTGTTCGAATTGCATGTCGAGAACGACGCGCAGCTCTGCACCGCCGTGCTTCGATGCGGCGATCGCGAGCGCGTCTCAATGGATTGAGGGCGTTCTCGGTCGCTGCGGCGAGGCGCATGCTCCAAAGCGGCGAACTTCGCGGTAACGGCGAAGTCGGCGCGGCGTTCGCGCACCGGACCGCGAGCTCGCCCCGAACATGTTGCACATGTCGGCGATCCTCGTGACGAGGATCGATTTGGCGGCTCGCGCGGCGCTGCGCACGCGAGGAGCAATCGAAAGGCTGCAAACCTGCGGCTTGAGTAGGGCCGGCAGCTGCCGGCGGACAGTTCGGGAAACGGTGCGCCCACGGCGCGCCGGTGATCGAAAATTTCGGGCCGCGTCCGAGGACCGCAGCGCGTGAAGGATCAGGCGTCCCGGTCCCGGCCGGTGATGCGACGCTGAATCCGCGCGACCATGGTTCCCTATCGCCGGGGTGGAGTCGACCGTGAACTCAGTTTTTTCTGGCGGGTCCCGTCCGGAGCTCGCGCCCGGCTCCGTCCTCGATCGGAGCCGGGCAGCGAGACCAGGACTATTGAGGAACGGCTGCCGAAGCGCCTTCAGCGGTAGAAATCAGCGTCTCCCACTCTTCCTTCAAACTCTGGCGGCGACGGCGGAGCTCCTGCTGCAAGAGCATCTGCGTGTCCGCGGACGAGTGAGCGATCGTCGGCGTGATGAAGACCATCAGGCTCCGGCGCTCGCGCGATTGCACCTCGTGCTTGAAGAGCGCGCCGAGCAGCGGGATCTTCGACAGGAACGGCACGGCCGAATTCGTCTCGACGGTCTGGTCCGTCGAGAGTCCGCCGATCATGGCGGTCTCCCCGCTCTCGAGCATCATCGTGGTGACGATCGTCGACGCGCGCGTGCGCGGCAGCGCGATCGAGCCTTCGAGACCCGCGGCGCCGATCGTGAACACGTCGAACCCCGGAGGAGCCAAGGTCGACGTGCCGGTACCGGACAAGCTCGTCTCCTTCGGGATGATCTCCATCACGATGTTGGACGTGCCCGGGATCACGTTCGGACGGATGAGCAGCTGGAAGCCGATCTCGACGGGAGAGCCACCGGCTTCGGCAACCGACAGCTGCAGACCGCCGGCCTGACCCTGCTCGGACTTGGCTTCCGCGTAGCGGATCGTCTCACCGACGAAGATCGTCGCTTCATTGCCGTCCAGCGCGATGATCTTGGGCGCTTGGATGACTTCGGAGTTGCTGTCCCGCTGCAACATCCGCAGCGTCGCCTGGAACTGCGTGAACGAGAGCGCACCGAACGTCGTGGTCGGAATGATCGCGGCGCCGCCCGCGTTGAGGGCCGGGTCCGCGAACGGACCGACGCCCGACGAATTGAGGATCAACCAGTCTTCGAAGCCGCCCCCGCCCTCGTTGAACGGGAACGTGATCGGGATCGAACCGCCCGACAGGCTGACTTGCGGACCGCCGTCGCCGTAGTCCACGCCGAGATTCAATAGGTCGGTGTTCGACGTGGAGACGAACTTGACGTCGCAGAAGACCTGCGCCGGCTCGATGTCGAGGCGATTCAGCATCTCGCGGATCGAGTCGTGCACTTGCGACGTGTCGCGCACGATGACGACGTTCTGGAGGTCGATGTAGTCGATCTGCCCCGCCGGGCTGAGCGCCTTCCCCAGAGCTTGCAGCACGGTGAACGTCTTCATCACATCCGGCGTGGCCGCCGTCTTCGGCACGGCCTGCAGGAACTCGGACTTGATGTTGGGCTTGTAGACGCTCTTCGGGCGGATGTAGCGTAGTTGATATGTGCGCGTCTCGAGCTGATCTTGCAGCGTACGCGGGTCGACGATGCGGAGCAGGCCGCGGTTTTCCTCCACAACCGTGAAGTTGAGCGTTTTCGCCACGACGTAGAGCGCGTCACGCCACGGCACGTCGGTCAAGCGCACAGACACGTTCCCCACGACTTCCGGGCCCACGATGATGTTCGCACCGCTGACTTTCGCGATTGCATCGATCACGGAGCGGATGTCCTGATCGGCGAACATGAACGTCACCTTCTTCGGACGCGTGACGGCGAGCAAGCCGGCCGTGCGCTCCTCGACCACGCACAGCGCCTTCTCCGCGACGACGTCGAGTGCATCGCGCCACGGCACGTCGGTCAGGTCGATCGAGACCTTCACCTTGCTGACCTGCTCCTCGGCCGACGGATCGATGACGACGATGTTGGCTCCGGAACGCTCGCGCAAGTGAGCCACGACGTCTTCGAGGCTCTGATCGGCGACGCGCAGATTGACGCGTGCATCCAAACTCTGCGCTTGGCCGCGGCTTTGCGCGACCAGGATCGGCAGGAGGAGGATTGCGGCCAGTACTCTTCTCATGTTGTTCACTGACTTCTCCCAACCCAGTGCGACTGGGAACTGGTGTTCACTCACGGGCTAGAAGCGCCGCGCGAAGACGACTCCGCGGAAAACGAACTCGATCTCGTCCGTGCGGATCGCATGGACCATGATCTCGTAATTCAGCATGTCCCCGACGCCGACGGACTTGCCGTTGATCACAGCGACGGGTTGCGCGTCCTGCATGATCGCGATGCCCGTGATCTTCATGTCGATCTTCTCGAAGTCGAGGATCGCCCGAGACTCGTTGGCGAGCTCGCGTAGTCGATCGACGAGCGGCTTGCGCAGTGGATCGTTCTCGATCAACGCCAAGCGGTCTTCGATCACGGAGTACGCCTCGAGCATCAGCTTGTACTCGCCGGCGTCCTGGTGACGGACCATCGTCTCCTCGATCTCGCGCAGCGTGTCGTTCGACGGCCCGCTGCCGGATTCGAAGGCCAGCAAGTCTTCACGCAGCTTGGCGAGGACCTCGACCACCTCGCTCTGCAGACGGCGCTCCGAAGGCACGTAGCGCACGGCGCGCTCGGACTCGATGCGCCGCACGTCTTCTTCGAGCTCGCCCAGCATGCCCTCGAGCTCGGAGCGGATGAGCATCGCCTGGATCACGTTGACCTTGGGATCCTGCACTTGCTTCCACTTCGCGAGCACTTCCTGCACGCGATCGTAGAGCCCCTGCACGATCTCCATCTGCTCGGGAACAGTGAGCGCGCTCTCGCCGTCGCCCATGACCGGCACGCGCGGATCGATCCAGGGATCGCGCCGGCCGCGTGCGCCCCGATAGTTGTACGTCGACACCGCCAGGCTCTGGCGCCGGCGATTGATCTCTCCCATCAGCAGATCGCGCTTGCGATCGAAGCTGTCGATCTTGACTTGCTTCGCGTCGTTCCTCGGCTCGTAGACGTACGTCTCGATGTCCATCTGGACCTTGTGCGCCGGGACGCCGTTCTGCTCGATCTGCTGACGCTGCGCTCCGTTCAAGCGCAAGCTCGGCACGCGCATGAAGCGCGAGTGGCCTTCGATCATGTCGAGGAACTCGAGCAGCTGGAATGCGTCGGCCTCGAAAGACAGCGTGTACGCGACTTTGTCGAAGCCGCTCTTGTCCTTGGATGTCGACATCTTGCGCTTGAGGCCAGAGATGCGCACCTTCGACTCCTCCGAGAACGCTTGCAGCGTGCGGACGAGGTTGTTGACGTCGTCGGTGTCCGGAAGGATTTGCTTCATCACCTCCGACAGCTCGCGCAGCACGATGACCTCGCGCTCTTGCGCGGCGGTGCCTTCGATCTCCTTGCGCGCAGCGTCGATGCCTGTGCGCAGGTTCGCCACCTCAGCGCGCGACTGTTCGATCTTGCCGTACTGGAAGTAGATCAGCGTGCCGATGCCGAGCGCAGCGAGCAGTCCGCCGCCGGCTACGTACAGCCACCACGGGCGTTGCTTCATTGGCGCTTCTCCTGAGTCTTGGCTGGGGCAGAACTCGTCGTCGTCGACGCAGCGCCCTTCGCGCCCTTCTCATCCGGGACTCCGCTCGCCTTCGAGCGTTCATCCGGGCTCTTCAAGTTGAGCGACAACGGAAACGCCCACACGACCGGCGGAACGAGCGTTTCGTCTTGGAGAGTTTGCGTTCCTTCGGGCGGCGCAGGCGGCTGGAAGTCCGACATGAACGGCGAGGCTTCGAGGTCTTCCAGGAAGTTCGCGACCTGCGCGAACTTGTCCGAGCCCGAGTGGCCGCTTCCCGAGAGCGAGCCGAAGTTCTTCGCGTCGTTGTTCTGCGTCGCGGCCAGGTCGTCGAGCCACACCAAATGGCGTTGACCGTCGCCGCCGCGATTGATCACGTCGATGAGCTCGTCGAGCTTGCGTGTCCACGACACGCGGCTCTTCGTGATGCCCGACAGCGCGGTCTCGCGGCTGTTGTACTGCTTCGCTTCCGACTGCAACGAGCGGAAGTAATTGACTTGTGGAGTCAATCCATCCATCTCGAGCTGCACGGACGACCGCTCGCCATCGATCTCCGATTGAACACCGAGCGCGAGATGTCCCCACCAGGCAGCGAGCCCGGTATTGAGTCCTGCGGCCACGGTCACGCCGAGCAGGAGCTTGATCGGAGTACGCGCTTTCTTGCGGTACTGATCAGGTAGAAGGTTGATCCGGATCATGCTGCACGAACCCTCGATGCGAGCCCCACGGCGACGACCAGCGTCGGCGCCCAAGCTTCCAGTTCCTCGACGTCGACGCGATTGACGTCGACCCGCAGACCCTCGAGCGGATTCCACGTACGCGCGGTGCGCGACGTCGCTTGCTCGATGTACATCGCCGCGCCGGGCGCGAGCACGCCGCCACCCGACAGCAGGATTTCCTTCACTTGCACGCTCTCGTGGTGTTCGACGTAGTCGAGCGACAGCGAGAGTTCGCCGACCAGGTCTTCCAGCACCGGCGCGATCGCGGTGTTGACTTCCAGCTCTTGCGAGTCGCTCGAGCGCTTGATCGCCTCCGCTTCGAACACTTCGAGTCCGAGTCGGCGCGCCACGGCTTGCGTCATGTCGGCACCGCCCATGTTGATCTCGCGACTGAAGCACGTCTCGCCGCCGCACAGGACGTTGATCGACGTGCGCGTCGCGCCGATGTCCACGAGCGCGATCGCTTGCTCCTCGCCCTCCGCGAGCTCTTCCGCCGGCAAACCGCACAGCGCCCACGCATTCGCGAGCGCGAACAGATCGACGTCTACCGCGACGGGCGTCAGGCCCTGACTCTGGATCAGCTGGATACGCTCCTCGATCGTCTTCGTCTTGCACGCGGCGAGCAGCACCGTCATCTGGTCGCTCTCCTTGTTCTTGCCCTCCGCCGAGCCACCGGGCGGACGCTTGAGCGACTGGCAATCGAGGATCACCTCGTCGAGCTCGAACGGCAGGTACTTGTCCGTCTCGAAGCGGATCGCCTGCTTGACGTCGGCTTCCGACATCTTCGTCATCGGCACGTAGCGCACGACCACGGACTGACCGGACACCGACGTGACGACGCGCTTCGTCTTGAACTTGCCTTCGCGGAACGCGGTCGCGATCGCCTCGGCGGCGCTGCCCCCGGGTGGGATCTCGACGCGTGCGAATCCGGTGATGACGGGCTCGGGGCCCTCGAGTGTGATCTCGACGGCTTTGACGACGGAGCTGCCGATGTCGAGCCCGACGACGCGCTTGGAATTTCGGAACACGGATCCCCCTGGGCGGTTTTCCAGGCTCGCCCCCGCCCGGTGGGGACCGGAGGAGCCTTGGCTGAAATCCCTTCGGTCCGCGCCCGCGTCGGGGTTTAGTCGAGTTCGCCGAAACCGGCCTCGACGAGATCCGTCAGGCCTGCGATCAACTGGTCCGCGTCCCGTCCATGGGCACGGAAGGAAAGCGTTGCCTCGCAGGGCGCGCAAAGCGTCATCAGCTCGAGGATGCTCTTGCCGTTCACTTCGGTGTCGCCGCACGACACGGTGAGCTGACTCTCGAAACGCGATGCGAGCACGACGATCGCATGACACGGCCGCGCGTGGAGACCGGCCGAGTTCTTGATGCGCAACGTCCGTGTAGCTTCCACGTCCACTCCCGGATCGCTGCCGCGCCCGCGGCTCAGATCGCGGACATCTCTTTCAACAGCGCGATCAACTCGTTCTTCGTCTTCACTTGCAGCGCGAACCGCCGGAAGTCGGCGTCGCGCGACAGGCGCGCGATCCACTTCAGGAGCTCCAAGTGACGGTCGGGATCATGCTGCATGCTTGCCGCTTCCGGCCGCAGCACGGTGAACAGGATCTGCACGGGCGCACCGTCGACCGCCTGCCATTCGAGCCCGTGCGGATGCACGGACAAACTGCACGCCGCGCGCTCGATCCCAGCGATCTTCACGTGCGGGATCGCGACGCTCATGCCGACGCCGGTCGAGCCGCGCCGCTCCCGGTCGACGAGCGCACGCACGGCCGGCTCCGCGCATTCGGTCGGCAGCACCTCGGCTTCGACCATGTTCTGCACCGCTTCCGCGAGCGCATCGGCCTTGCTGGCGGCCTTGAGGCGCACGCTGCAGCTCTTGATCTTGAATTGCTTCCAGAACTCGGTCGGACTCGATCGGGAGGTATCCATACGTTTCGTGCGCGGCGGTCCATCATCGCACGCGGACCCGTCCGCGCACGCAGCGTCGCGATCAGGACGCCGAGCGTCCTCCGCGCCGGCGCGCGTCGAGGTGCTTGCTGTTGTGGCGCTTCAGCAGGCGCTCCATGCGCTCGAGCGCTTCGTCGAGCGCCTTGGAGAACGCCATCGCGCGTGCGTCGCACACGAGCACCGCACCGTGCCCGACGCTGGCGACGATCTCCACCCGATGCTCCTCGTGCTGGCGCTCGAGCAGCGCGCGCATGGACACGATCCGCTCGTAGAACTTCACGAGGTGCTGCAGCTTCGCTTCCACTTGATCGCGAACCTGAGCGGGGTAGTCGTGGTGAAGGATCGATACCTGGGTCTGCATGGAAGTCTCCGGCTTCAGATGCCCGCGGGTGTGGAAAGAGCGCGCCCGGTTCGGAGCGGCGTGTGGCGCGAGTGCGTCACCGCGCGAAGCGCAAGCTGCACCGAACTGGCGTTCGTGCCCGCGCGCGAGCGGAGGACCCCAGATCCCAGGACCAATCGGTCTCGTCTGGGAACCAGCCTGCTCGATGCACCCGACCAGGAGGTCATTGCCGCATGCCTACCATAGGCCGCACCCCTTCTTTCGGTCAATAGACCGGAGCGGCTCAAGGCTCGTCGGCGATCCGACTTTCTTTCGCGCTGCGCGCGCGCGTCGTACGCGCGCGCGACGCGTGCGCAGGAAAGAGCGCCTCCGCGTATTGGACCGACACGAGGTACAGCCCTTCCGGCGGCGCGGTGGGTCCGAGGCTTGCGCGATCACCGGATGCCAGCGCACTCCCGATCACGTCCGCGCCGAGCCTGCCGCGCCCGATGTCGAGCAACGTCCCCGCGATCGTGCGCACCATGTTGTAGAGGAAGCCGTCGCCTTGGACGACCACCGCGATGCGCTCGCGGCGCACGAGGAACCGAACACCCAGGATGCGGCGCACGGTGGAAGCGCGCGGCGAGCCCGTGTTGCCGAACGCGCGGAAGTCGTGCGTGCCGATCAGCTGGCGTGCGGCGCTGCGCATCCGCGCGACGTCGAGCGCGTACGGCGTCCAATGGCAGTGCGCGCGCCCGAATGGCGGCCGGAACGGTCCGGTCGCCGTGACGTAGAGGTAGCGCTTGGAGAGCGCGTCGAAGCGTGAGTGGAACGCGCTCGCGCACGTCTCCAACCGTCGCACGAGCACGCCAGCGCAAAGGTTGGCGTTCAGCGCACGGCACAAGTGCTCGTCGTCGAGCCGGCTCTCGACATGGAAGTGCGCGATCTGCCGCAGCGCGTGGACGCCGGTGTCCGTGCGGCCGGCGCCGTGCACCGTGACGGCTTGGCCGACGAAGCTCGCGAGCGCTTCCTCGAGCGCCTGCTGCACCGAAGCGAAACCGTCTTGGCGTTGCCAGCCGAAGAAACGCGCGCCGTCGTAAGCGACCTCGATGCGAACGTTGCGCATGGCACGGTCACGTGCGCCGAACCGGACGGCGCCCGGAGAGCGCGTCTTCGAGCACGCCACGGTGCAAGTACTCGATCGCGCTGCCGGCGGGCAATCCGCGCGCAAGGCGGGTGATCGCGAGGTCCGCGGGCGCGGTCTTCTCCAACGCGTCCAGGACGAGCGCGGCGGTGGCTTCGCCTTCCGCATCCGGATCCGTCGCGAGAATCAGCTCGCGCAGCGTGCCACGGCGCACGCGCTCGACGAGCCGCGACACCGACAGGTGATGCGCCTCCGTGCCGTCGGCCGGATTCAGTGCGCCGAGCAAGACGTGGTAGCGACCGTGGAAGATCCCGGCGCGCTCGAGCGCCTCGACGTGGCGTGGCTCCTCGACGACGCACACGCTGCTCGCGTCGCGACGCTCGTCGGCGCAGATCGTGCACGGATCGCTCTCGGCGACGTTGCAGCACGTCGCGCAGCGGCGCGTCTTCTCGAGCGCGCGCTCGATCGCGCGCGCGAGATCGCGCGTGCTCGGATCGCGCAGCACGTGGAACGCGAGCCGTTCCGCGCTACGCCGGCCGATGCCCGGGAAGCGCTCGAAGGCCTGGATCAAGGCCTCGATGGGCTCGGGATACGCCATGCGTGCTCCTCGACTCTCAGAACAAGTTCGGCAGGTTCAATCCGCCGGTCAGACGCGAGAGACGCTCCTCGCGCAGCGCTTGTGCCTTCCCGATCCCGTCGCGGACCGCGGCGAGGACCAGATCCTCGATCAGCGTGGCGTCGGCGCCCTGCAAGGTCTCGGGACGGATCTGCACGCGGTTCACTTGGCCGTCGCCGCTGACCTCGACGCGCACGGCGCCACCGCCCGAAGTGCCGTCGACCTTCATCGTGCGCAGCTCTTCGCGCGCGCGATCGAGCTCGCGTTGCATCTGCTGAGCCTGCTTGAGCAGGTTCCCCATCTCGCCGAACGATCCGCTCATCCTTCGTCCTCGATCCGGCCGGCGAACAAGTCGCTCACCTGGCCCGTGAACATGTCCTGTGTGTCGCGCGCGGGTGCGGGTGCGGGTGCGTCGTCCTCGAGCACCACTTCGCATGCACGTCCGAGCACCTTGCTCATCGCCGCCGAACACGCTTTGACGTTGCGCGGCTCACGCAGCAGGAGGCGTTCGTCTGGTCGCACGTCGACGAGCCGCACGCGCACGCGGCCGTCCTCGATCGCGCTCATCCGCCCGCGCGCCCGCAGCACCTCCGCGAGCGACGCGCTCTGGAGCGAGCCCAGGAACCGCTCCCACGCGTCGGTTTCGTCGCGCGCGCTGCCACCGCTCGCGCGAGCGGCGGGGGGCGGCGTGGAACGCGGTGCTTCGACGGCCTGGCTCGCGGCGGCGCGCGACTTCGCCGGCGCGGGGACGGCATCGCGCGGCGCGCTCGTCGCGGGATCCGGCGACGGCCGCGCAGGTGCACGATGCGGCACGACGACACTCGCGGTCGCCGCCGGCGTCGCGCGCGGGTTCGCGCGCACGGCGCCCGGCGCAGCCGTGCCGTCGAGCCGTTCCGCGAGCGCGCCGAGCCGACGTTCGATCTCGGTCAGGCTCACGTCGGCTTCGGGACGGCAGAGATCGAGCAGCACGAGCTCGAGCGCGAGTTGCGCTTGTCCCGGCAGGAGCCGCATGCGCTCGCGCGCGCCGAGCAGCTCTTCGAGCCAGATCTGCAAGCGCGCGGCGCCGACACGCTCGCCGCGCTCCGCGAGGCGCGCGCGCGTGGCGTCATCGGCGACGAGGACCGGTGTCCTCGGACCGCAGATCGCCGCGACGAGACACGCACGGACGTGGGCGAGCAAACGGTCGAGGAACTCGTCTTGACCGCCGTCGATCGACGCGAGCGCGGCGAGAACTCCGGCTGCGTCCTTGCGCTCCACGCGCTCGAACAGCTCGTCCAGCGTCTCGTTCCCCCCATCGCCGGCGAGGCGCTCGACGTCGGCTTGCACCGGCTCGCTGCCGACCAGCGACAAGAGCTGATCCGCCATCGAGAGCGCGTCGCGCATGCCACCGTTCGCACGCTTCGCGATCTCGTCCGCGACGCCCGGACCGGGGGTGATGCCTTCGCGCCCGAAGACCCACGTCAGTCGATCGGCGATGGCGCGCTCGGAGAGCGGCACGAGCTGCACCATCTGGCAGCGCGAGCGAATCGTGACGAGCAGCTTCTCGGGCTCCGTCGTCGCAAGGAAGAACTTGACGTGCGACGGCGGCTCCTCGAGCACCTTGAGGAGCGCGTTCGACGCCTCCTTCGTCAGCATGTGCGCTTCGTCGAGGATGTAGACCTTGAAGCGCGCGTGCATCGGCCTGGAATCGACCGTGCTGAGCAGATCGCGAATCGCATCGATGCCACGGTTGGAAGCCGCATCGATTTCGATCAGGTTGATGTCCGCTCCGCGGTCAGCTTCTGTGCAGCGGATGCACTCGCCGCACGGTTCGATGGTCGGTCCGCGCTCACAGTTCAGCGCGCGCGCAAGGATGCGCGCGCTCGTCGTCTTGCCGGTCCCGCGCGGACCGGAGAACAAGTACGCGTGGCCGACCCGGTTCTCCTGGATCGCACCCCGCAGCGTCGCCATGGCGACTTCTTGGCCGACGACGTCGGCGAAGGCGCGCGGCCGGTACTTGCGAGCCAAGACGAGATACGACATGCGCGGAGTGTAGAGCGGGTCGCATGAACCGTCGACGCGCTCGGGCGATCCGCGCCAGCGACGCGCTTCGCAAGAGATCCGACGACGCGCGCTCGCACGCGATGCACCGAATGTTCGTCCGAGGAGCTGCGCCACCGTCGGCGTGCGCTGCGAGCCGTCCGAGCTCGTCGACAGCTCGTGCGACCAGCTGTGGAGGAACGGACGAGCGCGGGAGTGGGTCCGGGCACCCCGCGCATGAAAGCCATGCTCTTAGGGCTGCTCCGTTCCCGGCCTGACCCGGTTCGAACCGGTCCCACCGCAGAGGACCGGACCCAGTCCCGGCTCGTCCGAATGTCGTGTTGTGAATTGGCGGAGAGGGCGGGATTTGAACCCGCGGTGCCGTTTCCGACACACACGCTTTCCAAGCGTGCTCCTTCAGCCGCTCAGACACCTCTCCGTGGCTCGATGATCTTTCCGAATGGCGCGCGGGCGCGCAGGGATGGCGGAGAGGGGGGGATTTGAACCCCCGGTACCCCATAAGGGCACGCTGGTTTTCGAAACCAGTCCGATCAGCCGCTCTGGCACCTCTCCGTCTTGTATCCGCTGCGGCCGTGAGCGCGCGGCGCGTCCTGGACGCGCGATCGCGCTCAAACGGCGGCCGCGCGCTTCTTGCGAAAGAACTGCTGGAGGAGCTCGCGCGCTTCACTCGCGCGCACGCCCTCCGTGATCTCGACGCGATGGTTCGCGCGCGTGTCGCTGAGCACACGTCCGAGCGACGCACACCCGCCGAACTTCGGATCGCGCACCGCCCACACGACGCGCGCGACGCGCGCATGGAGCAGCGCGCCAGCACACATGAAGCACGGCTCGACCGTCGTGTACACGACCGCCTCCGGAATCCGCAGCGCGCCGAGACTCCGAGCCGCGTCCGCGACCGCGAGGATCTCCGCGTGCGCGGTCGGGTCGCGACGGCCGTGCGTACGGTTGCGCGCGCTCGCGATGCAGCGGTCCCCCACGACGAGGACCGCGCCGATCGGAACCTCGTCGTCGCGCTCCGCGGCCCGCGCCTCCTCGAGCGCGCGATCCATCCAATACTCGTCCGTTGCGCTGCGCGCCGCGGTGGCCGCATCCGCTTCCCGGCCGGCAACGAGCCCATTGGCAACGAGAAAGTCGCCCGCGACACGGTCGATCCGTGCCGAGGCGTCGACCATCGGTTGCGTCCAGTGTGCGTCCATCGCGGAGAGCTTCGGCGCGGCTAGCCCTCGAGAGCCGATCCCCGACACGGTGACCACCCGGCGCCTCGGGGAGGTTCGGCCAGGCGTGAGCTGGTACACCCAAGTGGACTCGAACCACTAACCTTCTGATCCGTAGTCAGATGCTCTATCCAATTGAGCTATGGGTGCGCGGGGCGGAGGTTGTAGCGGTGCCCTCCGAGGCTGTCAAGGAACCCGCGCACGCGCGGAAGCAGCAGCGCAGGGTCGCGTGCGCGCGGCCGCGCGCGCTCGGGCGGCACACCCGCGGCGACGCGCGCGCGCGCTGCATTTTGGAATGCGGACGCGAACCGTAGCAGCCCGTGGTGAAAGTGCTTCGAGTTTGAAAGCGGTCCGTTTGCGCCGGCGCAAGGAGCGCGACCGCAGGCGAATCCTCGCGATTCGCCGAGGTTCGAGCGACGCAGCGCCGACGCAAACGGGCCGATTTCGGACCGAATGACTTTCGCCACGGGCTGGTAGGCTAGGCGCGCCATGGTGGAAAAGACCGCGATCTCGCACTTGATCAGCCTCCAAGACCTCGCCGAGCAAGAAGTCGCGGACTGGGTCGACCTGTCGCTACGGATGAAGCGCCGCCCGCCGAGCGTGCAGCTCTCTGGCAAGAGCGTCGGGCTCCTCTTCTTCCGGCCGTCACTGCGCACGCGCACGTCGCTCGAAGCCGCCGTGCACCAGCTCGGCGGCCACACGATCCACCTCGCGGCGTCCTCGGATTTCTGGGATCTCGAAGCGCAGGTCGGCGCGGTGATGGACGGCAAAGCGCCGGAGCACATCAAGGACGCCGCCGGCGTGCTGTCGCGCTACCTCGACGCGATCGCGATCCGTCCCCCGCTCTCCGGTCAATCGTGGGCGATCGATCGCAAGGATGCCGTGATTCGCGCGTGGGCCGCATACGCGGGCGTGCCCGTCATCAACATGGAGAGCGCGCTGTGGCATCCGCTGCAGGCGCTGGCCGACTTGATGACGATGCGCGAAACGCTCGGTCAGCTCGCGGGCAAGAAGCTCGCGATCGTGTGGACGCATTCGCCCGCGCCAGCGAGCGCCGCCGTCACGAACTCGCTCCTCCTCGCCGCGCTGCGCGCCGGCATGCAAGTGCGTATCGCTCATCCCGCGGGCTATGACCTCGACGACCAAGTGATGAGCGAAGGCACGCGGCTCGCCGAGTCGCAAGGTCGAGCGCTTCAAACGGGTCTCGCCGCGAAGGACGCGGTGCAGGGTGCGCACGTCGTGTACGCGCGCTCTTGGCAATCGCTCGAGGACTACGGCAATCCGACGCTCGCCGCGAGCCGACGCTCGCGCACCGGCGGCTGGACGATCGACGAGGCCTTGATGCGCCACACCGAGGACGGCCGCTTGATGCACGCGATGCCGGTGCGGCGCAACCTCGAGGTCACCGACGAGGTCCTCGACGGCGCGCGCAGCTTGATCTACGAGCAAGCGGAGAACCGCTTGCACACGCAGAAGGCTCTGCTCACGATGCTCCTGCGCGCCTGAGCCGGCGCGCTGCGCTTCACTCGTCCGTCACGCGATCGTCGTTCGTTCGTCTTTCATTCGAAGCTGGGGAAGAGGATGTCGGTACCGGAGTTCGTCCACCTCCACGTCCATTCCGAGTACAGCCTGCTCGACGGCGCGAACCGGATCGGCGACCTGATCACGGCCTGCCAGGCCGACGGCCAGAAGGCGCTCGCGCTGACCGATCACGGCAACATGTTCGGCGCGATCGAGCTCTACCAGAGCTGCAAGAAGGCCGACATCCGCCCGATCATCGGCTGCGAGGTGTACATCGCGCGGCAATCACGGCACCAGCCGCACAGCAAGGCGAAAGGCAACGGCTACCACCACCTCACGCTCCTCGCGCGCAACCACGTCGGCTACAAGAACCTGATCCAGCTCGCGTCGAAGGCGTACCTCGAGGGCTACCACTTCCGCCCGCGCATCGACCGCGAGCTCCTCGCGCAGCACGCCGAAGGCATCTCGTGCTTGTCGGGGTGCCTCGCGAGCGAGCTCTCGCAGCTCTGCATGGTCGACAAGGAGCGCGAAGCCCTCGAACTCGCATCGACGTGGCGCGACCTGTTCGGGGCGCAGCACTTCTGGCTCGAGCTGCAGCGCAACGGGCTCGTCACGCAGACGAAAGTGAACGAGACGATGGTGCGCATCCACCAGCGCACCGGCATCCCTATCGTCGCGACCAACGACATTCACTACCTGCGTCAGGAGGACTGCCACGCGCAGGACATCCTCTTGTGCATCCACACGGGCGCGAAGCGCAAGGAGGAGAAGCGCTTCCGCTTCGAGACCGACACGCTGTACTTCAAGACGCGCGCGGAGATGGCGGACATGTTCCGCGATCTACCAGACAGCGTGACGGCGTCGATGGACGTCGCCGAGCAGGTCTCGGTCGAGATCGAGTTCGGCAAGTACCACCTGCCCGTGTTCCGCCCGGACACGAACGAAACCGCGGAGGCCCTCTTCGCGCGCTTGCTCGAAGCGAATCTCGCGCGCCTCTACCCCACCGACGCCCAGAACAACGGCCGCGCGCGTGCGCGCGTCGATTACGAGCGCAAGGTGATCGCCGAGCTCGGCTTCGTCTCGTACTTCTTGATCGTGTGGGACCTGATCCGCTGGGCGCGCGAGAACGGCGTGCCGGTCGGCCCGGGACGCGGCTCGGCGGCGGGCTCGATCGTCGCGTACTTGCTCGGCATCACGAAAGTCGACCCGCTGCGCTACGACTTGCTGTTCGAGCGCTTCTTGAACAGCGCGCGCGTCTCTATGCCGGACATCGACATCGACTTCTGCAAAGACGGCCGCGAAAAGGTGCTCGACTACACGCGCCGCCGTTACGGCGCGGAGAACGTCGCGCAGATCGTGACGTTCGGGACGATGGCCTCGCGCACGGTCGTGCGCGACGTGGCGCGCGTGCTCGACATGCCGCTGAAGGACATCGACAAGATCGCGAAGAAGATCCCGGCCGGCCCGAACGCGCCGACACTCGCCGAGGCGCTCGAGAAGGATCCCGATCTCGTCGCGATGAGGAAGGAGCGCCCCGACCTCGACGAGTTGTTCCGTCTTTCGGTGCCGCTCGAGGGCCTCGCACGCCACATCTCGACGCACGCCGCCGGCGTCGTGATCGCCGACCGTCCGATCGTCGAGTACGTGCCGCTCGCGAAGAACGGCGACGACATCACGACGCAGTGGCCGATGACGCAGCTCGAGGAACTCGGCCTGCTCAAGATGGATTACCTCGGCCTGCGCACGCTGACGATCCTCGAGAAGACGCTGCGCAACATCGAGAAGCAGGGCGCGTCGCCGCCGGATCTCGACCGGCTGCCGGAGAACGATCCACGCACGTACCGCATGCTCGTCACGGGCGACACGCTCGGCGTGTTCCAGCTCGAATCCGACGGGATGAAGAAGTTGCTCGCACGCCTCAAGCCGGACTGCTTCGAGGATTTGATCGCCGTGCTCGCGCTCTATCGCCCCGGCCCGCTCGAGTCGGGCATGGTCGAGATGTTCACGCGCCGCAAGCACAAGCTCGAGCCGACCCTCTGTCCGCATGCGGCGATGGAGCCGATCCTGCGCGACACGTACGGCTGCATCGTCTACCAAGAGCAGGTGATGTTGATCTCGAATGCGCTCGGCGGCTTCTCGCTGAACGAAGCCGACAACCTGCGCAAGGCGATGGGCAAGAAGAAGCCCGAGATCATGGCGAAGTTCGCCGATCAGTTCGTCGCCGGCGCGGTGAAGAACGGCTGCGCCGAGTCGACCGCGCGCGAAGTCTGGGAGAACATCGTCAAGTTCGGCGGCTACGGCTTCAACAAGTCGCACTCGACCGCCTACGCGCTGATCACGTATCAGACCGCGTTCCTCAAGGCCAACTTCCGCAGCGCGTTCCTCGCGGCGAACCTCTCGTGCGAAATGGGCGACTCCGACAAGGTGAAAGCCTTCGTCGACGATGCGCGTCGTGCGAGCGTCGAGATGCGCGGCCCGCACGTCGGCTCCTCGGTGTGGGAGTTCGAACCCGAGGACGGCGCGATTCGCTTCGGCTTCGGCGCGATCAAGGGCACCGGCCGCAGGGCGATCGACGCGCTCGTCGAAGCGCGCAAGCGCGTGATGAAGCGCGCGGCACCTGTGCCCGAAGCGTCGGACAGCGCTCTCCCGTCGCTGCATGCGCTGTGCAGCGCCGTCGATCCGGCCGAGGTCGGACGCGGCAACTGGGAAGCGATCATCAAGGGCGGCGCGTTCGACTGCACCGGGCACAATCGCGGCGCGGTGCTCGCGGCGCTCGACGGCGCGCTCGCCGACGGCGCCCGCACGGCGAGCGATCGGAAGGCCGGACAAGTGAGCCTCTTCGGCGGCGCATTCGACGAGACGGCGGAAGTCACCGCGCACAGCGACGGCGTCGACGATTCGCGTGCGTTCGACAAGCACGACACGCTGAAGGCCGAATACGAGGCGCTCGGCTTCTACCTCTCGGGCCATCCGCTCGAGGACCGCGCCGGCCTGCTCGAGCTGATCTCGTCGACGCGCATGGACGAGCTCGGCGACGTGACGCGCGGATCGGAAGTGACGATCGCAGGCCTGATCCTCGCGAAGACGGAAACGGTCGTGAAGTCGGGCTCGCTCGCGGGTCGCAAGATGGCCCGCTTCCGGCTCGAAGACTTGCGCGGCAGCGTGCCGGTCACGTGCTTCCCACGCACGTACGAAGAATGCCGCGCGCTGCTCGAGGACGGCAACATCGTCGTAGCCAAGGGAAAGCTCGAGGAGAACAACGAGGAGCCCGCACTGCTGCTCGACGAGGTGTTCACGGTCGAGCAGGCGATCGCGCGCTTCGCCGGTTCGGTCGTCGTGCAACTCACGCAGGAAGACGCGCTCGTGCTGCCGCGTATTCAGGAAGCGGTCGCGCGTCACCGCGGCAAGAGCCCGCTGTACTTCCAAGTGACCGGCAGCGACGGCCGCAAGCGTCGCGTGCGCGCGGGCAACGATTGGAACGTCGCGATCAGCGCGGAATTTGCGCAAGAGATCGACAACCTGCTCGGTCGCGGACGCGCGCGACTCGCGCGGGGCTGAGCGCGCTCGACGCCCGAGCGGAACTCCACCTCTCTGATGCGTGACCGATCACGCCGCGGTAATGAAATGCGCGCGGCAGGAGACCACTCGTATGTCGATGTCGCGGTCCGGGCAAGGGGTTGGGGTCGCCATCGCGCAGCCCGCGATCACGGCGCTCATTTCGAGCGAGCGCGACACCGATGCCGGCCGCCCGTCACTTGGATCGGAACACGCACTTGCAGAACGACCCGCGACGCCGCGTCCCTCTCGCGCTCAGCGCTCCACATCTCGTGCTGGCCTACGCGGCGTTCCTCGCCGTGAGCAGCGCGACGCGCATCGCGCTGCTGTGCAAGGCCGGTGGTGACGTCTCGTGGGACGCGAGCTTGTTCGCCGCATTCGCACTCGGCCTGCTGTACGACATCGGCGCCGCAGCGCTCGCGTCGTTGCCCGTCGCGCTGCTCGTCGTCCTGCTGCCGCCCGAGTTCCTCGCGCGCCCGCGCGTGCGTGTGGCTTGGCGTGGCGCCTTGTTCGTCATGCTGTTCGCGCTCCTGTTCGGCGCGGTTGCAGAATGGGCGTTCTGGGACGAGTTCGGCGCGCGCTTCAACTTCATCGCTGTCGACTACCTCGTGTACACGACGGAAGTCATCGGCAACGTGCGTGAGTCGTATCCCCTGCCGTGGATCTTCGCCGGCCTGCTCGCCGCGACGTTCGTGGCGTGGAGGCTCGCGCTGCGCACCTCGCGATCGCTCGAGGCGCGCGCGCAGCCCCGCTCGCGCTGGTGGCAACGTTCCGTGTATCTGTGCTTGCCGCTCGCGTTCGGACTCGCGCTCGACGAGGGCCGGATCCCGGCGTTCTCGAACGCCTACAACCGCGAACTCGCCAAGAACGGCGTGTGGTCGCTGCTCGCGGCGTTCCGCCAGAACGCGCTGCAGTACGACCACTTCTACCGCACGGTTCCGATCGACGCGGCCTTCGCGCGCTTGCGCGAGGAGCTCATCGAGGACGGCTCCGTGCTCCTTCGTCCGAGCACGAACGATTCGCTGCGCTACGTCGAGAACAGGGGCCCGGAGCTGCGTCTCAACGTCGTCCAGATCACCGTCGAGAGCTTGAGCGCGCAGTTCCTCGGCATTTTCGATCCGAGCTCGAAGCTCACGCCCGGCCTCGACGAGATCGCAGCCCGCAGCCTCGTGTTCGAGAACTTCTACGCGACCGGCACGCGCACGGACCGCGGCATGGAGGCGCTCACCCTGTCGCTACCGCCGACGCCGGGACGCTCGATCATCAAGCGTCCGCGCAACGCGGACCTATTCACGCTCGGATCCGTCTTCCGCACGCGCGGCTACGACACCGCGTTCCTGTACGGCGGCTTCGGCTACTTCGACAACATGAATGCGTTCTTCGGCGACAACGGCTACCGCGTCGTCGACCGCGGATCCGTCGAGTCGAGCGACATCACGTTCGCGAATGCGTGGGGCGCGTGCGACGAGGATCTGCTGCGCTGGACGCTACGCGAGGCCGATGCCGTTCACGCGCGAAACACGCCGTTCCACTTCTTCGTGATGACGACGTCGAACCACCGCCCCTACACGTACCCGGACGGGCGCATCGACTTGCCGTCGAAGACGTCCGGCCGCGCCGGCGCGGTCAAGTACACGGACTTCGCGATCCGCGAGTTCCTGCGTGCGGCGGAATCACGCGCTTGGTACCGAAACACCGTGTTCGTGATCGTCGCGGATCACTGCGCGTCGAGCGCCGGACGAACGGAAGTGCCCGTCGAGAAGTACCACATCCCGCTGATCGTGTTCGCGCCTGGCGGCCAAATCGCACCGGGGAGGATTCGCCGGCTGACGAGTCAGATGGACTACGCGCCGACGCTGCTCGGCCTGCTCGGTTGGAGCTATCCGTCGCGCTTCTTCGGTCACGACGTGCGGCGCGTGACCGACGACGAAGCCCATGCGCTCGTCGGCAACTATCAGAGGCTCGGCCACCTCGAAAAGGGCTGTCTGGTCGTGCTCGACCCGCACCGCGATCAATCGACGTACAGCTTCGATGTCGCGACGGACGAGACGAACCCGGCAGCACGCTCGGCGTACAGTGAGCTCGAGACGATCGCCTTCTACCAATGCGCGAGCCACATGTACGAGAGCGGAACGTACCGAGCGCTCGCGCCCAGCGACGTCGAGCGCTTCACGCGGCTCGGGCTGCAGCTCGCAGCAGCGCCGGCTCCCGCGCACGCCGCCAGATGAGCAACGTGCGCGCGGCACTCGTCGTGCTCGCCGGATTCGCGGCGTGCATCGCGACGTTCCAGCTCGTTCCGATCGATCTCTGGCTGCAAGACCGTCTCTTCGATCCGTCGACGAGCGAATGGTTCGTCGATGAGCACGCTTGGATCGGGCTCGTGCTGTGCTACCACGGGCCGAAAGTCGTCGCCTGGATCGTCGGGCTCACTGCGATCACGCTCGCGCTCGGTCCCGCGCGCTGGCGCGACCGGTTCGGTTTCCGCCGTAGAGGATTGTGGCTCGTCGTGCTCGCGCTCGGACTCGTGCCTGCGCTCGTCGGTCTCGGCAAACGCGTCACCAACGTTCACTGCCCGCGCGATCTCTCGCGCTACGGCGGAAAGCAACCGCACGCCGAGCTGTGCTCGTGCTACTCGCCGCAAGTTCCGCCAACGCGCGCGGGTAAGTGCTGGCCCGCGGGACATGCGAGCGGCGGCTTCGCTTTGCTCGGGCTGTCCGCACTCCGGTCCTCGCGACGCTGGAAGAGGTCGTGCTGGGTGATCGGCATGACGCTCGGTTGGTGGATGGGCGGATACCAAATGCTGCGCGGCGCGCACTTCCTCAGCCACACCGTCGCGACGATGTGGGTCGCCGCCGCGGTCGTGATCGCGTTGCACGCGCTGCTCGATCCGCGTGATCGCGACGCGGACGTGCGCGTTGCAGAAGCTCCGCTCGACGCGGCGCGCACTCGGTAGCGCGCATCGGCTCGTCGGTCACGCGCGCAACCCGCGGATGCGCGCGTGCGCATAAAGTCACGCCTTCGCAACACAAGCGTGGCGCCGACGAAACGTGGCGGCGTTCCGGCATGCGCTCGCGAGCACGCACGCGCACATCCACGGCGCCACCACCACCGGCAGCGACGACTTCTTCCTCGGTTCCGAGGATGCGCTGCGATCGAAAGACACGCTCGCGCCGTCGGAGCAAGTGGTGCGCGCGCGCGTCGTACCCGCGCTGAAGTCTGCACTCGAGAAGGAGACGAACAACGACATCGTCACGGCCGCGCTGATTGCGCTCGCGAAGATCGGCGAGGTGAAGCGCGAAGACGGTACGACGGAGCTCGTGCCGCTCTTCGCGCGCTTCCTCGCCGACTCGAATCAAGAGATCGCGGAGACCGCGGCGCTGAGCCTCGGCATCCTCGCGAACGAGGCCGCGATTCCCGTGCTCACCGAGCTCGCGCGCGACGACGCATCCGGGCGCAAGCGCTTCGCTGGCCGCGAGGTTCCGTATCGGACGCGCGCATTCGCGACGTACGGACTCGGACTGATCGGCAATCGCAGCGCGAGCAACACGGTGCGGCAGGACGTCGTGCGCACGTTGATCGGATTGCTCGACAAGCCGGACGCGGCGCAACGCGACGTCAAGGTCGCCGCTCTGATCGCGATCGGAATCGTCCCACTCGACGCGGACCGCGGCGACGGCATCGCCGGCCGCGCGAGCGCTGCCGACTCACGACGCACGCAACTCGAGTGGCTCGGACGCTTCTTCGAAGACGAGAAGCAGCACTCGCTGCTGCGCGCTCACGCGCCGACGGCAATCGCACGCTTGCTAGCGGGCGCGCCGGCCGAGCAGCGTGTCGCTATCGCGAAGCGCCTCTTGCAGCCGCTGGAGCGTCACGCGAAGGAGCGCGACGAGGTCGTGCAGAGCTGCGTGCTCGCGCTCGGACAGATCTCCGACGCGGACGACGACGAAGTCGACGTCGTCGTACGCAAGGCACTGATCGAAGCCTCGCAGGAGCGCGACATCCAGACGCGCCACTTCGCCTTGATCGCACTGGGCCAGATCGGAGGCCGCGCCGGTGCGAGCAAGGGCGAAGCGGAAGGTGCGCAGCAAATCCGCTCGCACTTGCTGACCAGCTTGACCAAGGGCGCCGCGCCGAAGCGACCGTGGGCCGCTCTCGCGATCGGAGTCATGGAGCGCGCGCGGTCGGATGCCGGCTTGCCGGTGTCGACGGGCGCCGCCGTTGCGAAGCAGGCGCTGCGCAGCGCGCTGCGAGACTGCGTGCAGGCGAGCGATCTCGGCGCGTACGCCATCGCGCTGGCGATTGCACGCGACCTCGAAGCGCAGGCGCTGCTCGGAAGCAAGCTCGCCCAGATATCGGATCCGACCGCGCAGGGTTACGTGGCCGTCTCGCTGGGCATGCTCGGCGCGCGAGACTCGATCGAGTCGATCCAAGCGCTCGTGCGTCGATCGAAGTACAAGCCCGAGCTCCTGCGCCAAGCGGCGATCGGTCTCGGTCTGCTCGGCGACAAGACGGTCGTCCCCGAGCTGTTGCAGATGATGCGCGACGCGAAGAGCCAAGCCGTGCACGCGGCGACCGCTTCGGGGCTCGGCATGATCGGAGACGCGCGCTCGATCGATCCGCTCGTGGGCATGCTCGAGAACCTGGAGATCACGCCGACGTCGCGCGGGTTCGCGGCCGCGGCGCTCGGCATCGTCGCCGACAAAGAGTCGCTCCCGTGGAGCACGAAGATCTCGCTCGGCATCAACTACCGCGCGACGACATCGACGCTGTTCGACTCCGGGCGCGGAATCCTCGAGATCTTGTGACCGTCGCGCGAGCGAGCCCGCAATTCTCACCACGTCCGTCGCGAGGTTGCGCCAACTCGCTCGGAGCAAGGCGTTGCATCGAAATCGACCGGGGGTGACCTGGAAGGTCAGC
>JBJXHG010000083.1:0-17831 GCA_046160865.1 Planctomycetota bacterium | reverse complement strand
GGCGTTGCTCGGGTTCGGAAACCTGACAGGTTGCCTGCACCCTCGCGCCTTGCCAGCGACGACGATCTCGACCTTGGTGAGAGCGAACTTCTGACTCAGGACACTAGCGTGAGTGCAGCGCAGCCGCGCGATCGAACGCGCCGTGCGCGGCGGACCGACCGCAGCCGACCAGCCAGTGCCGAAACTCACGCGAGGCGCAGGGCGTCCGCTCGCACCAGCGTGGCGTCGCGCGCCCGGCGGCAGAACAACCGGGGTCGTCTGCGGTCGCGCCCCCGACTTCGAGGAAAAGGGCCGACACGAACGAGCGCGGTTCGCGCTCGAAGCGCGTTCACATGCGACTGCTACGACTTCGTCGCGAGCGGTCCGCGCGCACCCTTGCGCACGCGCCCGCTCTTCAAGCAACGCGTGCACAACCGTACCCGGGTGATCTCACCGTCGACGATCGCGCGCACCCGTTGGATGTTCGGCTTGAACTTGCGCAGCGTCCGGCCGGTCGTCTTCAGACCGACACCACCCTTGCGCTTCGCCAGACCGCGGCGCGCGATGATGCCACCGACTTCGGTTCTCTTGCCGCAAAACTCACAGACGCGTGCCATGTCGAACTCCAGGGTCCCCTGGAAAAACAGGGGCCGAGGAGGGTATCGCCCTCCCCGGCCATGTGCAACCCCCTACGCGGAGCGCGCGAACCCGCGCTCCGTGGCCGGCCGCTCAGAACAGCTTGTCGAGCGCCGCGGTCGCGCTGCTCGAGAAGTCGGCGGCCAAACCGGACTCCGACGGGTTCTGCGCGCGCGCCTTGCTCATCTCTTCGAGCAACTGATCCAAGCGGCGTGTGGTTTCGACCGCGTAGTAGCGCACGAGTCCCAAGTTGGTGCGCTCGTCGAAGACCATCGCGAGCAGCGCGCGGTCCCCCACCAGGCACACTTGGATGCTCTCGCGTTGGCCTTGGTGGAAGAGCGTCGAGAACTCGTCCTCCCCGAGGAGCCGCGCCATCTCGCGTGTCGCGGCGAACGAACCGGCGATCAGCGCGCAGATCGACTCGAGCGCGTTCTGCACGACTTCGCCGCGGCGGGTCACGAGGTGACCCTCGCGATCGATCAAGAGCACGCAGCGCGCGCCCGAGAGTTCGAGGAAGCCGTCGAGTTCGCCGTCGAGGCGCTCGACGTCCTTCGCATAGAAAACGAGGCGGTCGGTGCGGAGTTTCTTGTCGGAAGCCATTCGGTCAACCCTCAGATGAAGTTCATGATCATGCGGGCCACGACAGCGCCGATGCCGAGGGCCACGGCGACGAAGAGCGTGGTGTACACCCAACTCTTCTTGCGCGAGCCGGCGACGGGAGTCGGACGGGGAGCACTGCGCGGTTGAATGCGCGGCGCGGTTTCGGCGCGCGGCGTCGCGGGACGCGCGGGTGCGGGTTGCGGCGCACGAGCTGCTTGCGGCGCTGCACGTCGGTCGCCCGCCGCTCCCGCTGCATCAGGCGGGCGCATGTGCAACCCGACGCCCGGCGCGGCCGACAGCTGCGCGTCGCGCGGGACGAATCCGGTCTGACGCAAGCCCGCGCCCGGAGACGCTCCGAGCGCGCCCATCATCGGCTGGGACGGCGTCTGTTGCGCGGGCACGTGCGCTCCGTGCGGAGGCGCGTGGATCTGCGTGCGCGACAGCGGGTCGGTGCCGCCGGGCACGTGGCTGCCGGGCAGTGGAATGCTCGTCGGTGCTCCACCGCCGCCCGCCGTAGCTCCAAGTCGAGCGGCGAGATTCGGCTTCGGGTGCATCCCGGTTTGCTGCAATCGTTGTTGTGCCGCGCCAGCCGCGGCCAGCGCCGGAGCCGTCGCAGCGGACGCGGCGGGAGGCTGCGAAGCGCGCGGCAACGGCGCTTTGAAAAAGCCCGTCGTGCCGGTCGACAGCGACGCAGCCGGCGCGGGAGCTCCGCTCGGCTTCTGCTGCGAGTGAATGCTCTCGAGCACCAGCGCGGCGAGCGCCTTCAACGTCGGGAACACTCCCTGTCCCGAGTTGGCCGTCGCTTCGAACGTCGGCACGTTCACGGGATTCAGCAGGCGATTGAGCTCCTCGACCGGCAGCGCGTCGGGCAAGTCACGCTTGTTGTATTGGATGACGAGCGGGATCGAGCTCAAGCTCTTGCCGTACTCGGCCAAGTTCTGCTCGAGGTTGCGCATCGACTCGAGGTTCTCCTCGGTCATCGACGCCGACGAGTCCGCGACGAACACGACGCCGTCGACGCCCTGCAACACGAGCTTGCGCGTCGAGTTGTAGTACACCTGGCCGGGAACCGTGTAGATCTGGAAGCACGTGCGCATGCCGGCGACCGTGCCGAGATCGAGCGGCATGAAGTCGAAGAACAGCGTGCGGTCGCCGTCCGTGCTGATGCTCGTCAGCTCGCCACGATTGGGTTGCGGTGCGCGTTGGTGAACGACTTCGAGATTCGTCGTCTTGCCCGACATGCCGGGACCGTAGTAGACGATCTTCGCGTTGACCTGCTTCTGGCCGAAGTTGATTTGAACCATCTGGTGTCACTCCCCGGAGGCTTCGGGAGCTCCCTTTCCGATCTTGAGGGTCGTGCTCTCCCCGGTCGCCGCCGTCTCGCGCCGCGCGTGAGGAACACTGGGTTGTGCCGGGAAGATTCCCGGAGGATGCTCGGCGTCGTTCGCCTGGTGACCGCATTCGCGCAGGTGGCGCTCCATGCGCGCGACGGCAACCTGCATCGGCAAGCGCATCTCTTCGGCGCGCACGCCTCCGTCGATGATCACGAGCAGGAGCGCCCGCGGAGCCTGCTTGATGAGCAGCGTTCCACGCGCGGCGCGCAGGACGAGATCGGTGGGCGCGTCCCACGAGAGCGGACCGACCGCGCGTGTGATCTCGCCGAGCCAGCTCGTCGCGAGCCCGGATAGCTCGTTCATCGTTTCCGCGGCGTCGCCGCGTTGAATTTGTTCGGAGTCTTCGTGGCGCTCCTCGCGCGCGTTGCGCCGCGGAGCTTCGTGGTACGCGATCGGCACGCCGTCGGACGTGACGAGGGCCGCGATGCGAACGCCCGGAATGCGGACCAGCGGATCGAGGACGTGCTTCACGACTTCACCTCTTGCGCCTTGCTGGCGAGACCCGCGAGATCGCGCAGCCCCTCCTCGTGCCGGCGCGTCACCGGGCCGACGCACCACAGCGCGCCGGATCCGAGCTCGCCCGGTGCGACGAGCAGCGTTCCGAAGCTGCCTTCGAGCCGCACCTCTTGCGCTTGTCCGAGCCCGAGCCTGCGCGCTGCGCTCTTGCAGCTCTGCACGATTTCGCGGACACCGCGCGCGGTTCGTTCGGCCGTCGCGCCCTTCGGTCCTTGCACGAGCGCCGTTCCGCCGCGCACGTAGAACGCCGCTTGCACCCCGGCTTCGCGCGTCAACGACTGCAGCATCGGACGCACCGATCCGGCCGTCGCGCGCTCGCTGTCCTCGGACGCGTTGACGTTCGCTTCCTGCGGCTCGTCGACCAAACGGCCCGAGCGCTCGACCTCGCGCAGCGCTTGCTCCATCGTCTTCGTGTTCTGTGCGAGGTTCGCGACCGTGCGAAAGCGTGCTTCGAGCACCGGATCGCCGGGCGTGATCTCGAGCAAGCGCGCGAGCGCACGGCGCGCTTCGGTCCACGCGCCGCAATGGCTCGCGATGTCGAGCTCGAGCTGGATCGGGCGCGCATCGCTGGGGATCTGCTCCTTGGCAGAGGCCACCAGCTCCAGCGCGAGCCGTCCGTCGTCGCGACGACGATCGGCGTAGAAGCGCTCGGCGCGAGCACGCGCACGGTAGTACTCCGCTTCGCCGCTCTTCGCGCTGTGGTACCACTCCGTCGCGAGCTCTTCGGCGCGCGCGACGCGGCCGGATTCGAGCAGGATCTCGCACAGTTCCTTCCACAGCGCGGGCCGCGGAGCGGACTTCAACTCTTCTTGCAGCTCGCGCGTGCGACCTTCGAGCAGCAGCTGGCGCGAGCGATCGGCCAAGCGCTTGAGCTCGGCGTCGCCGGGATATGTGCGCAGTCCCTCACCGGCGACCTTGATCGCCTCGTCGAGGTCTCCCGCCACGGCGTACTCGTGAACCAGCTCCGCGTAGTGTCGCGAGGACGGATCCTTGGCGAGACGCTTGGCGGCGGTACGGGTGCGTCCTCCGGAGAGGATCCGATGGATCAGATTCACTTGCCCCCCTTTTTCCACGCTTCGATCGCTTCGACATCGGCTCGCACACGCGCGCGGTGTTCCCAGCTCTCCGCGGCGAGCTCGAGCGCCCGCCGGAAGTCCGCGAGCGCGAGGTCGAATTTCCCTTGTTGTGCGTACTGCAGTCCGCGCGTGCGCATGTCCTCGGCCATCTCGGCGCGGTGCTTCTTCTCGAGCTCCTCTTCGCGCTTCTTCTGCGCGAACTGGCTCTCGAGCACCGAGACTTCCGTGCGCAGCCGCGAGCGCTCCGAGAGCGCCGCCGGCATGCCGATCCACGCGTAGTTCGTCTCGATCAAGTCCTCGATCGCCGTCAGGCGTGACTTCATCGAGTTCAAGTTGCCTTCGTTCGCGGACGGCAGGCTGGCGTATTGCGCGCGAACGTCGAACTCGCGGATCGCGATCGCGCCGAGGAGCACCGCGAGAACGAGCGAGCCCGCGGCGAGCTTGATGCGCCGCCGGTTCTTCTCGTGGCGCTCTTTCTCCTGGTAGCGCAGGTCGCGGATCATGCGCGCGACGTCACGGCGATTGCGGTCGAGGAGCACGACCTCTTGCAGCAGTCCGACGGCGTCCATCGGTTTGCCCAGCCGCACAGCGTCCTCGGCGCGCCGCAGATAGCGCTCGATCAGCGCCTCCGAGCTCCCCGAGCGCCGCATGAGCGCGGCCAAGTCGTGGTCGATGCCGTTCTCCCCCGGCAAGCGCGCGGCGAGTTGCTCGAGCACCGCACGCGCGCGATCGGCGTGTCCTCCGTGCTCGAGTATGTGCGAGAGACGGCGGCCGTGTCCTGCGAGGACGGAACGGTGCTTCTCGAGTGCGGCCGGATGCGCGAGGCACGCGATCACCAACGCTTCGAGCTGCTGCGGCTCCTCGGACTCGGGGTCGAGCTCGGCGAGAACCGCCGTCGCGAGCTCGACAGCCGAGGACTCGTCGATCTCCTCACCCGCGCGACGAACTTGCTCGCGCAGGACCTCGGCCGCGTTCAGCTCTCCTTTGACGGATTGCGTGAGCGTGCTGACGACGCCCTCGATCCATCCCTGATTGCCGGTTGCCGTGGGGCTCAAAGTCGGTTCCTCGATGCACGCGCCAATGCGCGCGCGGCGGGGCCATCCCCGCGTCTGACCATCCCTATCGAGAGCGCGGAGGCGCGATCTGAAGCGCAGGGCGCCGTCGCCCGCTCGCGTGCGTACATTTGCCCTACCCGCGCGCGACGCGGGACGCGTGAGCACGACGCCCGAGCCGAGTGCGCGCGGCACGCGGCTCGGTGAGCTCCGACCGCGCGAGCGGCCGGAGCGCGAAGAGTTTTCGGCGCGGAGCTCACTCGAGCGGATCGATCTGGATCGCGCCGGAGGTGTTGCGCGCGAGATCCGGCACGCCGGTCATCGTCAGCGTGTCCGCCGCGCCGAGCGCGGCCGACAGGAACACGCGCGCGTGATTGCGCTCCTCCATCGACACCGCCGTGACGACGGCGCCGCCGGAGGCCGTCCAGTTCGCTGCATCGGCGGCGAACGTCGTGTCGACGTCCTCGCTGAAGAGCACGTCGACGATGGCGCCCGTCGCGCTCGCACGGTAGTTCACGAACGCGGACTCGAACTGCGGATCGGTCGTGTCGCCGTTGCGCGTGGCACCCACCGGAATCGGCGTCGTGATCGTGTTGCCGCTGAAGTCCGAGATGCCGCTGACGGTGACGGTCAACGCGAGTTGACCATCGATCTCTTGTCCGCCCGGCAGCGCGATGACGACGGTGCTCGTCGCACTGTCGTAACCGAGCTCGGCGCTCGCGAGGCTCAGCGTGGTCGTGCCGGTGCGCACGATGTAGTTGCTGCGCTCGAGCGCCGTCGCCGGATCGACTGGCTCGTCGAACACGATCTCGATCGTGTCGCCGCCGTAGCCGGGCTCCATGTAGCCGTCGACGGACACGATCAACGGGTCGTCCAATTCCCCCCCGATCACCGCACGCGTGACCGTGCCCGACACGTTGCCGGCGAGGTCCGTCATCACGAGGTCGAGGCTGTCGCCCACGATCGGCGCGACGCCGAACGTGAGGCGCACGTTGCGGCGGCCGAGCAGCTGCGACGTCGTCGCGATGTTGCCGCTGTTCAGGTCGAAGCTCGCAGCGACCTGCGCAGCGATCGGATCGATCGCCTCGTCGAACTCGACGAGCAGCGCGCCCGGTGTGGACAAATCGAGGTAGACCTTGCCGATCGCGACGTCCGGTGCCGTGACGTCGCCGCCCGCCGCGATGCCGATCTCCGCGTCCAGGACCGTGCGCTGGATGCCCTGCGCCGACCACACGTTGTTCACGGAGACGTCGTATGCAGCGCCGGTCTCCAAGTCGTGGCCTTCGTCGATCCCGAGCTCGATGCGCACCGTGTCGTCACCGTCGAACGTGATCGCCGTGCCTTCCAGGTCGAGCGCGGACGCACCGGTGATCGTGTAGTTGCTGATGTCGAGCAAGTTCCACGGGCTCATCGGCCGGTCGAACTGGACCAGGATCTCGTCGTTGTTCTCGCCGCTGAACGTGGTGAACGTCGTGAAGCCGCCGTCGAGGCCCGGCGTCGCGGTGTCCTCCGCGACGGTGGTCACGGCGAGTGCCGGGAACATCGGATTGCCCGCCAGGTCGACGACGCCACTGACGTCGAGCGTGTCGGTCAATGCGATGACCATACCGAAGAACAGGCGCACGCCGAGACCGTCGTCTAGCGGTGTCGCCGTGAGCGCGAACCCGCGCGTCACGCCGACATTCGTCTTCAGCTCGTACCGCGTTTCGCCGCCGATGTCGTCGAGGAACTCGCACGGCTCGGTGAACCGCACGACGAGTTCGCCGAGGTTGCTCGACTCGCGGTAGATCGTGTGCACGCGCGGCAGCGTCGTCTCGAAGTCGACATCGCCATCGAGCACCGTGGCCGTAACGGTGTTGCCGCCGACGTCGCTCATGTCGGCGAACTCGACCTGGAAGTCGTCGCCGCGCTTCAGGTTGACGCCATTCGCGAGCGTGAGCGTCGCCGACTGCGACAGCGTGTCGTAGACGACCGTGGCGCCGGTCGTGTCGATCGGATTGCCGATCGGACTCTCGATGATCCACGAAGCGGGCGTCTCCACGCCGCTCTCGAGCATCGCGTCGTCGAAGGTGACGACGAGCGTGTCGTTGAACGCGCCCTCGACTGCCGTCGCAAGCGCTCCCAGCGGCTGCGGCGCGTCGGAATCCGTGGACGTGAGCGCGAGCCCGATGGCGGCCGTCATCGCATTGCCGGCCAGGTCCTCCACCGCGTCCACGTCGAGCGTCACGTCACCCGGTACGACGGGCGCGTCGAACACGAGCTGCACCTTGTCGAGGCTAGGCAGCAAGGTCGCGCTCACGAGGTTTTGGGCGCCGCTGATCGTGTAGTTCGTGGTCGTCTCCGCAGTTGCCTCGTCGAGCGTCTCGGAGAACGTGACGTCGAGCGTCAGGCCGTCGTCGTCGATGTCGCGGTTCTGCACGACCGACGCGACCGTGGGCACGACGACGTCGCCGCTCACCGTGCCACCCAGCGCGAGCGCGAAGTTCTGTCCATCGACCTCGAGCACGCCGCCCGCGGTGACGGTGAACGCGTCGCCGTTCTTCATGTCGAAGTCGAGCGCGATCGTCAGCGTCTTCGTCAGCAGGTCGTACTCGAGCGTCTGGTCGGCCATCGTCAGTGAGTTGCCGTCGACGACGACCGTCCAGTTGGCCGGATCCTCCGCGCTGTCCTCGTCGAAACCTTGCGTCGTCACGATCTCGACGAAGTCGCCGAGCGTGCCTTGCACGGTCGTCGCGGCCGGAGCGCCGTCGTACGCATTGACGACGGGCGACGGCTGCGTGATCGCTTGCACGGTGAGCGGGAACGCATTGCCGTGCAGATCGAGAAGGCCGGTCAGCGTCACGTCGTCGACGGCCGGGATCACCGGAGCGGAGAACGTCACGCGCAGGACTTCGTCCGAGGGTTGCTCGACGCTCGTCGCGATGCCGGGGGAAGCGATCTGGTACCGCGCGAGCCCCAGCGAGAACACCGGGTCCATCGCTTCGTCGAACGTGAAGTCGACGACGCGTCCGAATTCGTCCTCCGTGAGGTTCTGCTCGGCCGTGACGAGGCTCGGCGGCGTGTTGTCGCCTGCGGCGAGGCCATTGACGGGTGTCGGATCGACGGCCACGTCGGCGACGCTCTCGACGCCGCTCGACGTGAGCGCGAACGTGGCGTGCAAGTTCGCGAGGCTGCCGAGCGTCACGTCGAGAATCTGCGCGCCGGAATCGAACGTGAACGTGGAGCCCGTCAGATCGAGGTCCGCTCCGTTCACGGTCAACGTCCAGTTCGCGGGATCTTCGACGAGATCCTCGACGACGTTGACGCCGCTGAAGGTCACCTCGATCGTGTCACCGCCAAGCGCTGGATTCTGAATCGCGTCGGTAACCGCGAACGTCGGAGCCGAGTCGTCGCTCGTCGTCACCGCGTAGAACACGCTCGTCACGCCAGAGAGCCCCACCGCGCGCACTTCGTGCGACGGAGTGACACGCTCGTCCCACGTGATCGTGACTTCGTCGCCGTTCACGGCGACGGTCTGCGCGGTCTGACCGCCATCCGCTTCGAAGTTCGCCGTCGTCGCTGCGGCGAGCCCGCCCGTCGACGCGAACGTGACGACGGTGGTCGTGCCGTCCGGGTCGAGCGTCAAGTCCTGGATCGCCGCTGCAATCGCGTTCGCGTCGGACGAGCTGCCCGACGAGCAAGCGGAGAGAGCGGCGAGCGACGCGAGCAGCGCGGCGCGGAGAGCGTGTGTCGCAGAAGTCATCACAATGGTCATCGCGGTGATCCTCGGTTCGATGGGGCGCATACCGGGGCGCACGTGGGGCGGTGGCGAAGGTCGATTCGCCGGGACCGCGGGGGATGCGTCGCCTCGGAACGGGCTTCGTATCGAACCGCTGCGCGCGGAGCCTTGAGCCCGCACGCGCTCCCCGAGCGCCGCTAGGCCTCATTTCTCGCCGCATCCGACCGCGGTCGCGCCACCTCGCACGGACGCAGTGAGTGATGTGGGCTCACGTGATTTGCGGCAGCGTTTCCGCACGCGCGGCTCCGGGCTCGGGAGGTGCGACACCGCGTTCGGAACGCAGCGCGTGCGATCCCGCACGAGCGCTCAAGAACCGCGGTTGCGTGGGCCGATGCAGACTGATCGAGGCGGGTTGAACGAGCTGCGCAGCGCAGCGACGCAACGAGGGGCAACTCAACATGCAGACACTTCGGCCTTCCGCGTTTCCGCGTCCGACGAGCGAGAGCACGGGCTTCTCGCTCACGGAGCTGATGATCGTGGTCGCGATCATCGCGACGATCGCTTCGATCGCGCTGCCGCAAATGGTCGGCGCGCGCCTGACGGCCAACGAGGCGGCCGCCATCTCGACGTTGCGCCTCGTGTCGACGGCGCAAGAGCAACTGCGCACGCTTGGCGCGATCGACACCGATTCGGACGGAGCCGGAGAGTTCGGCTTCTTCGGGGAACTCGCCGGCACGGTTCCGCTGCGCGTCGTGTCGCCGCTCGGTCCGCAGCCGGGAATTCCGGGCATCGACGATCTCACACCGTCACCGCTGAGCGCGCCGCTCGGCGTCGTCAATGCGCAGAGTCTCGTCTCGCGCTCGGGCTACTACTTCCAGATCTGGTTGCCCGGCGCGCCGGCGGGCGGCGTAACGCCCGCGATTGCGGAGCTCGCGCTCGTCGGCGGTGGCGATCCGGCCGCGATGCCCGATTCACAGGCGAGCGAGACTCTGTGGTGCGCCTATGCGTGGCCCGTCGCCGCTAGCCGCAGCGGAAACCGCATGTTCTTCGTGAACCAATCGGGCGACCTACATCAGTGCGCGAACCGCGCCGCCGTTCCGTTCGACGGCATCACGCACATGCCTGCGTTCGACGAGGCCTACACCGTGCCGGGCAACATGGCGTCGCAAGCGCGCGTCGGCACGGCCGGTGGCAATGACGGAACGGTGTGGACGCCGGTCCAGTGACGCGCGCGCCTCGCGCGCGTCACATGCGCGAAGCGCGCCTTGCGCGCGTAGCGCTTTAACCGGCGGGGACCCGTTGCAACTGCGAACGCCCGACTGTGCGTTGCCACGGTGCCGTTGACGCGCAGTTGCCTTGGCGCAGACTGCGACGCTCGACATGTCGACGAAGAGGAGTGACGGGCTCTCGCAACCCGCAGACGAGAAGCGCAAGCAAGCTTCGCGTCACAGCAGGGCGTAGGCAGCTGCAACGGGTCCCCGCCGTTTAAAGCGCTACGCGCGAGACGCGCTACGCGCATGCTCGGCGCGCGAGGCGCGCTTCGCTAGAGCACGAGCTCGTGCAACACCGTCATCCCGAACCGAAACGAATCGCCCGTGCGGAACATCGCCTGCACGTGACGGTACACGCCCGAGTACACCGGATCGTCCGGCACCGGCAGCGTCAGTTCGGCGCGTCCATCGGAGTCGCAGGGCGCCGTGTGCAACACGAGTCGACCGCGCTTGAGCCAGAGCGAGCCCTCGATGCCGGGGAACGGAAGCGCGACCTCGCTCTCGAGCCCGAGCAGGAAGTGACACGCACGCGCGCCCGCTTGCTTCGCCGCGAGCCGTAACTCACCGCCGACGCGCGGCGGCGAGAGCGCCACGAGATCGCGCGCACCGAGGTCGTACAGACGGATCTCGCCCGTGTTCGCGAGCACGTTCGCGTGCGCATGCTTTACGCCAACGCTCAGTCGCTCGCCGCGCTCGTCGATCGCGAGCGCGAACACGCTGCCGGGCAGGTCGATCGCGAGCTTCGGTTGCGTCGATCCGCGCTCCCACACGACGACTTCGGGCTTCGTCGTCCCGTCGCCCCACGCGCCGAACGCGGCACGTCGACCGTCCGCCGTCACGCGCGCCACTTCGGGTAGGTTCTGCAGCGCGCCCGCGGCTCCGAGTTGCTCGTGCACGAACACGCGCGTCGACGTCGCGACGTCCCACACTTCGAAGCGCAGGCTCGTGCCGCTGCCGAAGTGCCACCACGCGACGGCGAGCGTGCTCCCATCCGCCGAAAGGCTGGCGCGCGAGGCGATCTCGTTCGCGGACGCGAGCGCTTCGAACGTGGTCGCGTAACCCGCACCGGTGTCGATCGCTACGCGTACGCGTCCGATGCCACCGATCACGAGCGAACGTCCATCCGCCGAGAGATCGACCGCCTGCGTCGCGCTCGGCAAGACTTCCTGGTGCAACACCGCACCGCTCGCCGAGACGACGGTCAGCGAGAGCCCGGCCGCGACAACCGCACGCGCGCCGGACGACGCGCACACGAGCGTGCTCAGGTTGGCCGCGTGGAAGCGGGATCTCCAGCGGCGAGCGCCGGTCGCCGCATCGAGTGCATCGAGCTGCACCTCACCACTGCCGTCGAGCCAGAGCGCGACGAGCACGGTGCTCCCGCTCTCGTCACACGCGATGCGCGCGGGTCCGTTCGTGAGCACGCCGGCGTCGTACGTCCAGCGCGGCACGAGACCGTCGGCGAACGTGAATGCCCACAGGTGCGTGCGGCGCGCGGTCGGCGTCGGATCCGGCTCTTGCCACAGCGCGAAGTAGGATTGCGCGCGCTTGGCCGCGGCGACCGCCAGCCCGCTCGACGACGGATCGAGCGCCATGGTTCCGAGCGGGGCCGCGTTGCCTTGGTCGTTCGACGAGAAGAGGGCGAAGTGCGGGTTGCCGAACGGACAGGCGGCCCACACGACGTTGTCGCGCGCGCCGAATGCGACCGCGCGCGGTTGCCACGGGGTGTTCGCGCTCGAGGCCCGCGACCAGCGCAGGCGCGGCGCGAACGGATCGACGGCCTGGGCGGAGCTCGGGCCGCTCAGCGCTCCGCAGAGGACGCATATAAGGAGCGCGGCCGAGCCCAGGAGCCGCACGATGGGGCCGAGCGAGGGGGGCACATCGAACTGTATCCCGCGCTGTGAAGCTCGGTCGCTGCGCTCCGGGGCTCAGTCGCTGCGCTTCGAAGCTCAGTCGCTGCGCTCCGAAGCTGGGTCGCTGCGCTCCGGGGCCGCGCCGGACTTGGCGAGCGGCGGACCGTCCTCTACATTCTCCGCCCTCAGGCCTGGGGAGAGTTCCGGCACCACGCCGGACGCCGAAGGGGCAAGCGCGGAAAGCCGCGCGAAACTCTCAGGCTCCAGGGACCCAGGCCTGGACGACTCTGAATGCGTCGCTTCCCCCGATCGTGATCGTGGAAGCGCAGCGGACAGGGGCGCAACCGGCTGACGCGGGTCGTGCGCCCCTGCGTCCTTTCGGGACCCGACCCGGCGCGCGCAAGGACCCGTCGCCCGCGCATGAAGGAAACGCCGCTTCACGGAGAGCACCAGACACTCGGCGCCAAGCTCGTCGAGTTCGGCGGCTGGCACATGCCGGTGCAGTACGGGCCAATCCTCGACGAGGTGCGCACGGTGCGGAACCAAGTCGGGCTGTTCGACCTGTCGCACATGGGACGCGTGCGGATCACGGGCCCCGATCGAGTGAAGCTCGTCGACCGCATCGCGACGAACTTCTGCGCGAAGATCCCGCTCGGCGCGATCCGCTACTCGCTGTTCTGCAAGGACGACGGCAATCCGATCGACGACTTGCTCGTCTACCGCAGCGAGGACGAAGTCTTCCTCGTCGTGAACGCGTCGAACACCGACGTCGACCTGCAGTGGATGCGGGAGCACGCGCGCGGCTTCGACGTGAAGATCGAGGACCAGACGGACGACCTCGCGATGATCGCACTGCAAGGTCCCGAGTCGCAGGCCGTGCTGCAGGATCTCGTGCAGGATCTCGACCTCGCGTCCGTGGGCTACTACCGCTTCGCGTACGGCACGCTGTGCGGACTTCCGAACACGCGCGTCAGCCGCACCGGTTACACCGGCGAGGACGGTTTCGAGCTCTACATCCCAGCGCGAGAAGCCGTGCGCGTGTGGCGTGCCGTCCTCGCGAACGGACGTCCGCGCGGTCTCGCGCCCATTGGGCTCGGCGCGCGCGACACGCTGCGGCTCGAGGCCGGCATGCCGCTGTACGGACACGAGATCGACGCAACGCACAATCCGATCGAGGCCGGCCTCGCGTTCGGCGTGTCGTTCCACGCGGACAAAGGCGATTGGATCGGACGCGCCGCGCTCGAGCGCGCGCAGAAGAATCCGAAGCGCGCGCTCGTCGGCGTCACGACCGACGGTCCGCGCGTTCCGCGACAGGGCTACAAGCTCTTCCGCGGCGGCCGCGAGCTCGGCGAGGTCGTCAGCGGCTCCGTCTCCCCCACGATCGGAACGAACATCGCGACGGGCTATGTCCCCGTCGGCGAGGGCAAGCCCGGCGACGAGCTCGAGATCGACATCAAGGGCAAGCGCCAACCCGCGCGCTTCCGCGCGTTGCCGTTCTTCTCGCGCACACGCAAGTGAGCGCGCGCGGCGCGCTCCATTCGAACGATTCCTCCCAACTCACTTTCCCCAACCACCCGCGGCACGAGAGCCGCTCGAAGACCAATATGCGACCGAACGACCGCCGATACCTCGAAACGCACGAGTGGGTCAAACTCGAAGGCGACACCGTGCTCGTCGGCATCACCGACTTCGCGGTGAAGGAGCTCTCGAATGGCAACGAAGGCGATCTCGTCTACTGCGATCTGCCCGAAGTCGGCCGCTTGCTCGAAGCGGGCGACACCTTCGGCGAGATCGAGTCGGTGAAGGCCGTCGCCGATCTGAACAGTCCCGTCGCCGGCGAAGTGATCGAGATCAACCCGACGATCGAGGACCACCTCGAGATCCTCGCGGAAGATCCGTGGGAGAAGGGCTGGCTCATCCGCATGAAGCCGAACTCGAAGTCGTTCGACAAGCTGATGGACGCCGCGGCGTACGAGAAGTTCTTGTCCGCGCACGCGCATTGACGGCGAACGCGGAGCGCACGGATCGACTCCTGTCCGTCGCGCTGCGCACGGCGGTGATCGCTTCGATCGCGTGTATCGCCGTGACCGCGTACTGGGCCTGGCGCTGGTACGCCGCCGGACAGAGCTTCCAACTCGATCCGAGCGGCGCCGCGGCGGACGCGCTCGGCGACGAAATGGATGCCACGCTCCGCGGCGTCGTCGCGACGCTCGCGTGCGGCGTGCTGATCACGTTCCTCGCGCTCGCGCGCAACGCACGCCGCTCGGCCACTCCACCACAGGCTCCTTGGCGCTGAAGAAGGCTCCGCGCTCCCCACTCTCTCGACTCACTTTTCCATGACCTCGATGCTCACGCCTCAAACCCGCTCCGAACGCGCCGCCACGAACGAAACCATGAAGCCCAACGCGCTGCAGGAAGACCGCTTCGCCGACCGCCACATCGGACCGGACTCGGACGAGCAACGTGCGCTGCTCGCGACGCTCGGTTTCGAGTCGCTCGACGCGTTGACGGACGCCGCGGTGCCCGCGTCGATCCGCGTGAAGCAGCCGATCGCGATCGCCGCGGGCGTGAGCGAGCGCGCGGCGCTGGCGGAGATCGCGGGGCTCGCGGCGCAGAACCAGATCTATCGCTCGTTCCTCGGGATGGGCTACTCCGACTGCGTCACGCCGCCGGTGCTGCTGCGCAACATCCTCGAGAACCCGGGCTGGTACACGCAGTACACGCCCTACCAGCCCGAGATCAGTCAAGGACGACTCGAAGCGCTGCTCAACTACCAGACGATGATCACGAGCCTCACGGGGCTCGAGCTCGCGAACGCGTCGATGCTCGACGAAGGCACGGCGGCAGCCGAAGCGATGACGCTCGCGCTCGACGTGTGCAGTGACAAGTCGGCGCGCGTGTTCTTCGTCGCCGCGGATTGTCACCCGCAGACGATCGACGTCGTGAGGACGCGCGCCGAGCCGCTCGACATCGAGATCGTCGTCGGGGATCCGATGACGTTCGAATTCAAGGGCGGCGTCTTCGGCGCGCTGATCCAGTACCCGTCGACCGACGGCGCGGTGCGCGACTACCGCGGCTTCTGCGCGCGAGCGCACGACAAGGGAGCGCTCGTCGCGGCCGCGTGCGATCTGCTCGCGCTCGTGCTGCTCGAGCCGCCGGGAGCTTTCGGGGCCGACATCGCGCTCGGCAACTCGCAGCGCTTCGGCGTGCCGCTCGGGTTCGGCGGCCCGCACGCGGCGTTCTTCGCGACGCGCGAGCGCTTCAAGCGCAGCATGCCCGGACGTTTGGTCGGCGTGTCGATCGACAAGCAGCAGAAACCGGCGTTGCGGCTCGCGCTGCAGACGCGCGAGCAGCACATCCGGCGCGAGAAGGCGACGTCGAACATTTGCACCGCGCAGGTGCTCCTCGCGATCATCGCCGGCAGCTACGGCGTCTATCACGGACCGCGCGGCTTGCGCCGCATCGCGGAGCGCGTGCACCGGCTCACCGCGACGCTCGCCGAAGGTCTGCGCCGCGGCGGCAAGAAGGTCCGGCCCGGGCTCTTCTTCGATACGTTGCGTGTCGATCTCGCGCCGGCCGACGTGCGCAAGGCGCAGGCGCAAGCCGAGCAGCGTCGCATCAATTTGCGCGCGTTCGAGAACGGGGTCGGCATCGCGCTCGACGAGACGACGACGGCGGCCGACGTTGCCGATCTGCTCGCAGTGCTCGGCGTCGAGCCGGCCGATGTAACTTCTGTCGAGCGACTCGCGGCGGAGATCGCTCCGCTCGCGTTCGGCGCGCTGGCGCGCAAGAGCGACATCCTCGAGCACCCCGTCTTCAACACGCACCACTCCGAGACGGAGATGATGCGCTACCTCGCGCGGCTGCAATCGCGCGACCTCTCGCTCACGACGTCGATGATCGCGCTCGGCTCGTGCACGATGAAGTTGAACGCGGCGGCCGAGATGCTGCCGATCACTCTGCCGGGCTTCGGCCGCATGCACCCCTTTGCTCCGGCCGCGCAGACGCGCGGTTACCAGAAGCTCTTCGCGGATCTCGAGCGGTGGCTCGCCGAGATCACGGGTTTCACGGCGGTGTCCCTGCAGCCGAACGCGGGCTCGCAAGGCGAGTACGCCGGCTTGCAAGTGATCCGCGCGTATCACGAAGCATGCGGCGGCGGCAAGCGCGACGTGTGTCTGATCCCGCGCTCCGCGCACGGCACGAATCCGGCCAGTGCCGCGATGGTCGGTATGCGTGTCGTCGTCGTCGACTGCGACGACGGCGGCAACGTGGACCTCACCGATCTCGCCACGAAGGCGGAGCGCCACGCGTCGGAGCTCGGCGCGCTGATGGTCACGTATCCGTCGACGCACGGCGTGTTCGAGACCCAGATCCGCGAGATCTGCGCGCTCGTGCACGCGCACGGCGGCCAGGTCTATCTCGACGGCGCGAACATGAACGCGCAGGTCGGACTCTGCCGACCCGGCGACTACGGCGCCGACGTGTGCCACCTGAACCTGCACAAGACGTTCTGCATTCCGCACGGTGGCGGCGGTCCGGGCATGGGGCCGATCTGCGTCGCGGCGCATCTCGCTCCGTATCTACCGGGACATCCGGTCATCGCGACCGGAGGCAAGCACGCGATCGGCGCGATCTCGGCGGCGCCGTGGGGCAGCGCGAGCATCCTGCCGATCCCCTGGATGTACATCCGCATGATGGGCGGTGAAGGACTGCGCGCCGCGTCGCAAGTCGCCATTCTCAATGCGAACTACGTCGCGAAGCGCCTGTCGGAGCACTACCCGATCCTCTACAGGGCCGAGAATGGTCTCGTCGCGCACGAGTGCATCGTCGACGTGCGTCCGCTGAAGAAGTGCGGCGTCGAGGTCGACGACATCGCGAAGCGCCTCATGGACTTCGGCTTCCACGCGCCGACGATGTCGTTCCCGGTCGGAGGCACCTTGATGATCGAGCCAACCGAGAGCGAGTCGAAGGCGGAGCTCGATCGCTTCTGCGACGCTCTCGTCGCGATCCGCGCGGAAGCGCGCGACATCGAGGAGAAGCGCATCGACGCGGGCGACAACCCGCTGAAGAATGCGCCGCACACGATGCACATGGTGATCGCGTCGGATTGGTCGCATCCCTACACGCGCGAGCAAGCCGCGTTTCCCGCGCCGTGGACGCGCGCGCACAAGTTCTGGCCTTCGGTTGCACGCATCGACAATGCGTACGGCGACAAGAACTTGATGTGCGCGTGCCCGCCGATCGAGGCGTACACGCGGTGAACCGGGAGAAGTGCGGCGACGCGACGGTGGCGATCAGCCACCCATGATTCGTCGCACTTCGCGTTCGAGCGGCGGAAGTTTGGTCAGCACGACATCCCAAACGATCGTCTCGTCGACCCGGAAGTACTCGTGAGCGAGCATGTTCCGGAGGCCGGCAAGTTTGCGCCACTCGATCGACGGAGTCGCACTCTTCACTTCTTCCGGAATCTTCCTGGCGGCTTCGCCGATGACCTCGAGATTCCGAACGACCGCGTCCACCGTCTTTCGATCGTCCACGAAGTCGCTCAGCTCCATGTCGAGTGTGTATTCGTGGATGGCGACGATCGCCGCGAGGATGTCCTCGAGCAGAACGCTAGTGTCCTGAGTCAGAAGTTCGCTTTCACCAAGGTCGAGATCGTCGTCGCTGGCAAGGCGCGAGGGTGCAGGCAACCTGTCAGGTTTCCGAACCCGAGCAACGCCGCCAGCGCGGAGGAGATCG
>JBJXHG010000082.1:0-6999 GCA_046160865.1 Planctomycetota bacterium | reverse complement strand
TGCCGGAGCCGATGTCGAGCGCGCGCGCGTGCGGCGGCGGGAGCGCGTCCATCACGCGGTCGAAGACTGCGCGCGGATAAGCGGGCCGGAACGCGTGGTAGGCGCCCGCGACCTCGCCGAAGCGGCTTTCCAAGTTCATGCGCGCGATCCTACGCCGCATAATGCCGCGCCCGCCATGGAACGAACACTTCGCATCGCCGCACTTCCGCTCCTCCTCGCCTGTGCCTGCGCGCAAGCGCGCAACTCGCTCACGGCAACTTCCGATCGTCCCGGTCACACACGGGAGAGAGTTCCTTGGGACGCGCCGCCGCTCGAGCACGCCGTGTCCGTGCGCGACGGACGCACCGGTGAGCGCATGACCTTCGACGCGCTGCTCGACCGCTTGGCGAAAGCCGACGCGGTCTTCCTCGGCGAGACGCACACCGACGAGACGACGCACGCGGTCGAGCTCGCCGCGTACGAAGGGCTCGCCCTGCGGCGTGAGAGCCGCGTCGTGCTCGCGCTCGAGTTCTTCGAGCGCGACGTGCAGCCCGCGCTCGATGCGTACATCGCGGGCGAGATCGACGAGCGCACGTTCCTCGCGCGCGCGCGGCCGTGGTCGAACTACGCGACGGCGTATCGACCGATGATCGAGCATGCGCGGGCGCACCGGTTGCCCGTGCTCGCGTCGAACTTCCCGGCGCCACTGCGTCGCAGGCTCGGCGGCGCGGAGAACGCGGGGCTCGACGCCCTGAGCGCCGAGGAGCGCGAGCTCGCGCCGCGGGAGCTGCTCGCGAACACGCCCGCGTACTGGCGGCGCGTCGACAACGCGGTGCGCGGTCACCTCGACATGATGGGCCCGCGTCCCGCGGCCGACGATCCGCGCCTGACGTCGGCGCAATCCTTGTGGGACAACTCGATGGGCGAGACGTGCGCGCGCGCGCTCGAGCAGCATCCCGATCACTTGGTGCTGCACATGAACGGCGGCTTCCACAGCGCGTACTGGGACGGCACCGTGCGGCAGCTCGCACTGCGCAAGCCCGACGCGAAGATCGCGACCGTGTCGATCGTGCCGACGACCAATCCGAACGTGGCCGAGACGGACGGAGTGCCGATCGCCGACTTCGTCGTGTTCGCGGAGCAGCGTGCGACCGACGTCAACGACGGCCGCTACGGCGTGTACGTGACGAAGAAGCTCGAGTACGCGCTGCATCTGCCGCCCGCCGTGAGCGCGGTCTCCGCGAGCACGGCGACGCCATCGGCCGCCGCGAGCGCGCGTGTGCCGCTGCTCGTGTGGCTCGCCGATGACGGGGCGACGGTCGAGGACGAGCTAGCTCTATGGAAAGCGCGCATCGGCGACGCCGCGGCGATCGCGGTCGTCGAAGCGCCGTACCGGCAGATCGAGGACGATCTCGTGCCGGGCGCGCGTTGGTACTGGCCCAATTCGTTCGACGAGGACATCGGCCTCGCGGCGCATGGCGTCGACCGCGTCGCGAGCTTCCTCCTGCGCCACCACCCGATCGATCCGGAGCGCGTCGTGCTCGCGGGCGAAGGCACCGGCGCGACGCTGGCCGCGATCACCGCCGTTGGCGGCACGTCGTGCACCGTGCGCGCGGTTGCGTTGCAGCCGCGGAGGTACGACAAGGTGAAGGACATTCCGTTGCCGCTGCCCGAGCTGCGCGGCGACTCGCATGCGCCGCGCAACACCGTGCAGGTCGTCGTCGACGCGGCGGGCGAGGAATACTGGCGCAGCGAAACGGAGCAGTACGCAAGTGTCGGTCTCGCGGCGACGCTCGCGCGCGTGAGCGACGATCCGTGGCGCGTCGAGCTCGACTTGGAGAACAGGGTGCGCGCCGCACTCGCGCTCGCTCCGCGCGAGCTGCCGGCGAATGCCGCGCGCGCGCACATCGTCGCGGACTCGCCGCGTGCGCGCGCATGGGCGCGCCTCCTGGCAGCGAAGAGCGCCGACGGACGCGCCGTCGCGATCGTCGACGCGAGCGCGGCTCCCGGCGACTCGGTCGAGATCACGCCGGCCGTTCGCCCGGACGACTTCCGCGCGGACAAGCAGCTGCCGCGCTGTCCCGGACCGTTCGGCGGCACGACGATCGTCGTCGTGCCGGAGAGCGCGGACGCGAGCGAGCTCGAAGCGTGGCTCGCGCTCGAGAAAGACGATCCGATCGCGAAGAAGAGCCGCTTCCATCGCCTGCGCATCGCGACGGCTTCGGCCGAGCGCGCGTTGCCGACCGTGCTCCAGCAAGTTCTCGATCGCGGTGGCAAGAACGTGCTGATCGTGCCGGCGAGCGCGTGTGCCGACGGCGAGACGATGCGCGCGCTCGCGCACGGTGCGCGTGGGTTCGAGGACCGCATGACGCTGAACTGGCGTCCGGGACTCGGGGGGAGCTGAGCGAAGTCGATCGCGACGCGAGAGCGCTCGCTGCTTGCGCGAGAGCTCTATTCCCCGATCCGGAGCGAGTCACGCGCGCGTGCGCACATTTCGCTCTCGTCACGGATTGAACTGTCCGCCACCGCTCCGTCCGTGCCTATCTCCTACTGCGCGCCGTCATGGTGGGCGCGACCACGGAGGTGAGCGAGATGGAACGACATGACAGGGTCCGACGCACGATCGACGAGCACGCCGTACCCGGACGCGAGAGCGCGCGAGGCGCGCGTCTTTCCATCGCGCTCGCGGCGATGGGAGTTCTCGCGAGTGGCGGGCGCGCGCAATCGACCGAGTGCCGCGTCAGTCAGCTGAGCGTGAGCTCACAGGGCTCGCTTGGCGGCGCGGACTCCCAGGCGGCGTGGATTTCGACGAGCGGCCGGTTCGTCGCGTTCGAGAGCGCGGCCGACAACTTGGTGCAGAGCGACTTCAACGGCAGTCTCGACGTCTTTGTGCGCGACCGCTTCAGCGGCACGATCGAACGCGTCAGCCTCGCGCCGAACGGGGCCGAGACGAACGGCGACAGCCGAGCGCCGTCGATCTCCGACGACGGCCGTTACGTCGTGTTCGAGAGCGTCGCCACGAACCTCGTCGCGGGCGACGCGAACCAGAAGTCCGACGTATTCGTGCGCGATCGCACGAGCGGCGAGACGCGCTGCATCAGCACGACTCCGGTCGGCGCGCCAGCGAACGGCTGGTCGTACCGCGCATCGATCGCTGCCGGCGGCGGCCACGTCGCTTTCGTCAGCCGGGCGACGAACCTCGTTTCGCCCGACGCGAACGGCACCGGTGCGGACGTGTACGTCCGCGCGCTCGGCACGCCCGACACCGGAGCGTGCGAGCGGGTCAGCGTCGACTCGACGGGCGCCAGCGGAAACTTCCCGAGCGAGCGCGCCGCGATCTCCGGCGACGGCCGCTTCGTCGCGTTCGCGAGCGCGGCGACGAACCTCGTCGAAGGCTCTCCGCGCGCCGGACCGAGCCGCATCTACGTGCGCGACCGCGCGGCCGGCACGACCGTCCTCGTCAGCACGAGCACGAGCGGCGAGTTTCCGAACGGGAGCTGCGAGATGCCGGCGATCTCGCGCGACGGCAACGTCGTCGCCTTCCACAGCTCCGCATCCGATCTCGTCGAATCGGACTCGAACGAAACGCTCGACGTGTTCGTGCGCGACGTGGCGCGCGCGCGCACGGAACTCGTGAGCGTCGCGTCCACCGGAGCGCAGGCGAACGACGTGTCGAGCCATCCGTCGCTCTCGCCGGACGGAACGCAGGTCGCGTTCGCGAGCTACGCGACGAATCTCGGCGCCGGCGCGGACACGAACGGAGTCGAGGACGTGTTCCTGCACGACCGCACGGGCGGCTCGACGCGCCGTGTGAGCGGCACCAGCGCCGGACAGCTCGGCAACGCGCGCTCGACGCTCGGCACCGGTAACCGCGTCGCGGAAGGCGCGGTCGTCGCGTTCGACAGCTTGGCCGCGAATCTCGTCGGAGCGGCTTCGGACACGCGCTGGGACGTATTCGTGCGCGAGTGCTTGGACGAGGCCTTCGTGCCGTACTGCTTCGGCACGAAGGAAGCGTGCCCATGCGGCAACGACCCCGGCGAGCTCGCCGGATGCGCGAACTCGCAGTCGGAGACGGGAGCGGTGCTCGCGGCGAGCGGACTCCCGAGCTTGGGCGCCGATTCGTTCGCGCTTTCCGTGCAAGGCACGCCGGCTTTCGCTGCCGTGCTGTTCATCCAAGGCGACGCGACGGTGAACCGAGATCTCGGCGAGCCCTTCGGCGACGGACTGCGCTGCGCGGGTGGTGCGCTGCTGCGACTGGGATTGCGCGGCGCATCGAACGGAGTGGCGAGCTTCGGCGGAGGGATCTTCGGCGATCCGCTCGTGTCCGTGATGGGCGCGCTGACCCACGCCGACGTGACGCATTACTACCAGGCGATGTACCGCGACAGTGCGGAGTTCTGCTCCGCGGCGACGATCAACTTCTCGAACGGGATTCGCGTGCGATGGATTCCCTAGCATGCGTGCGACGCGTCCTCGCGTCGCACGCTTTAAACGGCGAAGACCCTTTGTAGCTGCGAACGCCCTACTGTGACGTGCATGTTGCGCGCGGTGTCGAGTGCGTGTCGCGCAGTTGCCAGGGTGCGTGTTGCGAAGAACCGTCACTTCCTCGTCGTCGGCGAGACGCACGCTCGCAGCCACGCAACTCGCGGGTGATGAGCGCACGCAAGCTGCTCGTCACAGTAGGGCGTAAGCAGCAGCCAAGGGTTCCCGCCGTTTAAAGCGCTTCGCGTGCCGTGCTGACGCACGACACGCTCCGCGCATGCTCCGCGCGGCAGACCGCGCTTCGCGTCACGGAGGCCACGTGACGCTGACGCCGTTCGACCAATTCGTCGTGCCCGCCGAGCAGAAGCTCGGTGTCGCGTTGCGATAGAACAGCTGATACCAAGCGCTTCCCGGACCCTGTGCCGTGACCTGCGTGATCGGCAGCGTTTGCACAACGTTCGGATACGTCCACGATCCGACCGGCGCGCCGTTCGTTCCGGCGCCGTGCCCGCCGACGCGGATCAACGCTCCGTCGACGCAGCGCAGGCCGTCGCCGTTCGCGATGCCGCTCGCGCTCTGCGCGTTGCCCTTCACCAAGAGCGCGAAGCCGATGTAGCCCGTTCCGATGTCGGCGTTGAAGACGACCGTGTCCGGCGAAAGCGTTCCACCGGCGGACAGCACGGCGCCCGCGGGCGAGAGCGAGTTGGCGCAACCGTGGCCGACGGCACCGCTCGGGTTCGGCACGGTGTTCGGCGGCGCGCACGGGCACGCGGTTGCCAAGGATCCATCGCCGAAGCAGAACCCGTCGAGGGAGGTCGTCGCGCGGTCGCGCACGAAGTCCTCGCCGAAGCCCTCGAAGTCGTTGGCGACGAGGTCCGACGCGCGGCTCGTGAACAGGACGTAGCGCCCGTCGTACGAGAGCCACGGAAAGGCCGAAGTACCGGTCTGCGCTTCTTGCCCGCTGTTCGTGACGCTCACGCGCTCCGCCTTGCGTGTCCACAGGTCGTACAAGATCACGTCCCAGTAGCCGTTCGTGTCGTTCGGGACGATGTCGTCCGCACGCGTGGTGTACGTCGCGTATCGCCCGTCGGGCGAGATCTGCGGATCGTGCGATATGTCGTTGCCCTGGATCCCGTTCGAATCGACGCTGACGATGCGCGTCTCGCCGGTCGCCCGGTCGTGGACGAAGATGTCCTCCCAGCTGTTCGTGTCCTCGTCGAGGGTCGACGCCCAACTCTGGAAGCAGACGCGGCGTCCATCGGCTGAGATCGAGGCGATGGGCCACGTGTAATCGTTGGCCTGGGCGCCGTTCGAGTCCACGCTCACGCGCTCGGTGACGCTGGTCTGGCGATCGCGGACGAACAGGTCGATCAGTTGATTCGTGTCGTTCGGAACGAGGTTCGATGCGTCGCTCGCGAACAGCACGAAGCGCCCGTCACCCGAGATCGCGGGCAGGTAGGAGTCCCCGTTCGCTTGCGTGTTCGCCCCGCCCACGCTGACGCGCGTCGTGTGGGACGTCTGCATGTCGTGCACGAACACGTCGCCGTGCTGGTTCGAGTCGGCAGGGATGATGTTCCAGCCGGAGCTCTGGAACGCGACGTAGCGGCCGTCGAGCGAGATCGATGGTGTGAGCGAGTGGCCGATGCACTGGTCTCCGTTCGACTTGACGCTGACGCGCTTGGTCGTGCCGGCCACGATGTCGCGCACGAAGATGTCCCAGTTGCCGAACGTGTCGCCGGGCACGAGATTCGACGCGTTGCTCTCGAACGCCACGTAGCGCCCGTCGGCGGAGAGGCACGGCCGCCGCGATTCCTCGTTCGACTGCTCCCCGGTCGAGCTCACGTTCACGCGCACCGTGACGCCCGTCGTGAGATTGCGCACGAAGATGTCCATGAAGCCGTTCGTGTCGTTCGGCACCATGTTGGTCGCTTCGCTCTCGAACGTGACGTGCGTGCCGTCGGCCGAGATCACGGACCGGTACGACATGATGGGGAGATCCGCGTTCACCGTGTCCCCGGTCGAGCTCAGGTTGACGCGGAACGTCGACTGCGCGTGCGCGGTTCCTGGTGCGAGCGCAGCGATGCAGCACCATCGAAGCAAGGATTGCATGAGAGCCTCCTGATCGTGGGGGGGCGAGCGGCACCGCCACTGTACAGCCGCTCCGACCGTGTGGAGATTCGTCAGGAGAGTTCTCGCGTGCCGCGCCGATCACGTTCGCGAGATAATCACGTGTTCGTTGCCACGGATTTCGCATGAGCGAAGCCGCTCACGTCGGTGTGTCGGTGGGGCCGCACCGTCGCAGCACGCACACACGCATCCGCGCAACGCGCAGACGATGAACGTAGGCAAGTTGCGCGTCACAGCGGGGCGTAGACAGCTACAACGGGGCCCCGCCGTTTAAAGCGCTCCGCGCGAAAACGCGCTACGCGCTCATGGGGGCCCCGCCGCCGTTGCGTGCGTGCGACGCGAGACCGCGCCGCACGCGGGCGCTCCGCGCGCGAGGCGCGGTTCGCGCACGGCCGCCGTGACCGCGCGACG
>JBJXHG010000081.1:0-7571 GCA_046160865.1 Planctomycetota bacterium | reverse complement strand
CCCGTGGTGAAAGTGCTTCGAGCGCGAAAGTCGTCCGTTCGTGTCGGAACCAGGAGCACGACCGCAGGCGAATTCTCGTGATTCGCCGAGGATCGAGCGACGCAGCGCCGGCTCGAACGGACGGCTTTCGCGCCGAATGACTTTCACCACGGGCTGCTAGTCCGCATGTCTCACCACGCCGCGAGCGAAACGGTGCAAGTGTCGGTGGATGCAAGTCGAACGACCGAGCGCACCGGAGGCGACCTGGTAGGGTCGCCGAGGAACGCGACCGAGCTCGACGCCGCAGACGCCGGCAATTGCGCCGTTGCAGCCGCGGCGTGGTGAGAAATGCGGGCGAGCAACCAGCGCGCGTCGCGACCAGCGCGAGCGCGCCGAGCGTCGATCGGCTCAATGGATCAACCCTTCGTCGTGCGGGGCTGCACGGAACTCTGCGTGAGTTCGCCGCGCGAACCCTATTTGGCCTGCGACCCGATGTACGCACGCCATTGGCTCTCTAGCTCTTTGGCGTCCAGCCCAACCGCGCCGGTGAGGGCGTTCATCGAGATCTTGCCCTTCGCGCCCTCGCGCAAGAAGCGACCGTAGTTCGCGCGCAGCCAGCCGTCCTTGTCGAAAACGAAGAAGTGCACGAGCGAGTACGCACTCGCGGTCATCTCCGCGCTCTTCGCCTCCGCGCTGAAGTCGTTGGCGGTGGCATTGAACACGCGCTCGAACGGAATGCTCGCGCGCTGCGCCAGCTCGAACGCGCCGGGATCGGGCTTTCCGATCTCGCTCCAGGCTCCGAAACGCTCGCTCGGCGCGGCCTTGGCGAACATTTGCGCGATGCCGATCACCGTCCACTGCGGCACCTGGGCAGTCGCTCCGGCGCTGCGGCGCAGCGCGTTGAACAACATCAGCCTCGACATCTCGTGCACCACGCTGGCGACGCTCGGATCGGTCTCGGCCAGCACGTGCAGGCGATTGATGCCCGGCGCGAACCAGATCACGTCGCTCTTCTCCGGGCCGACCGGGAAGTCGGTGCTGTGTCCGTAGATCGACACCTCCGGCGCCTCGTCGAACACGTACAGCTCGAGCGCGTGCCCGAGCGTGTCGTAGAAGCGACGGTAGAAGCGCTCGAGCGCGATGCTGAGATCGAGCGCGTACGCGAGGTCCAAGTCCGAGCGCAGCACGAAGTGCGTCGACTCGATCGCGTAGGCGTCCTTCCACGAAGCCTGCCGCACGGCGAGATCGCTGAGCTTGTGCTTCTCCTTGCCGAACGGAACCTTGACCTCGTCCTTGATCCGTTGTGCGCCGAGCGCCTTCACCGCGGCCGCGTGCGTGGGATCGGCGAGCAGCACGCGAATCCACAGGTTCTTGGCCTCGGCCGTGAGCCCGGCCTGCTCGCATTCCGTGGCCATGGCCTCGAGCGCCTTGGCGTCGGACGACTTCAAGTCGCGGTCGATGAGCACAGACAAGCTGCGCTCGAGCGAGTGGATCTCGGCGATCTCTTGGCGCGGGATGCGCTGATCCTTGCCGCCCTTGCGCAGGATGATCTCCCCCGCGCCTTCGGAGACCACGCGACCTTCGAGGACTTTGCCGCCGTCCACGAGCTTGACACGATCCGGGCCGGCTGCGAGCAGAGCTGCAGCGCCCACGAGAGCGGGGAGTGAAGTGAACATGGGCGCGCTAGTTTGCCCAGGGGTGGCAAACGATCCAAGTCCGGCAGCCCGTGGCGCGCGATGCGGACCAGCAGCCCGTGGTGAAAGTGCTTCGAGCCCGACAGTGGTCCGTTCGTTTCAGAACAAGGAGCGAGCCCGCAGGCGAATCGTCGAGATTCGCCGAGGATCGAGCGACGCCGGGCTGACGCGCACGGGCCGCTTTCGGGCTGAATGACTTTCACCACGGACTGCTAGAACGCGAACGACACGCCGATGATCGGTCCGTACATGGAGAGGTTGTACTCCACGTGATCGCCGCCCGTGCCGTCCTCGAAGTCGAGCGAGAGCGCGCGATAACCGACGTGCGCTCCGACGCAGGACGAGAAGTGGTAGCCGACGAGCAAGCTCGCGTTCCAAGCGAAGTCCGAGCCGACTCCGAAGCCGCCGATGTCGGCGCGCCCGTTCACGGACCAGTCTTCGCCGAGTCGACCGCGATAGCGCGCGCCGACGATCGGATCGACCCATGAAGTGATGGCGTCGACCGAACCGGTGGGCACGCCGCCGACGGAGAGATCGAGCTCCGGCTCGAGTTCGTAGTAGCGCGCACCGGCGAGCCACTCCCACGCCCCGTCGATCTCGTGCGCAACGAAGCCCTCGTGGACCTGCGCGTCGATTTCGACGTCGGCATCCGCCGCACCGCTTTGGTCGCCGTTCATCTCCACATGGATGAAGATCGGCGCGAAAGCGAAGCTCCACGGACCGCGGTGCGCTTCGAAGTGGCCGAGGAAACCGGAGAGCGCCGAGATCTCGAACATGCCATCGCCACCGTCGTCGAGGTCGACCTCCTCACCCTCGATGGTGAGATCGCCCCCCACGCTCGCGGACCAGTAGTAGACGAACGCATCGAACGACCAGCCCTGTTCGTCCGTCGCCACACCAGGCACGGAATCCCATAAGCCGATGGGGTCCGGCGCGCGCGTCACGACGCTCGGTTCCGTGAATGCGAGCAATGTGCAGGCGGCAAGTCCGGTGCAGATCGAGATCATGGGCAGCTCCTCGTCATCGTGCGCGCCGCGCCCGATTCACTCGCCACGCTACCCGACCCGTCGACGGAACCCAATGGAACGCGCTTCGACCGCGCGCGCGGACTTGCGAGCGATCGCGCCGCACGACACGCTTGGCGAACCGATGACTCCGGTTCAAAGCCTGCGTGCGATCGACCGCACGACTCGAAGTGTGCGCGACGCATGCCTGCGCTCGATCCTCGCGTGTGTGTGCGTACTCCTCGCGGCCGGCTGCGAGGCGATCGTGCCCTACCACTGGGACTCGGCGGAAAAGGACGGCGAACGGACCGAGCTCGTCCTCGAACTGCTCGCCGCACAGGACGCCAAGCCCATGATGGTCGCGTTGCCGCGTGAAGGGAAACGCACCGCACTGCGCGTCGATCCGGCGATGTTCGAGGCGCGCCTCGGCAAGCTCCTCGCCCGCACGCAGTCGACGTCCTCGCGCCCGCCGTACGCGTGGGGCGCACGAACGGCCGCGGACTTCTACTCGGTGCCTCCGCGCGCCATCGGTGCGTCCGGCGCGAACCCGTCGGTCACGCGCGTCGAGGTGAAGCCCGGCATCCGCGGCTTTCGTCTCGAGCGCTGGCTCGGCGATCAGCACGCAACGACGCTCGAGTTCTCGATCGAGCCCGTCGACGATGCGTTCCGTGTCACGCTGGACCGGATCACGGTGCACTATTCGCGCGCCAAGGTTGCGGACTGTAGCTGGGTGAACTGGTGGGCGCGGATTCCGTTGCTCTACGGTTTCGCCTTCGACGTCGCGCGCGTCTTCAGCGTGGAGTACGGCGACAACGCGGTCGACATGCAGGTCGATCTCGCGTTCAGCGCCGCGTGGACCGATGCCTACGCGGAAACACACTTCGCGCCCATCGCCGTGCTCGGTTGGACGGTCCTAGACGTGCCGCTCAGCGGAGTCGTGCGCGAGGTCGGTGAATCGAGCGGCTGGCTGCCCCTCCCACCGCCCTCCGTCCGTGAATTCGAGGGCGCGACCACGACCTTCGGCCAGGGCCATTTCGCGCTCTGGACGTTCGTCACCGAGCAGGACGAGCTCGCGCAGGACTTCGTCGCCGAGCGCAAGACGGTGGGCGAGTACTTCGACGAGATCCTCGGCCTGTTGCCGATCCCGATGCCGCCACTGCCGTGAACGCCCGCGCGGCGGGTCACGGTCGCGGCGTCGAATCCGTCGCGGCGTCCGGCCGCGACTCTTCGACCCAGGCTGCGACGAGCGTGTAGGTCACGGCCAGCACGATCGGCCCGATGAAGAGTCCGACCAATCCGAACGCGACGAGGCCACCGATCACGCCGACGAGGATCAAGAGCAGCGGGAGATCGGCTCCGCGTTTGATGAGCATCGGACGCACGACGTTGTCCATCGTGCCGACGATGACCGTCCAGACGAGCAGCCCGACGCCGAAGGCCGTGTCGCCTTTCCAGAAGAGCCAGATCACCGCGCACGCGAGCACCGGTACGGCTCCGATCTGTGCGACCGCCAGCATGAACATCACCGCCGTCAAGACTGCGGCGTAGGGCACGCCGACGATCGCGAGTCCGAGGCCACCCATCACGGACTGAAGGATGGCGGTGACGACGACGCCCAATGCGACGCCGCGGATCGATTGCGCGGCGAGGATCACGGCTCCGACCGCGCGTTCGCCGCCGAGCCTACGGGCGAAGCGCAACACGCCCGCAGCGATCGCCTCGCCGTTGGCATAGAGGAGCGCCGCGATTCCGACCGTGAGCAGGAACTGCAGCACGATCGCGCCGAAACTTCCGAGCTGCGACAGGAACCACGACGCGAGCTCCCCCGCGTACGGCGCGATCCGCGTGCCCAGGTCGCTGACGCTGGCGAGCTCGCGCCAAGCTGCGGCGAGCTTCCCACCGACTGCGGGGATGCGCTCGACCCATGCCGGCGGCGATTCCAGCGCCTGCGTATCGAGCGACTTGACCCAGTGCGTGATGTCGTCCGCGTGCGTGACGAGCGTGCCGATCGCGAGCGAGAACGGGACGACGAACACGAGCAGCAGCGCCAGCGTCATCACCACGACGGCCAGCCATCGCCGGCGCCACATCCGACGTTGAACGGCGAGCATCATCGGCCACGTCGCTACCGCGATCATGGTGGCCCAGATCAGTGCAGGCAGGAACGGTTTCAACACCCACAGGGAGAACACGATCAGCAGACCGAGGATCGCGATCACGAGGATCGTTCCAAAGATGTCGCGCTGCGAATCGTTGTTCATGGCCGCGGTCCGATCTCTCGTGCGAGCACGTCTTCGCCCGTATCTCTCACCACACCGCGAGCGAAACGGTGCGAGTGCCCGCGGATGCTAGCAGCCCGTGTTCATCACCACGTCCGTCACGAGGGCGCGCCAACGCCTTCAGAGCGAGCGGACGCGACCGCAGCAGGACGTGGTCGTGAACGCGGGCTCAGATGCCGCGGCTGACGGTGAACAGGAGCTGGGCACCTTCGATGTCCAAGTCGCCCACGTCACCGCCGAGATCGATCTTCGAGTCGGACCAGCGCATGCCGAGGCCGAGCATCGTGCGCGACGGGAGGACGAACTCGAATCCCGCGCGCGCATAGGCTCCGTAACCGAAGCCATCACCGTCTGCGTCCAGGCCGCCGCCCGACTGATCGTAGACGGCCCACTGCATGAGCGGTCCGACGGAGGCGTAGACGCGCAGCTTCTCGCCCAAGAAGGTGCTGACGAACGGGCCACCGTAGAGGTCGAACAGCATGAGGTCGACATCGACGGCGATCACGGCACCGCCGCCGCCCACGGCAAAAGCGGCGGCGTTCGCGCTTCCAGCGAACGAGAAGAGACCCTCGAGACCGTAATCCAAGCGCTCACCGCCGAGCTTGAACTGCGCGCCGCCGCCGAGGACCGGGAGATCGTCGAGCTCTCCTTCGTCGCCCTCGATCGTCGCGCCGCTCCCGCCGTCGACCTCGACGGTGTCGTACTCGCTGACGCCGAAGTAGCCCTGCATCAGCGATTGCCCGACCTCCCACGTGGGGCGCGATGTTCTCGGCGGCTCGCTCGGCGCGAACTGGGTCTGCGCACTGAGCTCGAGACCGGACCTCGAATAGGACTCAGCCGAGACTTCGAGACTCCCGTCGGTCGGGACGCGCGCGCTTTCGTGCGCGAGGCTGTACTTGGGCGCGGAAGCGCAACCGGCGAGACAGGCGAGCAGTGCGACGGCGGGTTCGAATCTCATATGGGGATCGAGCGCGAGACGAGATCGGAGGAGGTCCGCGGCGGCGCATCGCGCGACCCACGACGTCGGGTCGTGAGCGTCGTCCGGACGACACGAATCGCGGTCAGCGTAGCGAGTCGCACGCGCCCGGCGCCATATCACGAGTCGACGCCGCCACTCTCCCGCTTCGCGCGCGCGTCGAGCGCGGCTCGCCTAGCAGCCCACGCATTCTGGATTCTGCCCACCGCGCATGGGATGCTCACGCGCCCCTGACTTCCGAGCGTGTCGTTCGGATGCTCGCGTGCGGCGCCGGTCGCGCGGTGCGGCACGCTCCTCCGGCGGCGCGGAGACACCCTCGCAGGCAGCTTGTGTGGAGACCGAGATGAAGGACAGACGGATGATGTCACGCACGATCGGCCTACTCGCGGTCGCCGCGGGGATCGCACCCGGAGCCCGCGCAACGGAACCGTCCGTGCATGCCGCGGAACCGATCGGGATCGCCGCGCCTGCCGCGAGCACGACGACTCCGGTCGCGAGCGTCGCGTCGGCCACGCTTCCCGAGCCTCGCAAGCGGATGGCCGAATGGGCGCCGATCGATCTCCGCGCGCTCGATGGCGCGGACGCGGAAGGCGGCACGCACTCCACGGGCGAGTTCGGCATCCCGAACCATCCGTCGCTGACCGATCGCTTCTTCCTCGGCGTGGGAGCTTTTGCGGCCACCTCCACCACCGAGGCGCGCCTGGACTCGCCATCCGGTATCGGCACCACCGTCGACTTCGAAGACGTTCTGGGCCTGGAGTCGAACGACCTCGTTCCGCAAGGCATCGCGCGCTGGCGGTTCGGGGAGCGTTGGCGATTGGAGCTCGAGCACTTCCGGCTCGATCGTTCCAACACGACGCAGATCAGCGGCGAGATCGTGTGGGGCGACGAGACCTTTCCGGTCAACTCGACCCTCGACACCGAGTTCAACGTGTCCGTGACGCGGCTCTCGTGCGGCTACTCGTTCTACAAGCGGCCGGACAAGGAGCTCGGCATCGCGCTCGGATTCCACCTCATGGACATCGAGATCGAGCTGTCGTCCGGGAGCGCCAACGCGGACGATGCCGCGGCGCTGGCCCCGCTGCCGGTCGTGAGCATGTACGGCCAGTGCGCGTTGACCGATACGTGGGCCGTCTCCTCGCGATTGGATGCCTTCCGCGTCTCGTACGATCCCTACGAAGGCCACGTATTCAGCATCGGACTCGACGCGCTGTTCCAACCGTGGCGGCACGTGGGAATGGGTTTCGGCTGGCGCAGCTTGGCGGTCGAATTCTCGGCCGAAGCCAGCGACTGGGAGGGACAGGCCAATTCGCACTACCAGGGCCCGATCGCGTTCGTGTCCTGCTCGTTCTAGCAGTCCGTGGTGAAAGTGCTTCGAGTTTGAAATCGGCCCGTTTGCTCCGGCGCAAGGAGCGAGACCGCAGGCGAATCGTCGAGATTCGCCGAGGATCGAGCGACGCAACGCCGGCGCGAGCGGGCCGATTTCGGACCGAATGACTTTCACCACGGGCTGCTAGTGTCCTGAGTCAGAAGTTCGCTTTCACCAAGGTCGAGATCGTCGTCGCTGGCAAGGCGCGAGGGTGCAGGCAACCTGTCAGGTTTCCGAACCCGAGCAACGCCGCCAGCGCAGAGGAGATCG
>JBJXHG010000080.1:0-59135 GCA_046160865.1 Planctomycetota bacterium | reverse complement strand
CCCCCCCCCCCCCCCACGTCCTGCTGCGTTCGCGTCGACTCGCTTCGGCCGGCGCTGTCGAATCGGAATCGATCCTCGCGGATCAGCCGGGAGAGCTGCCGTCGATCGCGACGGCCTTCATCGGCGCCGCGCTCTGCGCTCCGATGTCGCGGATGTCGTGAGCAATTAGGGTCGTACACCCGCAGCGCGACGTGGGGGCGAATGCATCGATCGCGACTCGCTTGCATCCACGCGACGCAGACAGGCGGGCGAGGAGCGCGATGCTGCTCGCTGCGCGCATGCTCCACAGCGCCGAGTGCCGTGCACACACAACACTCCACGATCACATCTCGAACAATTCCCGCGCGTGTGACGACGACCGCGCCGAGAGCGGGATCGCGCAGCCCGATCGTCCGCGAAGCATGCGCGGAGACGGCGAGACGATGCATGTTCCGTGATTCGTGTTCGAGACGAGTTCGATGCGTGTGCACGCGTCGCATCGAATACAACCGCCGAACGAGCCTTTAGCCAACTGCGATCAGCACGCACGTGTGCACGAGTGGAATCATTAGGCGGGCGATGCGACGGAGTGCGCTGCAGTCGGTCGTGTCGTCCGGGGGGCCCTATCTCCAACTCTCCTCAGGAGCATCAATTCGATGTCGACATCTCAACGCGTATCGCAAAGCAAGTATTTCGCGGCAGGCCTCGTGGCCGCCAGCGTGCTGGCCGCTGGTGCCAGTGCTCAAAAACTCGACGCGAGCCACCGCTTGCGTCAGAAGGGTGAAGTGAAGAACGGTGGTATCTACCACCTCGGTTCCGGCACGTGGACGCGCGCCGGTGCACTGAAGACCGCGCTCGGTCCGACGTTCCGCACGATCTACAACAACACGTGCTCGTCGCCGATCTTCGCGGTGATCTATCCGAACGAGGTACACACCGACGAAGGTCGTCTCCCCGGTGTCAACTCGCCCGACAAGCTGCACGATCAAACTCAGGATGCGGTCGCGACGTTCGTCGGAACGACGAATCAATGCGATGAAGGTCCCTCCGCTCACGGTTCGGCGCGCGGTTCGGCCGCCGTCGGTGGCAGCTACTCGGTCGACGGCTTCCAGATCGGCTACTGCAGCGATGAGGCCGGTCCTCTCAGCACGCCGGCCGGAACGGGCGCGAACATCGACGTCTTCTTCCGCGACTCGACCGCCATCGATGGTGCGCGTTGCGCGGACGGCCCGCTCGTCGCTCCGGCGGCGAACGCGAGCTTCTCGCTCGTCAGCTTCCCGGGTGCGGGCGCTGGTCCGTTCGGCTGCTGGCTGGTCGCGGTCGACCTGACCGGTGTCACCGCGAGCTTCACGATGCGTGCGGACGGCAACGGCAACTTCAACAGCTCGCCCCAGACGACGGGCACCGAGCTCACGCACTGCTTCAGCTGGTCCTTCAGCTTCCCGGGCATCGCGTCGCCGACGACGACGTCCGCTTCGGGCATGATCGTCGCGGGCGTGCCGGCCGACTTCGCGAACGGTGGCTGGGCGACGGCGACGACTACGAGCGGCGGACTCACGGCCGCGTGCGCCGGCTACGACGGCACGGTGTGGGATCTTCAAGAAGTGAACGCGGCTCCGACAGCGGTCGCGAACGCGAACGGCGCGACGAACACCCTCGCGGTGCTCATCACGCAAGGCACTCCGGGTGCGCCGGAGAACGGCACTGGCATGTCGTCGCAGGACTCGGTCCGCATCGACCTCTCGCCCGCGACGTCCGTCAACGGCTGCTACTTCTTCGGTGGTCCGGCCGTGGCGGGCTCCGAGTTCTCGAGCTACCACCTCGAGCTCTACACGGTCGCCGCGACGACGGTGACTCCGCTCTCGCCGGGCACGGGTTTCTGCTTCGGTGACAACTGCGCGTTCACGTGCCCCTGCGTGGCGCCCAACACCGTTCCGGATCCGTCGGGCGGTCACGAGTCGGGCTGCGCCAACAGCAACCCGCTCGCGCTCGCGGGCGTGCTCGGCACCAAGCTCACCTGCACGGGTGTGTCGACCGTCAGCGCTTTGCCGGCGACCGACAGCGTGCGCTTCTTCGCGACGGGCACGACGGTGGGCTTCGGCTTCCTCGTCAAGGGCAACGCGAAGACGCCGAACGGTGTGTTCCCGGCCACGGCCGACGGTATCCGCTGCGCGAGCGGCGGACTGGTTCGCTTCGGCGGTCACAACGCCGGCAGCAACGGCGACGCGGCTGGCACGTGGAGCTACCCCAACACCGCGCAAACGACGACGGTCTCGAGCGCCACGGCGCAAACGGCCGGTCAGAACGCGCAATACCAGCTCTTCTACCGCAATCCGGCGGCGGGCTGGTGCAACACGTTCACCACCAACTTCTCGAACGGTCAGATCCTGAAGTGGTAATGAGCGCGTGCTGAGAACTTCGCACTCCGTTTGCAAGACGGAGTGCGAAGCGAGTTTCGGAACGTAGCAAGCAAGGACGGCCGTGGCAGAGGAGCCACGGCTGTCTCTATTTCTACGCTGCGTGCGCTCGAGTTCCGGAATCGGTCAGTGATGACCGGCCGTCGCGTGCGCGCGCGTCTCGCTCGCGTGCGCATCCTTCGTCGGATGCGGGACGAAGTACGGTCCGATCGCGAGTCCGTCCAAGTGTCCTTGCAAGAACGCGCGCACCGCGTCGGCCGGGCTGCAGACGATCGGCTCCTCGTGCATGTTGAAGCTCGTGTTGATCAAGCACGGGATGCCCGACAACCGCTCGTACTCCTGCAAGATGCCGTAGTAGTCCGGGTTGATCTCGCGTTGCACGAGCTGCGGACGCGCGGTGCCGTCGACGTGCACGGCCGCCGGACAGCTCTTCTTCATCCAGTCGGTGCAGTCGAACGTCAGCGTCATGAACTCCGCCGAGTGCTCCGCGCCGCTCAGGTTCACGTAGCACTTCTCGCGCGCCTCCCACAACGTCACCGGCGCGAACGGCATGAACTCCGTCCGTCCGAGGCGCTTGTTCAGCCACTGATTCACGTCGGGTTCGCGTGCGTGGTAGAGGATCGAGCGGTTGCCGAGCGCCCGCGGTCCGTATTCCATGCGGCCGTCGAAGCGGCCGATCACCTCGCCGCCGTGGATGCGGCGCGCGATTTCCGCGCGGATGTCCGTCGGCTCCGTGAACGCGAGGCCCGCGCGCTCGAGCTCCACGCGGATCTCCGCGGGCGAGTAGCTCGGCCCGTAGTACACGTCGCGAATCGTTTGTCGCTCGCCGTTCGGCCACGACCACAGCATCGCGAGGCCGGTGCCGCAACCGCCGTCACCCATGTTCGGATAGACGAACGTGCGCTCCACCTCGTCGATCTCGTGGATACGCTGATTCATCTTCACGTTCGCAGTGACGCCGCCGGAGAGCACGACGTTGCTGCACTTCGTCTCGCGCACCCAGTGGCGCACGAAGTTCACCGCGACGACCTCCAAGACGTGTTGCCACGCCGCCGCCATGTCGATCTTCGGGAAGCGCGTCGACAGGTGCCGCGAGAAATGCACGTTCAGGTTCTCGAGGAACTTGAAGTCGCCGGGTGTCTGCTCGATGCGCGCGAGCAGCACGTCGGACAGCACGGCGGGATCGCCGTAGGCCGCGAGTCCGACGATCTTGCCGGCGTGTCGGTCGGGGTGGAACCCGAGCGAGCTCGTGACCATCTCGTAGAACGTGCCCAGCGAGTGCGGGAAACGCAGATTGTGCAGGCGCTTCAACTTTCCGTTCTCGCCGAGGCTGATCGAGCCCGCGAGTCCGGATCCGTAGCCGTCGAGCGTGACGACGAGCGCGCGCTCGAAGCCGCTCGCGAAGTACGCGTTCGCGGCGTGCGAGAGGTGGTGCTCGCCGCGCCGCAGCTTGCTCGCGAGACCCAACTTGTTCAGCCCGGCCTCGAGCTCCTCTTGCCAACGGCGATGGTCCGCGCTCGCGGCCTCGGCCCACTCTTGTGACGCGCGCGCCGCGACGCCGCGCGAGATGGCCGACGATCCGCCCGCGGCGCGATAGAAGAGCTCCTTCAACGAGCCCTTCACCATCTTCTCGTTCGGCGACTTCAGCCCGTGCACCGGCCGCTTGCGCTCGGGAATGCGCTTCTCCGCGGCCGCGAGCGCCGACTGCAGATCCGCTTCGCGGAAGTTCTTCTGGAACTCCGTTTCCTCCGCGAGGCAGCGCAGGATGAGCTCCGTCTCCTTGTCCCACGTCAAGAACGGATACGCGACGATCTCGATCTCGTCCGGATTCGTGCCGGTCGCGTTCAACGCGGCTTCGATCGCGCGCGTCGGGAAGCCGGACGTTTGCTTGACGCGGTTGAAGCGTTCTTCGCCCGCCGCGAAAAGCACGCGCCCGTCCTCGACGAGCGATGCGGTGCTGTCCTTGTCGAGGGGCGAGATGCCGAGGATCTTCACGCGATCACCTTCTGGGCTCTGGACTCGAGGCTGAGCGCGAGCTCGCTGGCCGTCTGCGTGACGCCGCCGAGCTCGCGGAAGAAGAAGTCGAAGTATCGGCGGCAGGCGTCGAGGAACTGCACCCGGTCGGCCGCGCTGCGGACGTATGGCGTGCAGCCCGGTCGAATCGACGGGCTGTGCAGGCTGAACGTGAACGTGCGCACGCCCCGCGCGATCAGAGCGCGCGTGAGGCGCCGGTGGTGCTCGGGCTCGTAGCCCTCGGGCGAGAGCATCAATCGCTCGAGCGCGCCGGTGCGCGACAGGATGCCGGGCAAGCGCGACCAAGCCACGCCGGGGCTGCACGCGAATCGGTACAGCGCGGGTGCCGCGCGGCGTGCGAATCCGACGAACGCGCCCGTGACAGGAATGGAGACGACGCGCGTGTCCGCGATGCGGAACGGTTCGGGCGAGTGCGCGGACCAGTCCGGTCCGCCGTCCGCGGTGAGATCGAACGCGGGGCAGGGCGACAGATCGACGGCGAAGCCGAGCTCCTCCAAGAGTTGCGCCGTGTTCGGTCCGAATCCGTAGCGCCCGGCTTTGTAGCTCCTCGGCCGCACGCCGAGATGCTCCTCGATGGCGCTGGCGAGTTGGCGCAGCTTCGCCGCTTCGAGCTCGCGCGGCAGGTTGCCGGGATACGAATTGTGCGCGTTGACGGGCTCATCGAACGGCGGCGAGACCCACGGATGCAAGTGCGCGCCGATCTCCGCCCGTCCGCTCGAAGCGATCGCGCGCAGCGGCTCGACGCTCGCGCGCTGCGTCGCGATCGGATAGTCGACGACGTACACGGGGCGGATGCGGAACTCGTCGAATGCGGCCTGCAGGAGCTCGATCTCCTGCATGTGACCGACGCCCGTGTTGCGCCGATCGAATGGCGTCGACCAGTCGAACTCCTCCTCCGTGTCGATGACGACGAGCAGCACCGGCGCGTGTCCCGCGGGCAGCCGGAGAAGATTCGCGGGCGCCGGCGGACGCGGAGCGATCGATGCGCGCTTCAAAGCCTGGACATGCTACTGGAACCGGAGCGGCGCTCGCGACGTGCGCATCAGCTGGACAGGATCTCCGCCACGCTCTGTCGCCGGTTCGCGTGGCGCACCGTCGCTTTCAGCGCGAGGAAGAGCAGTGCGTACGGCCCCGCGAAGAGCACCCATGCGATCGCCCAGCCGAGCGGGATGCTCGCGGCGACTTCCTCGAACACCGTGCGAGCGCTGCGCGCGTGCCACCACGCGGCGACGTACAGCGATAGGTAGCCGCAGACCTGCGCCGCGAACGCACGCCGCGTGTTGCGCCAGATGTCGCGCGGCGCGCGCGGCATCCGGCTGCCGAAGATCCAGATCATCCCGGTGGCGAGCGCGATCATGGTCGCGCTCGCGAGTAGCAGCCGAACTCCGGCGAGCGGATCGATGAGCGGCAAGGCGAGCGCGGCACCGTCCGCCCCGGCGTCGCTCGGCGCCGCCTGCGCCGTCGAGCCGAAGGCGCGGATGCGCAGCGCGAGCTCGACCGTCCAGAACACGAGCGCGAGCAGCAGCGCGGGCGACGGTTGCGCGGACACCAGCGCGCGCGCGAGCTGCACGAGACCGACTCCGATGCACGCGGAGCCCGCGATGCCGCATACGGCCGCGCCGCGGGCGACGTCGGCGACGAAGCTCGCCGGCGTCACGTACTCGAGCAACCAGAACCCGATCGAGAACGCGAGCAGCAAGTACCCCACGAACAGCCACGGCAAGGCGGAGCGCAGCGCACGGCGATTCGTGTCGGCGATCATGTTCGATTCGCAGTGTGGCGGGACGCCGCGGCATTGAACAGGCCGCGCGCGTGGATCTTCCCTCCACGCCCGGTGGATGCGAGGGTGTCGGCATGACCCGTCGACGAGCGGCGCGAGCAGCGACGAAAAGCAGCGCTCCCGTGCCGCGATCGGCGCGCGCCCCCGGGACGCACGACGCACTCGATCTCGACGGCGCGAGCTGGATCCTGCGCGGAGACAACCTAGACGCGCTGCGGCGACTGCCGGCCGGCTTCGCGCGCCTCGTGTACGTCGATCCGCCGTTCAACACGGGCCGGGTACAGAAGCGTGCGCGCATCCAAGTGCGCTCGGTCGCTGTCGACGGCGACCGCGGCGGCTTCTCCGGGCGCCGCTACAGCGCGCGCAAGATCGCGAGCGAGCGCTTCGACGATCGCTTCGAGGACGAGGCCTATCTCGATTTCCTCCTGCCGCGCATCGAGGCCGCGTGGCGTTGCCTCTCCACGGACGGCTCGCTCTTCGTGCACCTCGACTACCGCGAGGTTCACCACGTGAAGGTCGCGCTCGATGCGCTGCTCGGGCGCGCGCGCTTCCAGAACGAGATCGTGTGGGCGTACGACTATGGCGCGCGCTCGAAGACGCGCTGGCCGTGCAAGCACGACACGATCCTGTGGTACGCGGTCGATCCGGCGCGCTACGTGTTCGACTACGAGGCGATGGACCGCATCCCGTACCTCGCGCCCGAGCTCGTGACGCCGGAGAAAGCGCGTCGTGGCAAGACGCCGACCGACGTGTGGTGGCACACGATCGTGCCGACGAACGGCAAGGAGAAGACGGGTTATCCGACCCAGAAACCGCTCGGTGTCCTGAATCGCATCGTGCGCGTGCACACGCAGGTCGGCGACTACGTGCTCGACGCATTCGCCGGCAGCGGCACGACGGGCGATGCCGCCGCGACGAACGCGCGGCGATTCGTGCTCGTGGACTCGCACCCCGGCGCCGTGCGGATCATGCGCCAGCGTCTCGCGCGCTTCGATCCGCGGTACGAGCTCGTGAGAAAGACACCGACGCCGCGATCGAGACCCGGCGGCGCGCCGAAGCCAGCTGGCGAGTGAGGCTCCGATCGCCGAGCCATCGAGATCGCGAGCGCAGTGGGTCGAGCGCCTGGCCGGCGCGGCGGGACTCGCCAAGCCCTGGGCGTCGATCGTGTACCGCTCGGCCACGCCGCAGTACGCGCGCGGCGCCGATCTCTTGAGTGGCACGGGCAGCCGCACGCATGGCGGCCGGTTCAATCCGCCGCGCGCGTTCGCGGCGATCTACGCGAGCTTGGACCCCGAAACGGCGATGGCCGAGACCCTCGCGCACTTCCGCTACTACGGCATTCCCGAGCACGCGGCGATGCCGCGCGTGTTCGCCGCGCTCGACGTCGGACTGCGGCGCGTGCTCGACCTCGGCGACGCGCGCGTGCTGAAGAAGCTCGCGCTCTCCACGGAAGCGCTCGTGCGCGACGACTGGCGCAGAGCACAGGACGCGGGCGAGGCGAGCTTGGGGCAAGCGCTTGGTGCGGCCGTGTTCGAGCTCGAGAAGTGGGAGGGTCTGATCGTTCCGTCGGCAGCGCGCGACAGCGGTAGGAACGTCGTGATCTTCCCGGAGCGACTCGGATCGAAGAGCTGGGTGCGCGTGTTGTCGCGCTGAGAGATCGACCGAACTTCGCGCTGCGTTCTCGTCAATCGATGTTGCGCGTGGCACGCTGTCGCCATGAAAAAGAAAACTACCCCGAAGGTCGCGCGCGCGAGCGCTGCGAAGCCGGCCGCCAAACAGATCACGACGCTGAAGCGTCGAACCGCGACGCAAACGCCGTCGCTCAAGTCGAAGATCCAAGCGCCGACCAAGTCGCAGCACGCCGCCCCGCTGCCGGACAAGCGGCCGCTGCCGGCGCCGCGTCGCCCGGCTGCCGCCCGCCTCGAGCCGCAGAAGGTGCGCGGACGGCAGAAGCGCAAAGGTAGCTGAATCAAGGGCTTGTGGCGCCCTGCGCGCGGCCGCTCCGAGCGGCTCGCGGCGCTCTGCGCCTGACCGTCATGCGAGGTTGCAGGTTAGAATTGCCCGCAACCTTGCTTGTCTTCTTGCCGATACGGCCCACATTCGGCTGCGAGGATCGACCATGACAGCCCACCCGAAGAAGCGCCGCCTCACGACCCTGACGAAGCCGTCGAAGTCGCGAGCACCCGCTCGTCCCGTGCTTCCTCGGCGAAAGGTCGTCGTCGAAGTGCCGTTCTCGGCGCGCGAGGTGCGTTCCGGATTCGGCTTGTCGCGCGAGAAGTTCGCGCGCATCGCGGGCGCTTCGGTGCGCGCGCTGGCGAACTGGGAGAGCGGCGAGCTCGCGCCGAACGAGGCCGCGCGCTTGAAGCTCGTCGAGCTCGACCGCCTGCGGCGTGCGCTCGAAGGCGTGCTCGAGAGCGGCGCGATCCCGGCCTGGATCGATCAGCCGAACGCGGCGTTCGACGGACTGAAGCCGCTCGAGGTGCTCGAGCGCGGCGAGGTCGACCGCCTGTGGCGGATGGTGTTCCTGCTCGAGTCGGGATCGGCGTCTTAGCGCGCAACGAGCGCGAGCTGCGTCACTTCGGCGCCGTCGTGCGGCCCCACGACGCGACCAGCGCTTCCGTCAGCCGCTCGACATCGTTCCACAGGGACCACGCGCGCTCGGTGCCCGCGTCGGGAGGACGCGTGTCGCGCGGTCCGATCAAGCGCGTCGTCGTCGCGACGCGCTCGCCGCCTTCGGACTTCGGCTCCGCGAACAAGGACAGGATCCGTTCCTCGGCGCCGCGCGCAATCTCGCCCGCGATGTCGGGCAGCGTCCGAGCGCCCGCGACGGAGAGCTTCGCGCGCAATCGCGTCAGCGTGCTTTCGTCGAGGCGCCCGACCCAGTCCTCGCTCGGCCCGTCTCCGGAGTAGCGCACGCAAGCGCGGCCGTCGGCCGAGATGCGCAGATCCCAGTCTCGCGCAGGAGGCTTGCTCCCGCGATCGAACGCGTACACGAGCGGAGCCTCGCCGACCGCGACGTAGATCTGCATGCACGCTTCGAGCTCGTCGAGCGGAGCGCGTGTGAGGGACGTCTGCGACGGATGCTCGGTGGTGCGCAACGAGAGCGGCGTGGCGACGTCCGTCGACCACGACGCGATCGGGCGCCCGTTGTCGTCGTCGTCGATCGGCATTCGCCCGCGACCGTGCCACGCGATCGCGTACACCTCGCGTCGCGACGTGTATGCATCGATGCGCTCGGGTTCGGCGGCGGACTCGCGGCGGAAGACGCCCTGCGCGTGGACGAGGAAGAGAAGCACGGTCTCACCTTCGACTGCCGTGCCGAGGTCGCACGGCCAAGTGCAGCTCGCGAGGAAGAACACCTCGCCGGCGTCCGGCGCGCCCTTGATCGAGCGGATGATTCGCGCGCGCGCGACGTCGAACGAGCCTTGCGAGCTCGACGTGCTCGGGTGCGCCCAGGAGGGCGATCGCGGACGACGCGGAAAGGCGGCGATGTCGTCCACGCGCGCGACGACAATCCGGTCCGCGCTCAGGGCGAGCTCCTCGAGACGGACGGACGCGACTTTCAGCGCGCTGACGGCGAGCAGGGACAGCAGCATGCGAACCGTTCTCCCTGCACCGCCTTATTCCTCCGGCGCGGTCTTGCCGGCCTTGTGCGTCTCGATCTCTTCCGTGCTCGCCGCACGCACCGACTTCACGCGCAAGTCGAACGTCACTTGCTGGCCGGCGAGCGGATGGTTCGCGTCGAGCGTGATCGCGTCGGGCGAGATCTCGAGCACGCGCATCTCCATCTCTTCGTCACCATCGCCGCCGCTCTCGTCGTCGGAGATCACGACCGAGATCCAATCGCCCGGCACGATCTCGGCGTCCTCGGGGAACTCGCTGCGCGGCACGGACACGATGCCGTCCGGGTTGTACGCGCCGTACGCGACGCCCGGACCGAGCGTCACCTCGAGCTCGGCGCCTTCCTCGATGCCGTCGAGCTGCTCCTCGAGCGTCGGCGGGATCTCCTCGTTGCCGTGGAGATAGGTGAGCGAGCCCGAGTTCTTGCTGTCCTCGACGATGGATCCTTCGGCGTCGCGGAGTTGGTATTCGAGCTCGACGATGCAGTCGCGCGTGATCTTCAAGCTTCGCTCTTCACCGGCTGGCTGGGATTGGGGGAGTCGGCGCGGCTCTTGTCGCGCGTCAAGTATGTATAGCCGTGCAGTCCCGATTCATAGCGCCGGTAGAGGAGCGCCGATTCCTCGAACGTGATCCGGCCGTCCTCGAGCGAGCGCTCGACCGAGCGGCGCAGATTGCTGAGCAGATCGGCCTCGAAGTACTCGACGTACTCGAGGACGTCCTGCACGCGCTCGCCGCGCAGTACGTGCGTCAGGCGCGGGCGGCCGCTCTCGTCCAGGTCGACGTGCACGACGTTCGTGTCGCCGAACAGGTTGTGCATGTCGCCCAGGATTTCCTGGTACGCGCCGACGAGGAAGAAGCCGAGGTAGTACGGCTCGTCCTTCTTGAGCGGGTGCAGCTCGAGCGTGCGCTTCACGTCGCGCAAGTCGATGAAACGGTCGACCTTGCCGTCCGAGTCGCACGTGATGTCCGCCAAGATCGTGCGGCGCGTCGGCGGCTCGAGGTGGCGGTGCAGCGGTAGGATCGGGAAGAGTTGGTGGATCGCCCACGAGTCCGGCACGGACTGGAACAGCGAGAAGTTGAGGAAGTACGTGTCCGCCATGTCGCGCTCGAGGTTCGCGAGGTCGTCGGGCACGTAGTCCAGCGAGCGCGTGATGCGCAGGATCTTCTCGCACGAGCGCCAGAAGAACTCCTCGACGCGCGCGCGCTCGCGCATCCCGATCTGGCCGACGTTGAACAGCACCATGGCTTCGTCACGCAGCTGGATCGCGTCGTGGTAGCTCTCCTGGTAGTTCTTGGCCGTGACGTTCTCACAGACCGCGGCGAAGTTGTGGACGATCTCGTGCTCCTTTTCGCCCGGCGCGATCGGCAGTCCGGCCGAGCTGAAGTCCGACGTTCCGAGGACCTCGGTCACGAGCACCGCGTGGTGCGCGGAGAGCGCGCGGCCCGACTCCGTGATGATGCCGGGCTGCGGAATCTCGGCATCCGCGCAAGCCTGCGCGAGGTGGTAGACGACGTCGTTCGCGTACTCCTGGATGGAGTAGTTCATCGACGACTCGAAGTTCGTCGACGAGCCGTCGTAGTCGACTCCCAGCCCGCCGCCGACGTCGAACCACTTGATGCGGCAACCCATCTTGTGCAGCGACACGAGCGTGTACGTCGCCTCGCGCAGCGCGTTCTTCAGCGAGCGGATCTCCGGGATCTGGCTGCCGAGGTGGAAGTGGATCAGCTCGAGGCTGTCGAGCATGCCTTCGCGCTCGAGCGTCTCGACCATCAGCACGATCTCGCGCGTCGAGAGGCCGAACTTCGAGCGGTCGCCGCCGGACTCTTGCCAGCGGCCGGCGCCTTTACCGGAGAGCTTCGTGCGCACGCCCATCGACGGGCGGATGTCCAGTCGGCGCGACACGCGCAGCACCGTTTCGACTTCGGAGAACTTCTCGACGACGATGATCGGCGTGATGCCGAGCTTCGTCGAGAGCAGCGCCATCTCGATGTACTCCTCGTCCTTGTAGCCGTTGCAGATCATCAGCGATCCGCGACCGGCCATCAGCGCGACGACGGCGATGAGCTCGGGCTTGCTGCCGACCTCGAGGCCCATGTTGTAGTTGGCGCCTTCCGAGAGCAGCGCTTCGACGACGTGGCGCTCTTGGTTGACCTTGATCGGGAAGACGCCGCGATAGGGCGCTTCGTAATTGAACTCGCGCCGCGCGTTGTTGAACGCTTCGTTCATCGAGCGCACGCGCGTGCGCAAGATCCCGTCGAAGCGCATCAAGATCGGAGTGGAAACGCCGCGCCGCAGGATCTGTCCGAGCAACTCGTAGAGATCGATGCCCGGTCGCTGGGGCCGGTCCGGACCCTCCGGACGCACCTCGACGTTGCCCAGCTCGTTGATCGCGAACAAGCCGAGGCCCCACTTCTGCACGTTGTAAAGATTCTCGCTGTCGAGGTGGCTCCACCTGGCCATTGCGCAAGACGCTCCTTCGTTCCGATTTGGCGACGACGCGCCGCCGATTCCAAGCGGCAAGCGCGTCGTTCGCTCATCGAACACTTCTAACCGATCCGGCCCGGCGGAGCGCGCAGCCGCGCCGAAAAATTCAGGACCAGGGCACCGCCTTCTTCAGCACCGCCGACGGTCCGACGACGGCCGGACGTTGGTCGTACTGGAGCGTCTCGAGCACCGTCGACACCTCGCGCACGAGCGCGTGGAAGCTCGGCAGCTTGCGGCCCGCTTGCTGCCTCTCGCGCACCAGCCGGACGAGCGACCACGTGAACGCGCCGTGCGAGATCACGCCGTGGCGGTACTCGTAGGCGAGTTGGTCCTCCTGACACGCTTCGAGGATCACCGGCAAGTACGGGCCGTGGTGGCCGAGCTCGCCGCGCACGCGATCGAACTTCGCGTCCGCCAGCGTCCGCAGCGCGACCGAGCGGCCGAAGCGGCGCTTCGCTCCGTTGGAGCCGGTGTAGGCGCCCTTGTAGCTCTTCTTCGAGAGGTCCTTGTTCTGGATGACGAGGTCGCGCGCCACCCACATCTGGAACTTCGGCTCCCAGCGCAGCGCGCGGTGGCGGATGTCGTCCGGCGGAGTCAGGCCGCGCACCTTCGCGCCGCCTTCGCGCGACATCCCGCCGGAGTGGCAGCAGTCGAACACCGCGACGAAGCGCGCGTCGTACGGGAGCTGGCTGTAGAGCTCCGAGAACTGGTCGTCGGTGACCGCGCGCTCGCGCGTCCAGTCGAAGTCCCACGCGACCAGGCACTCGTCGAGGCCGTCGACCTTGTCGTTAGCGCCGTAGGTCGGGATCTGCGCGCCGTGACCGCTGTAGTAGAGGAAGCGCTCGGCGCCGTCTTGCGTCCCGTCGAGCAGCCACTCGAGCCGCTCGAGGATTCCGGCCGCGGTCGCGCGCTTGTCGAGCACGACGCGGATGTCGTCGGCCGTGTAGCCGTTCTCTTGCAGCAGCGAGCTCATCAAGAAGACGTCGTTGACGCAGCCTTCGAGGCGGTCCTTCTCCTCGGGATAGTCGTTGATGCCGATGAGGAGCGCGCGCTTGCGCGGCTTCTTCGCGAGCGGCTTCAACACGCGCTCGACGTCGCGGCTGAGGCGCATCTCGCGCGAGCCGGCGGCGGGCGCGAGCTCGCGCCAAGCGCGACTCACGGTGGCCGGGTGGCGCAGGTACTCGAGCGCGTCGTGGTCGGCCATGCCCTCGACATCGAAGTCGGTCTGCACCTGCGTGAAGCCGGGCTCGTCGATGCGGATCTTCGCCGCGAACACGTCGTCGTGGCGGTTGAACAGGTGGAACCAGCGGCGCACCGGGAGCGGTCGAATGCGGCCGCCGAACGTGCTGCGCACGAACGGATTGCCGATCTGCGAGCCGAACGTCAGCAAGGCGCGCGTCGAGAGGTCGAAGCCCTTCAGCTCAGCGTCCTTCGTGCTGCGCGCGAGCGTGTCGTACGCGATCAGCGAGCCCAAGCTGTGCGCCGCGATGACGTCGGGCTCGTGCTCGCGCAGGCTCTTCGCGAGACGCGTGCGCGTCTCTTTGCGCAGCTTGTCGTTCTCCGCCCACTGCACGACCATGCCCGCGGTCCAGCGCGCGGTCTCCGAAAGGTCGCTGAGCCCGCGCGCGGCCGGCTGCATCGTGCGACTGCGAAAGAGGTCGGAGACGCCGTGCCAGATGCCGCTGCCGATCAGCTTCATCAAAGCCGCGGCCACGTCCCCAGCGGTGATCTTCTGCGCGGCGAAAATGTCGTCGTAGACGAGGAACTCGACGATCACCTCGCGCTCGGCGGACCAGACGCGCACCGACTCTTCGAGCGTCAGGCGCCAGTCCTCTTGCCAGTCGAGGTTGCGCTCTTGTCCACCGATTCCGTGGACGCACAAGATCTTCAGCGGAGCTGACATCGTTCGATCCTCCTTGAGGTTGGGAAGGCGCGTAGCGTGTCGCGCGCGGACGTGCGAGTCCAGGTAGCGACATGGCGCGCCACTAATCGGCAAACGTCTCACCGCTTTCGAGACGCGAGCGCGGCAACTACGTTTCGCCCGCTGGCGGAACGGCGTCTTCCAACTTCCTCTGTCGTCCGAAGGATGCAGACGATGGCGTCTCGATGGCCGGGGCAGGTTCCATCTTGGGGAACATTGGTGTCTTGTCGTGGACGTGGAGGAAGCGCGTTGTCAAGAGATCATCCTTTCGGCGCGATCGATCGCGTCCCGTTTCGCGGGCACATCGACGTCGAGAGCCGCCGTGAGAAAGAAGTTGCGCTCCTCGACAGTGCACCTGAAGTCGATCGTTGCAGCCAAAAGTGGCGTCGGCGGTCGGCTTTGCGTCGCGAGAGCCGCACCTGGATTTTTTTCTGTTTCAGCGCCTTGTGCGACGGAAGGTGTCCTAAGGACTCGGGCTCCCCCAAGCTGAAGTTGAAATAGGAGAATCTATATGCGCTCCGCGCACTCGCTCGTGATTCCTTCCGTTTTCTTCATCGCCTTCTTCCTCGCAACCGCGGTCGTCGGTCGCGCCGATTGTCGGGGTGGTGGCACGGGTTCTGGTCCGGGCCCCCAACTTGCCCAAGTTTCCGCGCAGGCCAATCGTGCGGATGTTGATTGGTTGTTTCGGGACTGCGACCGAGGAACCGGTGGAGGTCCGCTTGCCTAGGACCGTTCCGGCCGAAGGTCGCGCGAGCGGCAAGCGTTCGAATTACCTCTCATTAAAAACGACCCGTCGAGGAGATTGAGCCATGGCTACATGGTTGCAGCGCAGCAAGGCGCTGCGCGAGATACTGGTGATGGCAGAGGCGCATCCTGCCATTTGGCTGATGTGTGGCATTGTGCTGGTGGTCTTGTCCGATGGGTCTGCCGCGATCTCATATGGAGACAGCCGGTTCAGCATCGGCGGTGTGTCCTCGCTCGATACGCAGTTCGCATTATTGACGATCGGGCTCACCTTGACTGGCTTCGGAATGTTCGCGATGTTGCGTCGAGCCGGTCTCGGCAATGCGCGCGTCGCGACTCTCCTTTGTCTGGTGTTCGCGCTTCCGCCGTTGTGCATTCGCGTACTGTCGCGCGCGCGAATGCTGCAGAACAGCGATGGAAACCGAACGCTAGAACATTGGGAGTGGAACGTCAACGTTCGAAAGGAGTCCGAGTTCACGTGCCGGGTTCGCAGCGACGTCGCGCGACAGCGGCTGCTTCCCGATGAGCGACTCATGTTCATCGTGTACGTGTTCGAGCCAAACGTCGAAAAGGTGCGCCGCGAGAGATTCATGGTGCACGGGCCGCGGTCGGTGTCTTCGTCGTCCGACAACGAGGAGATCGCGTTCGCCGCAGAAGGACCGCTTCGGAACTTGCGGTGGGGCACGCCACTCGTCGTTGAAGTCAATGCCGTGCCGGCCAATTTCGACGCGAGTTCGGCGCGCTGTCTGGGCGACTTGTACGACGCAGGCGCCCGGCCTTTGGATTGGGAGCGATGCTCAATCCGATCGGATACGCTCGATTCCGAATCTCTGCTGTATTGGTACCGATGTCTCGACGAAGGGGAGCGCTCCAAGGTCGAAGCCCACATCTTGGATCGAACGACCGCTCCCGAGACACGCCCGCGTCGCGCGCCGAACGATTTCGTAGAGCGCTCGAACGCGCAGTTCGCGCCGGATGTAAGAAAGCCCGATTCGAGCGCTTCGAGCGGAGCTCTCGATCGTCCCCCTGTCACGGAAGCGACAAGATGAGAACAGCCCCCGGTCGCGCATCGGGGGCTGTCTCGTTCTTCTTCTGCGACGTCCGGGCGGCCGAGCGGGCCGTGCTCGCTTCGTCATCCGCCGCTCGCCACTCCCCGCAACCTATCGAACAGTAGCTCGGGATCGCTCTCGCGCATCCAGCTCTCGCGCTCGTTCCCGACGAGGTCGCCGGCGGTCCAGTAGCGCAGGAGCTGCTTGATGCGTCCCGCGGCACCGCGCACGAGCGATCGATTCGTGCTGCGCAAGCGCGCGCCGTACTCGAGCAGGAAGCGCGCGGCTTCGGCGCGGCTCACGCGCCGGTCCGAGAAGATCCACGGATCGCCGAGCGCGGCTCGGCCGACCATCACCAGCGCGCAACCGGTCTCACGACGCATGCGTTCGAGGTCGGCGTGCACGTTCACGCCGCCATTGCCGCACACCGGGATCGACACCGCGCCCACCGCGCGCGCGATGCGCGTCCAATCGACCTCGTCCTGGTACGCCTCGACGCGCGTGCGGCAGTGCACCGTCAGCAGCGCGGCGCCGCCGGCCTCGACCGCGCGCGCGAGCTCCTCGACGTTGCTCGCGTCGTCGTAGCCCGCGCGGATCTTGGCCGTCACCGGCGTCGTTCTCGCCGCATCGACGCAGCGGCGGACGAGGCGCTCGACGGACGTCGGCTCACGCAGGAGCGCGGATCCCGCGCACGTGCGGATCGCGCCCTTCGCCGGACATCCGAAGTTGAGATCGATGAGCGGGACGCCGAGCTCGACCGCGTTCTCGACCGTGCGCGCCAGCGCGTCGAGGTCGGAGCCCATCAACTGCAATCCAACGGGCGCGTCGAAACGCCGCGTTCCGAGGTGCTCGGCGAGCGAGCGTTTGCCGAGCGGTGTCGCGACGACGCGCGCGAACTCGGTGAATGCGCCGCCCAACTGGCCCGGCGCGTTCGCTTCGAGCAAGAGGTCGCGGAAGCACGGCTCGGTGACGCCTTCCATCGGCGCGAGCAGCCACGGCGCCGTGAACGGCAAGGCCGGGGCGCCGCGCGGACTCGCGACGGGTGTGCGGGACTCGAGCGCGGGCTGCATCGCCCCGCAGTGTAAACCACGCGGCAGCACCGGCCGCGCGACCTCCGTATGATCCGCGCGCGCCAAGACTCACGCACTCAGTGAAGCCGCTCCACGTCGCACTCGTCCTCGCGCTGCTCCTCTTGGGAGCGATCGTCGCGCTGTGGCGTTTCGTTCCGAGCGCGCCGGTCGCGCCCGCGGACTCCGAGTCGCCCGTGATCGTCGACGAATCGATCGGGGTGCCGATCGAGACCGGCGCCGAAGCGCTCGAAGCGCCGACGAACGACGATCGCGAGCAGGTCGCGATGCCCGTGGACGACCGCGCGGACGGCGAGGAGCTCGAGACCGAAGGCGACGACGCGCCGGTCTTGCCCGACATGACGGCGCAACCGGCGGACGACGGTCCGAAAAGCGCGGTGACCGGCATCGTGCTCGACGACCGCACGCGCGAGCCGCTCCCCGAGTACTGGCTGCGGCTGCGCGACGCGACGGGTCGGACGGAGGACGTTGCGACCGATGCGAACGGACGCTTCACGACGACGAACGAGCTCGCGCTCGGCAAGCTCGACATCCGCTTGCACGACGCGCCGGGGCGACGTCGCGACTCCTCGCGCGTCGAGCGCGAGCATCCGGGCAACGCGACGTCGCCGCTCGAGCTCTCGGTGCTCTGCGGCCCGACGTTCACGCTCGCGTTCGATCCGCCCGCGATCGCGGAGACGGAGCTCACGGCGCGCATGACGTCGCAAGGTCGCGACGCGCGCTCGACACCGTACGTCCCCGTTCGACGCGGCAGCACACGCTGGGTGCGGCTGCCTCCGCTCTTCGCCAATCTCGAGCAGGGCGCCACGCTCGAAGTGCGCGCGGACGACGGACTGTGGATGGGCAGCGCCGAAGTCGTGCGCACGCAAGGCGTCGAGCGCGGCGTCGTGCTCGTGCGAGGAACCTTGCGCGGTCTCGTGCGCGGACGCGTCGTCGACGACGCGCAGCAACCGATCGAGCGCGCGATCGTGACGCTCGAATTCACCGGCGGAGCCGAGCAAGGCTCGCGTCGAACCGAGCGCACCGAACAGGGCGGCGTGTTCCGTTTCGAGTACGTCCCGGCCGGCGCGGCCACGATCGCCGTCGAGGCGTTTCGTTTCGTGCCGCACCTACCGCGGCCGGTGGTGATCACACCGAGTGCGGAAACAGTGGAGGAGATCGCGCTCGCGCGCGTGCCGCCCGCGGGCTCGATCCGCGGTCGCATCACGAGCGAGACCGGGCGCTTCGATGGTCTCGTGCGGATGTCGCTCAACGCCACCTCGCAGAACGAATCGCGCTCGGGCGGTCCGGCGCGCGCCATCGTCGACTGGATCGACGAAGGCGGCCGCAAGGTCGGCGTGTTCACGTTCCAGGACTTGCCGGCCGGCGGTTACCGCATCTCCGGCGCCGTCGACGCGGAGTGGTACACGGTGTCGCCGGAGTGGGAGCCGCGCTCCGTGCTCGCGACGCCACCGAACGAGAGTGTCGCGTTCCTCTTGCGCGACGGCGGCGCGCGCGCGGACCTCGTGTTCAAGATCACCGCGAGCGACACGGGCGAAGCGGTCGACGGCTGCTGGGCGCGCATCGCGATCACGCCGCGCGGCGAACGCACGCGCGAGCTCGTGTCCGGCGACGTGGCCGTCGCGAACGCACCGTACACGGCGAAAGTGACGTGGTGTCTCGTGAAGAACGGCTATCAGCCCGTCGCTGGCGACGAGACCGCGTTCGCGATCGAGTCGCCGTGCGACGACAAAACATGCCGAACGGCGGAGATCGCGCTGCGTCCGGGTTGGGGCGACGAGTTCGAAGTCACGTCGCGCGCGACGTCGAAGCCCATCGCCGGTGTGAAGGTGTTCGTCGACGGCCGCGAAGCCGGAGCGACCGACGCGCGCGGCCGAGTGCTCGTCACGCACGCGACTCCGCCGAGCGATCTGCGCTTCGAGTACGAGAACTGGCGCGTCGTCGGCCGCGTCAACGTGTCGCGGCCCGCGCGACGGATCTCGGATGGGCCGAACCGCGTTAGGATGTCGCCCCCCGAAGCGAAGAAGTGAGCGCGCGCGTGCCGCGCGACACGCTTCGAGAGCCACCGCGCCCATGACGACGCCCGCCTGGAAGAAGTTCGATTCGCTGCGCATCGCCGACGCGGCCGAGCGTGTCCGCGGCGTCGTGCGCCGCACGCCGTTGCAAGCGCTCGACGCCCTCGATCCGCGCATCGAGCTGCGCGCCAAGCTCGAGAACCGCCAGGAGATCGGCGCGTTCAAGGCGCGCGGCGCGTGGAACCAAGTCGCGCAGCTCACGCCGGCCGAACGAAAAGCCGGCGTCGTGTGCACGAGCTCGGGCAACCACGGCAAGGCGCTCGCTTGGGCGGCTCACAAGGCCGGCGTGCGCGCGACGATCGTGATGCCGAAGAACGCCTATCCGAACAAGATCCAAGCCTGCCGTGACTTCGGCGCGGAGGTCGTGCTCTCGGAGACGCGCGACGCGGCCGAGGACGAATGCGCGCAGCGCGTCGCGCGCGGTGCAACGCTCGTCCATCCGTACGACGCGCTGCGCACGATCCAGGGTGCGGGCACCGTCGGACTCGAGATCGCCGAGGATTGGCCGGAAGTCGACGTCGTGATCGTTCCGGTCGGTGGCGGCGGGCTCGTCAGCGGCGTGTCGCTCGCGATCCGTCAAACGCTCGGCGCGCGTCCGAAAGTGTTCGGAGCGGAGCCGCGCGGCGCACCGTCGCTGTCGCGCGCGCTCGCGGCCGGCAAGCCGGTGATGCTCGAGTCGATCGACAGCAAAGTGCAGGGCCTGACGCCGCCGTACTCGGGCCAAGCGAACGTCGACGTGTGCGAGACGACGCTCGACGGCGTCGTGCTGCTCGACGACGCGGAGATCTTCGACGCGCAGCGCTTTCTCGTCGCGCACGGCGAGACGGTCGAGCCGGCCGGCTCGGCGGCGCTCGCGCTCGTGCTCTCGAAGAAGCTGCCGGTCGAGCTCTTCGCGGGACGCAGTGCTTCCAATCGCCTGAAGGTCGCGGTCGTCGTGTCGGGCGGCAATCCGGATCCGGCGCAGCTCGAAGCCGTGAAGGCCGAAGTCGCGCGCGCGCGCACGCATTGAAGCGCGTCGTCCTGGTCCGGCCGTCAGGGCCGCGCAACGTCGGCATGATCGCGCGCATCGCGGCGAACTTCGGCCCGTGCGAGATCGCGCTCGTCGCGCCCGAGCGTCCGTCGTTGCTCGTCCATCCCGAGTTCGAGCAGATGTCGCACGGCGTCGACGACGTGCGCGAGCGCTGCGTCGTGTACGGATCTCTGCCGGAGGCACTCGCCGACTGCACCGACTCGTTCGGCTTCACGGCGCGTGTGCGCGAGCAGCGGCCGCGCGCCGACTGGCGCGCGATCCAGACCGACGTGGCCTCACTCGCCGCGGATCCGAGCCGCCGCGTCGCGCTCGTGTTCGGCAACGAAGTCAGCGGTCTGACCGGCGACGAAGCGGCGCTCGTCGGCGAGCTCGTGCACATCGCGACATCGGGCGATCACACCTCGCTCAACTTGGCCGTCGCGACTGGCGTCGTGCTCTCCGACCTGTTCGTCGAAGAGGGCCACCGCGGCAAGGCGCGCGACGCGAAGGCGCTGTCCGGCGAAGCGCGCGAGTTCCTGAAGACGAGCATGAAGCACGTCTTCGGCGGCAAGATCGCGCGCACTCCCGCCGCGCGGCGCGACATCCTGGCGATGGTCGACCGCGTCTTTGCACGCGCGCCGCTCGAGAATCGCGACGCACGCGCGTGGCACCTGATCCTGCGCTCGCTCGGGAACGAGCTCACGCCGCCGCAGCTCGGCCTCGACCTGTCGCCGAAGGGCGCGCGCCGCGCCGCCGCGAAGCGCACGTCCAAGCGGCGTGAACCAGGCGAGTGAATCGACCGCCTTGCGGCGTCGGCAGCGCGCGTCCATCATCTGCGCGCGATGGTTCGACTCGACCGCATCTACACGAAGACCGGTGACGACGGCACGACGGGACTCGGCAACGGGCAGCGCCTGCCGAAGCACCATCCGCGCGTGGCCGCGTACGGCACCGTCGACGAGCTCTCGTCGGTGATCGGCCTGGCGCTCGCGCAGGGCGTCGCGGAGCCGCACAGAGGCGAGTTGCTCGCGATCCAGAACGATCTCTTCGACGTCGGCGCGGACTTGTGCGTGCCGGGCACGGCCGGCGATCGCTTGCGCATCACGCCCGAGTACACGAAGCGGCTCGAAGACTTGATCGATCGTGACAACGAGCACCTCGCGCCGCTCAAGTCGTTCATCCTGCCGGGCGGCACGCTGTCGTCGGCGTGGATGCACCTCGCACGCAACGTGTGCCGCCGCGCGGAGCGGCTCGTCACGGAGCTGATGGCGATCCCCGAGGAGAAGCAGCACGTCAACATCGAAGTGTTGCGCTACTTGAATCGCCTTTCCGATCTCTTGTTCGTGCTCGGACGTCTCTTGAACGACAAGGGCGCTGGCGACGTGCTGTGGAAACCGGGCCAACGCACCGCTTGAGCGGAAGCCGATGATCCGCTTGGCGTGGACCACGCCCGTCGAATGGGTCGCGCGCGTCGAGCAGGATCCGCTCGCGCTCCTCTCCGATCACGCGCACTGCGAGATGAAGGCCGCGGCATCCGCGCAAGCGTTGATCGGCAAGAACACGCGCAAGTCGGAGCTCGTCCGCGCGCTGTGTGACATCGCGCGCGAGGAGCTCGAGCACTTTGGACGCGTGCAGCAAGCGCTCGTCGCGCGCGGTGGAGTGCTCGAGCCGTTCTCGCGCAATCCGTACGCCGAGACGCTGATCGGACGCTCGGGCCAGGGGCGCGTGTGCACGGACGACGAGCGCAACGAGACGCTGCTCGACCGCTTGCTCGTGTCCGCGCTGATCGAAGCGCGCAGCCTCGAGCGTTTCGTGCTGCTCGCGGAGCACGCGCGCGACGAGGAGCTGGCAGTGCTCTACCGCTCGCTCGTGCCTTCGGAGGCCGCGCACCAGGCGCAATTCCAAAAGCTCGCGCGTGCTGCGTACCCCGAGCGCCGCGTGCAGGAGCGCCTCGAGTTCCTGACACAGCTCGAAGCCAGCGTCGTCGCCGCGTTGCCGTTCGAAGTGCGGATGCACTCGGGAATGAACGTGACAGCCGACACGCTGCACGCGGCCGGCAACCCGGCCATGTGAGCGAACTGCGCGCGCGACGTCCGCAGCGCTAACACCGCGCGCCCGAGCGCGTCTGCCGAGCGGTCCCATTCCACGGAGGCTCTCCATGTTCGCTTCGCTCGTCGCCGCGTCGTCCTTCCATCTCGCCACTCACCTGCTCGCGATTCCGCTCGCGGTCACGCTGCCCGCGCCGCCGCTCGTCTTCGGTCCGCCGCTCGTGTGTCACGAGATCGCGATCGGTGACGCGAAGAGCTTGCCGTGGGGGAGCGGCACGAAGCCGAAGGCCGGCTACGACCGCGCGCACCTCGTCGCGGACGTCGCCGAGCTGCTGAAGACCGAAGAGCACTTGCTAGTGCGCATGGAAACGCTGCGTCGCGCGGCGATGTACGCGCATCAGGACCGCGCGCTCGTCTGGGAGCTCGTCGGATGGCGCTCGCTGTTCGTGCTCGAGCAGTGCTCGATCGGTGCGCAGGAATCGACCGCGTGGTTCGATCTGGGCGTCCTTGTCGCGTGCTTCGATCAGCTCGCCGTCGGCCTCGACCGCCGGTCGGGCGTCGCCGAAGGGATCGGCGGATACGGCTTCTTGCGCAAGGCGCTCGAGACCGCGCGCGCGGACGGCCGCGACACGGGGCCGATCGAGTTCGCGGCCGTGCTCGTCACGCACCCGGGAGGCGGACGAGATGCGGAGGGCGCGCGACGCCGCGCGGCGCTGTGCGAAGGCCGCTGGGAGCGCGCGAAAGCGCAGTGCGACGGGCAACCACTGCTCGCGCAGAACGTCACGGCGCTGCATGCGCGGTTCGCGTCGGAGCGCTGAAGTCTGGCGGCGAACGCGGCGAGCACGAATCCGTGCTGGCCGCGTTCGTTTGCGCGCAAGCCGGGACGAGGGTCTCGCCGTGATCAGGCGACGTCGCGCCCACAGTAGCGGCAGACCTTCGCCGCCTGCTGGATCTTCTCCGCGCAGTGCGGGCACGTCTTCTTCTCGCCCGACTTTTCGTCGCGATCAGTGGTTCGTTCCGCTTGGAGTGTCTCGATCATCTCCTTGATCCGCCGCGCATCGCCCTTCGTGTGGCCACGGCTCTCGAGCGGATCCGATCCGCCGCTCGACTCGATGCGGATGTCGGACCAAATGATCCCGGTTGTGATGTTGACCGTCGCGACGTTGCGGATGGAGACGCTCTCTTCGTTGAGGCTGAACCACGAGCGCTTGCGGCGCATGACGACGCGGCCGTCGATGACGATGCGCGTCGGGAACAAGAAGTTCCCGCGTGTCCAGCGGCTGGCGGTGAAGAGTTCGGTGTCCATCGGAGGTGTTCGACGCTGCGCTGGGGGCCGGGCTCGACGAGGTCTCGAGCCGTGGAAGTGAGGAAGATCTTCATGGCGATCTTCGGACAGAGACCACGCGCCCCGTCGAGTCGTCAACTCGCGGCACGCGCACGCCTTCGGTCACCCGGGTCGTCGAAGCGTCGCGCGATCGGTGGCTGCACGGCCGAGCTCCTCCGTCAGTAGAACCCGCATCCCTCGAATCGACGCAGGATGCAAGACGCATCTACCGCGCGCGAGGTCGATGAAGGAGAATCCCGCGCACGTGCAGGAGCGGCTCGCGCTCTCGCGGAGGGGGAGGCCGGGCTGGCCGTCACGATTCGGCGACGAATCGAACGCCAGCCCGGCGCACGGCTCGCGCCGCATTTCCACAACGTCCGTGGCGAATTCGCACGGACTCGCTCGGAGCGGCACCGGCTCGCGGACGAGCGCCGCGCGCGCCCCGCTCACTCGATCACGAGCGTGTGCACGCGCAGAGTGTCGAGGTCCGCGACACGGATCGCGTGGTTGTTCGTGTCGGCGATGAATACGTGACGTCCACGGACGGCGACGCCCTGTGGCTCGAAGAGTTGCGCTCGATTGAAAAGGCCGTCCGCATGGCCGGGCGTGCCGTTGCCGAGCAACGTCTTCACTTGGCGCGTGCGCGGATCGAGCCGCTTCACCTTGTGGTTGTAGCTGTCGGCGAGGAACAGCATGCCGTCGGCGTGCGCGATGCCGGTCGGGTGCTGCAAGCTCGCGGCGTCGCCCACGCCGTCGACGTCGCCCCATTCGAAGAGCCCGCGGCCGACGAGCGTGCTCACGAGCGGCTTTCCGGCGAGCGCGATCGCGCGCACGGCGCTCGCTTCCGCGTCGGCGACGAAGAGCTCGTCCGCGCTACCGGCGACATCGCTCGGCTGATTGAAGCTCGCGTCGAGCGCGCTGTCGTCGACGAGCGCCTCGCGACCATTGCCCGCGAAGAGCAGCAGGCGCTTTTCGTCCTCGAGCGTGAACACTTGGTGGCTACCCGCCATCGCAATGAACACGCGCGGCGGCTGGATCCACACTCCCCACGGGGAACGCAGCGCCGTCTGCGTCGCTGCGCGGCCGGGGCGAATCGCGTGCATCGCCTTCTCGCCGGTGCCGGCGAGCGTGCTCACGTCGCCCGTCGCGAGCTCGATCGCGCGCAGCGCGTGGTTCTCCGTGTCCGCGACGTACAGCTTCCCGCCTCGATGCGCGATGCCGTGCGGCGCGTGGAAACGCGCGCGATCTCCGCGGGCGTCGACGAGCCCCGTCTCGCCGCTCCCGAACGTGCGCGCGATGCGCGCGCGACGATGATCCGGCGCGAGATCGAGCTCGAGGATGCGGTGGTGGCCGGTGTCCGCGACGAAGAGCGTCGATTCCGTGGTGATCGCGAGGCGCGTCGGATGCGACAGCGTGCGCGCGGGTTCGTGATCGGCTTCGCGCGCGCGCACGAGCGCGTCGTCTCCGCTCGCGGTAGCGCGCCGAGGCCGGCGGTCGAGCTCACCGCGTGCGTCGCTCGCGACGATCGCGCGCTGCAAGAACTCGCCGACCGCGTCCGCGTCGATCTCGCCCGGCACCGCGCCCAGGTAGTAGCCCTTCGGATCGACGAGCACGATCGTCGGCCATGCACGCACGGCGTAGTGCCGCCAGATCTCGAAGTCGCCGTCGTTGACGACGGGATGCTCGATCCCGTGGCGCAGGATCGCCTGCCGCAAGCTCGGGCCTTCTTTCTCGGCCGGGAACTTGGCCGAGTGCACGCCGATGACGACGAGCTCGTGCTCGAAGCGGGCTTGGAGGCGGCGCAACTGCGCCACGTTGTGGTGACAGTTGATTCAGCAGGACGTCCAGAACTCGAGCAGGACGAACTTGCCCGCGCACGCTTTCAACGTGAGCGCGCGCGGCACGTTCCACCACTGCATGCCGGCCGGGAATTCCGGCGCGCGAACGCGATCGTCGAATTCCATCGCGCTCAGAGCACGTCGTGAGACGTCGACGCGACCGCGCGCGTGCGCAGCCGCCCGGACCCCGGTCGGGTTTTGCCACGTGCTCTCAACCGTGCGGCTCGGCAGTCGCGGGCGGAATCGGGCGGCGAACGTGCTCGGCGAGCGCGCCTTCCGCGCGTCGTGCGATGTCGAGCTCGCCGAAGAGAGGCAGCATCGCGGACTGCGGGAGCTCGAGTCGCAGCAGCAAGAGGTCGGTGAGACACGCGAGCGACGCTTCGTCCGGGATCTTCGTCGCACCGTTGCAGCGCGCGTGGATCGCGGCGCGCAGCGCCTTGCGGAGCTTGCGCTCGTGCGGTTCGGGCGCGGCCGTCTCTTCGAGCGGCCGGAGTTCGACTTGGCGGTACAGCTTCGCGCTCGCGACTTCGCGGATGCGCACGCGTCCGAGCCCGAGCAGCCAGATCCAGAAGCGGCCGTCCTCGATGCGCTCGTGATGCACGATCTCGCCGTATCCTGCGATGGCGTGGACGGGCGGTGAACCGTGCGGCGAGCCGTCGAGTCCGTCGTCGCCGGGATCGAGCAGCGTGCCGATCACGAGCCGCCCCTGTCCGTCGAGCAAGTCCTCGATCATCTGCCGGTAGCGCGGCTCGAAGATGTGCAGCTGCCTCACGCAGCGCGGGAACAAGAACACGTTGGGCAGCGGGAACAGCGGCGCGATGCGCGGGCCGTCGCAAGCAGAGGAGTCACCGACGGGCAAGATCAAGAGCGACTCCCGGCGGCCTAGCAGCCTGTTGAGGAAGGCGCCGTCGTGAACCGGAGCGCGCACAGTCGAGTCGCTGAGTTCTTCACCGTGCTCCTAACGCGGCTGCCGACTGCGCTCGCTGCGCGGTTCGAGCACGCGCACGACGAGCTTCAGATCGTGCACCTCGCGCCGCAGGCCGCGCAGCTGCGCGCTGCGCAACAAGTTCATGATGTGGCGCTTGAACAGCGCGCGGTCGGTCGCATCGGCGGACCAATCGCCCTGGAACACGAGATTGTGCTGCTCCAGATAGCGCTTGCAGTCGCGCTCGGTGCGCGTTTGCCCGTGGTGATACGGATCGGTGATCACGCTCTTCTCGTAACCGTACAGGCGCAGCATCACGTGGCCGGGCAGCGGCAACGCCGCGACTCGCAGGCCGGCGCGACGCGCCACGAGCATATAGACCGCGCACAGCGTGAGTGGCATCCCCGCGCGGCGCTCGATCGCGCGATGCAGGTGGATGTTGTCGGGGTGGTGGAACTCGCCGGTGCTGCCACCGAACGCGAGTTCGCCTCCTAGGTACTCGACGAGCACCTGCGCGCGCTGCAGCTCGTCGGTCCGGCGCCGCGCGCGTTGCGCGACTTCGGCCGCCATCGCGTCGAGCGCGCGCTGGTGGCGCCGGAAATCGAGGCGGGGCGTGTGATACCGGCAGAGCAGGAAGAGCGCGCGCTCGAGGTCGAGATCGGTGCGCGCGGCGTAGCGCACGAGTCGCCGGATCGCGGCGCGCCGGTCGAGATCGAGCAGGATCGTGCGTGCCCGGCTGCGCACGCGCGCGCTGCGACTCTTCGCGGCCTTGTTCAGCGTCGGCAGCGCGTGCTTGCCCCGCGCCTCGAACTGCTCGCGCAAGCCGGCCCAGACCTTCGGCGAATCGTCGGAGAGCAAGCTCGCCATCGCACGGAGCTCGCTCGCCCGCTTGCGGCGGGCCACGCGCTCGCACGGGTTCAGCCGCGGAGCGGGACATTCGAAGGCGCGTTCCGGTTTCATCTCAGGCTTCGAGCGCCGGGTCGTCGCGGTCTCCGACGCGAACGACCCCGAAGCCCATTATCCACGCGCGGAAGCTTCCCGGAAGCACTCGGCTTCGCTTGCGGTCCCCCGCGGACGCACCTATTCTGGTCCGCCCAAACGGTCGGCGCGCGCACGCGGGCGAGGGGGGCAGGCCCCCGCTTTCGGAGTCATTAAAGGAAGGTTCGCGGCCCCCGACCCCGTCACGGTCCATGAACGAGCCGCACCAATCGGCCGGGCCCTCCGGGCGCCGGAACCACGCCGCGCGCGTGGTGATCACGCATGCGCTGCGGACTCCGATCGGGCGGTACTTGGGCTCGTTTGCGGAGCTCACCGCGGCGGACCTCGGCGTCTCGGTCGTGCGCGATCTGCTCGCGCGGGCGAAGCTCGACCCCGAGCGCGTCGACGAGCTGGTTTTCGGCAACGCGCGCCAAGCCGGCGGCGGCCCGAATCCGGCGCGGCAAGTCAGCGTGCGGGCGGGCATTCCCGACCGCGTTCCGGCTTGGACCGTGAACATGGCGTGCGGGTCGGGCCTGAAGGCGATCCAACTCGCCGCCGAGTCGATCGCGGCTGGTCGCAACGACGTCGTCGTCGCGGGCGGAACGGAGAGCATGAGCGGGCTGCCGTTCTTCCTCCCGCGCATGCGCACGGGCTATCGCCTCGGGCACGCGCCGGTCGTCGACGCGATGTACCAGGACGGCTTCGACTGTCCACTCGCACAGATGCGCATGGGCGAGACCGCCGAGAAGCTCGCGCAGGACCTCGGAATCACACGTGGCGAGCAGGATGCGTTCGCGCTGGCGAGTCAGAAGAAGGCGAAGGCAGCGGCCGATGCGCACCGGTTCGACGACGAGATGTCACCCGTGCGCGTGCCCGGTAAGCCCGGAAAGCCCGGTAAGAACGGCGAGACCGTCGTCTCGCAGGACGAGCACCCGCGCGCGGATACGACGCTCGAGTCGCTCGCGAAGCTGCCGCCCGTCTTCGACGCGAAGCAGGGCACCGTGACGGCCGGGAATTCTTCCGGGATCACGGATGGCGCGGCCGCCGTGCTCGTCATGTCGGAGGCACGCGCGCGCGAGCTCGGCCTCGAGCCGCTCGCGTTCGTCGGCGAATCGACGCAAGCCGGTGTCGACCCGCGCATCATGGGCATCGGGCCAGTGCCGGCTTTGCGCGCTCTTGAAGAGAAGACCGGTTTCTCACCACGGGACTTCGATCTCATCGAGCTCAACGAGGCGTTCGCTGCGCAGGTTCTCGCCTGCGACCGCGAGCTGAAGCTCCCGATGGAGCGCGTCAACGTGAACGGCGGCGCGATCGCGCTCGGACATCCGATCGGATGCACCGGCACGCGCATCGTGGTCACGCTGCTCGCGGAAATGAAGCGGCGCGCGGCGAAGCGCGGCGTCGCGACCCTGTGCATCTCGGGCGGCATGGGCCTCGCGACGGAGTTCCGCCGCGACGGAACGCACGCCTAGAACACTCCGAGCCAAGGAAAGAAGCGGCATGGCAATCAAGAAAGTGGGCGTGGTCGGCTGTGGCCTGATGGGTCACGGCATCGCGCAAGTCGCGGCGCAGGGCGGCTGTCAGGTCGTCGTGCTCGAGACCGAACAAAAGTTCCTCGAGTCCGGCCTCGCGCGCATCGACAAGTCGCTCGCGAAGCTCGCCGAGAAGGCCAAGGAAAAAGGCCAGACGTTCGACGCGGGCGCGGTGCGCGCGCGCATCGGCGGAACGCTCGACAGAAAGGCGCTCTCCGACTGCGATCTCGTCGTCGAGGCGATCATCGAGGACATCGGCCTCAAGAATCAGCTCTTCGCCGAGCTCGGCAAGCTGTGCAAGCAGGAGACGATCTTCGCCTCGAACACGAGCTCGTTCCGCATCGGCACGATGGCGAAGGCGTCCGGCCGTCCGAAGCAGTTCGTCGGCCTGCACTTCTTCAATCCGGTGCAGCTGATGAAGCTCGTCGAGGTCGTGCGCACGAACGAGACGAGCGACGACGTGTTCGCGCAGGCGCGCGCGTTCGGCGAGGCGTGCGGCAAGACGCCGATCGCGTGCAAGGACACGCCCGGCTTCGTCGTGAACCGTCTGCTCGTGCCGTTCATGGTGCAAGCGCTGCAGATGCTCGAGCGCGGTGACGCGACGGCCGAGGACATCGACATCGGCATGAAGCTCGGCTGCGCCCATCCGATGGGGCCGATCGAGCTCGTCGACTACGTCGGCCTCGACACGACGCTCGCGATCCTCAAAGGCTGGGTGGCGGAGTTCCCGAAGGAACCCGCGTTCGCGATCCCGGCGATCCTCGAGAAGAAGGTTGCGGAGAAGAAACTCGGTCGCAAGACCGGCGAAGGCTTCTACAAGTGGCAAGGAGACAAACGGCTGTGATCACGATTCCGGCATTGCTTCTCGTTTCGACTTTCGCGGCGGCGCAGAACACGCCGGTCGTGAAATGGGAACCACCCAAGTCCGCGTACATGAGCGGCAGTCCCTATACGGTCAAGATCTCGATGCAGGCGCCGAAGGAAGGCGCCGAGACCGAGGCCTGGCTGCTCGACGCGTCCGCGTTCACGGTGAACGGCAAGCCGATCGGCGAGCGCGGTAGCGGCAAGTTGAAGCTACTCCCGGGCGCGAAGCTGACGCTCGAGATGGACATCGGACCGGCGCTCGCCAGCGCGTCGGGCACGAACGAAACGTTCAAGCTGGGGTTCGCGAAGGGCGTCGTCGAGAGCGAGGAAATCACTGTGAACACGATTCAAGGCGTCGAAAAGGGCTTGGACTTCATGAAGATGCCGGTGGAGGACCTCTCCAAGTACCGCGTCGTCTTCATGACGAACCGCGGCAACATGGAAGCGGAGTTCTGGCCGGACGTCGCGCCGAATCACGTGCGCAACTTCCTCGATCTCGCCTACACGGGCTTCTACGACGGCAAGATTTTTCACCGCGTGATCCCGGGCTTCATGATCCAGGGCGGCGATCCGACGGGCACGGGCACCGGCAGCGGTCCGCGCATGCTGAAGGCCGAGTTCAACGACAGGAAGCACGTCGCCGGCGTGCTGTCGATGGCGCGCAGCGCGAGCCCCGACTCGGCGTCCTGTCAGTTCTTCGTCATGCACGCGACGTCGCCGCACCTCGACAACCAATACTCCGCGTTCGGCAAGCTCGTCAGCGGCCAGGACGTGGTCGACAAGATCGTCAACTCGCCGAAAGGCGCGCAGGACCGTCCGAAGGAGCCGCAGGTCATCACGAAGATGATCGTGATCAAGGCGCCGGCGAAGTGACGCGATGAGCTACGAGAACATCCTGCTGGAGAATGCTCAGAGCGTCGCCACCGTCACGGTCAATCGACCGAAGGTGATGAACGCGCTGAACGAGAAGACGCTGACCGAGCTTGCGCACGCCTTCGATGCGATCGCTGCGGATCCCGCGGTGCGTGGCGTCGTCGTGACCGGCGCCGGCGAGAAAGCTTTCGTCGCGGGCGCGGACATCAACGAGCTCGCCCAGATGAAGGCGATGGAGGCGAAGGAGAAGGCGTTCTTCGGCCAGCAGGTGTTCGCGCGGCTCGAGACCATGGGCAAGCCGTCGATCGCGATGATCAACGGCTTCGCCCTCGGCGGCGGCTGCGAGCTCGCGCTCGCGTGCACGCTGCGCACGGCGGCGACGAGCGCGAAGCTCGGGCTGCCGGAAGTCGGTCTCGGCATCATCCCGGGGTACGGCGGGACGCAGCGCCTCGCGCGCATCGCGGGACCCGGCGTCGCGCGCGAGTGGGTGCTGACCGGCGGGATGTTCTCGGCGGAAGAAGCGCACCGCGTCGGCATCGTGAACCGGCTCTATGCGCCGGAAGCGCTGCGCGAAGGCACGTTCGAGTTCCTGCACTCGATCCTGTCCAAGGGTCCGGTCGCCGTGCGCCTCGGGATGGAAGCGATTCGGCGCGGCATCGGCGTCACACAAACGGAAGGCGAGCTGATGGAGTGCGACATGTTCGGACTCGCTTCGACGACGGCCGACATGCGCGAGGGAATGGCGGCGTTCCTCGAGAAGCGCAAGCCGCACTTCGAAGGCCGCTGAGCAACGCACAGAACGTTCGAGGGGTTGGGCGGGTCGCTGGAATCGCGACCCGCCTCCGTCCATAGGTCGTAACCAGGACCACGCGAGAATCTCATGAGCCAATCCATCGTGATCGTCGGCGGCGCGCGCACTCCGATGTGCGAGTACGTCGGCACGCCCGGCTTCGGCAAGTTCAAGGACGTGTCCGCGATCGAGCTCGGTGCGCACGCGGCGAAGGCCGCGCTCGCGCGCGCGAAGTTCGCGCCCGAGGCGATCGATCACGTCGTGATGGGCAATGCGTTGCAGACGTCGATCGACGCGCTGTACGGCGCGCGGCACGTCGGCCTCAAGGCCGGCATTCCGAAAACGACGCCCGCGTTGACCGTGAATCGCTTGTGCGGCTCGGGCATCCAGTCGGTCGTGAACGGTGCGCAGATGCTCCAGCTCGGTGAAGCGCGCGCGGTGCTCGCGGGCGGCATGGAGAACATGTCGCAGGCTCCGTTCGCACTCTACGGAACGCGCTCGGGCATGCCGTTCGGCGGCAAGTACGAGCTGCAGGACACGCTCTTCGGCGCGCTGCTCGATCCGCTCGCCGGACTGATGATGGCGCAGACCGCGGAGAAGATCGCCAAGCGCTTGTCGATCACGCGCGAGGAGCAGGACAAGTACGCGCTGCGCAGCCATCAGCTCGGCGCGAAGGCGGTGAAGGAAGGTCGCTTCGGCGACGAGATCGACCCGGTGACGGTGCAGGGACGCAAAGGCCCCGAAGTCGTCACGACGGACGATCACATCAAGCCCGAAACGTCGCTCGAAGGCTTGTCGAAGCTGCGCGCGGCATTCGGCAAGGACGGCACGGTGACGGCCGGCAACGCGAGCGGCATCGTCGACGGCGCAGCCGCGCTCGTGCTCACGACTGCCGATCGCGCGAAGGCGGACAAGCTCGACGTGTGGGCGACGATCAAGAGCTGGGCGTACGTCGGCGTCGAGCCGACCGAGATGGGCATCGGGCCCGTGCCCGCGATCCGCGCGTGCCTCGAACGCGCGAAGCTGTCGATCGCGGACATCGATCGCATCGAGATCAACGAAGCGTTCGCGGCGCAGTACCTCGGCTGCGAGAAGGAGCTCGAGCTCGATCGCGAGAAGTGCAACGTGAACGGCGGCGCGATCTCGCTCGGACATCCGCTCGGCGCGTCCGGTACGCGTCTCGTCTTGACGCTCATGCACGAGCTGCGGCGCTCGAAGCTGCGTTACGGTGTCGCGTCCGCGTGCATCGGCGGCGGGCAAGGCATCGCGATCCTGATCGAGAACCCGCTCGCCTGAGGCCCTCTTGAACCCGTTGATCCACGAGCGCGGCGGCCGCAAGGTCGTCCGTCTGACGCCTGGTAAGCGCGTGCTGTTCTTGACGAAGGAGCTCGCGCTCATCGAGCGTCAGCTCCGGCGCGAAGTCGACCTCGCGATGAAGGACGTCGCGCCGAAGGATCTGCTCGACGACATCAACACCGACGTGATGACGCCGGCGTGGGTGTGCTTCCGGCACCGACCGGAAGATCTCGCGCTCGATGCATATGCCGGTCTCGTGTACGCGAGCGGACAGCGCGTGGTCGGCACGCGCGCTCTGATCGACGGCGGCTTCGAAGTCATCGTGTCGGGGCAGCGCAAGGGCACCGGCTCGTCGCGCGAGACGGCTCCGCAAGCGGAGAAGTGGTCCGGAGTCCACCTCGTGATCGCGGCTTCGTTCGCGCCGATCCACGAGCGCAACAACATCAACCTCGGTCAGTTGCTCGGCACGTACGAGCAGCTCGCGCGCTTGCAGCGCGGCGAGGAGATCCCGCTCGAGGAATTCACCGGCCGCTACGATCCGGTCACGCGCGCGATCGTCGAAGCGGGCGGGCTGTTCCCGTTCGCCGAGCAGTACGCCGACGGCAAGGTTCACGTGCCCCCGCCGACGACGCCGGATCGCCCGATGACGATGGCGGAGAAGATCCTGGCCAAGCACTTGGTCGGCGCGCGCCGGGGCGCATGCGTGAAGCCGGGCGACGTGTGCTTGGTCAACGTCGACGGCGGCTACAGCCACGAGTTCACGACCGCGCAGGTGCACTACTTCCTCGCGAGCGAGTACGGCGCGAGCTACCGCGTGTCGGATCCCGCGAAGTTCGCGGTGTTCGAGGACCATCTGCTCTACACCGACGGCGTGAAGAAGATGGCGCCGTTCGCGCCGCAGATCCAGAAGCTGCGCGACCTGCAGAACGAGTTCCAACGCCACACCGGCGTGCGCGACTACTCGGCGAAGAACGGCGTCTCGCCCGGCATCTGCCATCAGGTCGCGCGCGAGCAGTTCATCGACCCGGGCGACTTCATCCAAGCGACCGACAGCCACACGTGCATGGGCGGCGGCAACAACGCGCTCACGTACGGTGTCGGCGCGACGGAGTACGCGGGCCTGATCTACGCCGGCTTCACTTTCGTCAACGTGCCGGAGTCGATCCGCTTCGAGCTGCACGGCGAGCTCGCGCGCGACTGCACGGCGAAAGACTTGATCCTTCACATCCTGCGCACGTTCGCCGTGCGCGAGGACACGCTCGATCGCGTGATGGAGTTCGGCGGCCCGGGCCTCGCGAATCTCTCGATGGACGAGCGCGCGACCCTGTGCAACATGGCGACCGAGTGCAGCGCGAAGTCCGGCATCTGCGAAGCGGACGAGCGGACCGTCGACTGGCTCGTGGCGCGCCGCCCCGGCACGACGCGCGACGCGATCCGTGCGCGCTTCGTCGCGCCGGATCCGGGCACGCACTACGCGGGCGGAGTGCACCGCATCGAGCTCGGCTCGATCGTGCCGATGGTTGCGCTGCCCGGCGATCCGACGTACGGCAAGGAAGTGCGCGATCTCTCCGACGTGAAGATCGACATCGCGTACGCGGGCTCGTGCACGGCCGGCAAGGAAGGCGACGTCGACTTCTACGCGCAAGTGCTCGAGGACGCGCTCGCGAGCGGTCGCCGCGTCGCGCCGAACGTGCGCATGCTCATTCAGTTCGGGAGCGCGGCCGTCCGTGACTACGCGCGTGCGCGCGGCTACACGGAAATCTTCGACCGCGCGGGCGTCGAGGTGATCAATCCCGGCTGCGGCGCATGCATCGGCTGCGGCCCGGGAGTGTCCGACACGCCGGACCAAGTCACGGTCAGTGCGATCAACCGCAACTTCGCGGGCCGCAGCGGACCGGGCAAGCTCTATCTCGCATCGCCGCTCACCGTGGCCGCGAGCGCCATCGAAGGCCGCATCGTCGGCTACACTCCTGGGATGTTCCGCAGCGAGAAGCGCTCCCAGATGAACACCGTGGAACCGCAAACGAGAACAGCGCCATGACCGAGTACGACATCGCAGTGATCGCCGGCGACGGCATCGGCCCGGAAGTCACGAACGAGGCCCTGAAAGTGCTCGACACCGCAGCCGACGTGTTCGGCTTCCGCACGCGGCGCACGGTGTATCCGTTCGGCACGGACCACTACCTGAAGACGAAGGAGATCTTCCCGGAGAGCGCGTTCGAGGAGATCAAGAAGGACAAGGACGCGATCTACCTCGGTGCGATCGGCGATCCGCGCGCGCCCGTAGGTCTGATCGAGTTCGGCATCATCGCGAAGCTGCGCTTCGAGCTCGATCTCTACGTCAACTTGCGCCCGGTGCGACTGTACGACGAGCGCCTCTGCCCGCTGAAGGGCAAGGGTCCCGAGCACGTCGACATGATCTTCTGCCGCGAGAACACCGAGGGCGCGTACGCCGGCTCCTACGGCTACACGCACAAGGGTCTCGACAGCGAGGTCGCGACGCAGGTGATGGTGTACACGCGCCACGCGACCGAGCGAATCATCCGCTACGCGTTCGAGCTCGCGCGCACGCGCAAGCGCAAGCAGGTGACGATGATCGACAAGGCGAATGCGCTGCGTTCGCAGGACATCTGGACGCGCGTGTTCGCGGAGGTCGCGAAGGACTATCCGGACGTCAAGACCGAGCACGCGTACATCGATGCGGCGTGCATGTGGATGGTGAAGAACCCGGAGTGGTTCGACGTCGCCGTGTGCGCGAACTTGTTCGGCGACATCATCACGGACCTCGGCGCGATGATCCAAGGCGGGATGGGTCTCGCGGCGTCGGGCAACATTCACCCGGGCAAGGTGTCCTTGTTCGAGCCGATCCACGGCTCCGCGCCCAAGTACGCGGGCAAGAACGTCGCGAGCCCCGTCGCCGCGATCCTCGCTGCGGGCATGATGTGCGACTACCTCGGCGAGAAGCAGGCCGGCGCCGCGATCGAGAACGTCGTCGTCGATCTCCTGCGCAGCAAGAAGCTCAAGGGCGTGAACACCGGCGATCACCCGACGAGCGAAGTCGGGAACATGGTCGCGGCCGAGCTGAAGCAGGTCGCGGCAAGGGTGTAGCGGCTACGTGAGTTGTTCTCTTTCGGAACCTAGAACAGGTACAGATTCTCGTCTTCGTAGTCCTGCTTTTGCGGCGACATCGTGGCGGCGAAGTACTTAAGGAGGCTCGCCCTCTTCGCCTCGGAGAGCGCCGCGACATAGCTCGGTGCGAACACGGTGTTTTCGCAATGCTGGAGGACGAGTTTGGAGAAGTAGTACTTGCGGTACTCGCCCGCCGTTGCGTGCATCTCGTTGATCTGGCCCAGCCAATGGCTCCTGTGGGAAGCTGGGTACGACAACACGCAGATCGTCTGGCCGCCGCTGGGGAACAGATTCAAGGCCGCGCACTTGTAGTCTAGTCGGTCCTCGGCCCGACTCATGTTGTCGATGAGCGCGTAAGCCCCACTCACAGCGAACTGTCCCGGGCTGTCGCTAACGGTCAACACATGGTGTTCGATTGCCGACAACTGATTCGAGCAATACGCGTCGTGGTATGAACACAGATGTCGAAAGAAGCACCAGCTCTCGAGCATCGCCGTTGTGGCCTTGGTCATTGGCTCGTCGGGTGTATTGGGGTCGAATCGACGCAAGTCGACTCCCTTGCTGTACGTTGATTGAATGAGTCGTGCTGCTCGGCACTGCGCGTGCGCCTCGCGCAGGATCGACCGGTACGCTAGCAAGAACTTGTGATCCTCTCGCAGGGGATCGAAAGGCGCTGTGTCAATTGGCTCGAAGAGCTGATGGTCGTGGGGTCCGCATAGCCCCGAAAATGTCGTTGCTCGATGTCTCCCGAGGAGCTGAAACTCAGGTTGCGGACCCTTGTCGAGATTGTGGCGCATGCCAATCACGGCAACGTGCCCGTCCTCTACGAGATTCTCGAGGACACCGTGATTCTGAATTGAGTGTGCGTTGATCACCTCTTGTGTGCACCAAGTCGTACCGGGATAGAGGCATAGCTCAAATCTGGACTTCTGACGATCGTAGATGAATTTGCGGAACTCTTTGTCGTTCTCAGTCGTGTGCATGACGATTCGTCGAGTCAGTACAGTTCAATCTGCGGCGAAGTCGCAGGCTTCATCGCTGCCGAGATCGGCTAACGGTCTTGTGTGTCCGTGCATCACGCGGTCGATTGTTTGTGCCGCCCGCCGCGCCTCACACGCCCATGATGTGATAGCCGGCGTCGACGTACAGGATGCTGCCGGTGATCCCGCGCGAGTGCGGTCCGCACAGGAACATGCACGCGTCGCCAACTTCCTCGGCGGTGACGTTGCGGCGCAGCGGAGCGTGCGATGCGATGTGGTCGAGGATCTCGCTGAAGCCTTGCACGCCGGACGCGGACAGCGTGCGGATCGGTCCCGCGCTGATCGCGTTGATGCGGATGCCGCGCGGCCCGAGATCGTGGGCGAGGTAGCGCACGCTCGCTTCGAGCGCCGCTTTCGCGATCCCCATGATGTTGTAGTTCTGCACCACGCGCTCGCCGCCGATGTACGTCAGCGTGACGATGGAGCCGCCGCGACCCTCCATCAATGGCAGTGCGGCGCGCGTGATCGCGGTCAGCGAGTACGACGAGACTTCGTGGGCCAGCATGTAGCCCTCCTTCGTCGTGTTGAAGAAGTCGCCCTGCAGCTCCTCGCGCTTGGCGAACGCGACCGCGTGCACGACGGAGTCGAGCCCGCCGAACTCGTGCTTGATGACGCGGAACACCTCGTCGATCGTCTCGGCCTTCGTCACGTCGCACGGCAGGACGAGCGAGTTCGGGACGTCCGCGGCCAACTCGCGCACGCTCTTCTCGAGCCGCTCGCCCGCGAACGTGAACGCGAGCCGCATGCCTTGGTCCGCCAGCGACTGCGCGCACGCCCACGCGATCGAGCGCTTGTTCGCGACTCCGAAGATGACGCCGGTCTTGCCTTCGAGGGGCTTGGTCATGGATGAGCGTGTGCGGGGGAAAGCGGGCTGATGGGGCGCGTGCAACGACGGCGATGCACGGAACTCGCGACGCGCGGCGGATCCTAGCAGCCCGTGGTGAAAGTCACTCAGCCCGAAAGTTGCCCGTTCGCGCCAGCCCGGCGTCGCTCGATCCTCGGCGAATCTCGACGACTCGCCTGCGGTCTCGCTCCTTGTTCTGACGCGAACGTCCACTCTCGAGCTCGAAGCACTTTCACCACGGACTGCTGGCAACCGCGTTCTCGAGACCCCACACCGCAGCGCGAAGTGGGGAATCCTGGGTGTCCGAGCGTCCGCGCGCGCGAGGGGCACGCGTCGCGGGCCTCCGTGCTCGCACGAGTTTTCGCCGAGAAAAACGGCCTCTGGCGCGTGTTTCTCCGCGCCGCTCGCAGTGACCGACGCCTCCCCGCGCGAATCCGGCACAGCTAGACTGACGACCGTCTGGCGAGCGCGATCACGGGAGAGAGAGCGCACGTCCGGAGGGAGGGTTCGCGATTGGAGAGGAACGACACGACGGCTGCGCGCGCGGAGCGCGTGGCTGACCGCGCCGCGAGCGCGTTGACACAAGGCCGATTGCCGCTCGACGAAAGCGCGGAAGCGGCGGCGCGCGCGCGCGGTCCAAAATGGTCGCGGCTGTTCGCAGGCGGCTCGCCGCGCGAGGTCCTGAGCCGGCTCGTCCCGGGCGATCCGCTCGGCGTCCGGCAACGGCTCGCGCGCGTGCTCGCCGACGAAGCGTTGCTCGTCGACGCGGATCGCGCGCACCTGCGAGCGCTCGCGCGCTGTGCGCGTGGCGCGATGCGCTACCACGGCAAGCCGGACATCGACGAGTGGGTCGACGAGCGCGTGCGCGAAGCTCTCGCCGAGCTCGTGCGCGAGGACGCCGAAGCGGCGCGCTCGGGCGCGCCGCCGGACGCCGGGTCGGCGTTCGAAGCGCTCGCGCGTCCGCTCGGTCTCGACCCCACGCGCATGCGCGGCGCGTGTGCGGCGTTCAATGGCTTGCCGATCGACGAGCGACGCGCGTTCTTCGATTGGGTGGTGCGTGGCCGAGCGCTCGATCGCCTGGCCGCCGATGCACGGACGAATGCATCCGAGATCGCGCGGCGTGCGCGCCGCGCGCTCGATGTGCTGCGAACGACGGAGAAGTGAGGAGCGACGTCATGACACGACGAATGGAGATCGACGGAGAAGTCGAACGCGTGCTCGCGAAGCGCGCCGACGACGAGCTGTTGCGCGTGCACGCGGTCGAGGAGGCGTTGCTGCTCCGCCAGGCCTGCTTCGCCCGGCTCGCCGAGGTCGAGGCGCTGCGCGTGCTCGGCTGGCGTGCGCCGGATCCGGTCGCCTGGCGCCGGCGCGCGCGCGCGGAGATCGCGTGGGCGCGCGCCGACGGTTACGAGGTCTCCGCGTGCTTGCTCGCGTGCGCACGGTCGCAAGGCCGGAGTCCGTGCGGCCCGCGCGTGCTCGCCCTGCAGGCGCTCGCGCTCGATCCCGGTAGCGAAGCGCGCTTCCTGCTCGCGGCCGTAGCGCTCGCCGCAGGCTCGGCCGACGAAGCGTGCGCACGAGTGGATGCACTGCAGCGCGAACGTCTCGGGCCGGCGTTCACGATCGCCGTGCGGCAGCTCGCGCAACTCGCGGCCGGTATCCGTCACTCGGCGTCATGATCCCGTCGGAAGACGCGATCACGATGCTCCTGCCGGGCGCGGCGGAAGTGGACGTGCAGCACGCGCACCGCGTCACACGCTTCCTCCGCTTGCTCGTCGACGATGCGCGCCCGGCGCACGCAGCCTCGGTCGGTGTCGACTACGCGCATGCCTCGAGCGAACTCGAGCGCCAGGACGGCCACGCTTTGCAGCGCGCGCTGACCGACCTGCTGCGCCATCACCTCGACGCGGCGAGCTCGCCGGACTCGTTCCTGTGGCTCGGCGAGCCCGAATCGACGCTGCAAGCCGCGTGGCAGACGCTGGCGGAGTTCCGTGCGCGCGCGGGTTGGCTCGCGGGGGTACCGGAGCCGGCAGAGTCACCGCTGTCCGTCGCGTCGCGCTTGATCGAGAGCCTCGCGCGCATGGATGCGACTGCAGCGGAGTGGTGGCGCGCTCGCCTCGCGCACTGCGGCGAGGGTCCGCGCGCCGCCGAGCGCTTGCTGCGCGGCGCGTTGGACGCCCCGGAACGCGCCGGCTCGCGCGCCGAGCTCGTGTGTGCGCTCGCCGAATGCCTGCTCGATCGTGGCGCGCTGCGCGACGCGCGCGAGTTGCTCGCCGTGCACGTGCTGCGCGTACCCGCGGACGTGCGCGCACGTCAGCTGCTCGTGTGGGCGTGCGTGTGCGGCAACGAGATCGAAGCGGCGCGCGCCGCGCAGAGCGGGCTTCCAGTCTGGAGCGGCTGGCTACCGGCTGCGCTCGTCGAGCTGCGCGCGCAGCGCCCCGAATGGGCAGCTCTGCTCAACGGCAAGACGCGCGACGCACGGGAGCGCGCGGTGCACGGGCCGTTGCGCGACCGGACGGAGATCGGCGCCTCCGTGCTGGCGGTCTTCACGTTTCGCGCGGGCGAGGGTGCGCGTCCGCTGTGGATCGATGTCGCGCCGGCGCTGCGCGCGGATGTCGCGAGCTGGATCGTCGCGCGGGAAGGTGCGGCGGCGGTGCAGAGCGAACGCGAGCACGCGCTGCTCGTCGGCGCACGGTCGTGTCTCGAGCACAAGCACGGCGAGCGCGTCCTGCGTGGCACGCTCGGGCGCGAGGCGACGCGCGCGCTCGCGCTGGCGCCCGTGCTCGACGACGACGGCGAAGTCGCGGGCTGGCTCCACGTGGAGTGCGAGCACCATTTGTTGCCGAGTGAGACACGCTTCGCCGAGCTCGCCGCTGCGTGGCGCGCGCCGGTGCTCGCAGCGCGTGTGGAGGCCACGCACGGCGTACGTGCGCTCACGGAAGCGCCGACGCCGCACGCAGCGTGCGAGCTCGTCCGCGCGGCGTTCGAGGACCTCGTCCAAGAGCTCGGCATCAAGACCGCGCAGCGGCGCTGGTGGGGGTTCGAGGTGCGCGGCGAAAGCGTGTGCCTCGCGGCCGAAGGCGGCGACGGTTTGCCGGACGCGGCCAGTCCGCCCGGTTCGCGGCGCGCGCTCGTGCGGGCACGGCTCGCGGGCGGGATGGTCGTCTACGACGAGCCGAATCCGCGCCTTGCGATCCACGGCGACGCGAGCTCGGGAGCCGTGTTTCCGCTGGCTGCGGAGCGGCGACTGTGCGGCTTGCTCGCGATCGAGTCGAGCCGCCGAAGAGACTTTCGCGCGTCGGACGTTGCGCGCATCCAGGCGCGCGTCGAACGCGCAGGGCTTGCGTTGCGACTCGCGCAGTTCCGAGCGTGGCACCGCGCGCGCTTCGGCTTCGACGTCTGGTTCGACGCGTACCGCGAGGACTTTCGCGCGTTCGCCGGTCGCCTGATCGCCGCCGCGCGCTCGCGCGCGCCCGTGGTTTTGACAGGACCTGCGGCGTGCGGCAAGCAAGTGCTCGCGCGTTGGCTCCACTTCGAGAGCGCGAGTCGCGACGGACCGCTCGAGGTGCTCAGCTGCGGCCTCGAGCAGCAACGCGGCGGTTGGGCCGCGGCGCTCGCGCGCGCGGACGGCGGCAGCATGGTGCTCGACGACGTCGAGCGCCTCGCGCCCACGTCGCAAGAGGACCTGCTGCGGACTCTCGAGGATCGTCCCGGCGCCGCGCGCGTTTTCGCGACGACGCGCGTGGGCTTGACGGCGGCCGCGCGCGGCGGCGAGCTGCGTCACGATCTCGCGGCGCGGCTCGACCGCCTGCAGCTCGCGGTGCCCGGCCTCGCGGCGCGGCGCGACGACATCCTGCCGCTCGTCGAGCTGCAGTCCGCGCGCTTCGCGCGGGAGGAGCACGTGCGCGTGCCCGCGCTCGCGGACGAAGCCCTCGCGCTGCTCTGGCGGCAACCGTGGACGGGCAACCTGCGCGAGCTCGAGAACGTCGTGTTCAAGCTCGTGCTGTGGAGCGCGCGTGCGGCCTCGGACGTGCCCGTGACCGCGAGCGACGTCGCGCACGTCGCGGCACACTTCGGCTTCGACCTCGTGCGCCGCTTGCCTTCGCGCCACCCCGAGCGGTCGGATCTCATCGCCGCGCTGCGCACCACCCGCAAGTCCGGAGGCCGGTGGAACAAGTCGCGCGCGGCGTTGTACCTCGGCTGGGACCCCGACACGCTGGTCGCGCGCATGCACGCCGCCGGAATCGGAGACGACGGTTCGGACGAGGAGCCGCGCGGTTGGTCGAGCTCCATCCTGTCGGCGGCCACCGCAGACGATGACGGTGAACTTCCGTGCGGCGAAGAGACGAGTGGCGCCGGGAGCTGAGCTGCCACGCCCTCGCGACGGACGTGGTGAGAAATGCGGGCTCGGCAGTCGGCAAAAAAGGAGGACCGCCGGCCCATCATGACCAGCGGTCCTAGCATCACCTTCCCCTGGAGGAAGGTCTGAATCTGGGTCGCGGCCCCCCCGGGCGCGAAGCCAGATCGAGGAACCCACACGGCTCCGTCTCTCTCTACGACACGAGCGCGCGATGTTGAGCGTGCTCCTTGGAACTTTTTCGCTTCGCCCGACCCGCAGCTCTCACTACGCCCTGCTGCGGTCGCGCCAACGCGCCTCGGGCGCGCCGACGCAACCTCGCGACGGGTGCGGTGAGAGCTGCGGCCTCGGCGATCGCTGTCGTCCGCTACAGAGAAGTCCTTCCGCAGGTCTGTCAGAATCTGGGGCCTGCCCGGTTGCGCGGTACCGAGAACGTGCGGATGCGCGCGCTCGAACGAAGACACCGTCAGGCTGCGATGAAGGTCTCGCTGTTCGACTACGAGCTGCCGCCGGAGCGGATCGCGCAGGATGCGGTCGAGCCGCGCGACGCGGCGCGCCTCTTCGTCCACGACCTCGTGGCGGATGCGACCGAACACCGACTGGTGCGCGACCTGCCGCACTATCTGCGCGCCGGAGATCTGCTCGTCGTCAACGACACGCGCGTTCGACCGGCGCGGCTGTGCGGGAAGCGCGCGTCGGGCGGCGGCATCGAGCTCCTCGTCCTCGAAACACTTCGGGAACCGAGCGCCGGGCGTGGCGCGCGCGTGCGCGCCTACGCGAAGCCCGCGAAGCGTCTGCGCATCGGCGACCCGATCGAGCTCGAGGACGGAGCGCTGCGCGCGACGGCGATCGAGCGCCCGCTCGGCCGTGACGGCGAGCCCGGACCCGAATGGATCCTCGACATCGAGCTCGTCCAGCGCGAGCCGAGCGAGGCGCCCGCGCTCGATACGCTCGACGGGTGGCTGGAACGGTTCGGAAGGATGCCACTTCCGCCGTACATCCGGCGCGGAAAGGGCGCCGACCCGCAGCGCGAGCTCGACCGCGACCGGTATCAGACGGTCTACGCGCGGTCCAAAGGTGCGATCGCCGCACCGACCGCCGGACTGCACTTCACGCCGCGACTATTGAGGGAGCTCGAAGCGCTGGGAGTCGAGCGCGCGTGCGTCACCTTGCACGTCGGGGCGGGCACGTTCCTGCCGGTCACCGCGGACGATGTGGAGGACCACGGGATGCACTCCGAGGAGTTCGCGCTATCCGAGGAGACGGTCGATGCCGTGCGCCGCACGCGCGCTCGCGGCGGGCGCGTCATCGCCGTAGGGACGACGAGCGTGCGCGTGCTGGAGTCGTGCGCGCAGCCGGACGGCGCGCTCGCGGCCGCGCGCGGGCGCACCTCGATCTTCTTGCGTCCGGGCAGCACGTTTCACGTCGTCGATGGGTTGCTCACGAACTTTCACTTGCCGAAGAGCACGTTATTGATGCTCGTCGCCGCGTTCGCGGGGCGAGAGCGCGTGCTCGCGCTGTACGCAGAGGCCGTGCGCGCGGGCTATCGCTTCTATAGCTACGGTGACGCGATGTTGCTCCTCGCGCGCTCGGCGCGCGAAGAGCGCTAAACGGCGGGGACCCGTCGCAGCTGCTTACGCTTTGCTGTGACGTGCAACTTGCCTGCCCCTGATCGTCTGCGAGTTGCACGATTCCGCGAGTCGGCGCTCGACGCTTCGGTCTGTCACTCGTCGCCCACGAGCAACCCGCGCAGCTCGCGCGCTGCCCGGCCCGGATCTTCCGCCGCGAGGATGGCCGAGCTGACCGCGACGCGGCCGACACGCGCGAGCTCGCCGACGTTCGTCGCGTCGATGCCGCCGATCGCGAAGACGGGCAGAGTCGTGCCCAGGGTCGCGAGCCAGCACGCATCCGCGCCGAGCCCGCGCTCGTAGCCCTTCGTCGCCGTGGCGTGCACGGGGCCGAAGCCGAGGTAGTCGACCGCGCACTCTGCGCCCTCGACGACTTGCTCCATCGTGTGTGTCGACAAGCCGACGAGCGCGTCGGCGCCGAGCATCTCGCGCGCGACGGAAACCGGACAGTCGTCTTGGCCGAGATGCACGCCGGCGCAGCCGCGACTCGAAAGCGCGGCGGCAACGTCGACCCGATCGTCGACGATCACGAGGGTCCGCGTAGGATCGACGAGGTCGAGCACGCGCGCGCACCATTCATGCACGTCGCGGGCTGCGCAAGGTGCGGCGTGGATGCGCCCCGGGCTCGCGGGCTTAGGCCGGATCTGCACGACGTCGACCCACGGCAGCGCCGCGGCCAATGTGGCGAGCGGATCGCGCGATCCACACAGCTCCGGTGAGAAGAGGAGCATCAGCCGCGCGCGCGCGGCGAGATCGCGTGTGTGCGCCGGTTCTAGCCGCGCATGGTGCAATTCATTCGCTCCTCGAGCGGCCCGATCGCGCCGGCCGCGCCTCGCTCGTTCCGCGCGGAGCAATCCTGTCGGCTGCGATCGACCGCGCTGCAACGCCGTGGTCCGAGCGCGCTCGACCGACCGCGCTACGCATGCGGCAACAAATGCAGGCCAGGCTCGATTTCATGGGGGAAACGTGCGTCGTCGGGATTGCAACCTGGCGGGGCACGCGAGCATGGTGCAAAATTCTCGGACCCTTCGGTCGACTCGGCGCGTCGAACCGTGTTCCGGCAACCCCGCCGGCGTCCGTCGGGTGGCCGCTCTCCCGGCCCGGCAGGCTCGTTCGGCACCATCGAATTGACTCCAGGATCCCCGATGCGAACCCACGTCCGCGCCCTCCTCCTCGCCGGTACACCGGCCGCCTTGCTCTGCACTGCCCAGGCGCAGCAGTTCCAGCAGATGACGACGTTTCCCGGCACCGCGCGCTGGACCGAAGGCGTCGAGTGCGCGGACGTCGACCAGGACGGCGACCTCGACCTCTTTTTCGCCGACGGCGACGGCTTCGCGTCGGCGGGGACGCAGCGGCAGAACGTGTTGATCATCAACAAGCTCGTCGAAACGGCCGCCTGGACGTTCGCCGACGAGAGCGTCGCGCGCCTCGGCGTGAACTTGTCGAACGGCAAGGGCGTTTGCACCGGCGACGTGACGGGTGACGGCTGGGTCGACGCGTTGTACGCGAACGCGTTCTTCACGGATCCGCCCTTCCTCTACATCAATCAAGGCGCGGCGAATCCGGGCTTCTTCACGCAAGAAGGCGCCGCCCGTGGCCTCACGGCGTCGTACTCGTCGGGCAACGCGCAGTTCGGCGACCTCGACGACGACGGCGACCTCGACCTCATCATCAATGACGCGTACCTCGGCTCGCCGTCGAACAAGCCGCACCTGTTCTTCAACAACGGAACGGGCAACTTCACCGAGAACGCGGCCGCGCTGGGTGCCCCGAACAAGGGCGAGCAGATGGACGTGCAGCTGGTCGACATCGACAACGACTTCGACCTCGACTTCTTCGGCGACAGCCGCGGCGTCAACGCCGGCGGCAACCACTATCTGATGTTGAACAACGGCGCGGGCACGTTCTCCGACGTGTCTTCGCTGGTCTCCGCCGGCAATGGCAGCACGTACGAGTCCGAGGTCGGCGACCTCGACAACGACTCGGATCTCGACTTCTTCTTCGTGTCGCTGAACAACTTCTCGGAGGGCTCGATTCGCAACAACCTCGTGCCGAGCACGAACCTGACGTTCACGAATCAGGGCCTGCTGGGCGGAGCCGTCGACGACAACGAGATCGCGCTCTTCGACTACGACGTCGACGGCGACTACGACATCGTGGTCGGCTCGCTCGGCACGCACGAGTACCTGTACCGCAACGACGGCGCGTTCGCATTCGTCGATCAGAGCGTGCAGATCCAATTTGTCAGCGACTCGACGCTCGATTGCACCGTCGCCGACCTGAACAACGACGGCAAGTACGAAATCGTCACCGGCCAGGGTGAGTCCAACTCGCCGCAGTGGACGAACAAGTTCTATCGCAACACCGGCGCCGCCGACACGCGCGCGCCGGTCGTCGTGGCGCAGAAGGATCCGGTCAGCGCGCCCGCGAGCGCACCGGTCGTCGTGCACGGCAAGATCCGCGACCAGGTGCTCGACGACGGCGTGAACTTCGTGCGTGGAGCCGGGGCGTACAAGGTGCTCACTGCACCGTCGGCGCAGGCCGTGTCGATCACCGGCGGCGGCTTCTCGCCCGCGACATTGAACGTGACGGTCGGCACGACGGTCACGTGGACGAACAATTCGGCGGGCAACCAAACGGTCGAGAGCACGACGACGCCGTACACCTACAACTCGGGCACGATCGCGGTCGCGGGCACGTACGCGAACACGTTCGTCTCGCCCGGCACGTACACGTACCAGAGCACGCCGGGCGGATTCTCCGGCACGGTCGTCGTCAGCGGTGTCGCGGCGAGCGCCGCCGCGAAGTACTCGGGCGGGCAGATCTACCGTTTCGTGCTCAACGATCCCCCGATCGCGGCGGGCATCGCGGTCGCGTACGAGCTGCGCTTCACCGATTGGGCCGGCAACATCACGGTGACGACGAGCCGCACCGTTCCGCTCACGCCGAGTTCGCTCGGCACGAGCTTCTGCTTCGGCGACGGATCGCTCGCGACGCCGTGCCCGTGCGCGCTGCCGAACACGGTTCCGAGCCCGAGCGGTGCGCCGGGGCACGGTTGCGCCAACTCGTTCGACTTGAGTGGTGCGCTCATCTGGGCAACCGGCACGACCACCCCGGACACGGTCGCGTTCACGGCGAACGTCGGGCCGTTCTATGCGGGTTTCGGATTCCTCGTGAAGGGCAACTCGTCGAGCGCGGTCGGCATCGTGAACGGCGACGGCCTGCGCTGCTCGGACGGCTCGCTGATCCGCTTCGGCGGTCACAACGCCGGCACGAACGGCGCGCCGCTCGGCACGTGGACGTATCCGAACGCAGTGCAGACGGTGCCCGTTTCGACGGCCACGCTGCAGCCGGGCGGCCAGAATGCCTTCTATCAGCTGTTCTTCCGCAACGTCACGGCGTCCTTCTGCAACGCCGGCACGACGAACTGGAGCAACGGCGTACAAGTTCCCTGGTGAGCTCGACGCTCTCCAGGAGCGCATCCACGGCGTAGGATCGCGACATGATCGCGGTCCTCGCCTTCTCGCTCGCCGCGCTCGCACAAACGGGCGCGGCGAAGCCGTTTTTCCGCGAGATCGGCGCCACGGCGTTGCCCGGCGTGGAGACGACCTGCGGCTCGCGCGCGAAGGACTACATCATCGAAGTGAACGGCGGCGGCGTACTGCTCGAGGACTTCGATCGCGACGGCCACGTCGACGTGCTGATCGTCGACGGTTCGAACCTCGAGCGCATCGCGAAAGGTGAACCCGGGTTCCCGCCGCGGCTCTTCCTCGGTCGCGGTGATGCGACGTTCGCGCCGGCCGGCGACGAGTGGTCGATGGGCGGCGGCCGTTGGGGCATGGGAGGCGCCGTCGGAGATTTCGACGGCGACGGCTGGCCTGACGTCGTCGTGACCCAGTGGGGCCCGAACCGCGTCTTCTTGAACCGCGCGGGTAAAGGCTTCCGCGAAGTGACGGACAAGGCCGGGCTCGCTGGCGACGCGTGGAGCACGAGTGCTGCGGCGCTCGACTACGATCGCGACGGAAAGCTCGATCTCGTCGTCGTGCGCTACCTCGTCTTCGATCCGGCGAAGATCGGCAAGCCGGGCACCGCGGGCTGTCAGTGGCAGGGCCACGAGGTGATGTGCGGTCCGGAGGGCCTCACGCCGGTCGCGGATCAGTTCTACCGCGGCAACGGCGACGGCACGTTCCGCGAGGTGACCGCCGAAGCGAAGTTCCGCACGGCGCCCGCGGCGTTCGGGCTCGGCGTCATGACGCTCGACTTCGATTGCGACGGCGACACCGACATCTACGTGGCGAACGACTCGCTGCCGAACCACCTGTGGGAGAACAAAGGCGACGGGACGTTTGCCGAGATCGGCTTCGAAGCCGGCGTGAGCCACACGGCCGACGGCAAGGAGCAAGCGAGCATGGGCATCGCGAACGGCGACTGGAACGGCGACGGTCGACCCGATCTCTTCGTGTCCAACTTCTCGGGCGAATCGGACACGCTGTACGTGTCGACGCGCGCGCGCGCGTACCGCGAGCGCTCGTCGGCCGCGGGGCTCGCCGGGCCGACGATGCGCACGCTCGGGTGGGGGACGGCGTTCTGTGATCTCGATCTCGACGGTGACCTCGACCTCTACGTCTGCAACGGACACGTCTACCCGCAAGCCGACCGACCTGGCACCGATACGAGCTACGCCCAGGCCGACTTGCTGCTGCGCAACGGCGGCGCTCGTTTCGCACTCGAGCCATTGAGCGATTCGGCGCCACGCGTGTCGCGCGCGAGCGCGACGGCCGATCTCGACGGCGACGGCGATCTCGACATCGTCGCGCTGCAAGTCGAGGGCGCCGTGCGCGTGCTGCGCAACGACACGCCGCGCGGATCGCATTGGCTGCGCGTGCGCTTGCGTGCGCGCGGCGGCAACACCGCCGCGCTCGGTGCGCGCGTGACCGCCGAGTGGGAGGGCGGGAAGCAAGTCGCGCAGATGCGCACCGCAGGCGGATACCAGGCTTCGATTCCGGCCGAGGTTCACTTCGGTCTCGGCGCCGCGGCGCGCGTGAAGAAGCTGCGCATCACGTGGCCTTCCGGTCACGAGCAAGTGCTGGAAGACGTCGCGGTCGACCGCGTGCTCCAGGTCGAGGAGAAAGCACCGTGAATCTCGCGCTCGCGCTGTGTGCGTGGGTCGTGGCGCTCCAGGAACCGTTGCAGGACGTTGGCCGGGGCGTCGAAGCGAGCCCGGCCGCGTTGCAGGATCCCGCGCGCGTGCGCTTGCTGCAGCGCGATCCGCGCACGCTTCCCCAAGCCGTGCCGGGACGGTGGCACGACTTCGAGACGAGCAGCGCGGCGCCCGCGGCGTTGGTACCGCGGATCACCGCGATGCAGAGCGCGTTGCGGTCGGGTGACTTGATCGGCGCGATGGGCGAGCTGTACGCGCTCCTCGAGGCCGAGCCCGACTATCCGCCCGCGTTGCACCAACTCGGCGTGCTCTACTTCAAGTTGCAGCGCTACTCGGACGGTGTAGCCGCACTCGAGCGCTTCTCGCTCGCCGTCCCGTCCAGAGTCGGTGAGACGCGCGTGCTCGCGCACTGCTACTACTCGCTCGGCGAATACGAAAAGGCGCGCGTTCAGTACGAGCGTGTGCTCGCGGTCGCACCGGGCGACGTGGAGGCGGTGCGCGGCCTCGCGCTGACGTTTCGAAGGCTCGGCGACGAGACGCGCGCGCTCCAATTGCTCGAGGAAGTGCTGCAGGCGCGGCCCGAGCACGTCGACGCATGGACGTGGAAGGCGCAGATCCTGTACGAGCAGGGTCGGTCGGAGGACGCGCTCAGCGCTGCGCGGCGCGCGCTCGATCTCGATCCGTTCCTGCCGCGCGCGTGGTACGTGCTCGCGCAGATCCTCGTCGACCTCGACAAGCCCGACGAAGCGCGCCCGGCGCGCGCGCGCTACGCCGAGCTGTCCGCGCTGGGGCAGCAGGCACAATCGCTCGAGACGCGTCTCGAGTTCGATCCGCACCAAGTGCAGTTGCTCCTCGATCTCGCGCGCGTGCGTGTGCGGATGGGGGATGCGAAACGAACGCGCGACGTGTTGACGAAGCTGCTCGCCGAGCGTCCCGGCGATGTGCGCTTGCACGTGTTCGCGCTCGACGCGCTCGTCGAACTCGGTGACACACAGGGCGCTCGCGTTGCAGCGGACGCGCTGGAGACCCAGTGCGCGGACGACGCGGAGGCGTGGCGTCGGCTGGAGATCTACTACGCGTCGGTGAAGAACATGCTCAAGCAGCTGCAGGCGGGCGAGCGCTATCGCCGTCTGCGCGACGAATGACCTTCGACTGCCGGAAAGAGGGCGGCCCGGCGCACGTGCGAACCGTGCGGCGGGCCGAGAGAGTCGAAAACCAGATTCGTCAGAGTCAGCAGGAAGCCCAGCGCGGTGTCGCGCGCTGGTGGAAGTGCGCGGCGCTCAGGCCGATTCCTTGCCTCGCTGCTTGCGCGGTCGACCGCCCTTGGGCTTTTGGCGAGCCAGGCTGTCGTTGAAGGCCGTCCAATCGTTCTCCGAGAAGAGGCGCACTCGCGTGCCGCAGTCCGTGCAGTAGGAGTGCTCCATGCCTGCCAAGTAGGAGACGTACTTCTCGCACTTCGCGCAGTACTTCAGGTCGGTGTAGTAGTCTCTCGGTTCCATCTAGTGAGTCCTGCCTTCTTGGTTGCCTTGCGGTGCGGGCCTCGGAAGCAAGACACTTGCCAGCGCGCGAAGACGTGCGAAATTCGGAATGCAACGTCCTTGCGCGCGCGCACTTCGCACGCAGCACGGACTTCCGGCGTTCGGTGACACGCGGGCCTGTGGTGTCGCGGGATCTCGACGCCGTTCACAATTGCGAACTCCTAGGCCGCAAAATCGCAACACAACAGGAGCGCTGTGCCGGAACGCAGACGGTGCGCGTGGCCGGTGCGTCGATCGCAGCGCCCGCGCGCGACGACGGAATCGCCGCGGTCAGGGGGTGTCCAAATCGATGGACGCCCGGCGGGGCCTCAGTCCGTCCGGGCGAGGTGACGGGCCATCGCCTCGCGCGCGGCCGCGTCCGTTTCTCGCTCGCCGGCGCGCGCGATCTGGTCCTTGACGCCGGCGTCGCCTCCGTGCGCGCGGGAAAGCGCCCACGCGGAGGCCTCGCGGACGACGACCGACGGATCGAATGTCAGCGCGTGGAGCAGCGCTCGGCGGCCGCGCTCGCTCGGCTGGTTGCCGAGCACGATCGCGGCGTTGCGGGCGAGGCCCGCCCGGCCGGGACGGCGGACTGGAGACCCCTCGCACGCGGCCTGGAAGCGGTCACCGAGCTCGATCCACTCCACGAGCCCGGCGTCTGCGATTGCGGAGTGCGTCCCGAAGCGGGAAGCGAAGTCCGCCGTACGACTTCCCCATGGACAAACCTCCGAGCACACGTCGCAGCCGAAGACCCACCCACCGATCGACGCGCGCAGGTCGTCGGGGATCGCGCCGCGGTTCTCAATGGTCTGGTAGCTGATGCACTTGCGCGCGTCGAGCACGCCCGGCTCGACTAGGGCGCCGGTCGGGCACGCATCGATGCACGCGGTGCATGTGCCGCACGAGCCGTTGACCGGCGCTTCCGTGGGCGCGAGATCGACCGTGAGAATCAGCTCCCCCAGGAAGAACCATGGCCCGAAACGAGGGTGGAGGAGGTTGGCGGCCTTGGACGCGAACCCGAGTCCCGCCTCCACGGCGTGTGAGCGCTCGAGAAGGGGGCCGGCGTCGACGATTCCGCGCGCGGCGCCCAGCCCCTCGGCATCGAGGCGCTTGGCGAGTTTGCGCAACATGCGCGTCATGACGTTGTGATAGTCGCGGCCGGCGGCATAACGTGCGACGCGCGCTCCGTCGGCCAGCGCTGTCGGCGCTCGCGCATGCGCCAGACCGACGACGAGCAAACTTCGACCGGTCGGCTCGACGCGGCGGGGGTCGACGATGCGGTCGCGGTTGCGCTCGAGGTAAGCCATCGAGGCGTGGTGTCCCTGCGCGAGCCAGCGGTCGAAGCGCTCGGCGTCCGCGGGCGGCCGAAGGGGTGCGATGCCGGCGAGGTCGAACCCGATCTCGCGAGCGATCTCGATCGCGCGTTGCTCACGTCCCACGAAATCCATCCTGGAGCGAAGCTCCGGTACGGTCCACGTTCGGTTCGTCGGAAGCCGCGGCTGCGGCCCGTCGTTCTCGGCGCCCGTCGTCGTTGGTCCCTGCCGGAGCCCCACTTCCGGAAGTCACGCTAGCAGCCGGTTCAGTTTCTGTTACCGGCGGGAGCGACCGCCATAGAATCACTTTCGGGCCGGCACCCCCACCGGCACCTCATGACCCCGATCCCCCGCGAGGCGAAATGCAGGTGAGCGACCTACTCGGCGCTCTCCCCGCAACTTGGGAGGGCGAGGGGCTGCGTGCGCGACTCGCTGCGCGCGTGCGGGCGCTCGACGGTGAACTCGCGCAATCCGATCAAGACGGCGTCCTTGCGCTGCTTCAGGAGCCCGCGCGGAGTTCCGAGTCGATCCGCGACGCCGTCTCGACGCGCTTGATGGAGGCCTTTCGGCTGCAGAAGGGCCGCGGCGCGTTTGGCCTGCTCTACGAGCTGAACAGTCCGCACCTCCTGATCCAGGTCGCGGGCAGATTGCGTCGCTACGCGAGCAAGGCGGATCCGCACGACGTCCTGCAAGAGGTCTTTTTCAACATCTATCGCTATCCGCACCGCTTCAACGCGGAGCGCGAGGACGCCTTCCGGGTTTGGTCGGCGATGATCGTGCGCAACACGGTGCTGAAGCATCTGCGCGCGCTCGGACGCGGGGGCCGCGCCGAAGTGCCTTTCGAGGACCTGTCCGAGCAACCTGAGTTGCACGTTCACAACCCGCTGTCCGGGGCGATCGAACACGAGAGCCGACTCGAGTGCACGCGCGTCTACGTGACGTACTTGCACCTCTACTTGCGGTTTTACGCGATGCTCTCCGAACGCGAGCGTAGGGCGCTGCTGTTGGTGGAGGTAAGGGAGAAGAGCTACCGCGAAGCCGCCGACGAGCTCGAGATCAAGCTGGAGAACCTGAAGATGGTGATCTTCCGTGCGCGCCGAAAGATCCACCGTTCCATGCGACGGGTCTTCGACGGACTTTCGCCGGATTGCCGCCCGGCACGCGAACCGAAGTCGCGGCTCGATGCGGACGATTCCGGCCACGCGGCTCTGGAGGACGAATGACGATGAACACAGACGGCTGGCAAGACGACCAGGGCGCGGTCTGCTCCAACTTCCAGGTCGACCTCTCGTGCCTGGTCGACAACGAGATCGACGAAGTTGCGGCAGGACGCGCGCTCGTCCACCTCGAGTCTTGCGACTGCTGCCGCACTTTCTTCGATGACACGCGCACGCAAGTGAAGCTGCATCGCGACATCGCGGACCCCGATCGTCTCTTCGCGCGCTTTGCGATGCTCACGGGGGCGCAGATGGGTGAGGCTGCGCAAAACATCGACCTCGTTCACCGTCTCGCGACGATCTTCTACCAGCTGGGCAAGGCGTACGTCGTCGCCGCGATCGATCCAGGCTTCCGCGAGCGCATCTTCGAAGCGACCGTGCCGCTCGAGCCGACGCAGGTTCGCGGCCGCGGGTTCGTCGACGGCGTGCTCCTGACCGGCAAGGATTCGGCGGGCGGCGTCGACTGGAGAGTGGCTCGCTCGCTGCTCAACGGACGGCTGGAGAAGATCGAGAAGCCGCTCGAGAAGGGTCACCGTCTGCTGGAGGAAGCGATCGCGGCCGATCCCTCGCACGAGGAGGCACAGCTCTATCTCGCGTTTCTGCACGCGCGCGAAGGCCGGCGCATCCGCGCTGCCGAGGAATACCGGCGCATCTTCAACACGGCGGTCGAGGAGACGAACCGCGGTCACGCTGCGATCCAGCTCGGCCGGCTGCATTCGTCCGAGAAGAACTACAAAAAGGCGCTCGCGTGCTGGCGCTGGGTGACGATCAGCGGACTCGCCGATCTCGACGACCGCTTCTTCGTCGCGCGCTTCAACCTCGGAATGGTGTACGCGTTGATGGGGGAGCCCAAGCGCTCGCTCGCGTACTTCCGGGAGCTGTTGGATCGCCATCCGGCGCGCGTGAGTGAAGTCGCGGATTTGTTCGCGCGCTCTCCGAAGTTGCGCGCCGCGATCGATGAGCAAAGAGGGTTTGTGGAGGAGTTGGTTTCGACTTGTCCCGAACTGTTTAGCCCGACGGCACCTGAGGTCGGCGGCGACCTGGGTGGCCCAGAGGAAATGCCATGAAGTACCCGAATCTTGGAAGCGCGAGCTCGGCTCGCAGACTGTGGTTGGCGGCGCTCGGTGTTGTCGCGCTCGCCTTGGGCGCGCGATTGGAAGCGCAAGAGCGCAACAGCGGACCGGTCGGTGGCAACAACACGCTGCCGCCTCCTCCGGCTGCCGCGGGCGACGAGACGATCGGCACGCTGCCGGCGCTCAACGAAAGCCTGCCGATCACGCGCGCATGGAACGATCCGCATGCGGCGTTCTACGTCGAGGGCCGGTTCGAGGACGTGTGGTCTGCGCTCGTCGGCGTGCGCGGCGGTACCAACGTGACGTTCCAGCTGGTGGATCCGCGTGCGCAGCGCGTGCGCCTCGTGTTCCACGGCCGTGTTCAGCTCTTGCTCGACCGCCAAGCGGTGCGCAGCGCGTCGATCGAGATCGGAATGGCGGTTCCGCAGACGCTCGGTCCCGCGTCCACCGCAGTGGGTCTGCTCGGCTCGCGAGCTGCCGCGACGGCTGCTTTGCCCGGGTTCACCGTGCTGCCGATCCAAGCGCTCGACGCGAGCGGTGCGTTGCAGTCGACTCCGCTGCGTGCGTCGATCGAGTCGAAGAGCGGCTTGCGCACGATCGTTCATGTGGCTTCCGGCCGCGAGACCGTCAGCCTCACGCAAATGCACTGAGAGCCCCGTGCGCTCGATGGACACCGCCCCGGCCTCTGCGCCGGGGCGGTTGCATTTCAGGGCGGGCTCATGCGCCGTGAATCGTGGCCGATAACCCAGGCGGCATTCCCCTCGCCCGGCGTTTCTCACCACATCCTGCTGCGGTCGCGCCCGTTCGCTCGGCGTGGCGTTGTCGAATCGAGATCGAACTTCGCTGGCCGCGGTCGACTCCGTTGCAGCGCCCGGCCCCGAACGAGCTGGCACGACCTCCATCGGATGCGGTGAGACACACGGGCTCGCGCATGGATCCGATCATCAACATTTCCGGTGCGGCGGCGTCGACCCGTGCACCCGCCGCCAGCGAGCTGGCACAGGTGCTCGCGGACGGCCGAATCGTCGCCGGCGAGGTGATCGAGACACTCGACGGCGGCACCGTCGTGCTCGGAATCGCGGGACGGCGTGTCACGGCCGAGACGCAGGTGAAGCTCGAGCCCGGTCAGCGCTTCCTCGCACGCGCCGAGGGTCACGGTGACGGGCTTGTGCTGCGCTTGGTCGCCGAAGGATCGCACGACGAGTCGCTCCTGCTCACCGCGCTGCGCACCGTGATCGGCCGCGAGCTTCCCGCGGGTGAACTGCTCGAGTCGCTGCAAGCGCTTGGTCGGACGACGCCGAATGTCGCGTCGCCAGCGCTGCGCGAGCTTCTCGAGAGCCTCGCGTTGCACGCGTTCGAGCCGCTCGCGAGCGGGACGGATCTCGCCGCGCTGGTCTCCCGATCCGGACTCGGCACCGAAGCCGCGCTGCTCGCGAGCGCGACCGGCGACCTGCCCGAGCAACTCGTGGACGACGCCGCGTCGTTGGAGATCGCGCGCGCGTGGATCGAACGCGCCAAAGTCGAAGGCGCGATCCCCGGCGACGCCGAGGCGCTGCAGCGCATCGAGCGCATCCTCGCCGCGGCGATCACCGAGTTCGCGCGCGCGTCCGTCGCAGCGCCTGCTGCGCGCGACACGGATCCACTCACGCTGCTCGTTCGCATCCTGCGCGCGTCCTGGACCCGTGCGCTGGCGGCGACGCCGCACGAAGCGGATAACGCGACTGGCCCGAGCGCTGCGCCGGTGCAATTCGACGCGCGCTTCCTGCGCGAGAGCGGAACGGTCGAAAAACTGCTCGCGCTCTTCGGCTTCGCGCCGCGCACGCTGCTCGCCGCCGGCGTGCGCGACTTCCTGGATCGCGACCTCAAGTCGAAGCTCTTGCGCGCTGCGAGCGAGCTGAATGCGGGCACGGAACGCGAACTCGTCGACCGTTCGATCGACGCGCTCGAAGCCGAGCAGTTGCTGCACATCGCACGCAACCGATTCGGCGAGCCGTGGCACCTCACGCTCGCCGTTCCGGACGGGGATCGGTTCGCGTCGGCGCACCTACTCTTCGCGGGCAAGCGCGCGAGCGACGCAGAACGCGAGACGGACGACGAAGGGTCCGAGCGGATCGAGGTGGCTGTCGACTTTTCGCAGCTCGGCCCGATCCGTGCGGACGTTTTCCTGCGTCCCGCCTCCATCCTCCTGCGCCTCTCGGTCGCGAACGCGGGCACCGTCGAGCAACTGGAAGCACAGCGCGGCGCGCTGTGCGAGGTACTCGCGCTCGATGGTCGCGCCGTGCAGATTTCGATCGTGCACGACGCGCACGCGGAGCTCGTGCCGCACGCGCCCGCAGCGCACTTCCTCCGCGATCACCCGTTGATGGATCTCTCGGCATGAGTTCCGAGCACTCGTTGCCGCAGCCGGATCCCCGCACGCTGTCCGAGCGACCGACGCGCATGCGCGCGGTCGCGTTGCGACACCAGCTCGGCGCCGAGGCCGCTCCGCAGGTCACAGCGAAAGGCGATGGCGAGATCGCGCAGCGCATTCTCGATGTCGCGCGCAAGAACGGTGTGCCGGTGCGCGAGGACCGCGACCTGCTCGAGCTCCTCTCGCGCTGCGACGTGGGCGCGACGATTCCGGGCGAGCTCTTCGAGGTGGTCGCACGGCTGCTCGCGCACTTGTACCGGCTCAATCGCGACGTGCGTGAACGCGATGTTGCGCTGCCGCCGCGCTGAAGCGCGCTCACTCGCTCGGCTCCGCGCATTGCGGCTCGTCCGAACCGCTATACTGCGCCTGCGCGACGTCGCGCGACGCACAGGCTGCAAGCGTGGAAGCTCCCATCGATTCGCAGGCACGTGCAGCAGACGCGGCGGTGCCGCCGTCGACCGCCGAGCGGCGCGCGCAAGATCTAGAGCTCGTGCAGCGCATCCTGCGCGACGATGCGCGTGCGTGGGATCGCTTCGTCGAGCGCATGCAGTGCGTGCCACGCATCCTCGACGCGCAGAACGCGCAGTGCGGTCGCCCCCTCGACGATCACGATCTCGCCGATTTGTCGCAGGACGTGCTCGTCCTCGTGTGGCGCAAGCTCGGCACGTTCACCGGCGAAGCGGCGCTCGAGACCTGGATCTACGGCATCGCCCGATTCGAGCTGCGCAACGCCGCGCGCAGGAAACGCCGCGAGCGCGCGCGCGACGGGGTTCCGTCCGATCCGCGTGTGACAGAGCTCGATCTCGACGAGCTCGACCTCGCGCACATCCACGACGGACTGGCGCAGATCGACCCCGCCGAAGCGCAAGTGATCCGCTGCAAGCATTTCGACGACCTGACGTTCCGTGCCATCGCGAGGCGCCTGGGGATCTCGGCGAACACCGCGAAGACCCGCTACTACCGCGGACTCGGCAAGCTCAGCGACGTGCTCCGACGTAGGTCGGGCGACGAAGGACGATCGCGATGATCCACGACGAGAAGCACGACGAGCTGCTCACGCTCTTGCTCGCGGACGACCTCACCGTGGATTCACCCGCCGCGCGCCGTCAGCTCGAGGGCTGCGTGCGCTGTCGTGAACAGTGGACGGCCCTGTCGCGGCTCGCGCGCCGTATCGACGAGCTCGACTCCGAACGGCGCGACGTCATGGTCCAAGCCGCGCGACGTCCGCGCGCACGGGATGCGGTCGACGTGGCCGCAGGGCTCGAGCGGTTGCGCGCCGCGGGCGTGCCGACGCGCGGCTCGGTTCCGTCGCATGCGTCGCGCCCGCGTCGGCGAAGGCGTTGGATCGCCGTTCTGGCGGCGAGCCTCGCGCTCGTGTTCGCGCTCCAGTACTTCGTCGCGCGGAGTGGATCGAGCACGGATCACTTGCTGCTCGGCAGCACGCACATCGAGGCGGTCTCACCGCTCGGCGCTGCCGCGGTGTTCGACGCCTTCGAGTGGCGCTACGCTCTGCCCCCCGGCGGAAAGTTCGAGCTCGTGATCGCCGATGCGAACGCACGCGAGATCGAGCGGAAGACGAGCGCCGAGAACCGCTGGCATGGGTCTGCGGGCGAGACCGACGGATGGCCGGACGAGATTCGATGGCGTGTCATCGTGTACGACGCGGGCGGCGGCACGGTCGCGAGCTCGCCGTTCTTTGCCGCGCGGCGATCGCGCTGATCCTCGGCGGCGTCATCGTCGGCGCGCAGATCAGTGAGCCGAGCTGGCGCGCACGGGTCGAGGAAGCCTCCTCCGACGCGCTCGCGCTGGAACAGCTCGTCGCGCGCATGCGCGCGGCCGCGCACGAGAACGTCGACGCCGAGTTCGCGTCCGCGTACGTCGAAGGCACCGCGCGGCGCGCGCAGATCGTGGACGGCAGCGCGCCCGTGCTGCCACCGGTCTTCGAGCGCATCGTCGAGGCGCACGACGCCGCGCTCCGGTTCGGCGACGTCGAGGCGCGCGCGCGCGTCGCGATGATCGAAGCGCACGTGCGGATCGCGCGCGGCGAGCGCGCGGAATCGGAACGCGTGCTGGTGCGTGCGCTGGCCGAGTTCTCCGGATCGCGCAACTTTCGCCCGACTCTCGCCTGGATGGCGGCCAACCTGTGTCTCGAGCGCGACGCGCTCGTCGAGGCGCTCGACCACGCGACGGTGGCCATCGACGCGCTGCTCGATCGCGAGCAGACGGAGGAGGCGCACGCTTGGCTGCGGCCGCGCTTGCTCGGACTGCGCGGCCGTGCGTACCTCGCCTGCGGGATGCCGGACATGGCGGCGCGTGACTTCGCGGCCGAGCTCGACGCAGCCTTCGACGAAGAGACGCGCTTCGCGGCGTTCCTCGACCGCATCGCGCTGCTGCTCGTCACCCGCGAGTACGCCGCGGCGCGGAGTGAGCTGTCGACGTGGCTCGCGACGCCCGACTTGGCGGAGCTCCAAATCGCGCGCTTGCTCGTGTACCGCGGGATCGCCGAGTGCAAGAGCGCTGGCGCTGCGAGCGCGGCTCGAGCGACGCTCACGAGCGCGCTCGCGCTCGCGTCCATCGCCGAGGGCGATGCCTTCGAGGCGGAGCTCCAGCTCGTCGATCTCGCCGCGCGCGCCGAGCAGTGGAGCGACGCAAGCGCGTGGCTCGAGCAGGCGCGCGCGCGCGCGAGCCGCGGCCACGGCGGGTTCGCACCGACGCTCGAGCAGGCCGCGCGCGTCGAAGCGCACCGCTCGCGGCTCGCGCGCGCACGAGCGGCGTCGGC
>JBJXHG010000079.1:0-32260 GCA_046160865.1 Planctomycetota bacterium | reverse complement strand
CTCCGCGCTACTCATCGAGCCCTACTCGGAAGCGGTCCTTCAACCGATCGATCAGCTTCGTGTGGATCTTGCACACGCGCGACTCCGACAGCAGGAGCAGCTCACCGATCTCGCGCATCGAGAGCTCCTCCCAGTACTTCAGGTAGACGATGCGCGCCTCCTGCAACGAGAGCTTCTGCGCGACGACCCGCAGAAGCTCGTCGCGCGTGAGGCGCTCGCCTGCCGACTCGCCGTTCGGATCGGCAAGCACCTCGAGACCCGGTGCGGCGTCCTCGCCGGCCGGCTCCTGCGCCGAGCCTCCGGGCGACCCCGGCATGCCGACACCGAAGATCTGCTGATACTCGACCAGCGGCATGTCCATCGCGGCCGCAACGGCGTCGTCGCTCGGATCGCGGTTCTGCTCGGAACGCAGGCGCTCGCACACGCGCTTCTGCTGTTCGAGGCGGGCACGCCACGGGCGCGGAAGCCAGTCCTGCTTGCGCAGCTCGTCGAGCATCGCGCCCTTCACGCGCAACTCGCAGTACGACTCGAACGGCACACCGCGTTCGCGATCGAATCCGCCGATCGCGGCGATCAGCCCTACGCTCGCGGCCGTGTCCAGGTCGCCGCGGTCGACACTGCGCGGCAGGCGCGCGGTGAAACGGCGCACGATCTCGCGCGCGAGCGACTGATACGCCTCGACGAGTCGGTTGCGCGTCGCGTCGGAGCTCCGGCGACGGTAGTCCCGCCACAGCTTGCGGCGCACGACTTCCTCTTCGCCGTCCGTTGCCGCGCGCCTCGTCGCCGCACGCACGCTCTGCGGCTCGGGCGACGAACGGGCCGTCGCAGTGCGAACGCCGCGCTGCCTGCGCGCACTTGGCGCGTCGTCGGCCGTCGTTCTGGTTGCCTTCTCCATCTTCTCGACGTCGTTGACATAACCATTCCAACGGCGAGGTCAAGAGGCGAGTTGCATCCGTGCATCCGCGACGACCGCGCGACACGCACGTCGAGCAGCGCTGCGCGCGACGTCACGCTCGCGACGGCGGCGTGTTGCGACGCACGTTCGCGCGCTTGCGCGTGACGCGCGCGCGGTAGCCGAGCGCCCGCAGCACGTGCGCCTCCGCGGCACGCATGCGTCGGCGGTCGCCGCGCTCGTGATCGTCGAACCCGCACAGGTGCAGCGCGCCATGCACGAGGTAGAGCGCGAGCTCACGCTCGACCGGCTCACCGCGCCGGTGCGCGACGCGTCGCGCGCAGTCGACGCTGACGTAGATCTCGCACGCGACACCGTCCTCGGCGTCGCTCGCGCCGAGGTCGAACGTGATCACGTCGGTCGCGGACGGGTCGCCGAGGAAACGCTCGTGCAGTGCGCACAAGTACTCGTCGTCGACGAAGATCACCGCCACGGCGAGACTGCCGCGTCCCCCGTGCGCGAGCGCGGCGCTGACGATCCGGCGCACTTCCGGCGTGGCGACGAGGCGCGGACCGCGCCTCCAAGACACCTCGGCTCGGGGACTTACGGCGACGTGCCCCGTGGTTGGCGCGCGGACGGCGCGTGCCATCGACACCGACTTCGTGGCCCGCCTCGGCGCTTTGCGCGCTCCGGCCCGCGGCGCGCTCTTCGTCCGCTTCGCCCGCCGCGCCGTGGGCGTCAAGGACCGCGGTCGCCCTCGCGACTGACGCGCGAAGGCGCCTCGTAGGCCTTGATGATCTGCTCGACGAGCGGATGCCGGACGATGTCGCGGCTTCCGAACTCGACGACGCCGACGTCCTTGAACCCACGCAAGCGCGTGAGCGCATCGAGCAAGCCGCTGCGCTGGCTGCCTTCGAGATCGCTCTGCGACGGATCGCCCGTGATGACCATGCGCGAGCCTTCGCCGAGCCGCGTCAGGAACATCTTCATCTGCGCGATACTCGTGTTCTGACCCTCGTCGAGGATCGCGAACGCGTGCGAGAGCGTGCGGCCGCGCATGTACGCGAGCGGCGCGATCTCGATGATGCCCGACTCCTCGAGCCGCGCGACGTCGTCGAAGTCGATCAAGTCGTGGAACGCGTCGTAGATCGGCCGCATGTACGGGTCGAGCTTCGCGGCGAGATCGCCCGGCAGGAATCCGAGTCGCTCGCCCGCTTCGACGACGGGGCGCGTGATCACGAGACGCCGGCAGGTTCCGGCGCGCAGCGCTTTCACCGCCGCGGCGACGGCGAGGTACGTCTTGCCGCTGCCCGCAGCGCCGAGCCCGAGCACGAGCGGCAGCTTCTCGATGAGGTCGAGATACCGACGCTGATTCTCCGTGCGCGGCTCGATCGGGTTGATGCGCAAGCTCTTCAGGTTCGCGCTGCCGACCGGGCGCGGGCGCGTGCTCGCAGCAGCCGGCTCGTCGGAATGCGTGCGCTCGGGCGGGGCCGTGCTCGTGCGCACGAGCCGGTACGGAGTCGCCGCGCGCGTCGCGCCGGGTCGCGCCGGCGGCGGGACCGGTCGTGCGGACCCGCTGTCGTTGCCGAGCAGGATCGACTCGATGTCGGTGACGCCGAGGTCGCGACCTTTGCGCGTCTTGCCGAGGAGATGCTCGATGCGGCGGCGCGCCTCCTGCACGCGCTCGTCCGTGCCCTTCAAGCGCAAGTTGCCGTTGCGCGTGAAAACGTCGACCTCGAGGTCCTGGCGCAGCAGCTTGGCGTACCGATCGTAGGGTCCGAGGACGAGGATCGCTTCCTCGTGGGAGCGCAGGGGGATCGTGATCTCGGTCAAGCGCGCGGTGTGTCCCGGCAGGAGGGCTCAAGCATCGGCACGGCGCACAGCGCTGTCAACGGAAGCGATCCGAGTTCGTCGCCGTCGCGCTCGCTCATCCGACTTCGAGGACGACGAACCAGATCAACGACGCGACCGGAACCGTGAGCAGCAGGCTGTCGATCTGATCCAGAACGCCGCCCGACGGACCGAACACGGTCGAGCTGTCCTTCACGCCGGCCTTGCGCTTGACCCAGCTCTCGAGCAGGTCGCCGGCCTGTGCGGCCACGTTGATCAACGCGCCGCCGACCAGGCCGCTCGCGATGCTCGCGCGATAACTCGCGTGGAGCAGATCGAAGTGCGCGAGCACGCCGCCAACGGCCGCCGCGCCGACGAGCGAACCGACGCAGCCCGCCACGGTCTTTCCGGGACTGATGTTCGGGAACGGATGGCGCTTGCCGATCGCGTTGCCGACGTAGTAGCCGAACGTGTCGCCGCACTTCGACAGGACGAGCAGGGCGACGAGACTGTGCATGCCCCACTCGCGCCAGAACGCCCACAAGGCAGGCAACGGCGGAACGATCCACACGGCCAGGCCGATCGCGATCAGGAGGTCGCGCGCGCGCTTCTTCACCCACGCGACCATCGGCAGCGTCGCGACGACCCAGATCGCTAGCACGATGGCCGCGATCTTTAGTCGCGACGCGACTTCGTGCGTCTCCCCACCGACGTAGAGCGCCATCGCGAGCACCGCGATGCCGTAGAGGACGACGCGCGGCAGCCCGATCGCCGTCCAGGCGAATGCGGAAGCCGCGAGCAGCGCCGCGAAGCCGTATTCGATAGCGAGCGTGGGTTCGTAGACGTGCGAGAGATACGGCTCGCGCGGCGTGCCCATCGACAGCGCGCGCAGCTCGTCGCCCTGAATCGCGAGCGTCCCGAGCATCAGCGCGCCGAACGACGCGACGAGCAACGTTGGACGCAGCTCGAGCGCGGCGAGCTTGCCCATGCGGCTCAACTCGAGCGCCGCCGCGACGAGGACGATCGCCACGGTGATCAGCACGGGCTTGCCGTCGCTCGACTGCGACGTCCACCACAGGATCGCGCTCAGCACGCAGACGAGGCTGCCGCCGACCGCCGTGCGTTTCAGGATCCTGGCGGCCTTCGGTGACGCCATGAACGGCGATCTAGGCGCGCTTTTCCGAGCGTTCGCGCGGAGGGTTCGGAACGTCTTGGATCAAGCCGCCGAACTTGCGCTTGCGACGACCGTACGCGCGCAGCGCTTCGACGAGCTCTGGCTTGCGGAACTCGGGCCAGCACACGTCGGAAACGTAGAGCTCCGAGTACGAGATCTGCCACAGCAAGAAGTTGGAGAGACGCATCTCCCCCGCCGTGCGGATCAGGAGATCCGGATCCGGCGTCGCCGGATCGTAGAGGTAATGGCGCAGCGTCTCCTCGTCGATGCTCGCCGGATCGAGCGCGCCGCTGCGCGCGTCCAGGGCGAGAGCGCGCAATCCGTCGGCGATCTCGGTGCGGCTTCCATACGACAGCGCGAGCCGCAGCAGCATGCCGGGATTGTGGCGCGTGAGCTCCTCCGTGCGACGCAGCTCTTCCACCGCGTTGTCCGGCAGATCCTGGATGCGTCCGATCGCGCGCAGGCGCACGTCGTTGTCCATTAGAGTCGTTCGCTCGCGGATCAGGAACTGACGCAGGAGCTGCATCAGGTAGCGCACCTCTGGCGACGGACGCTTCCAGTTCTCCACCGAGAACGCGTACAGCGTGAGGCTCTGCACGCCCATGCGCGCGCACTCGGTCGTGATCTCGCGCACCGAGTGGATGCCCTCGCGATGTCCGAAGATGCGGCGCAGACCTTGGCCTTCGGCCCAGCGCCCGTTGCCGTCCATGATGATCGCGATGTGCTCGGGGAAGGAGTCGCCGAAGTCGGGGCGGATGATCGGTTCCTTCGCCATGGCGATCAGGACTTGCGCGGGATCACCTGCTCGCGGTCGGGTCCGACCGAAAGCATGACGACGGGGATGCCGACTTCGCGCTCGAGCTCTTCGACGTACGCGCGCGCGCGCGGCGGCAAGTCGCCGTAGCGGCGGACCGCGGTGATGTCCTCGCTCCAGCCGGCGTGCGTCGCGTAGACCGGCTCGGCGCGCTGGTGGCTCGGCAGGTGCGCCGGCCACGTCGAGCAGTCCGCGCCTTCGACCGTGTAGCGCACGGCGACTTGGATCTCGTCGAAGCCCGTGAGCACGTCGAGGTTCGTGATGATCCAGCCGTCGGCGCCGGAGAGCTCGAGCGCGTAGCGGATCGCGACCGCGTCGAACCATCCGCAGCGGCGCGGGCGCCCCGTCGTCGATCCGTATTCGTTGCCCGCTTTGCGGATGCGCTCACCGATCGGGTTCGTCTGCTCGGTCGGGAACGGGCCTTCGCCGACGCGCGTGCAGTACGCCTTCGCGATGCCCAGGACCTGGTCGACGCAGCGCGGCGGGAACGACGCGCCGGACGCGATGCCGTTCGCGCCGGTGCTCGAAGACGTGACGTACGGATACGTGCCGGAGTCGAGGTCGAGCATCGCGCCTTGCGCGCCTTCGAAGAGCACGTGCTTGCCGGCGCGATAGGCCGCGCGAACCTCCGCGCCGGTGTCGCCGACGAACGGGCGCAGCCGCTCCGCGAGCGCCATGTAGCGGTCGAGCTGACCTTCGAGATCGAGCGGCGTTTCCCCATGAACGCGCGTGATCAGCGAGTTCTTCTCGGCGAGCGCGGCGCGCAAGCGCGTGCGGCACGTCGTCGGATCGAGCAGGTCGCACACGCGCAGCCCGGTGCGCGCGGCTTTGTCGGCGTAGCACGGTCCGATGCCGCGTCCGGTCGTGCCGATGCGGCCTTCGCCGCGCCAGCGCTCCGACAGCTGATCGATCAAACGATGGTGCTCGAAGATCACGTGCGCGCCGGCCGAGAGGCGCAGGTTCTTACCGTCGACGGCGACGTTGCGTTTCCGCAGTCCGTCGACCTCCTCGAGCAGCTTGATGGGATCGACTGCAACGCCGTTGCCGATCACATTGAGCTTGCCGGGGTGCAAGATCCCCGACGGGATGAGGTGCAGCACGTACTTCTCGCTGCCGACGACGACGGTGTGACCGGCGTTCGCGCCACCCTGGTAGCGCACGACCACGTCGGCGTCGCGCGAGAGCAGATCGATCAGCTTGCCCTTGCCTTCGTCTCCCCACTGGGCACCGAAAACACTGAGGGAGGGCATGGTTCTTTCGAGTGTCGAGCCGGACGAGCGCCGCGGAAAGCGTGCAGGCGTGCAGCGAGGCGGCGATTCTTGCTCCACCCGCGAAAGGCGACAAGCGAAAACCCCGCCGCGACCGAGCCGCACGCGGCGAAAGCGCTGCAGGTGCCGAGGGCTTGCACGCGCGTCGGAGCACGGGACTAGTCCGCAATTCTCACCACGTCCGTCGCGAGGTTGCGCCAGCTCGCTCGGAGCAAGGCGTTGCATCGAAATCGACCGGGGGTGACCTGGAAGGTCAGCGAGGATCGATTGCGATCCAACAACGCGGCTCTGAGCGAGTTGGCGCAACCGCAGCAGGACGTGGTGAGGCCGTGCGAGCTCGTTCGGAGCAAGGCGATTCGTCGGGATCGACCGCAGCTCTCCTCAGCGCTCGTCGTCGGGGTAGTCGACGACCTCGAACGGCAGGTAGTCGAGGTACTCCCAGCGCAGGAGCGGAATGATCTCCACTTCCTCGCCGGACGTCCGGCGCCATACGACGGAACGCACCACGCGCACGAGCGCGTCACCCTGCTCCTCTTCGATGCGGTTCTGCTCCAGGTCGCCGAACGCCGCCGCTTCGTCGCCGTCCGAGGATGTCGATCGGCGCGCGACGATGTAGATCGAGAACACTTGGCTCTGCGTCGTGAGCATCTGGCGCACACGCTGCTGCAGCGCGGACTCGAGATCCTCGAAGCCGTCCACCTGCTGCAGCTCGCCCAGCGACTCGAAGATCCGTCGCTCGATGACTTCGTTACCGAACTCGTCGTACGTCGGCGTTTGTTCCTCTTCGTCTTCTTCTGCGCCGCCCTCTTCCTCTTCCTCCTCGAGGTTGCGGTACTCGATGACCTTGTCCCAGAAGCGCGGACGCAGTTCGCGGTCGTCGAAGAGCGCCTTCAGCACGGCGGCCGGCGCGGTGTTGACGTTGACCGCCCAACCGTTGCCGGCGGTGTTCGAGGTGCCAGCATCACCGCCGAGGCCGCCCGCTGCCGCGCCTTGACCACCCGGAGCGCCACCTTGCGCGCCACCTTGCGCGCCGCCCTGACCGGTCGCCGCAGCGCCCCCTTCGGGTGGCGGCGTTCCCCCACCAGGCGCCGCTGCGCCGCCCTGACCCGCCGCACCGCCGCCTTCCGGTGGCGGCGTTCCCGCGCCGGCCGCTGGGGCGCCGCCGCCTGCGGTCGGCGCGTCCTGCTCGAGACGTTGCGTCGTGAGCGAGCTCCACACGGTGAGGAAGCTGCCGATCGAGTGCACGATGCGTCCGTCGGAGTCGCGATAGTCGCGGAACAAGCTCTCGTCGAACGGCGGCAGCACGACGAACTCCTCGAGCGACGTCGGCAGCCCTTGCTCTTCGTTCTGCTCGGTGTCCGAGAGCAACTTCGGGCGCGGCACCTTCGACAGGTTGCGCCGCTGCATGAACTCGAGCATCGCGCGCGTCATTTCCTCGGCGCCGCGCGTCGGGATGTCGGCTTCGGTTCCGTCGCGGCACATGTCCAGACAGCGCACCACACGGTCGAACGCGGCTTGCGCTTCCTTCTCGTCCGGATTGAGCAGGTTGAGCACGTTGATCTTGCTGTCCTCGTCTTGGACGAGGATGCGCAGCTTGATCTCGTTGATCTCGGTGCGCTGCACCTGCGCCCACTCGTCGCGACGCGAGTCGTTCGCCTGACTGGCACCCTCCGCGCCTGGTGCGCCCGCGCCACCTGCCGGCGCAGGCGGTGCCGGCGGCGCGCCCTGCGCGGCGGCGCCGCCGCCCGCAGCGCCAGCCGACTCGCCATCCGCCTTCAGCTTGTCGTACTCCTCGAGGAGCCCAGACTCGATCGCGAGATCCATCGTCGTGAGCCCCACGTCGTTTCGCGCGATGCGCGCGTCGGTGCCGGTGCTGACGTTGATCTGGATGACGATCGCGACGAGCACGAGCAGGATCAGGAGCGACAGGAGCAGTGCGGCCCCACGGCGACGCGGATCGGTGCGATCGGGACGGTGGGCGGAGAGCTTCATGCCAACGGGGCGTCGACGCGCGGGATCGTAGCTTCTTCCGGGCCTTGCGGCGGACCGAGCGTCAGAACTCGCGGTTCATGTCGCTGCCCTGCAGGATGCGCGGGCGGATGAAGAAGAGCACGTTCGTCTGCTCCTTGCGCTTGTGCGTGGCGCGGAACAGATAGCCGAGCACTGGAATGGAGCCGAGGATCGGCACGCGCTCGTTGGAATCGACGACCCGCTCGGTGATCAGACCGCCGAGGATCACGGCTTGGCCGGGTTCCAGATACACGACCGTCTTCGCGCCGCGGCGCGAGATGATCGGGTTCGTGAGCGTCGGACCGTTGTCGATCGTGAACGTGACGGCCGAGCCGCTCTCCGCCGAGGCCTCGATGTCGATGTTGAGCGCGACGGTCTGCGTTCCGATCACGCGCGGCACCACGAACAGCTTGATGCCCACCTCTTCGTAGTTGAGCGTCGCGCCGAACTTGCCGTCCGCCGTGATCCCCGACACCGCGTACGTCGGGATCTTCAGCGTGTTCACGATCTCGGCCTTGCCGCCCTCGCGCACCGCGATCTTCGGACGCGAGATGATCGACACGTTCTCGAACGTCGCGAGAGCCTGGAGGATCGCGTTGAAACGCAATCCATCCTGAACGCCGCCGAGCGCCAACAGCGAATTCACCGAGCTGAACGTGCTCCCGTTCCCGCTCGGGAGGTTGAAGCTGAAACTCTCGACGAACGTGTGGTCCGGGAAGCCGAAGATCGGCGTCGTTTCGTTGATCGGACCGACGCCGAGATCGAGGCTGTCGACCACCGTGACCTCGACGATCTTGGCCTCGATCTCGATCTGCGGCACGCCGGCCGCGAAGATGTTGATGAAGCTCTCGACCTCGCGCAGCAGATCCGCACCCGCGACGACGACGAGCCAATCGGCGACGTTCACCGGGCGGCCGTCGTCGGGCAGCGCGAGCCGCAGATCGTTGAAGAGCTCCTGGTCCCACTTCTCGATCATCTGCAGCCGCACTTGGTCGGGGCGCTGCGGGCCGGACTCCCAGAGCTGGAAGTTGCCGTACGTGCGGAGGAGGTTCTCGAGCCGCGATCCGGTGCCGACGCGCAGCGGGTACGGCTTCATGATCAAGCCCGTGTCGGGATAGACCTGGATCCGCTTGCCGAACGCGAGATACGGATTCTCGTCGCCGAAGCTCGCCGGCGCGGTCTGCGCCGACTCGAGCATCGCGGGCGTTGGCGTCGTCAGCGGCTCCCCGGCGTCGGCGGATGCCTGCTGCGACTCCGGCGTGTCACCCATCGCATCGACGGGGCGCAGCGCGCCTTCCGCGATCAAGCGATTGAGCTCCTCGATGCGCACCGGCTCGTGCTTCCGGCCGGGCTCTTGCGCGTCGTTCGACGACGTGCACGCGGTGGCGAAGACGAGCGCGCACGCCCATCCACATGACGCTGGCCGAGACATCGAGATCCGGCGATGGGCTGCGCTGGGGGGCACGAACGTGACAGGGCCGAGTACGACCCGAGTGCGCCTTCTACCTCAGAGCTGCGCCTTCACCAAATCGGTGACGTCGGCGATCGCACGCCCATCTTGGTGGCGAATCGCTTTCCAGACACTGCAGTGGCCTTGCGCCTGTCGCACGCGATCACACGCCTTCAGCGCGCGGTCGGCGGCGGACTGACGCAGCTGAATCCCCTCCGACGAAGCCGGGTCGATCCTGTCGTCGCGCAGCTTGCGCATCTCGGGCGTCGCGCGCAGCACCGCGTCGTAGTCGACCCTCGCGGGCTTGCTCAGCATCTTCGGATCGTCGAGCCCGCAGATGCTGTCGGCGCGGTCGACGATCCATTGCACGGCGAGCGCGAGAGGTTGCGCCAGCGTCGTGTCAACGCGCGTGCCCGCGCCGGTGTCGACGCGCGTACCCGCGCTGAGCGCGACTGCGGGCAACATGGCCGACATCAACACGGCAAGGCGGATCCGAATCTTCATGCTCGTTCCAAGAAGAGTTTTCGGGGCCTGGGCGCGAGCCGCGTTGGCCGACGTGACGCCGGTTCGCTTCGCGGCAATGCTCGATCGCTCCGACGCCATGTCCCCTCGCTTCGATCGTCCGGGCTTTGAACTCGGTATAGCAAAAGGGCGCGCGCGTGGGAGGCGCACTTCTCACCTTTTTGCGGGCGGACGTGACCGGCAACCCGGCGGCCCGCTCCTTGTCGGCAGAAGGCGCTGGAAACTGCACGGGCGCGCGCGGTTTCCGCGCACGCCCGTGGTCGTTCGACCCACTCTCGAGAGCGAGCCCTCGCGTCTGCTCAGACGGGCGTCACCGCGGCCTTGTGCGACAGCTTGATCTTGCCGCGATCGTCCACGTTGATCACGGCCACCTCGAGCGTGTCGCCGACTTGCACCACGTCCGTAACGCGCTCGACGAAGCCTTCGGCGAGCTCGGAGATGTGACACAAGCCCTCGACGCCCGGAAGGATCTCCACGAACGCGCCGAAGTCGCGCACGCTCTTCACCGTGCCGGTGTAACGCGCGCCGATCTTCGGCGTCTCGCACATGGCTTGGATCGCCTGCGCGCACTGCTTGACGAGCTTCGAGTCGGTGCCGAACACCTTGATGTTCCCCGTGTCGTCGACGACCGAGATCTTCACCTTGTACTGCTCCTGCAGCGCCTTGATCGTCTTGCCCGCCGGTCCGATCAGGAATCCGATCTTCTCGCCCGGGATCTGCAGCGACTCCATGCGCGGCGCGTACTCGGAGATGTCCGACTTCGGACGCGGGACGGCTTCGAGCATCTTGCGCAGGATGAACTTGCGGCCGGCCTGCGCCTGAGCGAGCGCGCGCTGGAGCAGCTCGCGCGACACGCTCTTCACCTTGATGTCCATCTGCAGCGCGGTGATGCCGACGCCGGAACCGGCGACCTTGAAGTCCATGTCGCCGTGGTGGTCCTCCGAGCCGAGGATGTCGGAAAGGATCATGTTGCGCGTGCCGTCGGTGACGAGGCCCATTGCGATGCCGGCCACGGGCTGGCTGAGCGGAATGCCCGCGAGCATCATCCCCAGACACCCGCCGCAGACGGTCGCCATCGACGAGCTACCGTTCGACTCCATGATGTCGGACACGATGCGCACCGTGTACGGGAAGCGCATCTTGTTCGGCATGACGGCCGCGAGCGCGCGCTCCGCGAGCATGCCGTGACCGATCTCGCGCCGGCCTGGTCCCATGAAGCGGCGCGTCTCGCCGACGCTGTAGGGCGGGAAGTTGTAGTGGAGGTAGAAGTGCTTTTTGTACTCCTCCTCGATGCCGTCGATGATCTGCTCGTCGTCGGGAGTGCCCAGAGTGATGCTGACGAGCGCCTGTGTTTCGCCGCGCGTGAACAGCACCGAGCCGTGCTGGCGCGGGATGAAGCCCGGTACGATCGTGATCTCGCGGATCTCGTCGGGCGCACGACCGTCGAGGCGCTTGCCGGACAGGATCATCTCGCGCTCGAGCTTCGTCGCGAGCTCGCTGAACTGGGTCTTCACCGCCTTGGTGCGCGCGAGCTTCTCCTTGTCGTCGGCGTAGCCCACGACGAGCTTCGCAAGGCACTCTTCGCGAACGCGATCGATCGCGGTCTGCCGTTCGTGCTTCCCTTGCGTGAACAGCACGTCCGCGAGCGGGCGCGAGAACGCCTCGACGTCGCGCACGAGCTGTGCGTCGACCACCGGCGGCGTCCACGGAAGGGCCGGCTTGCCGGCCTTCTGGGCGAGCTCGTCGATCAACGCCGCGATCTGCTCGATGACGCGCTGGCCGAGCTCGAGCGCGTCGATCATCTCCTCCTCGGTCAGCTCACGGGCGCCGGCTTCGACCATCGCGATGCCGTTCTTGTGGCCGGCGACGACGAGATCGAGCCGCGATTCGTCGCGGCGGCGATCGTCCGGCGGGAACGGCACCAGCGCACCGTCGAGGTGACCGATGCGCGTCGCACCCATCGAGGCTTCGAAGGGCAGGCCGGAGATCTTCACGGCCGCGAAGCTCGCGATCATCGCGACGACGTCGGGGTTGACCGTCCCGTCGTAGCAGAGCGCGTGGCTCATCACCTGGACTTCTTGCTTGAAGCCGTCGGGGAACATCGGCCGGATGGACCGGTCGATGAGGCGCATGGTCAAGATCTCCTTCGTCGTCGGCCGGCCTTCACGCTTGAAGAAGCCGCCCGGAATCTTGCCGGCAGCTTCGGTCTTCTCGCGGTAGTCGACGGTCAACGGAAAGAAGTCGACGTCTTCGCGCGCGGCGCTCGTGGACACGGCGGCGAACGCCATCGTGCCGCCGAGCGTCGCAATGACGCTGCCGTGCGCTTGCCGCGCGACTTGGCCCGTCTCGAGCGACAGGGTCAACCCGCCGATCTCGGTCTCGACTCGTGCGTAGGTACTCTTCATCTTCGATTTCTCACTTCCACTCTGCTTCTCTTCTGACTCATTCGACGCGGTCCACGAACGCCCGTGCGTCGGCCGCCGCGCGGCCGTGACGATGGACCGATGGTCCCCGGCCCCCGCTCACACAGGGGGCCATGCGATTCGGGACCTTCCCGCGCGTGCACATCAGCCCGCTGGATCAGCGGCGCAACCCGAGGCTCTCGATCAGCTTTCGATACCGTTCGGGCGACTTGCTGCGCAGATACTTCAAGAGCTTGCTGCGCGTGCCAACCATCATCAGCAGGCCACGGCGCGTCGAGTAATCCTTGCGGTGCACCTTCAGGTGCTCCGTGAGGCTCTTGATGTTCTCCGTCAAGAGCGCGACCTGGACTTCGGGCGACCCGTTGTCGCCCTTCTTGGTCGCGAACTTCTGGATGATCTCGGACTTGTGCGTTGCGACGAGAGCCATGGGAACTCCTCGAGTCATGGCGGAATGCGGGACTTGCCACGGACCCAGAAGCGAGGACCCCAGGACCGGGTGCGCCGGTCGGATCGCGCTGCTCTTGGGCAGTCGCCGCGTCCTTCGGCCCCGGTCGGCGACACCGCCGACCGACGGGTTCCATGTTCGCCCCAGGAGGCGAGCGTCACGGAACTTGGCCGAAGAGTCTAGCGGCCGAGCGCTGTTGCACAAGCGGCGCGCCCCGGATCTGCCTCGCCCGCTCTCGTCGGCCCGCGGACGGGTGCGCGCGCGCGCTTGGCCCGCATTTCTCGCCACGCACTCGCGAGGTTGCGCCGGCGCGCTCGGAGCAAGGCGTTGGTTCGGAATCGACCGCAGCTGACCTGGTCGACCAGCGAGGATCGAGTTGGATCCGACAACGCCGCTCCGAGGGAGTTGGTGCGACCGCAGCGGTGCGTGCTGGGAAATGCGGATCAGCGCGACGCGGTTCGCGGTTGCGACTGACGCGCCGGCAGCGCCGCGAGCACCTCGTTCGCGATCTCGTCGCAGGCGTGCTTCAAGCGCACACGCGCGTCGCCCGCGCCTTCGGCGATCGCAAAATCGAAGCGCCGGTCGATGCGGCCGGACCACAGGTCGGCACCGCCGGACTTGCGCGCGTCGATCAGTCGCACGTTGAGCTTGACGGTCAGACTCCCGCGCATGTCCCACAGCGACGTGTCCCAGCGCTCGACCGTGACTTCGAGCACGGCCTCCTCTTGCAGCGAGCCGGGGCGGTACGCGGCGTCGACGACCTTCGTGTCGACGTAGTCGATCGCGAGCGGGCTGTAGCGCCGCCGAACGAGCGCGTGCTGAAACGACTCGCGCAGCGCGTCCGCCGGCAGCTTCGCGTTCGCGCTCGGATTCACGATCGGCGCGACGACGACTTCCGTGGGCAACGTGACATCGAGACGCACCGGCGAGACCGTGTCGACGCTCGACCCTTTGCGCTTCGGAACGCCGCTGCACGCCGCGAAGGACAGCGCGAGCGCGCAGCACACGGACGCGGCGAGGATGGACGAAGCGAAGCGTGGCGATCGGTCGTGGAAAGAGTGCACGGAAGGGCTCCAGTACGGTGAACGCCGCGCGCGGGCGGAGTGTCGCGTCGCGCCCCCTCGGCTCGACGGATCGCGCGGATCGGCGGGATGATAGCGAGCGCGAAGCGCGGCGAACACGCCGCGATCACGGCGGATCGGGCGGGACGAACGTCGACGCGGCGGCGGTCGAGGTGAGCTCCTCCTCGCGTCCGAGATCGCTCCACATGAAGTCTTGGACGTCGAGGCTCGACCACGCGAACACCGTCGTGCGCACCGTGATCGACCCGGATGCAAGCGGGAACGTGTTGCCGGCACCGATGTACGGCACGTGCAGGCGCACGACGCCGCCCACCGCGTCAGGCAAGTCCACTCGGAAGACCGTCCAGCTGCGCCCCGCGCTGTCGATCAGCCGCGCGCGATAGAGACCCGCCATCGCGGCCGCGTCCGGCAGCGTGTCCTGGACACCGAGATCGAACGAGACGCCTCCGCCGTTCAGGATCGCGCCGATCACTGCCGGCGGATCGAGCGCCGTCAGCGGGGACGGCGCTCCCGCCAGCAGCGACATCCGCCGGCGCGACGTGCCCACGTCGCCGTCGTCGTCGACGACGTCGATGCGCAGGAAGGGGTCGGGGTCGATCGAGCGATTGGTCACGAGGCTTCCGAGTGCGTCGTCCGGGACGTCCTGGAACCCATCCGCGGCGCCCGGCATCGCGGCCCGGATCAACCAGGTGTTCGACCCCGTGACGAACGCGACGCCGCGGCCGATCGCGAGCGAACCCGGAATGCCGGGTGCGATCGCCTCGACCCGCACGCGCGGCCGGTCCTCGAGCGGATCGAACACGAAGTTCGCGTTCGCGAAGCTCTGCGCCGGAACGTCGATCGCGAGATCCTCGGGGTCCACGTCGGCGCCTTCGAGCACCCGCGAGACCTCCACATGCGTCGCGCTCTGCGCGCCGGGCAATGCCGGAACGGCCGGCATCGTGAGCCCGAACCCTTTGAAGAACGTGAGGTGCGAGTACTCGAACGCGGAACTCGGCTCGTCGAACACGATCGCGCTGACGGCGCCGACGAGGCGCGGCGCGATCGGAATCGCCGAGTACGGGCACGCGACCGCGAACTCGTCTCCGCTGCTGCACGTCCCGACGGGGAAGAGCGGCGTGCCCATCGCCGTCGCGCGCGAGTCGAACGTGCCGATCGTGAAGAACGCCAGGTCGTCGTCGTCGCTCGTCACTTCTCCGAGCAACTCGCCGTTGGCGAGCACGGTCGGCGTGAGTGGCACGCTGATCTCGTCCGTCGGCACGCCGTCGAACGTGAACAAGTCGTAGCCGTTCGCGTCGACGGTGAGGATCGTCTGTCCGAACACGTCGAGCCCGGCTGGCACGAGCGCGAAGCCATCGGCATCCGTCGTCACGTCGCCGCCCGGCACCGCAGCGACGAAGTTGGCGACGTTCTCGTGCGTCAACACGCGCGCGGCCGCGATCGGGCTCTGCGTGGTCGCGTCGTACACCTGCACGGAGATGTCGGCCGCCGGCAGCGGATTGCCGAGCACGCTCGCGCCGACTTGCGTGAACACACCGGTCGCCGTGCCGCTCGCGTTCAACGCACGGTCGAAGACCGTGATCGAGTACGTGCGCGAATCGCCTTGCGGCAGCACGCCGATCGGCACCGGCGCGGCGACGAACAAGCCCGCGCTCGTCGAGCCCGCGACCGCGGGCGGATCGTCGCCTCCGGGCAGCACGTTCGTCTCCGATTCGTCCGTGGTCACGCGCGCGGCTCGCAACACTTCCGTCGCGCGTCCGATCAGCACGAGGTCGCGCTGATCGGAACGGAAGCTCGACACGACGTTGCCCGACGTCGAGAGTCCGAGCAGCGTGGGCGCCTCGGTGTCGAGGACCGGACCTTGCGTCGCGTCGGCGCTGGCGTCGATGTCGAGCAAGCGCACGGGCGAGAGCGTGCTCCCGCGCCGCACTTGGAACGCGAAGTAGATCTCGCCGTCGGCGAAGCGCGCCTCGAGCGGCGACGTGGTGCGCACGAGATCGAGATCGGCCGCCGCGAGCGTGAACGTCGGCGCGTTGCTCGGGAGCGCGACCTCGCGCTCGAGCGCGATCAGCTGCGGATCGGTGTCTTCGCCGGGCTCGACGCCGAACATCATCACGCGCAGGAAATCGCCCGCTTGCGTTCCGGAGAGACCGACGTCGATCGCGAGGTTCGCGGCGCCGGTGATCTGCGCGATGCCGATCGCGTCCGACGGATCCGACACGAGCGCGGCGGATGTCGGTGCGTCGAACGGTGCGAGCGTGAACTCGAACACCGTGGTCGCGAGCGCGGCCCCGCCACTGTCGCGAATGATCTGACCAGCTGGCGAAAGCGTGACCTCGACGCTGGAGCTCGCTGCCCCGAGCGGCACGGGCACGCCGAGCAGGTCGAGGCGGTGGTAGATCCAGATGCGCGAATCGCTCGCGCCGTTCTCGAGCTCGCCTGCGTCCGGCTCGGAATCCGGCACAGGATCGAGGCCGTCGACGAGCACGTCGAACGACGCGTCGGTGAGGCTCGTCGCCTGCATCAGCCGCGAGAAGACCACCACGATCTCGCCGAGCGCGCTTTGCGCGGTCGCACCGTCGGCGGGCCACGTCGCCACCACACGCGGAGCGGTCGGCGCCGTCGTCGCGGTACGGAAAGAGCCGGCGATGCCGTCCTCCGGGATCTGGAGCGCCTGTCCGGTGCGATCCGTGAGCGATGCGTCCTGCGTGAAACGAAGTGTGTAGAGCGTGTTCAACGCGAGCGGCGCCGGTGGAATGGCCACGAGCACGCGGCCGTCGCCGACGAGCGCGACGTTGGAGAGCTGCGTCGGAGTGCCGATCAGCGGGCGCAGCTCGAATGCCGTCGCGAGACCGTCGGGCGACATGGATTCGCTGAACACGAACACGATCGGCGAGCCGGGGTCCGCCAAGTCTTCGTCGGGGAAGACCGCGTCGATCTCGGGCGCGGCGCTCACGATCCACTCCCCCACGATCGGAACGGTAGCCGGCAGCTCCCCGACCGCGCCCGACGGACCGTCGCCGTCGCAATCGCCACCGAACACGCACGCAGGGTTGTCGCAGCCCGGCAACGCGAGCGCGGCAGCGAGCGCGAGACCAGGGAGGACGAGGAAGCGACTCGTTGCGAAGCGAAAGCGTAGGCGCATACGGCTCGTGAGTATGGGACCTGAAAGCGCCGGGCAGGATGCCTTGACGCAGAATCGCCGTCGACGCCGCGGCCGGCGGCCTCTTCCCCGCGCGATCCTCGCTCCGCGCGCGGACGATCTCCACGCGAGAGCGCTGCGCGTGCGCTGGAATCCAACACGGTGCGACGCGGGAGGCGGGCTAGCAGCCCGTGGCGAAAGTCATTCAGCCCGAAAGCGGTCCGTTCGCGCCAACTCGGCGTCGCTCGATCCTCGGCGAATCTCGACGATTCGCCTGCGGTCTCGCTCCTTGTTCTGACGCAAACGGGCCACTTTCGGGCTCGAAGCACTTTCACCACGGACTGCTAGAATCGCGCGCCCGAGCCGCGGCATGGCGCCGCGGTTTCGGCCGCTTGCTGCATGATCCGCGGCCTCCACACCTGTCTTTGTGCCCTCGCGGCGACTTCCTTCGGGGCGTGCGCGAACACTCCGTCGCCGGCCGCACAGCGACGCGAGGCCGACGAGCGCGCGGCGGCCGTCGAACGCGCGCTCCACGAGCGCTTCCCCGAGATCGAAGGCCCCGTCACCCGTGCCGCGATCGTGCGGGCGCTCCAAGCACAGCCCGAGGAACTCGCCGGCGGCGGCCTCAAGGGCGAAGCGGTCGCCGCGATCACAGCCGGGGACTACGACCGCGCGCAGCAGGCGCTCTCCGAGCTGCTGGGCGAGCGGCTGCGGACCGAGGCGCGCGCGAAACTCGTCGCGCGCGACCCGCGCGGAGCGCTCGCGGTGCTCGATCGCGCGGTCGAACTTTCGCCGACGAGCGCGGAGATCCGCATCCTGCGCGCGGAGGCCGCACTCGCCGTCGGACTCGAGGAGCGCGAGCCCGAGCTCTTGCGCGCCGCGGAAGCCGACGCGCTCGCAGCGACACTGCGGGCTGGCACCCCGGAAGCGTGGTTCACGGCGGCGCGGGTCGCGCTCGCGCTGAACGCGCCGGTCGACGCTCTCTCGCGCGCACGCTCAGGCCTCGAAGCCTGGCTCGAGCGTGCCAACCACTCGCCGGCTCCGGAACGCGCGTGGCGCACGCTCGCAGACGCCGCGCTCGCCGCGTTCGAGCTCGCGCGCACCGAGAAGCTCGTCGCCGACGCGCAAGGCGATCTCGAGCTCGCGTCCGAGCGCTCGGCGGAGATGGCGCGCGCAGAAGCCAGCGCACGCGAAGCGCTCGAGGGCGAGATCGGCCGCGCGCCTGAAGACCCGTGGGGCTGGCAACGCCTCGCGTGGCTCGCGGAAAGCGCTGGCGCGCCGGGTGAGGCCCAGAACGTCGCGCTGCGCGCGCTGTCGCTCGCGCCCAGCGACGAAGCGCTGCACGAGCGCTTGGCGGCTGTGACGCGCACGCTCGGCGGCGCCGATGGCGTGAGCTCGGTGTACACCGTCTTCGCAGCCGCGCATCCGCGCGTCGGGCTCGCGCGCTGGCATCCGGCGCGCGCGCGCTTCGACGAAGCGGCCGACGCGCTCTACGCCGGCGAGGACAGCCGCGCTGCGTTTCGCGCGGCAGAAGAAGGGTTTGTGCGCTGCCGCGAGCTCGAGCCGCGCTACGCGGATGCTTGCCGCGGCTACGAGGTGCTGTGCCGCTCCGGTGTCGGTTGGTGCGCGTACCGCGCGCAGCCGCCCGAGCTCGAGGCCGCACGCACCGCGTTCCTCTCGATGGAAGACGTGTTTCCCGGCGGCCTCGCGTGGGAACTCGCGGGCCGCATGGCGTCCGGCGTGATCGGGCTGAGCCTCGTCGGAGCGGCGTACGCGAAAGATGCCGAAGCGGACCCGAACGCGCCGGAGTCGATCGAACGTCTCGCGCAAGCCGCGCGGATCTACGACTACCTGCACGCGTACCAACCCGGCGACGTCAACTGGGCGAACAACGCCGGCTTCTTCAACCGCGACGTCGCCGTCGCGCTCGAGTACCGCGCCCAAGCGCTCGCTGCGCAGGGCCGCACCCAGGAAGCCGAGCGCCTGATCGCGCAGGCGCGCGAGCGGATGGAGACGAGCTACCGCGCCTATGTCGACGCCTCGACCGCAGCGCCCGACGACACGCGCATCCAGAACGACACCGGTCTGATCCTCACCTATTATCTGCAGCGCGACCTCGACACCGCCGAGCGTTACTTGCGGCGGGCGGTCGAACTCGGGGAGGCGCGCGTGACCGAGCTGCGTGCCGCGGCGCCCGCGGCGGGTTCGGAAGCGGAACAGACGCTCGAGGACGTAGAGATCGCTCTTGGCGATGCCTATCAGAACCTCGGTTACCTCTACCTCATCTTGAAGGACGATCCGAAGACCGCACGGGGCTGGCTCGAGAAGTGCATCGCGGCACCCGACCCGCGCCCCGAGGTGGAAGGCGCCGATGGGCTGCTGGCGCAGTGCGACCGCGCGCTCGCCGGCGAAAAGCGGACGCAGCCCCGTTGGGGCGTTCTGAACTCGAAAGGCCGATGACCTTGAAGTCGATTCGATCCACCGTCACCTCGCGAGCGGCGCTGGCGCTGGCTGCGCCGCGCGCGTTCGGCGTCACCTCGCGAGCGGCGCGTGCCCTGGCGACGTGCGCGCTCTTCGCTTCGTTCGCCTTCGGCAATCCGCACCCGCGGCAATCCGTCGACGAGCTCGTCCAGACCGGCCGCGAGCTGCTCGCGCTCGGCAAGGCGAGCGAAGCGCAGAAGCTCTTCGAGCGGGCGGCCGAGACGGATGCGCACGCGCTGCGCACCGAGCAATGGGTGATCCGCAGCTGGCTGCCGCAGGATCGCATCAACGATGCGTTCAACGCGATCGACGCGCTCGCGCGGACGAACACTGGTCCCGAACTCGACTACTTGTACGGGATGGCGTTCGCGGCGAACGCGCAGCGCCACCTCAAGAACGGCGTCAACGGCCAGATCATCGGCATGTCGTTCTCGGACGCCGTCGTGTACTTGCAGAAGGCGACGGCGGCCAACCCCGCGCTCTACAAGGACGCGTTCGCGCCGCTCGCCGAAGCCGCGTGGTACGAGCAGAAGCTCGACGTCGCACGCGCCGCCGGCGAAAAGGCCGTCGCGCTCGAGCCACAGAATCCCGACGCGGCGATGACGCTCGGCCGCATCGCGATCTCGCAGTACGTGTCGGCGAAGGACGACGCCGCGAAGGCAGCCGAAGCCGACGTGCATTGGGAGACCGCGCGCGCGTCGTTCGCAAAAGCGGCCGAGCTCTTCTCCGCTCGTGGCGACGAGCCGGCGCAGACGGCCACCGCCGCTTTGCAGTGGGGACACACGCTCGCTTGGAAGCAGAAGGTCGACGAGGCCGCACGCGCGTACGCGCTCGCGATCAGCGCGGATCCGGACGTGGTCGACTTCGGTCAGGTGATCAACGTCCTCGCGGAGCCGAAGGACGCGTTCGTGAAGTGCGTCGAGGAAGGCGCGCGCCTCCGCAAGGAGAAGTCGACCGGTGAAACGAAGGGCGACGCAACGCTCTCGTGGTGGCTCGGCTGGGGGCGGTTCGAGAACGCGCAGTACGCCGAGGCCATCGCCGCACTCCAGACCGCGGTGCGCCTGAACCCGTCGTTCCACAACAGTTGGTACTACATCGCGCAGGCGCACTACGCGCAGAAGGACTACGCCGGCGCGGTGGACGCGTTCCGGCAGCACTTCGAGGCGAGCCCGGAGGACCTCGCGGCGTCGATCGCGCCGAACAGCGACGTCGACCTCGCGATCCTCGACTACCTCGTCGCGTGGTGCGCGAACAACGAGCGCACGGTCGAGGCCGGCATGCTCTCGGATGCGCAGACGATCGTCGCGCCGAAGGTTTCGCGCTACTGGAACAACGCCGGGCTCTTCTACCGCGACGCGGCCGAGCGTCTCATGAAGAGCGAGACGGCAGTGGATCAGAAGACATCGGCCGAGCTGATCGACAAGGCGTACGAGGCGTACTCGATGGCCCTCGAGCTCTCCCCGAGCGACCCGTCGATCCTGAACGACACGGCGGTCATGCTGCACTACTACCTCAAGCGCGACTTCGAACGCGCGCGCGAAATGTACGTCAAGGCGCGCGAGATCGCGGGAGCCGAGCTCGCGAAGACGGACCTCGCGGAAGACGTGCGCCGCATCTACGCGATCGCGCTGCGCGATTCGAAGAACAACCTCGCGAAGCTCGAGCGCGAGGTCGCGAAGTAGCGCGCGACGTCGTTGAACCTGCCGATCGAGATCCTGGACGCTCCGACCGCGCGGCCCGTGCTGCTCGTCGACGGCGCGTGGGATCAGCCGGGCCTCAACCTCTCGCACTGGCCCGGACATCGCACGCCGGCGCACTTGCGCCACGATCTGTCGACGGGATCCGCGCTCGCCTTTGCGCGCTCGCCCGCGGCCGAGCGCGAGACGCTCGCGCGCGGCTGTGAAGCGATCGCGAACAATCACTACGACACGGACGGTGCGTGCGCCGTGTTCGCGGTGCGACATCCACAGCTCGCGCTCGCGCGCGCGGAGGAGTTGCTCGCGGCTGCGGCGGCGGGCGATTTCTTCCGCTTGCCGAGCGAGCGCGCGTTCGCGATCGATCTGTGGATCGCCGGCGTCGCCGATCCGGAGCGCTCACCGTGGGCGGGTGAGCTGCGCGGCCTCGCGGAGCGCGAGCGACACCAAGCTGCGCTGCGCGAGGTCGTGGCGCGCTTCGCTGCAGTGCTCGACGCACCGGAAGTGCCGAATCCCGAGTTGTGGCGCGCAGCGCTGGACGATCTGCGCCACGACCGCGCCGACGTCGCCGCCGCCGCGCGCGACGAGGTCGTGCACCTCGACCTGTGCGTCGTCACCGCGGCGAGCGGCACGCGCTCGAGCCGCGGCGCGCGCGCGTTCGATCCGGGCCGTCACGCGCTGTTCGGCAGCACGGACGCGGATCGCATCCTCGTGATCGGGCCGAAGAGTTCCGGCGCGACGTACCGATTCCTGCTGAGCACGCTCTCGTGGTTCGACCTCGTGTCGCGCCAGCGGCTGCCGCGTCCCGATCTCGCGCGTCTCGCCGCGCAGTTGAACGAGCTCGAAGGCACCGTTCCCGATGCGTCCGTCGCTTGGCGCGCGCAACCGTCGGCGTCGCCGTCGCCGGAGCTCTGGTTCGGCCGCGCCGAGCACGCCATGTTCGCGGAGCACGCCGGCGCGCTCGAAGAATCGAAGCTCGCGCCGACGCTCGTGCGGCGCACGCTCCTCGACGCGCTGCGCGAGGCGTGGAGCTTCCCCGAGTAGGCGGCACGCGCAGCTCCGATCCACGTTGCAGTGCGCGCGCCCCGTCCTTATACGAGAGGCGTGGCCACGCACTCCGCTCCCGACACGGTCGCCGCCGTCGACCTCGGCTCGAACAGTTTCCACATGGTCGTCGCGCGCATCGTGCGCAGCGAGTTCAACATCGTCGACCGGATACGCGAGCGCGTGGCGCTCGCGGCGGGCCTCGACGACAAGAAGCGCCTGACGCCCGAGGCGCAGGAGCGCGCTCTCGCTTGCATCGGCCGCTTCGGCCAGCGCTTGCGCGGGATGCCGCCGGGCAGCGTGCGCGCCGTCGGCACGAGCGCGCTGCGCATGGCGCGCAATGCACCGGCGTTCCTCGACAAGGCCGGCGAGGCGCTCGGCCATCCGATCGAGATCGTGTCGGGTGCCGAGGAAGCGCGCCTCATCTATCTCGGCGTCGCGCACGATCTGTCGGACGACACGAAGTCGCGGCTCGTGATCGACATCGGCGGCGGCAGCACCGAGTGCATCCTCGGCCAGCGCTTCGAGATCCGCAAAGCCGACAGCATGCACATGGGCTGCGTGAACTACTCGCTGCGCTTCTTCAAGAACGGCGTGATCTCGCGCGAGGCGCTCGATCGCGCGCGACTTTCGGCAAGACTCGAAGTGCAGAGCCTCGAGCGCGAGTACCTCACGCGCGGCTTCGAGGAGTGCGTCGGCTCGTCGGGCACGATCCTCGCCGTGGAGACGATCTTGCGCGCGAACAACTGGGCCGAGCACGGCGTCACGGCCAAGGGCTTGCGCAAGCTGCGCAAGGCGCTCGTCGAAGCGGGTCACGTCGAGAAGCTGCAGATCCCGGGACTACAGCCCGAGCGCGCGCAGGTCATCGCCGGCGGCGTCGCGATCTTGTCGGCACTCGTCGACGGTCTATCGATCGAGGAGATGATCACGTCGCAAGGTGCCTTGCGCGAAGGCGTCTTGTACGACTTGCTCGGCCGCATTCGCCACGAGGACTTGCGCGAGCAGACGATCCGGCGCTTCTGCGAGCTCTACCGCGTCGACATCGAGCAAGCGAGCCGCGTCGAGCAGACGGCGCTCGCGCTCTTCGAGCAAATAGCGGAACCGTGGGAGCTGCCGCACGAAGCCGGTGGCCAGTTCCTCGCGTGGGCCGCGCGCTTGCACGAGATCGGACAGTCGCTCTCGCACGGTGGCTACCACAAGCACGGCGCGTACCTCGTCGAGCACTCGGACATGCCGGGGTTCTCGCGCTCCGATCAATCGATCCTCGCGGCGTTGATCGAAGGACACCGGCGCAAGCTGGTACTCGAACGCTTCGACGTGCTCCCGCCGTCGACGAAGCGCAATGCGCTGCGCCTGTGCGTGCTCTTGCGACTGGCGATCCTGTTGAATCGCAGCCGCAGCGACGCACCGTTGCCGAAGATCGCGATCGCGCCGAAGCGGGGCGGCTATCAGCTCTCGTTCCCGAACGGGTGGCTGGACGAGCACCCGCTGACGAGAGCGGACTTGGAGGAGGAGCTGTCGCGGGTTGGGACGGTGGTGTAGGGCGTCGGGGTCGGTCGTGCCAAGACGGCCCTCGTGCGCCGCGCAACGACACACCCGTCACACACGAGCGCCGAGCCCAATGATCCAGAGTCCGTGCTAACCTTGGGCGTCCGCGGTGGAGAGCTTTCACAGGAATCGCACAGGAGAGATGAACGTGCGTACGAACTCTCGATATTGCCTCCGATTTGGATCCGTGATCCTTCTCGCGTTCTGGATTCTGCCCCCCCCCTTCGCTAGCGCGGCGCAAATCCCCACGACGGCGATCAAGTGGGTCAACGCTGAAACCGGTAGCAACGCGAACAACGGAACCTACCGGCTTCCGTGGAGGACGGTCAGCCACGCGCTGTGCCGAGCGAGCGACCCGCAGTCCGCCATCGCGCAAATCAACGTCATGTGGACGGCAACGCCGATCGCCCCGGGAACGGCGGCACCGATCGACCGATCGACGTACATGTGTCCACCGTTCACTCCAGGAACATGTGAGCCGCCCCCGCCGCCGCTGACTGAACCGATCAATTGGGGTGACCCGGCGCACCCGGGCCAAGAACCCTGCAATGCGTTCCCCCTCAAGCTCGTTCCGGGCGTCGTAGTCGCCGGTGTGCAGGGACCCGGCGGCAAGCTTCCGCGGCTTGCGATTTACGAGACGTTCGACCTGAACCCGCTACCGAACATCGAGGATTATGCGTCGTACCCATGGCCGCACGGCGAGCCGAAGGCATACGTGCTTGGCGCCGACGGCGCAGTCCTTTCCAATTTTGAGTTGGACGGCTCGTTCCTGCGTACCAAGCCACAGCACGAGCCTGTAGGCGTCCACTGCGAGAACCCGGACAACTTCCAGATCATCGCCTGCACCATCAAAGACATGTTTGATGGAGTACGCTTCGTGCGGACGCTGGGAGCCGGAGTTTCCACGGCCATCGTCCGCGACACCTTCATCACGGGTTGTTTCCCTGGGTTCGCACCCGATCCCGCGCCTTCGGATCTCGGTCTCAAGCACGACCGGGGTCACTCGGCGCTCTGGCTCGAGATCGCGGGTAGCGGAGATGCGCCGGGCGAGCAGGGCGTCCCGCCCGCCGTGCCTTCGCGTCTGGAAGTCGACGCCATCAACTGCATCTTCGAGAACGGCCACGACGCCGTAGAAACGAAGGCGTACGCATTCACTCACGACACCGAGATTCTGTTCCGCACGACGGCATGTGCGTACCGTTGCAATGAAAGCGGGATCGAGATTGTGTCGGATTTCGGCGCCGTCCGCGATCGGTGCCGGATCGAGGTGCGCGGCTGCACGTTTTATAATCACTGGAATCGCCGGTCGTGCGAAGGCGGCTATCAAGGCGCGGTCGCATCGGCGTGCCTTCTCGGTCGCATCAAGGCGTTCGACCTCTTCGTCCGCGATTCGATCTTCGTGGACAACGCGGTCGTGGCCGCGATCGTCGGCGCCGGTAACGAGGTGGACTTCGGGAAACCCGGAGACCCAGGCAACAACGTCTTTTGGCTGAACCTCACTTCCGGCGGAAACCTCGTCGTTCCGCCACCGACTCCGGCGAGCCCGCCAAATGCCGCGAATCCTCAGCCGGACACGGTCGTGGTCTTGAAGCTCGGCGCACCAGGTTACGAACCGCCCTTGTCCGTAAGCGCTTACGGGAACCGCTGGATTCCGAGCAATCAAGGCGCGGATCAGCACGGCCGGATGACACCCGGCGGACAGCCGTCGGGGTGCGCTGCCAACAGCGCGTGCGATCTCCAGAACGACGCGCTCTGGGATGCAGCGCACATCCTCACGCAGCCACGCAACTTCAGCATCTGGGGAACGCCGTGCGAGATCGATTTTGGACCTGCAGGCAGCGTGATGTCGTGCTCGCCGACGGCTAACCCACCCTGCGGAAGCGCATTGCTGCCCGTCCCGTGCACTTCTTCAGCAATCTCGGGTTGCACACCCACCATCCCGTAGGTGGACCATGACCCACCGACTCCGATCTGTGACGCGGCACTTGCACGACGACGTTTTGGTGTGCCCATGCCGGCACGCGCTGGCGGCGGGCGAGCGATCCAGAATCGTGGGTCGGTGGCTGATCAAGGCGCGACCGCGTTGCGCAACAGTGCTGCTCGCAGTCGCGCCGAGTCAGCTTCAGCATCTCGATTACCATCCGTCAGTCGATAATGCAGCAACGGCCTTAGCGGAAGTAGCAGTTCGCTCCGATGAGGCCGCGGAATACGGTCTGCGCCAAATTGAAGCTCAGTGCGCGGCGGGCGCACTGCACGTCTCCGTGGACGATTCACGCGAACGGAGCCAAAAGTTCAGCCTAGAGCTAGTTGGCTGGGGGCGCGGCCACACTCTGACTCGCATCGAGTCACCATCGCTCCGACGCACGGACGAAGGATACGTGCACGACAGGAGCACGGTGACCGAACATTACGAGATCGAGGCGTTGAGCGTTCACCACACACTCATCGCGCATTGGCCGCCGCCGTCGTCCGAACAGATCAAGTGCGCCGTGGATGCGCGCGTGCACGATGACCCTTTCGCCGGATGGGCGCGGCTCGTGCTCTCGTACCCTGAGTCGTGGAACGCGAGTGTCGATGCAGACGCCCGCGGTGTCGCGTTCCGCTCGAGCGAGAGCGAACTCCATGTCACGTACACTGGACTTGAAGTGTGGGATGCAGACAACCGGCCTCTACGGGCGCGGATCGTCTCCGCGCTTGGCGCGATCTGCCTCGACGTCGACGATAATGACGCGCGCTATCCGATCGTGATCGATCCGTGGATCATTGTCGAGGAAGCGAAGTTTGTCGGTGGAGGCGGTGGTTCGACGGTTCCCGCCCCTGTTGCGATCTCTGGAGCGCGCATCGCGCGCGGTAGGTCTGGTCACGTTGGTCCGGTCGCGAATACGGGCGCCGTATCGGTGCATCGCCGGATCGGTACCGACTGGCTGGCCGAAGGCATCCTCCTCCCGAGCGACGGCGGCGATTCCGACCTCTTCGGCTACAGCGTCTCGATCGATGGTCACTGGCTAATTGCTGGCGCGAGCAGGCACTCGCACATCAATCCGAGCGCTGGCGCGGCCTACGTGTTCCACCGGGACGGGTCGAGTTGGGTCGAGGACGCAGAGTTGCTCCCGAACGACTCGGCGACGTTCGATGCCTTCGGTAAGTCGGTATGCATCCAAGGTAAGTTGGCCGCGGTCGGATCGGGGCAAGCCGGAATCGGGGCCGTCTACGTGTTCGAGCGGAGCGGCGGCGTCTGGACGCAGCAGGCGAAACTCGTCGCCAATCCGCCTGGGTTTAGATTTGGCACGACACTCACGATGGACCACGACACTCTCGTTGTCGGCGCTCCAGAGGACACTGCGGTGTTCCAGCCCGGATCAGGAGTGGTGTACGTGTTCGTTCGCAACGGCTCCACTTGGACGCAGCAGGCGAGACTGTTTGCGAACGACTTGTCGGTCGACGACTACTTCGGCCACAGCGTCAGCCTCGACGGCGACAGGCTCGCGATCGGAGCGATTCGACAGGGGATGTTGTCCGGCGACAGTTGGGGTGCCGTTTACATCTTCGAGCGGACCGGCAGCACCTGGACGCAGACCGCGAAGCTCCGCGGCAGCGGTACCGAGGTGCCGTTCGGGGTCAGCCACTTTGGCTCCGGCGTGGGCCTCGTTGGCGACACGCTTATCGTGGGCGCGGAGCAGCACGAGTACAACTCGATGCAAGGCAGCGGCGCCTTGTACATTTTCGAGCACCAGGGCGGTGTGTGGACAGAGCGTACGACGTTCGTCGCGAGTGATACGTCCGCCATCTCACACCTTGGCCGGTCCATCGCGTTCGACGGCAGCACGTTCGTCGCAAGTGCCGACCAGCGATTCCTAAGCGGAGCTGCTTACGTCTTCCGCCTTGCCTGGCCGTCTTTCTGCTTTGGTGACGGCACGCTCGCAACCCCATGCCCGTGTGCACCGCCAGACCTCGTACCTTCGCCCAGCGGCGCTCCACGGTCCGGCTGTGCGAATTCCCTCGACTTCGCGGGCGCGCGCCTTGCCGCGAGTGGCGTCCTCACCCCCGACGTCCTTTCCTTTCGCGCGCAAATCGGCTCCGCGTACACGGGGTATGCGTTGCTCGTGAAAGGGGACGCCAGGAGCACGGCAGGCATCGCCAATGGCGACGGCTTGCGTTGTGTCGATGGCGCGTTGATCCGTTTCGGCGCGCATAACGCCGGCAGCGCGGGAGAGCGACCAGGTTCTTGGAGCTACCCGAACCCAGTTCAATCGACAGCGGTGAGCGTCGCGAGCGGCCAGCTTCCGGCTCAAACCGCGTACTACCAGTTGCTCTATCGCAACGCCGTCCCCGGCTTCTGCTCGCCGGAGACGCTCAACTGGACGAACTCGGTACAGGTCGAATGGCCGTGACGCGAGGTTGAGAGAAACGGCCGCACGGCTCTGCCCTACCCCAACCTCGCCATCAAGTCGTCCTGCGCGCACACGGGCTTCTGACCGCCGGGCTTCGCGCGCGTATAGCGGCCGTCGCTCGACAAGATCCACGCTTGCACGTTGTCGGCGAGGTACATCTCGAGCGCTTCGTGAATGACACGCTTCTTGAGGCGCGGCTCCTCGATCGGGAAGCACACCTCGACGCGCGAGAAGAAGTTGCGCTGCATCCAGTCGGCGCTCGCGGCGAGCACGATCTCGTCGCCACCGGCGTGGAAGAAGAACACGCGCGAGTGCTCGAGGAAGCGCCCGATGATCGAGCGCACGCGGATGTTCTCCGACACGCCGGGGATGCCGGGCCGCAAGCAGCAGATGCCGCGCACGATGAGATCGATCGACACGCCCGCGCGTGAAGCGCGGTAGAGCGCTTGGATGATGCGCGGCTCGCTCAACGAGTTCATCTTCGCGACGATCCGCGCCGGCTTGCCGTGGCGCGCGTGCTCGGATTCGGCCTCGATCAGCGCGAGCAAGTGCCGTTGCAGCGTGAACGGCGACTGGCGCAGCTTCTTCGGACGCGCGACGCGGCCGAGGCCGGTGAGCTGCAAGAACATCTTGTGCACGTCGTCGCCGAGCTCCGGATCGCACGTGAGCAAGCCGAAGTCGGTGTACACGCGCGCCGTGCCCGTGTGGTAGTTGCCCGTGCCGAGGTGCACGTAGTAGCGCAGCTTCTTCTGCTCGCGCCGGACGACGAGCAGCATCTTCGCGTGCGCCTTGTAGCCGACGATGCCGTACGCGACCTTCGCGCCCGCCTCCTGCAAGCGCGTCGCGAGATTGATATTCGCCGCCTCGTCGAAGCGCGCGCGCAGCTCGACGACCGCCGTCACTTCCTTGCCGTTGCGCGCGGCCTGCAAGAGCGCCTCGACGACCGGCGAGTCGTTGCCGGTGCGGTAGAGCGTCATCTTGATCGCGAGCACCTCGGGGTCGATCGCCGCGAGACGCAAGAGCTCGACGATCGTCGAGAACGACTCGAACGGATGGTGCAGGAGCACGTCTCCGTGGCGGATGACCTCGAACGGGTCGGCCTCCTGCGCGAAACGCTTCGAGAGCTTGGGCAGGAACGGCGGGTACTTCAGGTCGGGGCGGTCGACGAGCTCGTGCAGCGCGGCGAGCCGGTTGACGTTGACCGGCCCTTTGACGCGGTAGAGATCGTTCGTGCCGAGGTGAAAGGTCGCGAGCAGCATCTGCGCGATCTCCTCGCTGCAGTCGTCGGCGACCTCGAGACGCACGGACTCGCCGAAGTTGCGGCTGCTGAGCTCGCCCTTCATCGCGTGCAGCAAGTCGTCGACTTCTTCCTCGTCCACCCACAGGTCGCTGTTGCGCGTCACGCGGAACTGGTGGCACGAGAGCACCTGCATGCCGGGGAAGAGCTGCTCGACCTCGGCGTGCACGATCGACGAGAGCATCACGAAGTCGTGCGGCGCGCGCGCCACGTCCTTGGGTAGAGCGATCACGCGCGGCAGCGAGCGCGGCACCTGCACCACCGCGACGCCGCTCGAGCGCCCGAATGCGTCGGCGCCGTCGAGCGAGACGATGAAGTTCAAGCTCTTGTTGAGCACGCGCGGGAACGGGTGCGCCGGATCGAGCCCGATCGGCGTCAGCACCGGCAGCACCTCGTCCTCGAAGTAGTGCCGCACCCAGCGACGTTGCTTCGGCGTCCAGGCCGAGCGTTTCAAGATGCGCACGCCTTCGCGCTCGAGCGCGGGGAGCAGCACCTCGTTGAGCACTTGGTACTGCTCCGCGACGAGCGCGTGCGCGACGGCGCCGATCTCGCGCAGCGTCTCTTGCGCGGAGAGTCCGTCGGGACCGGGCTGCGCGACGCGGAATGCGACCTGTTGCTTGTGACCGGCGACGCGGATCTCGAAGAACTCGTCGAGGTTCGCGCTGCAGATGGTCAGGAACCGCAGCCGCTCGAGCAGTGGCGTCGACGTATCCTTCGCCTGCTCGAGGACGCGCCGGTTGAACTCGAGCGTCGCGAGCTCGCGGTTGATGTAGAGCCGCGGATCCTTGACGTCCGGCGGCGCGTCGCCGCGCTCGGGGCGACCTTGAGGAATCAGCATGTCCGTCGGGCCGGACGAGGCCGGAGAGAGCTCGATTTCGGCGCCCACGTGCGGCGGGCTTGAGCCTGCAGGGCCGTCCTCGACTGCTCGTTGCGGGCCGTTCACGGCGCAAGATGCTCGCAAAGCGGTCCGCGCTGCGCCAGGGAATGCGAGCGCCGATGCCTCTTCATCCGATCTTGATCGCGTGGGTCCGAAACGCCGCGTCTGGGACCTGGGGTTAGGATGGATGGCTCATCTGGGCTCAGCAACATGATCGAGTGCACTGCGTGGATCCACCGCCTCGCGGCGGAGCTCTTGCGCGCCGAAACATCCGACGATCCCGAGGCCGTGCACAAGCTGCGCGTCGCCGCGGGTCGCCTTTCGGTCGCGCTGGAGATCGCCGGACGTCGTGCGTTGCGCGACGACTTGCGCGCACTCCGGCGCAGCGCAGCACGCATGCGCGATCTCGACGTGTGGAGCGCGCGCGCGACGGCGGCGGCATTCGCGCAGTGGCTGGCCGAAGAGCGTGCGGACGAGCACGCGCGCTGGGTCGCGGGCCGTGAACGCGCGCGCACGGACGCGCTGCTCGCCGCGCTCGCCACGCTGCCCCCCATCGAGCTCTCCGCCGCGACGAACGGCCTTGCGCGCTTGCGCAAGCGCGCCGCGCAGGCGGGCCGGGGCCTCGAGCGCGCCGACGCGCATGCATGGCATCGACTTCGCCGTCGCGTCCGCCGTTTGCGGTACGCTCTGGAGTGGGTCGACGGCGACTCGAAAGCAGTCGAGGCCTTGCAGGAAGAGCTCGGGGAGCTCAACAACCTGGCGGTGGGGCGAAGATTGCTGGAGGCCTGTCCTGTGCACGAGATCTCGCGCGACGAAGAACGCGCGCTGAACGAGGCGTACGAAGCGCAGCGCGTGCGCGCGCTCGCGGCGTGGCGCAGCCACCGTGCACACGTCGAGGAGCACTGACGTGGAGCTCTATCTCATCCGGCACGCGCAAGCGGAAGAGCACAGCGAAAGCGGCGGCGACGAAGCGCGCGCGCTCTCGCGCGAAGGCCGCGAGCGCTTCCGCGACGTCGTGCGCGGACTCGAGCGGCTCGAGGTGCAGTTCGATCGCGTGTACCACAGCCCGTACTTGCGGGCACAGGAGACGGCCGACTTGCTCGAGCCGATCCTCGCTGGCGAGACCGTCGTGACCGCGGCGCTCGCGCGCGCACCGAGCGAGGAGCTCCTCGCTTCGCTCGAAGGCGGCAGCGTGGCGCTCGTCGGCCACGAGCCGTGGCTCTCGGATCTCCTGTCCGTGCTGCTGCTCGGCTGGCACGTGTACGAGCATCCCTCGCGCTCGGCGCCGTTCGAGTTCAAGAAGGGCGGCGTCGCGCGCCTCACCGGCAAGCCGAAGCCGGGCGAGATGCAGCTCGTCGCGTTTTGGCCGCCGCGCACGCTGCGCGAGCTCGGATCGGCGTAGCGCCAGCGCGTCGTTCTGCGCGCACGCCGGTTGCGCTACGTTCAGCGGGTGTTCGACGCCGTCGAGACACTCGCCGTCAGCGCCGCGGTGTTCGCGTCGACGAACGTCGACGACCTGTTCTTGCTCGCGGCGTTCTTCGCGGATCCGCGCCTGCGGCCGCGCGCGATCGTCGCGGGACAGTTCCTCGGCATCGGCGCTTTGACCGCGGCCAGCGCTGTCGCGGCGCTCGCGGCGCTGACCGTTCCGGACGGCTATGTGGCGCTGCTCGGCGTCGTGCCGCTGGCACTGGGCGTGAAGAAGCTCGTCGAGCTCCGTCGCGGTGACAGGCACGAGAACGACGACCTCGCGCAGCGTGCGGCCACGAGTAGCGCGTCGCAGATTCTGGCGGTTGCGGGCGTCACGATCGCGAACGGCGGCGACAACCTGGGCGTGTACATCCCGCTGTTCGCGCGCGAGCCTGCGCAGATCCCGTTC
>JBJXHG010000078.1:0-3656 GCA_046160865.1 Planctomycetota bacterium | reverse complement strand
CGCGATAGCGCGCGCTTGGTCGCTCGCTCCATCTCGCGCCGGTCCTGCGCGGAGCGTGCCTCGCACGCGCAGCGCCCGCGTGTGGCGTGTTCTCAAGCCACACGCATGAAACGACGGCGGGGACCCGTTGCGTCTGCTTGCGCTCGACTGTGCGGCCGAAGCTCGCCGTTGCCGCCCGGTTGCCTTCGCGCCGCGCGTGACGTCGTCACCGTGTCACGACGCGCCTCGCAACCTCGCCCGTGAGCCGCGCACCTCGATGTGCTACAGTCCTCGCTCGTTCGGGGGGCGCACTGGTCTCGACCGGTTCTTGCTGCCTCCAGGTTGCGTGTCGGGGATCTCGAGTCATCCCGTAAAATCCTCTCGGGACGGCATTACATGCCAACAACTATTCTCTCGCTGCCTGATTTCAGGTAGCCGTCGCTCCGCGGAGTGCCCGCGGCCGCGGAACGACGAAAACAGCGGGCTGGCCGGCGAGCTCCGCCTTGGGGCAGACCGGCGAGAACACACCGAGGCTGGTGCGACGGCAGCGCGCTCACGCGCGGCCCGAGGACGAGAACCAAATCGTGAGACACACACGTAGATGCCTGGAGATTAGGAGAGCTGGGACGTGGGTTCGATTCCCACCGCCTCCACCACTCGCACACTGTGCAACCGCGTTCTCGGCATCGTCCGCGCGGTTGCGTCCTCTACCAGTGTCCATCGAAGTTCGCGCTCGCCCGGCCTGTTGCGACATGCTGGACGACATGACTCCTGCAGCTCTGCGACTTGGCGCGACCGCAGTCGGAGTGGGTGAAAATGCGGGCTCGAAGCCGCAGCGTCGGTACGTGAGGGCTCAGCGCACGTAGCCGAGATCGCGCAGCTGCTTGAGCGCCTCCGGCGACAACGCCTGCGCTTCGTCGGCTTCACCGAACCGCAGGGCGAGCGCTCGGTTGGCGCTCCAGTGCGCGAGCAGTTCGCGCTCGTAGTGCGCGACGAGCTCTGGATGCTCGTCGTTCACCGCGCGCAGCGCGAACGGATCCTTCCACAGGTCGTAGAGCAACAGGCGCGGCACGTTCGGGAAGTAAGGATGCACGGCGCCCCAGCGACCGCCCGCCGGCACCGAGTGTCGGCCCATGCTCGACTCGTCGTCGAGTGTCGGTCCGATCTCGAGCGACGCGCCCCAGCGTCCGTCGATCATCTCGAGGTTGCCGACCATCTCGCCGGCTGCTTCGTCGACGCGGAACTCGTCGAAGATCACGGGGCGCGGCGCGAGTTCCTTGCCGTGCAGGAGCGGGGCGAGCGATCGACCCTGCGCGATCTCGGCCGCCGGCAGTCCAGCGAGATCGAGGATCGTCGGCAGGACGTCGATCATCGAAACTGGCTGCGCGATGCGACGCCCGCCGGAGAACCTCTTCGGGGCGATCACGATCAATGGAATGTGCGTTGCGTACGCATCGAAGAGCGCGCCCTGCCACGGCTCGGGCTGCGGGTCGAAGAGCCCCCGTCCCCAGCGCGCGAACGTACCGGCGGGATGGCCGTGGTCCGACGCGATCACGAGGATCGTGTTCTCCCACTCGCCCGTGTTCTCGAGCATGCCGACGAACTGCGCCAGCGCGTGGTCCTGCTGCGCCATCGTCTCGTCGTGCATTCCGCGGCGCAGGTTGAAGTACCCGTGGCGATCGATGCCGGCCTTCTCGAGCGCAGCGTCGTAGAAGCCCGCGATGCTGGTCTTCCCGAAGAGTTCGCCGCGCGTCTTCCAGATCTGTGCGTCCCACTGCTCGAGCTGTGCGCGCTCCGCCGCAGACACGTAGAGGCCGGCGAACGGTGCGACCGACTCGTTCGGCTCGTGCACGTCCGTCGTCTGGAAGTGGATCCAGTAGGGCCGGCCGGGATAGTCGCGGCGGAACCTCCAGAACCGATCGTGCAAGTTGGCCGCGGACGTCGTGCCCTCTTCCTCCCTGCCGTCGCTCATGAAGTCGACGCCACGCTCGAGCCCGATCACGCGCGCGCAGTTCGGATTCGTGGTGAAGACGGCCGTCGCGTAGCCGCCGCGGCGCATGTGCTCGGCCATCGTCGTCGCGGCGGCCGGCACGGGCGTCGAGTGGATGCCGCGGCGGAGTCCGCCGAGAACGCTGTGGTGCAGCGACGTCATGAACGATGCCGTCGACGACTGCGTCCACGTCGAGTTCGAGTACGCGCGCTCGAATACCACGCCTTCCGCCGCCAGCCGCTCGAGGAACGGCGTCGTGCGACGGTTGTAGCCGTAGAGGCTCATCAAGTCCGCGCCGGCGCCGTCGATGACGTACAGGATCACGTTCGGACGCCGCGCTGCGACGGTTCCCGAGACGAGCGGCGTGCCGAGGAGCGCGACCGATCCCGCGCGCGTGCTCGAAGCCGACAGCTCGAGCTCGACGTTCTGCCCCGACCAGCGCGCGAGATCGACGCCGCGCTGCAGCCACGCGTCGCTGTTCTGCACCGATTCGTCGAACAGCTTCGTCGGCTCGCCCTGTCCTGCGCGGACGTTGACCTGGTAAGCGACGTCCTCGCCGAGCAGCGACGTCAAGGCGAAGTCGAAGCGGCCGCCCTTCGGCACGTGGAGTGGCCACGTCAGCGTGACGGGCGTGTGCGAGAACACCGTGCGGCGCGTCTCCGTTCCGCGCGTCAGTGCCTGGACTCCGAACGCGTCCTCGTACGACGCGCCGCGCGGGACGAGCGCGACCGAGAGGATGTCGATGCGCGCAGGCTTCGGCGCGGCGACGAAGAAGCCGACGGTGTCGAGCATCTCGTCGTCGTGTCCGACGAGCGGCAGGAAGTAGCTCTGCACGGAGCCATCGTTGAAGACGGGCGACGTGCCGGGCGCTCCCATGAAGAAGCCGAAACCGCGCGGGACCTGCGTCTTCGTCGCGGCGTTGTACGCCGATCCGATGCCTGCGAGTCGGTCGTGCGAGCGTGCGCGGACGACGATCGCGGTCCATTGGTCGCGGCGAGTTGGCGGCAGATCGATCGCAAGTCCGGCGAGCATTGCGCCGCCGGATGCGTCTTCCGGCGAGCCGAGCGAGAGGCGCGTGGCGTCGGCAACGCGCTCGAGTGTGAGCGCGCTCAGGTGCGGGGACGTCGCCTTCGCGACGATGCGCCAGTCGTCGCGCGCTTCCGCGAAGCTCCAGGTGCGCACCTCACGCGCGTGGTTCGGAGCCGGAGCGCTCTTCGCGCGCGCCGGGTCGAGCGTGTCCGAGAGGTGGACGAGCGGAGAGCTCGCGGCGCGTTCCGCGGGAGCCGCGTGCTTCGCGCACGCGGCGACGGTTGCGATCACCAGTAGAGAAAATGTTCGCGCACTCCGCATCGCTCGCCGTTCCTTGGCCGGTTGGCCGCGGAGTCTAGCCCGCACTTCTCACCACGTCCGCCGCGAGGGCGTGGCAGCTCGCTTCGAGCAAGGCGTTGGGTCGGAATCGACCGCGGTTGACCTGTCAGGTCAGCGAGGATCGATTCCGACGCAACAACGCCGGCCGGAGCGAGTTGACGCGAACGCAGCAGGATGTGGTGGGAACTGCGGGCTAGCAGCCCGTGGTGAAAGTCATTCGGCACGAAAGTCGTCCGTTCGCGCCGGCTCGGCGTCGCACGATCCTCGGCGAATCTCGAGGATTCGCCTGCGGTCGCGCTCCTGGTTCCGACACGAACGG
>JBJXHG010000077.1:0-7285 GCA_046160865.1 Planctomycetota bacterium | reverse complement strand
CGCGACGATCGCCCTCGCGGACGAGACGAGCGCGCCGCTCGACAAGCTCACCGAGGTCGAGCGCAACCACATCGTCGACGGCTGCATCGACCAGCTGTCGCCGGAATATCGCGAGCTGATCCTGCTGCGCAACTTCGCCGGTGCGTCGTGGGAGTCGGTGGCGGAGGACACGCAACGACCGAGCGCCGCCGCAGCGCGCATGATGCACGCGCGCGCGATGATCGAGCTCGGCAAGCTCCTGCGCGGGTCTGGGATGTCGTAGCCGCTCGGGCCGCGCACGCAGTGTGCGCAGGGGTGTGCGCGTCAAAGGGAGAGCCGCACCGGCAATCCTGCCGCTTCGATCGCGCGCGCGAGGGTTTCCATCCATTCGCGCGGCAGCGCCGACAAGCGCGGCGCTTCGGGTTGGTGCGACGGCCGAGCCAGTCCGTAGAGCAGCACGCCGTGCACCGGCACGCGATCGCGAACGAGCGCGCGCAAGAAGTCGAGATAGGCCGCACGCTCCTCGTCGGAAGGTGGTGCGCCGTCGATCGCGAGCATCATCGTCTGGATCCACGTCGGGCAGAGACTTGCGGCGATCACGACGTTGTCCCGCGTGCGCTGCGGACCGAGCGCGATCGAGTTCACGCATTGTTGGCCCGCCTGCGTCGCGCTGTCGATCTTGAACCACACGACGCCGCGCGAGGTCGCCAGTGCGGCGAGCGCGCGCCGCACGTGCTCCTTGTGCACGAGCGAGCCGTTCGTGATCAGCACGACGTCGATCGCACGCTGCAATTCGAACGAAGCGAGCACACGCTGCACGACTTCGACCGCGCCCGGGAGCTCTCCGCTGCTCGTGGGCTCGCCGTTGCCGGAGAAGGCTACGTCCTTGATCACGCGCGCGCCGTCCTGAACGTGCCGCTCCAAGAAATCGCCGCGCACCGCCCACTCGAGGAAGGCGGAGAGCTCGTCCTCCAAACGCGCGAGATCGATCGGCGGCGCGCTGCCGAACACGAGGTTCGGAACTTGGCAATAGACGCAGCGCCAGTTGCAGGCGTTGTTCGGGTTCAGGTTGATGCCGATCGAGACGCCGCCCGCGCGGCGCGACACGACGGGGTAGACGTACGTGAGCCCGAAGGTGTCGCGGTCGTGGCGGTCGATCGTGAGGCGCATGCGCGGAGCGCGGACTTCTCGGCCGCGCGTCCAGTTGGCACTCTGCTCGGCCCGTGACGCAATACCCGCTCGGCACGAACGACCAAGAGCTCGCGCGCCTCGCGTTCCAGCACGAAGTGTGGGGCGGCGTGACGAGCGCGTTCCTCGACCGCATCGGAGTGAGCCCGGGCGCGCGCATCCTCGATCTCGGTTGCGGGCCCGGACTGGTCACGCTCGAGCTCGCGCGCCGTGCCGGACCTACGGGCGTCGTCGTCGCGCTGGACGAGTCACCCCGCTGGACCGCGCACGTCGAGCGCGAGCTCGAGCGGCGTGGTGTCACGAACGTGCGCGTGGTCCAGGCGCGCATCGAGAGCGCGGCGCTCGAGCCGGAGTCGTTCGACCTCGTGTTCGCGCGCTGGGTCTGGAGCTTCGTTCCCGCGCCGGAGGTCGCGCTGCGTGGAATCGCTGCATGCCTGCGACGCGGCGGATCGTTCGCTTTGCAGGACTACAACCACGAAGGCGTGTCGCTCTTCCCGGAGAGCGACGGCTTCCGCGCGGTCGTGCGCGCGACACGCGCGCTCTACACGCAGATGGGCGGGGATCCGTGGATCGCGGGCCGTGTGCCGCGCCTCTTTCGCGCCGCCGGACTCGAGACCGTGTCGATGACGCCGAACGTGATGAGCGGCGGACCTGCGTCCGGCGTGTTCCGCTGGGCGGGTCTCTTCTTCCCGCACTTCAGCCAGGTGATGGAGGGGAAGGGCTTGCTCTCGACGGGCGAGCGTGTGCGCTTCCTCGCGCAGTGGGCTGAGCGCGAGCGCGATCCGGACGCGCTCTTCTTCTCGCCGATCGTCGTCGACGCGCTCGCGCGACGTCCGTAGCAGCCCGGCGCGCGTCACGCGCTGCGCAACGCCCCGAGGTGCGCACATGCGGAGCGCGCCAGCGCCTCGAGGTCGTAACCGCCTTCGAGCAGCGACACGAGTCGCCCGTGCGCATGCCGGCGCGCGAGGTCGAGCAGCCCGGTACTCATCCGCTCGAACGCGTGCTCGGTCAGGTTCGTCTGCGCGAGCGGATCGTCGCGGTGCGCGTCGAAGCCGGCCGACACGAGCACGAACTGCGGCCGGAAGCGCTCGAGCGCCGGCAGCACCAACGTGTCGAATGCGTCCAGCCATTCGCGGTCGCCCGCGCCCGGCGCTTGCGGCGCATTGAGCGTGGCGCCTTCGCCCGCTCCGACGCCGCGCTCGCTCGGCGCGCCCGTGCCGGGATAGAGCGGCCACTGGTGCAAGCTCGCGAAAAAGACGGACGGATCGGACTCGAAGATGTGCTGCGTGCCGTTGCCGTGGTGCACGTCCCAATCGACGATCGCGACGCGCTCGAGTCCGTGCTGCGCGCGCAGGTGCGCGGCCGCGAGCGCCACGTTGTTGAACACGCAGAAGCCCATCGCGAACGAGCGCTCGGCGTGATGGCCGGGCGGTCGGGCGGCGACGAACGCGTTGTCGAGCTCGCCAGCCATCACGGCGTCCACCGCTTGCAGCGCGGCGCCGGCGGCGGTGCGCGCGGCGCGCCAGGACTCGGATGAAACCTTGGTGTCGCCTTCGTCGAGCACGCGGGCACCGGCGGCGATCGCGCGTTCGACCGCGCTCACGTACTCCGCGTCGTGCACGCTCGCGAGCGCTGCGACCTCGATCTCCTCCGCCGCGCGCACGCACAGCTCCGCGCGCAGTCCGGTGTCCGCGACGCGGCGCTCGATCGCGCGCACGCGCGCCTCGCGCTCGGGATGCCCGGGGCCGGTGTCGTGCCGCGCGAACGCCGGGCTCGTGTAGAAACCGGTGCGCGCCATGCGCTCAACGGATGCCGAAGACGGCGCGATACTTCGGGTCGCGGGCGAGCTTCTCGAAGAGCGGCTCGCGCGCGAGCTCCGCGCGCCGCTGGTTGGAGAGCGTCGATCGCTCCAGCGCCTGCGCCGCGTCCTTCGACCGGCCGAGCTGCATGTAGCAGCGAGCGAGACCGACGTAGCTGTCGTCGGGTCGTGCGCGCAGATCGCCGGCGGAGAGTTGCAGCGCCTTCTGGAAGTCCTTGAGCGCGTCGCGGTACTCGCCCAGGCGATAGAGCACGTTGCCGCGCGCCTCGTAGGAGTTTGCCCAGTTCTTGTTGCGCTCGATCTGCGCGTCGTAGTCGGACACGAGCTCCTTGCGCGCGCCTTTGTCGCCCAGAGCGTAGCAAGCGACGAGCGCCGCTTCGCGCACTTCGCGCGCCGGCGCTTCCGCCACTTGCCGCAAGTTGCGCCGCACGTCCGCATCGGCGCGATCGGCGAACGTGGCGATCGCTTCGAGCACGCGCACACGCAGCTCCTTCGCCACGGAGAACTCCTGCGCGACGCGCACGAGCGCGAGCAAGTGTTCCTTGTCGACGACCTCCGGGCAGGCCTTGTAGTACGCGAGCACGCCGTCGACGAACGGTGTCGCCGACTGCGGCGAGTCGAGCAGCCCGAGCACGAGCGGCGCGACCGCGACCGAGCGCGACGCCGCCACGGCGCCCAGCGCGACCTTCACGGTTTCGGCGTCGCGCGCTTCGAGCGCGTCGCGAATGACGTGTTCGGAGTCCGGGCCGCCGATCTTTGCGATCGCAGTCAGTGCCTGCAGCTTCAACGCACCCGTCTCGGTGCGGTAGATCGTGGTGAGGACGGGCAGCACCTGCTCCACGTCGGGGCTCGCCCCGAGCACGCACAACGCGTTCGCGCGGCCTTCGGCGGATCCGGTGCGTGCCAGCGACAAGAGCTGCGCCGTGATGGCGCGCGTCGGCATCCGCGCGAGGGCCGACGCGACGTGCGCGGCGCGCAGCTTGGCCGTGTCGTCGGCTTTCTCGCCCGGATCGATGTGCTCGACGAGCAGCGGCGCGGACTCGACGCCGAGCGCGACGAGGCGCGTCTGTGCGTCCTCGAGCCCCTGCGGACGCTTGGTCTGCGCTTCGGTCTCGAGCGTGCGCAACGCCGCGTCGACGCTGCTCTTCATCGAGGTCAGCAGTCCCGTCCGGTCCTGACGCAGGCGCGCGAGGAAGCGTTGCAGCGACTCACGGCGCGGCGCGTCTTCCGGCGCTGCGCCATGCGCGATCGGCGTGATGGCGGCGAGCAGCGCGAGCGCGAGCGCGCCGCGGATCCTGCGCGCTGCGACCGACGTGGTGTCGCGCGCGAGCGAATGTCGCGTGTGCGGGCTCTGGATCGTGCGCGACATCGGGCTGCTTGGACGCGCGTGGACCGGCGCGAAGTGGAGCCAAGTTAGGCGCGCGGGCCCAGCGGAGCAACCCGCAGCGGGGCGCGCGATCGCTGCGCGCGGGTCAATAGGCGCGAGCCGGGGGGCGCAGGATCACGACGCCGCCGCGCCGCTCGATCGTGCCAGGCCGGGCGCCGCCACGGAGCCGAGGTGCGGGCGGCGGCGAGGGCGGCGCGGCCGCGGGTCCGACGCCGTAGACGACGCGTAGGCGCAGGCGGTGGCGGAAGACCCAAGAACGCATGAGCCCACCGTTTCGACGGCGCGCTCTGCCGCAATTGAGAGCCGCGGCGTGTTTCGACGCGCGTTGCGCGGAAGATTCTTCGCGAGCGCGTCGCACGCGCGCGAATCTGACGGGTGCGATCCATCGCTACACTGCGCGGCCCGCGTCACGCGCGGCTCTCCTTTTCATGGGTTCGCACGTTCATCTCCATCCCGCGCGCGACTCCGGCGCCGACTACGACGTGCTCGTGATCGGCGGCGGCCACGCGGGCATCGAAGCCGCGCTCGCTTCCGCACGGCTCGGCGCGCGCACGGCGCTCGTGACGCTGCGAACCGACAAGATCGGCGAGATGAGCTGCAACCCCGCGATCGGCGGCCTCGGCAAGGGTCAGATCGTGCGCGAGGTCGACGCGCTCGGCGGCGCGATGGGCGCGGTCGCCGACGCGACCGGCATCCAGTTTCGGATGCTGAACACGGGCAAAGGCTTCGCGGTGCGCGGACCGCGTTGCCAATCGGACCGGCATCGCTACCGCGAAGCCGCGACCGCACGCGTTGCGGCGAGCGCGAACCTCGACACGCTCGAAGCCGCGATCGAAGGGCTCGTGGTCGAGACCGGCGCAGCCGTGCCGCGCGTGTGCGGCGTGCGCACGGCCGATGGCCGAACACTGCGCGCACCGGCCGTCGTCATCACGACGGGGACTTTCTTGCGCGCCGTGATGCACACCGGCGACTCGCAAGCGAGCGGCGGACGCGTTGGCGAAGGCACGACGAGCGGCATCTCGGGCGATCTCGCACGCCTGGGCCTGAAGCTCGGCCGCTTGAAGACCGGCACGCCGCCGCGCCTCGCCGCGGACAGCATCGATTGGGCGCGCACCGACGAGCAGCGCGGCGACGCGAAGCCGACTCCGTTCTCCGATGCGACGGATCGCGCCGCGTTCCCGTCGCTCCGGCAAGTGTCGTGCTGGATCACGTGGACGAACGAGCGCACGCACGCCGAGATCCGCGCGAACATCCACCGCGCGCCGATGTACGCGGGACGCATCCAAGGCGTCGGTCCGCGCTACTGTCCGTCGGTCGAGGACAAGGTGATGCGCTTCGCAGACAAGGATCGCCACCAAGTGTTCCTCGAGCCGGAGAGCCTCTCGACCGACGTCGTGTACGTGAACGGTGTCTCGACGTCGTTGCCGGCGGAAGTGCAGGAGGCGCTGATCCACACCGTCGCGGGACTCGAGCGCGCGCGCTTCCTGCGCCACGGCTACGCCGTCGAGTACGACTTCGTCGAGCCGTCGCAGCTCTCCGACACGCTCGCCGTGCGCGCCGTGTGCGGTCTCTATCTCGCCGGACAGATCAACGGCACGTCGGGTTACGAGGAAGCGGCCGGGCAAGGCCTGATCGCGGGTGCGAACGCGGCGCTGTGGGTGCACGGCCGCGAGTCGTTCGTGCTCGGCCGTCACGAGGCCTACATCGGAGTGATGATCGACGACTTGATCGTCTCCAATCCGAGCGAGCCGTATCGCATGTTCACGAGCCGCGCGGAGCACAGGCTCTTGTTGCGCGCGGACAACGCCAGCGAACGGCTCGTGCCGCGCGCGCACGCGATCGGCCTCGCCGACGACGCGCACGCACGGCGATTGGACGCGCGTCTCGCGGCGAAGCAGCGCGCGCGCGCCGTGCTCCAATCGACGCGCAGCGCGCGACACGGCGGCAAGACGCTCGCGGAGCTCCTGTTGCGTCCGGAGATCGAGCTCGCGGAGCTCGAGCGCGAGACGCCCGAGCTCGCGGTGCTCGCGCTCGATCCCGAGGTCCGCGACTCGCTGTCCGTCGACGTGAAGTACGCGGGCTACGTGCGCCGCCAAGAAGAGAACGTCGAGCGCTCGCGCCGCCAGGAGTCGATCGAGATCCCGGCCGACGTCGACTACGCCGTGTTGCGTGGGCTCGCGAACGAGGCGAAGGACAAGCTCGCGCGCCTCCGGCCGCGCACGCTCGGTGCCGCAGCGCGTATCGCCGGCGTGCGCCCGCCCGACGTCGCGCTGCTGGCGATCCACATCGAGCGGCGGCGGCGCGCAGCGGATGCGGCGCGCGCCGCCGAGTAGAACCGATCGCGCGCGGCGTCGATCGAATACGGCAAGTCGCGCTGCGTGCCTGCATCTCGCACCACCTCCTGCTGCGGTCGCGCCAACTCGCTCGAAGCGTCGTTGTTGGATCGGAGTCGATCCTCGCTGACCAACGAGGTCAGCTGCGGTCGACTCCGATGCAACGCCTTGCTCCGAACGCGCCGGCGCGACCTCGCGACGGAAGTGGTGCGAGATACAGGCGTGCGATCCACATCGAGCGGCGTCGGCGCGCAGCGGATGCGGCGCGCGCCGCCGAGTAGTCGCGCAGACGCGCGCGCGTCACTGCGAGGCGGACGATGTCAGGTGCGTGCGTGCTTGCTCGAGCAAGTTCTGTCCGAGTCGCTTCAACGCTTTCTCGCGCGCTTCGTCGACGAGCTCCTCCTCGCGCAGCTCGGTGTACGCGCTCGTCTTCTTGGCGTGGCCCTCGGACTCCGCAGTCGCGTAGAGATACAGGTTGCGATTGTCGAGCAGCAGTGCGTCCATCATCGACACCGCTTCGCCCGTGTGGCCCGGCACGAAGAACGCGCAGACGATCGTCAGGTCGAGGATCGAGAGCGG
>JBJXHG010000076.1:0-12863 GCA_046160865.1 Planctomycetota bacterium | reverse complement strand
TCAACCACATCGTGTACGAGGCGACGCAAGCGGCTCTCGCGGAGAAGCGCTTGCCCGTCGTGCTCGGCGGCGACCACGCCGTGCCGTACGGCGCGATCCGCGCGATGAGCGAGCGTTACCCGGGCCTCGGCATCCTGCACTTCGACGCGCACGCGGATCTGCGCGAGGCGTACGAAGGCTTCGATTGGTCGCACGCGTCGATCTTTTTCAACGTGACCGAACGCCTCGACGGCGTCGCCAAGCTCGTGCAAGTCGGCATCCGCGATCTCGGCGAGCAAGAGCACGAGCGCATCCGCGCGTCGAAAGGTCGCATCCAGACGCTGTTCGACATCGATTGGCAGCACGCGAAGCTCGAAGGCGAAAACCTCCGCGAGCTCGTGCGCCGCACGATCGCGCACTTGCCGGACAACGTGTACTTGTCGTTCGACGTCGACGGGCTCGATCCCGCGCTGTGCCCGAACACGGGGACGCCGGTGCCCGGCGGTTTGAATTGGCACGAGACGATGTTCTGGCTCGAGGAGCTCGCTCGCTCCGGCCGCCACATCGTCGGCCTCGACTTGAACGAAGTGTCGCCAGGCGCGGAAAGCGACCCCGAGGTCGACAGCTGGGACGCGATCGTCGGCGCTCGCTTGCTCTACCGATTGATCGGCACGGCGCTGCTCGGCACGCGCGAGACGTGAGCGCGCGGGCGCGACGTCGTTGTCGTTGACCCTTGCGTGACGCGCTTCGTACGGCGCGAGGCCGGACGAACCGCCGCGTGTGAGCGTGCGGAAAAATGGGCTCCGGAAGATCCCGTAAGCGGGAGGCCTTCGCTCCCTCTCACTCTCGGAGCACCGAACCATGCAAGAAGCGCCGCCTCCTCCCGATCCGAACCTGCCGCCCAAAGAGGAGCGGGCTCACGAACTGCGATCCGAGCCGCCGACCACGCCGCGTCTGCCCGTGATCGAGCTCCCAGCGAGCGAGCCGCTGCGTTCCGAGCCGATCGTCGTCCCCATCCAGACGCCGCCCGTCGCGCCGCCGATTCCAGTCGCGGCGGGACAACCCGCCGCTCCGCCGACGACGCCGGTCTTCGGCGCTGGCGTCCCCGCAACGCCGCCTCCTCCTCCGCCGCGCGTCACGGAAGTCGAGACGACGCCGGCGACCGCGAGCGACGTCCGCGGTCCCGTGATCGACGTCGCCGCACAGCGCCCGACGCCGCCGCCCGAGCCGAGGACTCCGCCCGCGCAAGGCGTCCCGCCGCCGCCCGTCACTCCCGCATCGACCGGCGCCTCGACCGGACAACCTGCTACTCCCCCGCCGCCGCCCTCCGCCGGTACGCCGCCGCCTCCTACGCAATCTTCGCCGCTGCGCCGTTACTTCTGGGCAGTCGCGTCGCACCTGATGCTCCTGCTCGTGATCCCGACGCTGTTCCTCGGCGCCTCGATCACGTTCCTGATCTGGCAGCTCGGCGGGCGGAAGAACACGCTCGTCGAAGACCAAGGCCGCGAGGCGCTCAACTTCCAGATCAACGTCGCCGGCGTCACTGCGCTGCTCGGCTTGTCGTGCGTCTCGGTATCGCTCGTCCCGGTCGTCTGGTTCGTCGCGATCATCATGTCGGTCATCGCCGCGATCCACGCCGGGCGCGGAGAGCGCTACCGCTATCCGTGGTGCCTGCGCATCGTGTCGCACTGAGCCCTTCGGCGCGGAGCGCCGAAGGGCGAATGCATCGGTGGGGCGAACGCGCCTCAGCTCCCGTTCCGGCTCACGCGTTTCGCGTTGCCGAGTGATCGGGTCCGCGTGGCCGCTACCATCTCGCGCATGAATCCGCTCGAGCGCCCGCTCATCGGCATCAACGGTCTGCTCTCGATCGAGAAGGAGCCGAAGCTCGAGCTCGCGACGCGCTACGCGAACGCGATCCTGAAAGCAGGCGGCGTGCCGCTCGCGCTCGTCCCGATCGGCGGACCCGGCGACATCGAGCGCGCGCTCGAGCGGCTCGACGGCCTCTTGCTCTCCGGCGGCGACGACTTCGACACGCAGCGTCTGGGACTCGGCCCGACTCATCCGCAAGCGGTGCCGGTGCCGCCCGAGAAACAGGACTTCGACGTCGCGCTCGCGCGGCTCGCGCTCGAGCGCGGCATCCCGACGCTCGGCATCTGCTACGGGATGCAGCTGCTCGGCCTGGTCGGAGGCGGTCGCATCTACCAACACTTGCCGGAAGACCGGCCCGGCTCGCTCGAGCACCGCAAGAGCGCCGAGCACGCGGTGATCCTCGAGCCGCGCTCGCGCCTCGCACAAGTGTTCCGCGAGGAGACGGTCGACGTGATTTCGCGCCACCATCAAGCGCTGTCCGACGTCGCGGCGCCGTGGCGCGTGTGCGGCCGCGATCCCGAAGGCTTGATCGAAGCGATCGAGCACGAGACGCAACGCTTCGCGATCGGCGTCCAATGGCATCCCGAGCTCGCGAGCGAAGGCAGCGTGCAAGACCGCTTGTTCCGCGCGTTCGTCGGTGCGGCCGCGATGCACGCGAACAAGAAGCTCCTCACGTCGTCGGGCGCGCGCAACGCCAACGGACGGTGCGGATGAAAACCGTGCACGTCGCGACCGAGCCTGCGTACGACGTGCGCATCGGCCGCGGGTTGCTGGCCGAGGTCGCGACGAGCGTGCGAGGCTACTCGCGCAGCGCCGTGCTCACCGATACCAGCGTCGATGCGCTCTATCGCAAGTCGCTGATCGGGCTCGCAGCGGCACCCGTGCTCGCGGTCGCGCCGGGCGAGGACTCGAAGAGCTTCGCGACGCTCGAGCGCGTGCTCGACTTCATGACCGAGTGCGAGCTCGACCGCGCTGCGTGTCTCGTGGCGCTCGGCGGCGGGGTCGTCGGCGATCTCGGCGGGCTCGCCGCAGCGCTCTACGCGCGCGGCATCGCGTTCGTTCAAGTGCCGACGACACTGCTCGCGCAAGTCGACTCGTCGGTCGGCGGCAAGACGGCCGTCAACCTGCGCGCAGGCAAGAACCTCGCCGGCGTGTTCCATCAACCGCGGCTCGTGCTCGCCGACACCGCGACGCTCGCGACGCTCAGCGACGAGGAATATCGCTCGGGCCTCGGCGAGGTCGTGAAGACCGCGCTGATCGCCGGCGACGAGGCGCTCGTGCTGCTCGAGCGCGAGATCGCCGCCGTGCGCGCGCGCGATGCGACCGTGCTCGCCGGGATCGTGGAGTTGTGCGTGCGCACGAAGGCCGGCATCGTCGCGCGCGACCCGCACGAGAAGGGTGAGCGCAAGAAGCTCAACCTCGGTCACACGTTCGCGCACGCGATCGAGCACGCCGCCGGCTTCGGCAGAGTGCCGCACGGCATCGCCGTCGCCGCGGGACTCGGCGCGGCGCTCGAGCTCAGTCGCGCGTGCGGCGTGCTGCGCACACCGGAGCTCGCGGATCGCACACGCAAGCTTCTCTCGGACCTGTCGCTCCCCGCGAGCATCGCGGACGTGCGGCGGATGTACGCGAGCGAGCTCGCGCCGGCCGCGCTCGCGCACGGCATGCGCACCGACAAGAAGTCGGCGCGCGGGAAGCCGCGTTTCGTCCTCGTCGAGCGCCCGGGCTCGCTGGCGCTCGATGTCGAAGCCGATCCCGCGGCGGTCGAGCGAGTGCTCGCGAACTGAGCGCTCGCCGCTGCGGCGCGCGCGATCGCATCGGTGGGCCGGCATGCGTTGCATCTGCAGCTCTTCGCGCGCGCCGAGGTCGTATGCTCTCCGCGCTCCGCAGCGCTCGGAGCCAAGCACGAGGAGCACGTCGATGACCGCGAAGAAGCCCGACGTCGGATCGATCACGTGGCGTGACTTGACGGTGAAGGACGCGAGCCGAGTGCGCGACTTCTACGCCGCCGTCGTCGGCTGGAAAGTCGCGGAGGTCGACATGGGTGGCTACGCCGACTACAGCATGGTCGCGCCGAACGGCGAGACGGTCGCGGGCGTGTGTCACGCGCGCGGCCCCAACGCCGACATCCCGCAGCAGTGGCTGATGTACATCACCGTGGCCGACATCGACGCCAGCGTCGCACGGTGCGAGAAGCTCGGCGGGCACGTCCTCACGCCCGTGAAGGCGCTCGGCGACGGCCGCTTCGCCGTGATCCAGGATCCGGCGGGCGCGGTGTGCGCGCTCTACCAGACCGCGAGCTGATCGCCACGAGCGGCGGCGCGCGTCGTCGCCGCGCCGAACCGATCGACATCGCGCGCGTTCTTTGTTTCAATCCAGCGCTTTCGCCTCGGCCGCTCGATCCGGCCAACCGCCCGTCCGCCAGCACACGAAACGAGCCAGATGCCCCGCCGCGACGACCTGGAGTCCATCCTCATCATCGGGAGCGGGCCGATCGTCATCGGCCAAGCCTGCGAGTTCGACTATTCCGGCACGCAGGCGTGCAAAGCACTGCGCGAGGAGGGCTACAAGGTCCTGCTCGTCAACAGCAATCCGGCGACGATCATGACCGACCCGGACACGGCCGATGTCACGTACATCGAGCCGATCACGGTCGAGGCGGTCACGAAGATCCTCGAGAAGGAGCGCCCCGACGCGCTGCTCCCGACGCTCGGCGGACAGACGGGCTTGAACACGGCGCTCGCGCTCCATGACGCGGGCGTGCTCGACCGGCTCGGCATCGAGATGATCGGCGCGCAAGCCGAAGTCATCCGCAAGGCCGAGGACCGCGACCTCTTCCGCGGCGCGATGCAGAAGTGCGGGCTCGCCTGCGCGCGCTCCGGCGTCGCGCACACGATGGACGACGCGCGCCGCGTGCTGGCCGAGATCGGCCTGCCGTGCGTGATCCGTCCCGGATTCACGCTCGGCGGAACGGGCGGCGGGATCGCCTACAACGTCGACGAGTTCGAGGAAATCGTCGAACGCGGCCTGGCGGCCTCGATGAACAGCGAAGTGCTGATCGAGGAGAGCTTGCTCGGTTGGAAAGAGTTCGAGATGGAGGTGATGCGCGACAAGGCCGACAACGTCGTGATCATCTGCTCGATCGAGAACTTCGACCCGATGGGCGTGCACACGGGCGACTCGATCACGGTCGCACCGGCGCAGACGCTGACCGACCGCGAGTACCAGAACATGCGCAACGCCTCGATCACGATCATGCGCGAGATCGGTATCGAGTGCGGCGGCTCGAACGTGCAGTTCGCGATCGATCCGCAGACGGGCCGGATGATCGTGATCGAGATGAACCCGCGCGTGTCGCGCAGCTCCGCGCTCGCGTCCAAGGCGACCGGCTTCCCGATCGCGAAGTTCGCGGCGAAGCTCGCGGTCGGATACACGCTCGACGAGCTCAAGAACGACATCACGAAGCAGACGCCGGCGTGCTTCGAGCCGACGATCGATTACTGCGTGGTGAAGATCCCGCGCTTCGCGTTCGAGAAGTTCAAAGGCGCCGACCGCACGCTGACGACGCAGATGAAGTCGGTCGGCGAGACGATGGCGATCGGCCGCACGTTCCGCGAGTCGCTTCAAAAAGCGCTGCGCGGTTTGGAGACCGGCCGTCCGGGACTCGGGCTCGATCCGCGCGATCCGATGGAAGTGCTGCTCGCCGACGGCTCGGGTCTGACGCGCGCGCTGCGGGTTCCGAACGACAACCGCTTGCTCGCCGTGCGCGTGGCGTATCGCTCGGGCTGGAGCACGGAAGAGATCTACGAGGCGACGAAGATCGACCGCTGGTTCCTCGAGAACATCCGCGCGCTCGTCGACTACGAGGCGGAGCTCGGCGGCGCGGTGCTGACGAAGGAGCGCCTGCTCGAAGCGAAGCGCCTCGGCTACAGCGATCGGCAGCTCGCGACCGCGACGGGCTCGACGGAGAGCGACGTCACCGCGCTGCGCGAGGAGTTCGGCCTGCGGCCGACGTACAAGCTCGTCGACACGTGCGCGGCCGAGTTCGAGGCGCAGACGCCGTACTACTACTCCACGTGGGAGGACGAGTCGGAGCTGCGCCAATCGAAGCAACCGAAGGTGATGATCCTCGGCGGCGGTCCGAACCGCATCGGCCAAGGCATCGAGTTCGACTACTGCTGCGTCCACGCGGCCTTCGCCGTGCGCGAGATCGGCAAGGAAGCGGTGATGGTGAACAGCAACCCGGAGACGGTGTCGACCGACTACGACACGTCCGACGACCTGTTCTTCGAGCCTTTGACGCACGAGGACGTGATGAGCATCGTGCGCGCGATCGAGCCGGAAGGGATCATCGTGCAGTTCGGCGGACAGACGCCGCTCAACCTCGCGTCTGGCCTGAAGAAGGCCGGCGCGCCGCTGATCGGCACGTCGGTCGAGTCGATCGACCGTGCCGAGGATCGCGAGCTCTTCAACGCCTGCATCAAGAAGCTCGGCCTGCACCAACCCGACAGCGGCATGGCGCGCGACGTCGGACAAGCTTTCGAGATCGCGCGGCGCATCGGCTACCCGGTGCTCGTGCGGCCGAGCTACGTCCTCGGCGGACGCGCGATGGAGATCGTGTACGACGACGCCGGACTCGATCAGTACATGCAGAACGCCGTGCACGTGACGCCCGACCGCCCGATTCTCGTCGACCGCTTCCTGGAGGAAGCGATCGAGGTCGACGTCGACGCAATCTGCGACGGCAAGACCGTCGTCATCGGCGGGATCATGGAGCACATCGAGGAAGCCGGCATCCACTCCGGCGACTCGACCTGCGTGCTGCCGCCGCACACGCTCGGATCCGGCATCTTGAAGGAGATCCGCACCGCGACGCACGCGCTCGCGAAAGAGCTGCAGGTCATCGGCTTGATGAACATCCAGTTCGCCGTGAAGGACGACCGCGTCTACGTCCTCGAGGTGAATCCGCGCGCCTCGCGCACCGTTCCGTTCGTCAGCAAAGCGATCGGTGTTCCGCTCGCGAAGCTCGCGACGAAGGTCATGTGCGGCATGACGCTCGCCGAGCTCGGCTTCACGCAGGAAGTCGTGCCGCCCTTCTACTCCGTGAAGGTGCCCGTGTTCCCGTTCAACAAGTTCCCGGGTGTCGACATCCTCTTGTCACCCGAGATGCGCTCGACGGGCGAGGTGATGGGCATCGACATCGACCTCGGCCACGCGTTCGTGAAGGCGTACCAAGCGGCGGGCTTGAAGCTGCCGAAGCACGGCCGCGTGTTCGTGTCGGTCAAGAACTCCGACAAGCGCGCGATCATCTCGGAGGCACGCACGCTCGCGGCGCTCGGCTACGAGCTGCTCGCGACCGACGGCACGTGGAGCGCGCTCAAGGCGAATGGCATCGCCGTAGAGCGCGTCAACAAGGTCCACGAAGGCCGCCCGCACATCGTGGACATGATCAAGAACCGCGAGATCAACCTGATCCTGAACACGCCGTACGGCAAGCAGCAGCGCGTCGACGACTCGTCGATTCGCTCCGCGGCCGTGACCGCCGGCATCCCGTGCATCACGACACGCGCCGGCATCTCCGCGGTCGTCAGCGCACTGTCCGCGATGCACAAGAGCGACTACGCGGTGCGCTCGCTGCAAGAGCACCACGCGGTCTACCGGCAGCCGAAGAAGGTGCCGGCGCGGTCGAAGTAGCGCGGCGGCGCGGTAACCGGCAGTCGATAGCGACTGCGGAGTCGATCCGCATCGCGACGGTGTGAGGGCGTTTGCGAGCGCGAGGGCGCGCGGGACCCCTCGGTCCTCCAACGTCAGCGCGCAGCCGCTACTTCGGCTTCTCTTCCGTTCGCTGCCGCGACGTGATCTCGGCTTCGAACGTCCACCTGTCTTCGGGTATGTCCTGCGGCTTGATCTTCTTGTCGCCGATCTGGATCTGGATGTCCGTCACCTTCACACGGCGCGGGCTGTCGGCCTCCAAGCTGTAGAGGAAGTTCGCGATGCGCACGCGGTCGAAACGCTGATCGCGGTCCGCCGGCCGAATGCGGTATTTGCGGTCGATCACTCCCTGCGTCCGCGGATCCTCTGAGCGGTCGATCTTCACGTCGCCGACTTCGACTTTGTCCTTCATCGCGGTCTTGCGGACGTAGCTCTCGGGATCGCTCTGCCCCGCCAGGCCTTCCGCGCGCATCGACTTCGAGAGCTGTGTGTGCCGCTTGCCGAGCTCTTGGATCTTCGCAACGAGCGGCTCGAGATCACTCTGGCTGCGCTCCCGCAGCTCCGTCAGCGCTTGCGCTTGCCGCCAGCCCGTGAAACCGAGCACCACCGACCCGATCAGCGCGAGCAAGATGAACGCGCGCGCGACGTTCATGTCCTTGAAGAAGCTCTTCATTGCGCGACCTTCTGGCTCGCCGTCTTCGGAGCCTTCGACACGTCGACGATCACGGCCATGCCGGCGACGTAGATGCCTTGTCCGTTCTCGAGCGGATCCGTCGTACGCGACTCGAAGTTCACGTACCACGGCTGTGTCTTCAGCGCATTGCTGAAGCTCTCGTAGAACTCGGTCGCCGCGACCGCGTTCTCCGCGAAGAAAGTGACGTCGAATTGCAGGCGCACGCTGTCCGGCTTGCCGCTGCGCCCAAGTTGATAGGTCGACGTGACCCGGCGGAACGACGCGCGCGCCTTGTCGGTGCCGAGCCCATCCAGCACGTCGAGCACGAGCGTCATCGCCTCGAGCGCGGACTGCGGCTGGCTCACCTCGGCATCTTGGCCGAGGTCCTTCTCGAGCTTCTTCACGTCCGCGGTGAGCAGGCGCTGAACGTGCTCGAGCTGTTCGAATTTGTTGCGGTCCGCGTCGGCGTCCAGGTTGGCGGCATAGCGGCTCACGACCTCGGACGGATACGCGAGCACACCTTGCTTGCCGCGCTTCGGCGCACCGAGCAACGCTTCGGCGGTCTGGTCCCTCCACGTTCCGACCCAGTTGTCGACGAACGTCGTCTCCTTGAAAAGGAAGATGTTCCACACGCCGAGCAACGTGACCAGCAACAAGCACGCGATCGCGAGCGGCAACTCGATGCGCTCGAACGCACCGGTGTAGCGCAACTCCTCACGTCGCAGCACCGGACGCAGCACGCCGCCGCCGAGCTGACGCAGCGCGACGCCGTACGCGATCACGAGCGCGCCGAAGCCCTCCGCCGGTTGGCCGCTGTCTTCTTCGAACGCTTCGAGCACGACGACCGGGATGTCGAGGATCGTGCTCCCGATCAATCCGGGCAGGTCGAACCCGCACACGTGGATCTTCTCGATCGGGTGTGCGCAACGCGCAGCCGACACGGTTCGGCCGAGCTCACGGCGGATGCGCCGGATCGCTTGGTCGAGCCGCCGCTGCAATTCGGCGGTGTCCGCGGGCTCCAGGACAGCCAAGCCTTCGCGCGGCGCTTCCTCGGCTTCGGGCTCCGCTTCCGGCGGTGCGGAAGTCTCGTGCGTGAACGCGCCGATGTGGATCGCACGCATCTCCCGCACTCGTCCGCCGTCGACGACGACGACGCTCGTCGAGTGGTCGCCCACGTGCACGAGGACCTGCGCGGTCTCCGGCCCGCAGACGTTCGCCGCGAGCGCGGCGTTGACCATCGCGGTCGTCTCGAGCTCGACTTCTTGCGGTTCGCAGCCGGCCTTCTCGCACAGCGTGACGACTTTCTTGACCTCGGCCTTCGGCACCGCGGTGATCAGGAGCTCACTCGCTTCGCCCGTCGTGTCGAGGACGTGGAAGTCGACGACGACCTCGTCGATGCTCCACTGCGGCAGCTGCCCTTCGACTTCGAACTTGAGGACCTGCTCGATCTTCGCGCGGTCCGTGAACGGCACCTTGATCGTGCGGAACGACGCGAGGCCGGTGTCGATCGCAAGACCGACGTTGTCCTTCGGCACGCCGTGCTTCTTGACCGCCTCTTTCAGCGTGGTGATCGCTTCCGCGAGCGCCTCGTCGGAGTCGCGCGGTAGCGCACCCGCGGTGTAGGCCGTGATCTTGTGCTTCTTCGGGCTGCCGTCGAGGACGACGAGCTCGAAGCGCCGGGGACCGATGCGGAAACCGCAGGAACGTGCCATGAGGGGATTAGTGCGAAAGCGGGGCGGGAATCCCTTGAGCCAGGCGCTCGAACTTCGCGCGCTGATCCTGCGGGAGGACTCGGGTCTGGATCAAGCCACGATAGTAACGGCCGCGCTCGGCGAGCTCCGGCTCCATCGCCGATGTGTACGCCGCCATGTGGCGGTCTTTGATCTCCTCGATCTCCTTGTGGTAGTTCGCGAGGACGACGTGGAGGAGCTGCGCGCGCTCGGGCGACAGCTGGAACTCCGCGACCAGTCGCGCTTCGTAGTCGTCGAACGGACCGCGATCGGGGGTGGGTCGCAGGAGACTCGCTGCGAACCACGTCCCTGACGCGAGACCGACTCCGAAGCTCACCAGCGCGAGCACCAGCACCCACAGGCGCAGGTTCGTCACTTCGGCTCGCTCCCCTTCGATTGCGACGTCGGAGGCGAGGCCTGCGAGCGCGCATCGGCGGTCTGATCGCTCGACGGCGATTGCGTCGTCGCCGCTTCCCGCTCGAGGCGGTCCAGACCCTCGAGCGCTTGCTCGAGCGTCGGTTGGTTCTCGGCGGCCAAGCGGTTCCCGGACGGCAGCTTCAAGCTCGACAGCGCGATCGCCGCGACGACGAGCAACGTGGCCGCGAGCGCAGTGACCTGGAGCACGAAACGCAGGGTCCGATCTTCGGACGGACGTGCGACGGGCGCAGCGGCGGGGACGAAACCGGCGCCACGTTCTCCGGCTCCGCGATCGCCAGCGAACGCGCGACGCGCGACGCGCGCCGCGAAATCCTGCGGCACCGCGACGGACGGGCTCGCGACGAACCAACGCTTGAGGTTCTTCTCGCCCTGAGCTGCGGCGCGGCAGGGCTGGCAAGCGAGGAGGTGCTTGCGCAGCGGCGCGGCTTGCGCCTCGCTGAGCTCGCCGTCGAGGTAGCTCGCAATCAGACGGCCGGCATTGGTGCATTCCATGGTTTCACCCTCCTACGCTTCCCCGAAGTCGGGGTACTTCTCGAGCAGCTTGTCCTTGAACTTCGCGCGCGCGCGGAAGAGGCGCGATTCGACCGTCCCGATCGAGATGCCGAGGATATCGGCGATGTCCTGGTAGGCGAGCCCGTCGAACTCGCGCATCACGAGCACGGTCCGAAAGATGTCCGGCAAAGTCGCGAGCACTTCGTGCGTGACGCGCGCCGTCTCGGCCTGCTGCATCCGCGCGTCCGGGCTGCCGATGCGCGCGTTGTGGCTCGGCGCATTGATCACCTCGACATCTTCCACCGCCTGCACGGGCGACCGGCCGCGGCGCTTCATCGAGTCTAGGATCGTGTTCACCGCGATCCGGTAGAGCCACGTGTAGAACGACGACTGATGCTGGAACGTCTCGAGGCGCGTGTAGGCCTTGAGGAAGCTGTCCTGCACCAGGTCTTCGATCTCGACCGCGTTCTTCGTGTAGTGCCGGGCGAGCGCGAAGAGCCGCGACTGGTAGCGCTCGACCAGGAGCTGGAAGGACGCCTGGTTGCCGGCCAAGGACTCGGCAACCAGGTCGTGATCTTCCGCTGCTTGGGGCTCCATCGCGGTGCATTCCATGACGGGGCGCACTGACGTGCGGCCGGCGCCTTCTATTCCCGCTCGTTGTCCGCGTGCGCCGCGCCGTCGACCTCGCGGAGCGTGTGCCCGAGCTTGTCGCGCTTCGTCCGCAAGTACTTGAGGTTCTTCGCGTTGGGCGGCGTGGAAAGCGGCACCTGATCGACGACGTCGAGCCCGTAGCCGTGGAGCCCGGCGATCTTCTTCGGATTGTTCGTGAGGAGGCGCATCCGGCGCACGCCGAGGTAATGGAGGATCTGCGCCCCCAGGCCGTACTCACGCAGGTCGGCCGGGAAGCCGAGCGCCTGATTCGCCTCGACCGTGTCGAGGCCCTCGTCCTGGAGCCGGTACGCCTTCAGCTTGTTCTCGAGCCCGATTCCGCGCCCTTCCTGGCGCATGTAGACGAGCACGCCGCGACCCTTCTGGCCGAGCGTTTCGAGCGCCTTGTCGAGCTGCGGTCCACAGTCGCAGCGCAGCGAGTGGAACACGTCGCCGGTCAAGCACTCCGAGTGCACGCGCACCGTGACCACGTCCTCGACGGCCTGTCGGGGTCCGTCGATCGAGGGGCCGGGCATGCCGAGCGTCAGCGCGAGGTGTTCCTTGCCGTCCACGTGGGAGCGGAACAAATGCGCCAGAAAGGTCCCGGACCGGGTCGGCAACGGCACGTCCATCTCGATCGGCTCGATCAGGCGCTCGTTCTGGCGCCTCCAGGCGATGATGTCGGCGATCGTGCAGATCTTGAGCCCGTGCTTTTGGGCGAACGTTTCCAGCTCCGGCATGCGCGCCATGGAGCCATCCTCGTTCATGATCTCGCAGATTACCCCGGCGGGCCGCCGACCGCACATGCGCGCCAGGTCGACGATGCCCTCGGTCTGACCGCCGCGCACGAGCACGCCGCCGTCGCGGGCCCGCAATGGGAAGACGTGACCCGGGCGGGCCAGGTCCTCGGGCCGCGACTTCGCGTCGACCGCGACGCGGATGGTGTGCGCGCGATCGGCCGCGCTGATTCCGGTGGTGACCCCCTGGGCGGCCTCGATGGAAACAGTGAAGCCGGTGCCCATCTTCGAGGTGTTCTGGGGCGTCTGGGGCCCCAGGCCGAGCTGGTCGCACAGGCCGGCATCGATCGGCAGGCAGATCAGACCGCGCCCTTCGCGGGCCATGAAGTTGATGTCGGCGGCGGTGACGTGCTCGGCCAACATCGCCAGGTCACCCTCGTTCTCCCGGCCCGGGTCGTCGACGAGGATGATCATCTTGCCTCGACGCAGGTCGTCGAGGACTTCGGGGATCTTGCTGATGGGCATGGCCCGATTGTACGCGTTCAGGCCCGCCCCAAACGACTCCCCGCCCCCCGGGGGGGGGGG
>JBJXHG010000075.1:0-12287 GCA_046160865.1 Planctomycetota bacterium | reverse complement strand
GGGCCCCCCCCGACGTGTCTTCGGCACCATCTCGCGCGAGTCCGATGTCGATGCTCGCTCCCGATTCGATCGCCGCGCCGACTCGGAGGACCGGCGTGCTCCTCGCGAACCTCGGCACTCCGCGCAGCCCGTCCGTCGCGGACGTGCGCGCGTACTTGCGCGAGTTCCTCTCGGATCCGCGTGTCGTTCGCGCGCCGCGGGCGGTGTGGCTGCCGCTCTTGTACGGCATCATCCTGCCGTTCCGCGCACCGCGTTCGGCGGAGTTGTACGCGAAGGTGTGGGGACCGCGCGGCTCGCCGCTGCTCGCCAACAGCCTCGCGCAGAAGGAGCGGCTGCAAGCCCGGCTCGGCGCGTCGTTCCAAGTCGAGCTCTGCATGCGCTACGGCGAACCGACGCTGCGCAGCGCGGTCGAGGAGCTGCGACGATCGGGGTGCGAGCGGGCGATCCTCGTGCCCATGTTCCCGCAGTACTCGCACACGACGACGGGATCGCTCGAAGAGGCATTGCGGCGCATCACGAGCTCGCCGACGAGCGCGCTGCAGACCACGGTCGTACCGCCCTACTTCGTGGAACGCGCATACATCCGCTCCGTGGCCGAGCGCGTGCGCACTCATCTCGCCGAACGCGACGTCGGGCACACCGTGTTCAGCTTCCACGGCATCCCGTTGTCGTACGTGCGCGCTGGCGACCCGTACCGCGATCAGTGCGAAGCAACGGTACAGGCGCTCGTCGCGGAGCTGGGCCTCGCGGAGGACGACTGGTCGCTCGTGTACCAGTCGCGCTTCGGCCCACAGGCGTGGCTCGAGCCACTCGCGGAAGCGCGCGTTCCGGAACTCGCCAGCCGCCACGCGCGCGTCGCCGTCGTGCTGCCGGGATTCACGGCCGACTGCCTCGAAACCATCGAAGAGATCGGGATCCGCTTGCGCGAGCGCTTCCTGGCTGCGGGAGGTGAAGAGCTCGTCGTCGTGCCGGCACTGAACGATTCGCCGGCTTGGATCGACGCGCTCGCGGAACTGACGCAGCGGGCGGCGAGTGGCACGGTCTCGAGCGCGCGGCCGGGAGTCTGACACGCGAGCCTGCATCTCGCACCGCGGTCGCCGAGAACTCGCACAGCCTCGCGGCGAACGTGGCGAGAAATGCGGGCTAGAACGAGCGCGAAGTGGATGGTAGCGGTGAAGGGACTTGAACCCCCGACACGCGGATTATGATTCCGCTGCTCTACCAACTGAGCTACACCGCCACGTCGATCCCTTGCCCCGCGGCAAGGGGGCGGGACTCTAGCCGGAACGGTTCCGATGGGTCAAGGCGGGGCGCATCGCCGCGCGCGCGCCGCCAAGTTTTTTTGGATTGCGTGACGGATTCCACGGTGTCCCCCCATTTGGGGGTATCGCGAGACGAAGGGTCTCGCCGGTGCTGTCCGAATCGAACGCCCGCGTAGTCCCGACGCCACGTTCGGCCGTGTTCGGCGGCGCCGCCCAAGGGGGAAACCGAAAAGTGAGAGAGTGAACATGCGCCTGTCCCCCGCAGGGACAGGCGCGTGCTCATTTCACGCGAACTCGCAAGGGCGCGACGCCCGCGCCAATTCCTTCGATGCGCCAGCGCGGATCTCACCCGCGCGCGAGTTCCGAGAGTCGCCGATCACGCGGATGGTCCACCGTTCGACGCCGGCTCGACGCGGCGCCCGTCGATCGAGTCGTACGCGAGCTGACGTCGCGCGATCCGGCCCGTGGCCTCGTCGTAGACGTTGCACGCGTCGATCGGCCGTGAGTAGACGTGCAGCGACACGCCGCCGCCGTTGCCGACTGGCGCGACGCGGTGAAGCGCGATGCCGTCGTCGATGTACGCCACCCCCCTCGACGCCAGCCGGACCGAACGACCCTCCGCAAGCGGAGATCCCGGCGAGGGCGCGCGAAACAACGTCTCCTCCATCTCGCCGTCGAGCACCGCCATCCAACAGTGCTGGCCGGCGTGGTTGTGGATCGGACTGCGTTGCCCCGCGCTCCAGCAGAGCACCAGCATCTCGAACTGCGCGTTCCGGAACACGAGGTTGCGGGTGTAATGGTCGCGATCCGAGATCGCGAACCGCCGCCAGTCGTCGTGAGCGGAAGCGTACGCGACGAGAAACTGAGCGGCCCGCGGTCCGACCGGATCACGTGCGAACTCGGCCGAGAGTGAGCGACACAGCTCGAAGATCGGTTGGGAGTTGACCATGGAGTGCGGCACGGCGCCGGACCGTCGCTCCGCCGCGTTCTGCGCCGCGGCGCGCGACGTTAGGAAGGTACCCCCGTACTCGGACGCGCTCAACACACCGGGGCGCCGGTCAAGCCGGCTCCCAGGCGCACGCTGCTAGCAGCCTGTGGTGAAAGTGCTTCGAGTTTGAAATCGGCCCGTTTGCGCCGGCGCAAGGAGCGCGACCGCAGGCGAATCGTCCAGATTCGCCGAGGATCGAGCGACGCAGCGCCGACGAAAACGGGCCGATTTCGAGCCGAATGACTTTCGCCACGGGCTGCTAGCCCGCAAGGTCGACGGTCCCGCGTGTGACCGCGAACAGCACACACGCCGGATTCGCCGGGCCTTCAGGCACGTCGGAGCGCCCCGTCGCCACGGGGTTGTGCTCGCTCCCGGCGGGGTACCGCAGGAACGTGCCGGAAGAGTGCGTTCCGAATTCGTCCCGGTAGCCCCCCGCCAAGATCAGCACGTCCTCCACACCGGTGTGCCGATGCCCAGGGTAACCGCGACCCGGGGCCATCCGGATGAGCACGGCATTGCTGGCGGTCGCGGTCTCGCCGGCGTCCAGATCCATCGAGGCCGTGAGCCTGCACCACGTGACTCCTGGGTAGCGCGTCGCGCGCCAAGCGATTGCCTCCAGGTCGATCCGGGCGAGGAAGCCGGGGATGGCAAAGGTGTTCGGCCTCAACGGTCGGTTCGCGACGGGCTGCGTCGCGTGGGAGATCATGACGCGCTCGGGGCTCTGTAAGGAAGCGCGGCCTGTGAGGCAAACCCTGAAATTTCGGGCGCCTCGTACTTCCATCGGGCGCGAACGACTTCTATGATTGGGGGCAGCATGATCGGTTCGCTGATCATGCTCGCGAGTTCCATCAAGAGGTGCCGCACTTTGCGAGCGGTGTGGTACCCGGGAAGCTTGATGGAGACTCCTCTCTCCCTCGGGCCGGTGGCCTCAAAAACTACCGGCCCCCTCTTTTTTCTCGGGGCTTCTCCCGGGGAATCGTTCCGAGCCGGTAGCGCGTGCCCTCAGGGCACCACGATCCACTGGTGCGGGTTCGCGTCGGTCTCTTGGATCAAGAGCGTGCGCGACTCGACGTCGTACGTGCTGCTGGCCGGTTGACCGTCACGGAGTACCGTGTTCGGTGCCGCCGGAACCTCGCGCAGCAGGATCTCGTCGCCCGTGCCGTCGGACGTGAAGACGTTGATCTTCAGGCTCTGCGAATACTGCAGGCCGAGCTCGGTCGCGTTGACGGAGATCCGGCTCAGGTTCTGCGTCTGGTTGATGTTGAGTTGGTTCTGCACCGTGTTCACGCTCCACGTGAACGGGGTGAGATGGAACGCCGCGTCCTGCTGGATCTGAAACCGCAGGAACACGCCGTTTTCGTCGGCGAGCACGCTACCCGAGGTCGGGAGCTGGAGCGTGAACTGCGCGAAGTAGTCGCACACGAGCGACTCGTTGAGAGAGAGCCAGGTGTGGAACGTCGAGGGCGCGAGGGTGAGGATGTTCGCGGGGTTGAGCGTCTGGATGTGCCCGAAGAACGTCATCGTTTGCTCGACCATCAGCGCGAACGGATCGTCGTTCGCGAGCCACACGAGCGTCGGAATGTGCTTCAGATTGCGCGCCATGTCCGTGCCCGGAACGATGAGGCCCGTGAAGGGATTGATCTCGATCGACTGGCAGCGCTGATAGTTGAACGAGTACACCCAGGGCGGGCCTTCGAACCAGTAATCGAGGATGTCGGGCACCTCGAGGTTCGCGCCGAACACTGGGATGTTGTCGTCGGCGTCGTTGTCGTCGGTCTCGTTGAAGTACGTGTGCGACAGCGACACGCCGCCCGAGTGATCGCAGATGGCGGCGAACATCACGCGGTTCGGATCGAGATTGCGCTGCGCGTACGCCGCGACGCCGCCGCCCCCCATCGAGAACCCAACGCCGTAGACGCGGTTCTTGTCGACGGGATAAATGCTCGTGACGAGATCGAGGACGGCCCGCGTGTTCACCTGGCTCTCGAGCGAGCCGAAATTGACGCCGCTCGCGCCGAGCGGCGCGATCATGAACCAGCCGCGATTGCGCGCTTCGGTCAGGAACGTCGTGTTGTAGTACGCATCCCAGTGCGACACGCCGAACTTGTGGAACACGACGACCGCGGGCGCACGCACGCCGGCCGGAAGGTCGGGAATGAAGAGCAGGAAGCGCTCCTGCCATCCGGTTCCGGTGTTGTTCAGCGCGACGTCGAAGAGACCGCGCTCCCCGGGCACGGGCAGCGCGCGCGCGCCCATCCGCGTCGGCGCCGCACCGACGGCTGTCGCGGCGGCCGTCAGCGAGGTGTAGGTCTCGACCGCGTCGGGTAGTGCGAGCCGGCGTTCGCGCAGCTCGCGCACGGCCGCGCTGCGCGCCTGCTCACGCTCGACCGCATCCTTGGCCAAGCGCGCACTCGACTTGGAGTCGCGGCCCCGCGTCTGCGCGGTAGCGGGCGGAGACCCGGCGGTCGTAGGGCTCGGTGACGGAAACGACGACGCAATACCCGCTTCCGCGGATTCCGGCTGCGCTGCGTCCGAACCGCAGCCCGCAACGGCGAACAGCGCGGCAGAGAGAAACGCGCTCAGCCGGAGTCGGCAAGTCATGTCGCCCAAATTGTCCTTCTTCCTCGGCGGCCGCCCCCGATCCCCGGGCCACCTATCGGCTCCACTACTCTATCCCGCTCCGGGACGAGCGGGGATCCCATTCACTCGCCGGAGCGCCAACTCGCGCAGGACACCGAAGCGCAACCCGCGCCCGCTGGCTCGAAATTCCTTCGCGCCCGTCCACGCCAGCGCCGCGGCCAAGCACGCGAGGCCCGCCGGCAGAATCATCGCGCGGGACGGATCGATCGGTCGGAGCACGCGCTGTCCGAAGCTTTCGAATGCGAGCCGTTCGGCCCAGCGCGCGGCCTGGGCAGTAGCCAAGCGGGCTCCCTCCGCACGGCCGGGGTCGAAGCGGTCGAGTCCGAGCACGAGCGACGCGAGATTGAGCGCAGTACCGCCCACCACGACGACTTCGGTCGCATCCTCCGCGCGTTCGCCTTCCAGGCGCGGAAGCGCGCGCGCCGCGCGCTCGATCTCGCGCAGCAGCGCGCCCCAAGATTCGCGCGTCGCGACTCCGTTCTCCAAGTGAGCTTCCGTGAGCGTCAGCGCACCGATCGGCATCGAAGCGCGCTGCAGTCCGCCGTTCGCGACGACTTCCGTGCTCCCGCCGCCGACGTCGATCACGCGCGTGCGCGGATCGCCGTTGCCGACGACGGCCGCGTGCGAAGCGCGCGCTTCCTCGTCCTCGGAGAGCACCTCGATCGCGATCCCACACTCGGCCGCCGCACGCATGACGAACTCGCGCGCGTCGCCAGCGCGCCGCAACACCGCCGTTCCCACCGCGCGCACGCGCGCGTCGGGGATGTCGAGCTCGTCGATGCGGCGACGAAAGCCGCGCAACGCATCCAGCGCGCGATCCACGGCCTCCGGGCGAAGCCGACCCGTGCGCGCGACACCTTCCCCCAGGCGGGCCGTGATGCAGTGATCCTCGATGAGGTCGAGCTCCCCGTCCGCTCGAACGCGCGCGACGAGCAGCAGGATCGTGTTCGTGCCGACGTCGATCGCGGCACACGCTTCGCGCGCGCGATCGGGAGCGCGGGCACTCTCGCTCGTGCCGGTCACGAGCGATCGGCTCCGCGCCGCGGCATGCGCGATTGCGGCTCCGGCAGCTCGACGAACGCGCCGAAGCAACGTCCGTCGAGCGTGAAGATCTGGACGCGGTCACCGGCTCGATCGAGCACCGCGATCCGCGTGCGCGCATCGTCCGCTCGATCGTCGACCACGACGTCGACCGGATCGAGCACGTCGCCGGTGTCGACACCGGCGCGCGCGAGTACCTGCAACGTCCGTCCGCCGCCGTCGAGGACCGCGAGCACGCCCGCCTCGACGTCACCGTGCGCGACGACGACGCGCCCGTCGGCGAGCGCCGCCGCACAGCGCGGGCGGAAGCCACCGCTCGGCCGATCGCTCGCCGGAAGAGCGATGACGAAGTGGAACTCGTCGTCGCGGAACACTTGGATGCGCCCCGCAGCGGGCTCGCACACGTAGACCAATCGGCCCGACACCGTCAGCCGGACGACGCCGTGAAACTCCGCCTGCGGATCGCCGAGCGGGCGTGCGGACGCACGCAAAACGCCGTCGCGATCGAAGCACTGAACGGCGTGCCGACGGCGCTCGGCCGACGCGATCCAGACGCGACTCTCGAGCTCGACACCCGTCACATCGACGTCGATGACCTCACCGAGCGAGCCCGCGCGGTCCGCAGCGCGCGGCTCGCGACCGCGCACGTTCGCGAGCTCGCGGCCGAACGAAGTGAACGCGCGCACCATTCCGCTCGCACCGTCGGCGATCCAGAAACGGTGGTCTTCGTCGACGGCGAGCCCGTGGACCGAAGCGCGCCCCCCAGCGCAGCTTTCGAAGCCGAAGCCCGGGCCGAGCGCGCGACCGTCCACGTCGTAAGGACGGACATGCGCCGTGCGGAGGTGACGCCCGACGTACAGCACACCGTTCTTGAAGCACAAGCTTCCGTGCACGGCGCGATCGTAGTCTCCACAGCCGAAAGTTCCGCGGCCGATCCCGTCGCGGCGTACTCGACCCCTGACCCGTCGACGTCGGACGTGCCTCGACTCGTTCGCGTCGGATCCGCGAGCCAATCCGCGTGATTCGGCGCGGATCGAGCGGCGCGGGAGACGGCGCAGCCGCCCGCGTCATGGGATCGCCCTCGAACGCGACGAATCTCGACGCCGCACTCGCTGTTGCAGCTCTGGTGAGGCAGGCAACGCGGCCGACCGAGCACTGGACGAATCGAGCTGCCGACTCAGCTGGCGCGCACGAGACGCACGACGACGACTTCCGCCGGCGAGCCGACGCGCAACGGAAACCCGACGACGCCGAGTCCGCGACTCACGACGAGCGTCGTCGCGCCGAGACGCACGCGCGCACCCGGATGCGGCGGCCCGAGTCGTCGCAACAGCGGCAGGTCGATCTGACCGCCATGCGTGTGGCCGGAGAGGATCACCGCGCAGCGCTCGTGCGCGAGCGCCCGCGCGGCCGACGGGTTGTGACACAAGAGGATCTCGACGTCGCAGTCGGAGAGTCCCGCGCGCGCCGCGTCGGGATCGATCGCGCGCGCTTCCTCCAGATCCTCGAGACCGACGAGCGCGAGCGACGCGTCGCCGCGCCGGATGCGCACGCCTTCGTTGCGCAACATGCGGATGCCGCGCGCGGAATACGCGTCGGCGATGCGACCCTCGAGGCGGCCGCGGTAGTCGTGATTGCCGAACACCCCGAACACGCCGTCGCGCGCGCGCAGCCCGGCACAGTCCGCCAGCACGCCGAGCGACTCGTCCCAGCGATGCGTCACGAAATCGCCGGTGAGCACGCACAGATCCGGCTGGATGCGGTTGACGGACGCGACGACGTCGCGCAGATCACCCGCGCGCACGAACGACCCACCGTGGAAATCCGAGAGCTGTGCGATCGTGTACCCGTGCCACTCGCGCGGCAATCCGCGGACTGCGATCGTCTCCTCGCGCATCCGAAACCGCCCGGTGCGCAGATGCCACCATCGGTAGAAAGCGCGACCACCGAGCGACGCGCTGACGTGTTCCACGCTGCGAAAGAACGCCAAGCGCAGCGGCGAGAAGCGGCGCGGTGTCGCGCGCGGTCCGAACTCTCGTGCGAGCGCGGAACGGGTCATGCATCGCGGACGGCACGGGCACACCGCGTCGCCATCGTAGCGGCGCTCGGCGCGCGCCGACTCGCGCGCGCGAACGATCGGCTCGATCAGTCTCGTCCAGCCGGCGCGATGGGCACCCACAAGAGCTCGCCCTCGGCGACTTCCTGCAGACCCAGCCGGTCGGCGTACACGAGCTTGCCCGCGACGTTCTCCAGCGTCAGGCCGCGCTCGTCGAGCGTCACGTGCGCGCGACCCTCCGTGATTTCGAGCACACCGACGTGCGTCGTCACGGCGAGCGTGCCGTGCGCGGTCACGCGGCCTTCGAAGAGACGGAGGCGCAATGGATCCAGGCGCTCGGTCGCGAACGCGGTCGAGGCGTCGAGCTCGACGCTCGTTGCGCCCGCATCGATGCGTGCGCGCGCGCCCGGCTCCGTGCGCCCGCCTTGACTCGCGGTGAGCTTCGTGCGCGCGCTGCTCGTGTCGAAGATCTTCTCCCCTACCTGCACGTGACCTTCGAGCACCTTGAGCTCGACCGGCGGGCTCCCCGCTCCGCGACCCGTCATCAGGTACACGCACACGAGCGCAGCCGCGGGCACCAAGAAGAGGCTCACGCGGCGAGTGCGGCGAGAACCCGTCGCGCTCGCGAAGAAGCGTCCGCGCACGCGCGTGCTCGCTTCGCCGTCGCGTGGCGCGCGCGCGAGCCGAGCGACCGTCTCGACGCTCGAACGGTACTGCGCTCGACACGCGCTGCAGCTCGCCAAGTGCGCGCGCACGTCCGCGCGTTTCTCGACGACTTCCTCGCCCGCCAAGAATCGGCGCACGAGCGACGACGCCGCCGCGCAATCGATCGTGCCGGGAGCCTCCGTGTCCGGAGTCACCGGCTTCGTTGTGTCGACCTTGCTCACGCCCAAGGGCGGTGGATCGGCGTTCGCGACCGAAGCCTTGAGCATCGACGGCCTGCGCACCGGTTCCGTCTCGCGGCCGGATCGGATTCTTGCTCGCAGCCCTTGCTGAAAGTGCTGTCCGTGCGTGCTGGCACAAGGAGCGCGACCGGAGGCGCATCCTCGTCATTCGCCGAGGATCACGCGACGCCGGGCCGACGCGTACGGACGCTTTCGCGCCGGATGACTCTCACCACGGGCTGCTACGCCAGCCGCTCGAGCGCGATCTCCAAACGGCGCAGCGTCCGCTCGGGTCCGAGCCACGACATCATGTCGTACGCATCCGCGCCGGTGAGCGCGCCGGCCAGCGCACAACGCAGCGGCTGGAAGAGCTGCGGCATCTTCAATCCGCGCTCGAGGGTCCACGCACGACCCGCCTCGCGCAACGCCGCGGCGTCGATGCCGCTCGCGATGCGCGGCCGCAACCACGCGAGGAACACAGCCAGCGTCTCGACGCGGTTCTCGTGCTTGCGCACCGACTTCTCCGCTTCCGGGTCGTACGCGACCTTGTCGTCGTCGACGAAAAGGTAGCGAATGCGGTCGGAAAGCTCCGAGTACGTGCGGATGCGTTCCTTCTCGCCGGCTACGACCGCGAGGAACCAGTCGCGCCGCGCTTGCAGCTCGCGCTCGCTCAGGAGTCCCGCGCGCGCCACGAATGGCGCGCACATGTCGGCGACGTGCTCGAGCGTGTCGCGGCGGATGTACTCGCCCGCCATCCACAGGAACTTGTCCGTGTCGAAGATCGCGCCGGCCTTGCTGACGTCTTTGATGTCGAAGTGCTGCACGAGCTCGTCGACCGTGAAGATCTCGCGCGTGCCGTCGAGCGCCCAGCCCTGCAAGCACAGGAAGTTGACGACCGCTTCCCGCGGGAAGCCCTTGTCGCGATAGTCCTGCAACGCGGTGTCGCCGAGCCGCTTGCTGAGCTTCTTGCGGTCCTTGCCGAGCATCAGCGGCAGGTGACCGAACTCCGGCTGCGGCTCGCCGAACGCCTGGTACAGCAAGACCTGCTTCGGCGTGTTCACGAGGTGTTCCTCGCCGCGGAACACGTGCGTGATGCGCATGTCGATGTCGTCGCACACGACGACGAAGTTGTAGGTCGGGTTGCCGTCCTGGCGCACCATGACCCAGTCCTCGACCTCGCGGTTCTGGAAGACGACGTCGCCGCGGACGTGATCGACGAAGCGCGTTTCACCATCCGGCACCGCGAACCGCAGGACACTCGGCTCACCGCTCGTCACGCGCGCCGCGACCTCTGCCGGCGCGAGCACGCGGCACAAGCCGTCGTACGCCTGTCGCTCCTTCGTCGCGGTTTGCTCCTGGTGCAAGCGTTCGAGCCTCTCGCGCGAGCAGAAGCAGCGGTACGCGCGTCCGGTCGCGACCAGCCTCTGCGCGTACTCCCGGTGACGCTCGATGCGCGCGGATTGGTGGTAGGGCGCGTGCGGGCCACCGACGTCGGGACCTTCGTCCCAGTTGATACCGAGCCAGCGCAACCCGTCGAGGATCGCGCGCTCGAACTCTTTCGTGGAGCGCTCGGGATCGGTGTCCTCGATACGCAGCAAGAACTTCCCACCCTTCCGGCGCGCGTACGCCCAATTGAAGAGCGCGGTGCGCGCGCCGCCGATATGGAGTTGGCCGGTGGGACTCGGAGCGAAACGGACACGGACGTTCGTGGACACGGGGAACCTCGCAGGGCCGAACAAGATAGTAGTGAGCGGCCTTGCGGCCTAGCGGCCCGTGGTGAAGGTGCTTCGTGCGCGAGAGCCGCCCGTTCGTGTCGGCCCGTCGAATGAAAACGGGAGCGCTGCCGCAGGCGAATCCTCGTGATTCGCCGAGGATCGCGCGACGCCGGGCCGACGCGTACGGGCGGCTCTCGCGCCGAATGACTTTCACCACGGGCTGCTCTAGAGTTCACGAATGCAGAAGACTCCCGCGAAGCTGACGCGCGACGTCATCCGGCGCGCGCCAAAAGTTCTGCTCCACGAGCACCTCGACGGCGGATTGCGGCCGGCGACCGTGCTCGAGCTCGCCGCGCGCGCGCGCTACACCGGCCTGCCCGAGACGGACCCTTCGAAGCTCGCGGACTGGTTCGCCGCCGGCGCCGCACGCGGCAGCCTCAGCCTCTACCTCGAAGGCTTCCGTCACACGATCGCATTGATGCAGACGGCCGAATCGCTCGAGCGGGTCGCGTACGAGTTCGTCGAGGACATGGCGGCGGACAACGTGGCGTACGCCGAGGTGCGCTTCGCGCCCCACTTCCACACGCAAGGCGGGCTCGGGCTGGACGGCGTGATGGCAGCGGTCATCAAAGGCTTGCAGCGCGGACGCGAGGACTTCGGTGTGCCCGTCGGCCTGATCGTGTGCGCGATGCGCAACCTGAGCGCGATGCTCTCGATGCAAATGGCGGAGCTCGCGGTCGCGTGGCGTGGTCACGGGTGCGTCGGATTCGATCTCGCCGGCGAAGAAGCCGGCCACCCGGCGAAGCACCACATCGACGCGTTCCAACTCGTCAAGCGGATGAACTTCTCGATCACGATCCACGCCGGAGAGAGCTTCGGGCCAGAGAGCATTTGGCAAGCGCTCCAGTACTGCGGCGCGCACCGGATCGGACACGGCACGCGCCTGATCGAAGACATGGTGGTCTACGACAACAAGGTCATCAGCCTCGGTCCGCTCGCACAGTATGTGCTCGACCATCGCGTGCCGATCGAGATGTGCTTGTCGTCGAACGTGCACACGGGCGCGACGCCGAGCCTCGCCGCGCATCCGTTCCCGCACTATCGCGCGAAGGGTTTTCGAGTGACGTTGAACACCGACAACCGTTTGATGAGCCGCACGACGATGACGGACGAGTACGCGCTCGCGGTCGAGCACTTCGGATGTGATCTGGATGATCTCGAGAAGATCGCCATCAACGGCATGAAGTCGGCCTTTGCCCACTACGACGAGCGCATCCGGATCATCTTCGATCGGATCAAGTCGGGTTACGCGCGCCTGCGCAGCGAGCTAGCCGCGCAACGCGGCTAGCCCACGAACATGCGCGGAGCGCGTCCTCGCGCGGAGCGCCCGCGTGCGACGCTCCTCGCGTCGCACGCATGAAACGACGGCGGGGACCCGTCGCACCTGCTTACGCCCTACTGTGCGGCTGCAGGTTGCCGTAAGCCCGCAACTGCCGTTCGCGTGATCGCGACATCGCCGTGTCGCGACTGTCGTCACTCACACGGCGACGCACTCGCGCCCGAACTCTCGCAACGGCGTTGATACGGCGCTGAACAGCAACAGCGAACTGCAACATCACCGTAGGGCGTTCGCAGCCGACAAGGGTCCCCGCCGTTTGAAGCGCTCCGCATGAAGACATGCGGCGCGCACGGGGCGGGGGG
>JBJXHG010000074.1:0-2631 GCA_046160865.1 Planctomycetota bacterium | reverse complement strand
CGGACTGCCGCGCGACCTAGCCTGCATTTCTCACCACGTCCGTCGCGAGAGCGCGACAGCTCGCTTCGGGCAAGGCGTTGCATCGGAATCGACCGGAGCCGACCTGTTAGGTCGGCGAGGATCGATTTCGATCCAACAACGCGGGCGGAAGCGAGTTGACGCGATCGCAGCAGAACGTGGTGAGAAATGCAGGCTAGATTCCTCGCCCGCGACGGCGCACGCTCTCGGATGCACCGATCTACCGCGGAGAACTCGCTTGGATCGACACCTCGTACTCGCGGCGGCCGCCTTCCTCGGCCCCTGGACGATCGTGCGTGCCGCGGCACGCGAAACGCCGTGCCGGCCCTGCGCCGCCGGCATCCAGACGTTCTCCGCGACGCTCGCGCCCGAAGTGCCGAGCGGCGCGCGGCGCTGCGATCTGCCGAGCTTCGACGCGCAACTCGGCACGCTGCGCGCGGTCGAGATCGGTGCGTCGGTCATCGTGCAAGACGCGCGCTTCCGGATCGAGAACATGGACCCCGACCACGGCTGTCAGGGCAACACTTCACCGACGGCGTGGCACTTGGCGGTCGACGCGCTGCTCGTCGAGCCGAGTTCCACGACGCCCTTCTTCGAAGCGGCGGGCCTCGGCGCGTGCAGCGGACAGATCCCGCCGCTCGGTCCGTTCGACGGCGCGCTCGACTTCGGTGTGGCGGGCGGCGGAACGTGTGCGACGACGGTGTGCCTGCAAGGCTCGGGACTCACGTTCCAATGCGCCTCTGCGGCACCGATTCCGGCGGGCGAAGTGTGCATCGAAGATCCGACGCGGCTCGCGGAGTTCGTCCGCGCCTCCGGCACCGTCCCGCTCTTCATCGTGAGCGCGGCGAGCAACGGCGCCGAGGTGCCGTGCGGCAGCTACGCGTACTCGCTCGGCGTCCAGATCGGAGCCACCTTCCGCGTCACCTACCGCTACGAGCCCGCGCCGAGCGGCACGCCGTTCTGCTTCGGCGACGGATCGCTCGCGATCGAATGTCCGTGCGGAGCGCCGGATCTCGCTCCGAGCCCGAGCGGCGCCACAGGACACGGCTGCGCGAACTCGTTCGACCTCGACGGCGCACGCTTGTCGGCCGCGGGAGTCGGCGACGCGCTGCGCTTCACGGCGAGCGTCGGCACGAGCTACGTCGGCTTCGCGTTCCTCGTCAAAGGCGACGGCGAGAACGCGCTCGGCATCGCGTCCGGCGATGGCGTGCGCTGCGTCGATGGAGCGCTGATCCGCTTCGGCGGACACGTCGCGGGAACGGCCGGCGCTCCGCAGGGTTGCTGGTCGTATCCGAACGAGGTCCAGACGACCGCTGTCGCCGTCGCGACGGCGCAGGCGACCGGCAGCACGGCGCTGTATCAGCTCGCGTACCGCAACTCGGCGTCCGGCTTCTGCAATCCCGCGACGTTCAACTGGACGAATGCGGTGCGCGTGATCTGGCACTGAGAGCCTCCGACCGCATGAGTCGGCGCGGCGCGGGCCGCAGCGAGTCGAGGCGGTGCACTCGCCGGGGCAAAGTCGCGTTTGCTGTGCAAAACGCACACGCCGGATCGTTTTAGGCGTGCGCGAGGCGGAGGCACAGCCTCTTCCCCGTGAGTGTTCGCGGGTGCGCGTGCGCCCATCGCAACGTGCATTCGCTCTCCCGCTGTTGCTCGCCTCGAAAGGATTCGCCCATGCACTCGCTGATCGCCCGCTTCGCGACCGTCGCCCTTGGCTGCGCGGGATTCGTCGGTGTCGCTGCTTCGCGCGCGCGCGCACAAGCATGCTCGGACTGCTTCACCTCCACGCAGACGTTCCAGTGCACGATGCCAATCGCGGTGCCGTCGCCAGGCTTGCGTACGTGTGACTTGCCCTCGTTCAACACGACGCTCGGCACGCTTCAGAGCGTGACCGTCTCAAACTTGCTCTACGCGCAACAAGGGTACTTCCGCTTCGAGAACCTCGACTCGATGAACGGCTGCCCAGGCAATCCGCAGATCGACGCCTGGGTCATCACCGCCGACGCGCAGCTCTCCGAGCCGAGCTCCGTCGTCCCGCTGTGCTCGCAGACGCCACTCTTCAGCTGCATGGGACCGATACCTCCCGTTGCTTCGTTCGACGGTGTGCTCGACTTCGGCGTGCCCGGCGGCGGCGCGTGCGGCGCGATGGATTGCTCGAGCGGATCCGGCTACACGCACAACTGCTCGTCGGTGACGACGTCGTGCCCCAGCGTGTGCATCACGGATCCAACGCGACTGCAGTCGTACAAGACGAGCGGTCCGGGAATGGTGACGTTCACGCTCGCGACGACGAGCAACCAGGTCCATTCGAGCAATTGCGCATCCGTCGCGGTCGTGGCGAGTATCAAAGTCGGCGCGACGGTGACGGTCGTCTACAACTACCGTCCGAACACCGCCGGCTCGACGTTCTGCTTCGGCGATGGATCGCTCGCGACGGCGTGTCCGTGCGCACCGCCCGACTTCGTGCCGAACCCGAGCGGTGCCTCCGATGCTGGCTGCGCGAACTCGTTCTCGCTCGCTGGCGCGAAGCTGCTCGGTCTCGGGACGCTCGCGCCGGATTCCCTGCGGCTCGTGTGCTCGATCGGTACGAACTACGCCGGCTTCGCGTTCCTC
>JBJXHG010000073.1:0-21093 GCA_046160865.1 Planctomycetota bacterium | reverse complement strand
CTCGGGTTCGGAAACCTGACAGGTTGCCTGCACCCTCGCGCCTTGCCAGCGACGACGATCTCGACCTTGGTGAAAGCGAACTTCTGACTCAGGACACTAGCCGGCATTTCTCAACACGTCCGTCGCGAGGGCGCGACAGCTCGCTTCGGGCAAAGCGTTGCATCGGAATCGACCGGAGCCGACCTGTCAGGTCAGCGAGGATCGATTCCGATGCAACAACGAGGGCGGAAGCAAGTTGACGCGAACGCAACAGGACGTGGTGAGAAATGCAGGCTAGCTCGTTGAAAAGCCGACGTCCGGGAGTGTCCGCTCACGCGCGCACGATCGAGAGAGGCGCCAGCGCGCTCGACGGCGCGAGCCCCATCCAATCGCGCTCGATCGCGGCGTAGATCGCGCGGAAGTCGATGGCGAACGGCACGTCGCCGTCCTCGAGCTGCTCGAGATCCGGCGCGGGGCCATGCAAGCCGCCGTTCACGCGTCCGCCGAGCAAGAGCACAGGCGCCGACGTGCCGTGATCGGTGCCGAACGAGCCGTTCTCGGCGGCGCGTCGGCCGAACTCGCTGAAGACGAGCACGAGCGCGCGCTCGGCGATGCCCTCGGCGGCAAGATCGCGATAGAACGCCGACAACGAGCTCGAGAGCTGCGCGAGCAACGCTTGGTGAATCTCCGCTTGCCGCGCGTGCGTGTCGAAGCCGCCGAGCGTGAGCGACAAGATGCGCGTCTCGAAACCGCCGGCGATCAAGCGTGCGGCGAAGGCGAGCTTGCGCGCGAGCTCGTGGTCGGGGTACTCGACCTTGGGCGCGCGCGCGGCGAGTTCGCGCATGCGCTCCGCGGCGCCGTACGCCGAGCGCGCCGCGTCACGCAGGAATCCGAGATCGCCGCTCGCCACCGGCGCAATCAGAGCGTCACGCGCGCGCGTCACCTCGGACGAAAGCTCACGCAGCTCGAAGCCCTCGTCGTCGCGCGCGGTCGGCGCAAGGAAGCGGCGGCCGCGCAGCGCGAGCGGCAGGTCCTCGTCTCCGATGTGCAGCGACGGCATCGCCGAACGGCCCGCGATCGCAAGTTGATCGGCGAGACGTCCGAGCCATCCTTCGTCGCTCGCCGGACGATCGGGTCGTGCGGTATGCCAGATCTCGAGCGAGCGGAAGTGCGATCGATCGGGCGTGGGATAGCCGGCGCGATTCACGACCGCGAGCGCGCCGTCCGCGTGCAACGCGGCGAGCGCGCTCATCGCCGGGTGCAGCGCGAGCCCGCCGCCAAGCACGTGCGCTTTGCTCTTCGAGACCGCGAGCGTCGGCCGCAACCGGAAGTACGCGTCTTGCTCGATCGGCGCGACCATGTTCAATCCGTCGTTGCCACCGGTCAGCTGCACGACGACGAGCGTGCGCTCGCTACTCGGCAGCGTGACGGGCCGGAGTGCGTGCGCGATCTCGCGCCCCGAGAGGAACGGAAGCACCGCGCTGACGCGCAGCCCGGCGACGAGGAACGTGCGGCGTGTAGTCGACATGGCCAAGAGACCTGGAATCAGCAGAGTTGGAACTCGGGTGACGTGAGCACGAGCGCGGTGGCATCGGCCAAGGCGTGATCGACGTCGGCGCTCTCGTTCGCGACGCTGCGCACGCGCGTCGCGAGCTCTGGCGCATCGACGCCCGGAAGCAGCACGGAGAGAACGACCTCCGCTACTTGTTCGCGGACCTGCGGCTCCCCGAACGCCGCGCGGAGGTTCACCTGCGTTCGATCGGTCTTCTCGACGTGTGCGCGCGCGAGCCCCGCGAGGAAGTTGTGCCGCGCGATCCAAGCACCGGCGTTGATCCACGCGCGGTGGCCGTCCCAGCCTTTGACCGACGGCGGACGGAAGAGCGCTTGGCCCATGTGCTCGGCCGCCTGCGCCGCGTCGCGCGGCGCGACGTGTGCGTCGAGCATGCGGACCGCGCGCGCGACGAGTTCCACCGGTCCGGCGATGCGCGAGCGACGCGCAGCCGGCGAGAAGAAGAGCTCCGAGCGCACGATCGTCTCGATCGTGCGGCCGATGTGCCATTCGTTCGCGACGAGCACGACCGCGGTCTCGTCGATCGCCGCGTCGCTCGGCACCGGCTCGACGAGCTCGCGCAGTAAGACGCGCGCGACGTGCCGCGGCGCAGCCGGATGTGCGAGCACGACATCGAGCACTTCGTCGCCGCCGAACGTCCCCGTCCGGCCGAGCACCGACTTCGAGCCGCCGTCGTGGAGTGCGGCGCGGAACACGAAGCTGCGTCCCGACGTGCCGAAGCCAGTGAATGCGCGCGCGGCCTCGCGCACGTCGTGCTCGCCGTAGTTGCCGATGCCGAGCGCGAAGAGCTCCAGCACCTCGCGCGCGAAGTTCTCGTTCGGCCGGCCGCGCTGATTCTCGTTGCCATCGAGCCACACGAGCATTGCGGGATCACGCGCGACCTTGTGGAGCAGCGCGCGGAAGTCCCCGAGGCCGTGCTCGCGCAGCAGCGCGTTCTGCGCGTGCATCATGCGACTGTCTTGCACCTTGTCGAAGCTCGTCGCGAAGTGGCCGTGCCACATCAAGGCGACACGCTCGCGCAGCGGCGCGCCTCCGTGCAGCACGAGCGCGACCCACCACGCTTGCAGCGGCGCGATCTCGCCCGTCGGCAAGAGCTTTCCGATACCCGCGCGCAGAATCTCGTCGCTCTCGTCCGCCGCGAGCGCCAGCCCGATCGCTCGATCGAAGCCGTCCGCGACCGCGCGATCGACGACGTCGCGGCTCGCGCCGAATCCCGCTCGCGCGAACAAGTGCGTCGCGGCCGCGCGATCGAATGCGCCGGGCGCGGGTTGCCAAGGCCGCAGCAACGCGAGCTGCAGGGCGTCGCGACGCCCGATGAGCTCGGTCGGGCTCTCGCTCGGTTTCATCGCGGCTCGCTGCGGCGACCTTCGGAGCCGCGCGCGATCGCGAACGAGGCGTGCAGCACGAGGCTCGTGCTCGTCGGTCGTTCGAGACGCGCGTCGAGCGAAGCGATGCTCGCCGTGAGCTCGCGCAGCATGCGCGTCTCGGCTCTCGCCTTCTCGATCGACTTGCCTTCGTTCAACGAGCTCGCGAGCGCGATCGCGTCGAAGTTCTTGTCGAGGAACGTGGCGAGCTGCGTCCCGTCGAGACGCAGACGGTCCGCACTGCCCGCTTGCAGCTCGACGCGGCCGGCGACGAGATCGCGCACGGTGCTGCGCACGACGCTCTCGTGCGTGCCGACGACGAACGTGCCGCCGACGAGCGCGCACGCGGGAGCGAGGTTGTAGCTCTGATCGACGCCGTCCTCCGGCTTCGGCGGTGCGTGGCGCGCGACCGTGATCTGCGTTTCGCCCTCGCGCTCGAGCGCGATGCGCATCGCCGGCCGTCGCTTCTGCGCGAGATCCACGTTCACGATGGCCAGGAGGCTCTGGAACGCGCTGACGAACGCGGCACCATCGCGCTCGGGCTCGAGCAACTGGATCAAGAGTGCGCCGGCGGGATACTCGATCTCCGGCTTCGTCCCGGCCGCGAATTCCGGCGCGCGCGCGACGAGGGCGTACCACGGCGAGACGCGCGGCAGGATCTCTGCGCCGAAATCGACGCCACCGAAGAAGAGCGCGAAGCCAGCGATGCCTTGTTGGATCTCGGGCAGCGTGCTTGGCTCGAACAGCTGCGTGCGGTGCGCGTAGAGTCCGGCGAGATCGCGGTACGCGAGCAAGCTCGCGCACTCGCTCGTTCGATTCGGAAGCGGCGGCGGACGCACGTCGCGCAACGCGGGCTCGGCTGCGAACTCGACACCGTCCGCGCGCACTTCGAGCTCGAGCGCCGCCGCTCCTCCGCGCCCCGCGCACACGCGCACCTCGAACGAGTCGGCCGACGTGGCGTGCGCGATCGACGAGCCGAGGAACGCGTGGATGATCGGATTCCGCGCGATCTCGTCGAACTCTTTGAACATGTGATTCTTGCCCGCCAGCTTGTCGGACCACGCGCGTGCGCCCGACATGTTCACCCACGCCCACAAGAGATCGCTCTGCTTGCGATGCGTGCGCGCAGCCGCGAACGCGGCGTCGAGAGCGAGATTGTTCTCGTCACTGGCGCGATCGAGCACGCCGCGGATGCCACCCTCGCCGGGCGCGAGGACGAGCAAGCGGTCCTGACGCGCGATCGCGAGCTTGTCGCCCAAGTACCAGATGTCCGCTCCCGCGATCGTCTCCGCCGGCTTCGACAGCGCGTCGCCGAGGGCGAACTTCGTCGCGATCGCGCCGAACGCGCGCTCGATCGTCGCGGCGAGCTTCTCGCCGTCGCTCGCGCGCGCGACCACGAGCCAATCGGGCGTGCCGCGCTTGAACGAAAGACCGGCCGCAGCGCCGCCGGACAGCAAGTCGCCGAGACCGTCGGACAGCGAACCCCCGAGGATCTCGCGCGCGATCGCGAGCGCGACGTGCGCCTCCTCGTCGAGCGCTGCGCCGATGCTGGCAGCGACGGGTGCAGCTGCGAGCGCGCGAGCAAGCGGATCCGTCGCCGACTTCGCGAGCAACTCACCGAGCGCGGGCGCCTCGATGTAGACGAGCGTCGAGCTCGGCATGAGCGACGCGAGATCGAGTGCCGGTTCGGGTCGCGGAGCGTTGACGCCTGGCGAAAAGAAAAGACCGACTGAGAAAAGAAGTGCGTGCATGCGGCAGCCTCCGCGACTCGTGGATTGCGCTCTCGCCTCGATGCTACGAGACGAGGGCGCGCAGGTGCGCAACGGTCGAGCGGGTATTCGCGGCTTTCGTGGTGTGAGCGAGCGACGAACCGTCGCGCGTCAAGAGTCGACGGACGGCATGCTCGGTCGGCGGGCTAGCTCGCATTTCTCACCACGTCCATCGCGAGGTTGCGCCAGCGCGGTCGGAGCAAGGCGTTGCCTCCGAATCGACCGCAGCTGACCTGGATGGTCAGCGAGGATCGATTCGGATCCAACAACGCCGCTCCGAGCGAGTTGGCGCGACCGCAGCAGGGCGTGGTGAGAAATGCGGGCTAGCTCCCGCAGCTCCTCGACGTCGACCGCACGCACGTACTCGACGAGGTTCGTCCAGATCGAGTGGAAGCCGTAACCGCCCTCGACCATCTCGCGGATCGCTTCGTCCTTGCTCCAGCCGTGCGCGGCGATCCGGTAGAGCGCGAGCATCATGCCCGTCCGGTCCGCGCCGTGCTGGCAGTGCACGAGCACGGGATGCCGGGATGGATCCATGACGCAGCGGAAGAAACGCTCGACGTCCTCCGCTTCCGGATGCCACGACTTGAAGGAGATCCGCTCGCGCTCGAGGCTCGAACCGATCGGCAGTGTGTCGGCGTGGAACGCGCGCAGCGAGAGCACGGTGCGCACGCCCATGCGCTCGAGCTCGACGAAGCCGGCGTCGCTCGGCTGTGCGCTTCGGTAGATCGCCGGGGTGACTTGGTGCAGGTTCGGGAGGCCGGGTCGCTCGATCGGCACAGCCCACTCGACGGGACGAGTCGTGAGCGGAGAGCTCGCAGGCGCACGACACGCGCCGAGCGACGCGAGAAGTATGAGGAGAGAGGCCCGCGGGTCCGTCACGCGTCCATCTCACGCGCGATTCGCGATCATGGCAACTCGATCTCGAGCGCGAGCGTGCCGTGGACCGGGATCTCGATCCGCTCGTTCTCTTCGTTGCCGGGCGTCATCACGCGGTAGTCGTACTCGCCGCTCGGAAAGCCACCGGCGCGAATGCGTCCGTCGGAATCGCTCGTGAGCCCATGCGGAGGCCAAGGCATCAAGCCGCCCTGGATCCACGTCGACGCCCACTCCTTCAGCTCGACGGAGCGCAGATCGATCGCGATGCCGGGTACCGGATTGCCGTCGCGGTCCTTCACGAGGATGTCGACGCTGCCAGTCTTGCGCACTTGGATCGGGATCGCGTCGTTGCCGGAGACGTGCAGCTCGCGCGTGCTCCACCAGTACTTGCCGTTCAAGACGTAGAGGGCGACGTTGCCACTACCGACGGGTCCCCAGCTCGCGATGCCGTCGCGGTCCGTGAACGTGGCGCCGAGGCCGAACACGAGTCCCTGCGAGTCCTGCACGCTCACCTCGACGTTCGGCACGGCGACATCGCGCTCGAGCAGCCGCACGCGCAAGGTGTGCTGCGGCGCGAAGGTCAGATCGATCGTACCTTCGCGGTCCTTCGGCACCTCGACGAGCTGGCTGAGCTCGACGCCGCGATCGGGATGGTGCAGGAGCACGAATACTTGGCTCATTGCGATGCCGCCGAGCTGACACTCGCCCCGCGCGTCGCTCTGCAGGTGTTCCTTCCAGCCCGTGTCGTTGTTCGTCGAGGTGATCACGACGCGCACGCCGGGCACCGGACGCCGCTCCGCGTCCGTGACGCGAAACGTAAGCGCGTCATCGCGTGCGTGCAGCGTGACGAGCGGCGGTGGAGCCGGCACGAGCGCGACCTCGTCGATCGCGACACAACGGCCAGTAGCCGCAAGCAAGCGCAGCGTCATTCGTTCTCCCGTCATGCCGTCGATCTGCAATCGTCGCGACTCGGGAACGACGTACGTGTACTCCGCGGCCGTGAAGCGCGCGTTCTGGAACCCGACGTGCAACTTGTACGGCTCGCTCGAAGCGGCGGAGCTCGCAACCACTTCGACCGTGACCGGCGTGGTGCGGACCGGAATCTCGATCTCCGTGCGCGCGCCGGGTCGAACGACGAGATCGTCGATGCGCTGCGCGCCGTCGGGGAAAGTGATCGTGAGCGAGTAGAGGTCTGGATCGAGATCCTCGTAGATCAACCGTCCGTTCGCGGAGAAACTCTGATAGGGAACGAAGATCGTGCCGTCGATGCTCGCGCGGTACTGCGTGAAGTCGCTCGGTGTCTTCGAGACAAGCTGGATCTCCGCCGACCCCTTGCGATGGAGGCCGATGGTTCCGAACTCGACGGTGCGGCCGGCGAAGCCGATCGCGCGCACGTCGAGCTTGCCATACCCCGGTGCGGTGACGGCGACGACGTTCGCGCCCGGCACCAAGCCACTCAGCTCGAAGGAACCGTCGGACGACGCCGGCTCGGCGGCTTTCCATAGCTCCACGACGACGTTCTTCATTGGATCGAGGATCACCACTTGCACGCGCGCACCCGGCACTGGCTCGCCGGTCACGCCATCGAGCACACGGCCCTTGCCCGCAATCGGCTGCGCGAGATCGAACTCGACTTCGCTGGTGACACCGGCGGTCACGGTCACTCGCTGTGCGTCCCCGCGCGCGACGTCGTTCGTGGTGACGACGAGTTGCACGTCGCCGAGTGGTGCCTCCTCGATGGCAAACGAGCCGTCGGCGCTGCCGCTGACCACCTGCTTGCCACGTGATTCGCCGCCGCTCAGCCAGAAGAGCACCGAGAAATCGGACACGGGCTCGCCGGCGCGCGTACAGCGGCCGGTGATGCGACCGGAGCGGTCGAGCTGCACGACGAGCGGCTCGAGAGGCTGCGTTGTGAGAGCGAGCTCGGGCAGAGTCTTCTGAATGAAGCGATCGGCTCGCGCGCGCACCCAGATCTGACCGGCGAGGCAGTTTCGAACGAGCGCGTTGCCGCTCGCGTCCGTCTTGACGCTCAAGCCGTGCCATCGTCCGTCGACATTCCAGTGCGCCGACGCGGTCGCGTCCTTCAACGGATTGCCGTCGGCGTCGACGACGCGAATCGGGATCGAGAGCCCGCTCTTCGGATGGAAATCAGCCGTGAGTCGCGCGCCGGCTGCGGGTGGAGGGAACGAGATCACTTCCTCGGCAAAGTCGCCGCCTCGGAAGCTGAAGACGTACTCGTCGCATTTCACGAGTGGCAACGCGACGTCACCCCACGTTCCATCCGGTCGGACGGCGACGCGCTGGACGACGGTCCCGTCGTATCCGCGGAACACCGTGCACTTGACGCGCATGTCACTCGAATGCGCACCCGCGTCGAGAGCGACCCGTCCGCCGGCACGAAACGTCGGCTGCAGCTCGAGCGTGACGCCCGCGGGAGCAGCGCCAAGCCAGGGCTCGGATCGCAGATCGCCGAGTTCTGCGTACACGTAGTGCTTGCCGGTGAGCGCAGCGAGCTGCGCGCTGCCATTCACGTCACTCTGCGTCACCGCACGGAGCACGTACGCGGCTCGCTCCCCTGCTCCGCCTTCCAGCAGCGCGTCGTCGCGTGAGAAATCGACGAGCTCGACGATCGTCGCACCTTGCGTTGGCTTGCCGTTCACGTCGAGAACCAGGACGTTCAGCGGTGCGCACGACGGAAGCACGACTTCCGCCGGCAACGCGAGCGCGGACGACGGGAAGTCGAGCACGATCGGCGTCGCTCGATGGCCGACATGCGTGATCCACAGCACGGAAGCCTCGGCTCCGCTCGCCGCCGGCAGGTCCGAGACGAAGACGTTGCCGTCCGCGTCGCTCGTGAACGTGCGGCGATCGCGCCCGAGCGCTGCCCAATCGAGATCGGGCCAGTGGATCGCGCGCTCGAGCCACGCGCGCGAGAGCGGCGACCACGTGACGAGTGCGCCGGAGATGGGGTCGCCGGCTTCGGAGACGATGCGTGTCCGCGCCGGCACGACAGCGCGCGGGCGTTGCGCTGTGTCGCTCGCGGGCGCGCTCGACGGGGTGTAGCGGTCGGGCGCGCGCAGATCCGCGTCGACGATGTTGCCGACTGCGCGCTCGTTCTCGGGCGGACTGAGCTCGCGGGTTGAGTGCGCGCTCGCGGCTTTGGCCGGCGAATCGCTCGGCTTCGACGAGCGAGCGAGCCAGAGTGAAAGCGCGGTCGCGACGGCGGCCGAGCAGATCACCACCATGCCGAGCTTCGTGCGCATGTCGAGGTCTCGCGTCGGAGCGGTTCAGCGCAGAATCGTCACGATCACGTCACGGGTACGACGGCGGGTTTGTGCTTCGGCTGAATTGCCCTGTTGTAGGGCTATGCGGCGTAGTAGGCGGGCCCACATGCGCTTGGAATGCCTTCGCGTGTGGCACGGCGAATCCGACCACACACAGCAGCAGCAATAGCAGAACTCTTGCGCTCCAGACACGGCGATCACCTGAAAACATCGGCGACTCTCCTTCCAATGGCATTCAAAGAGTCCTGCAGCGACCGAGCTAGGTCAAGACCGACTGGCGTAGGTGACCATTCGTGCATTCGTCTTCCGTGGGTCAAAGCGTCAACGAACAAGTCGATGACTGGATCGCGTTCGGACATATGCTCAGCCAGCATGCGCGATGACACAAGTGCGTCATCTCTGATCCCCAGCTGAAAACCGAACACCTGTCGAGACAGCAGACTCCATACACGCCCACAAGGTTGCTCTGAAGATCGCTTGTACGCATCGAACGCTTTGCTCGGGTTTATGTCAGTAAATGCTCTACCCATGTACTCCAGCGCAATCGCTGCGTACAGGTCAGACGGCTCGTCATCCATGAATCGGCGCAGAAGTTCCAGCGCAGATCGCGGCGCACCTCGATTCGTGAGATCCAACCCCACCATCAACCTCGCCTGATCGCTCGGCTCCAGACGCAACGAAGCCGTCGCGAGTTCCGCGACGTTCGGCTCTTCGCCCACTCGATCGGCGACGCAGCGCTGCAAGAGCTCGAGGCCGTCCAGGCACTCGATCGAGTCCCTCGATGCGTCCTCGCTCTCGTCCACGCGACGCGCGAGCTGGCGATCCGAGAGCAGTTCGACCTTCTTGCCCGGACCGGAGTACGGACTGACGTAGCGCCGGTTCCGCGGTCCCTCGATCAGCTTGATCATGCACGCCTCGCGCAGGAGCCACGCGACCTCGCCGCGGTGGACTTGTAGGAGGTGGCGCTCGGCACTCGTCAGTCCGGCGCGTTGGCTGCCGAGATGCACGCGCTCGTCGAACAGCTCGGGCAGCATGCGCGGGCGCTCGACACGCAGGAGGCTCGAGCGCGGGTTCGCCGCGACTTCGCGCAACAGCGCTTCGAAGTCGGCGTCGAGCAAGGCGTGTTCAGAACTCATCGTATGGATCTCCCGGCCGCGTGCGGCGATCCCAGCCGGTCACGGCTTCGATCGCGTCGGTGGCGGCCTTCAATTGGGCGAGCACGGTCGCGGGCGGACCGTTGCCCTCCGCGACGCGGCGATGAACGGACTTGCGGTCGAGGACGACGGCGAAGAACGTCGCGCGTTCCTCGGTCGGCAAGCGATTGAGCGCGACACACGCGCGGCGCGCGAGCGGGAACTCGAGCCCGAGCACCGCGGCGAGGTACGCGTACAAGGGATCGGGCCGTGTGCCCGGCACCTTCTGCGCGCGCTCGTCCTCGTGCTCCTCGCGCACGAGCTCCTCGATGGATTGATCGATGCGCGCGTGGAGCCAGGCGTCGAGCGGCGGGCTGCCCCGATAGACGCGCGATGCGTAGGCGACACGCGCCGCGGCACGCAAGTGCGTGCGATCGAGCGACACGAACCACGCGCCGTCGCGCAACTTCGCCATGCAGCGCGGGCGCAGCTCGATCGGATCGCCGTCGATCAACCGATGGAGCACTTCGCGCATCGATGCGCCGCCGAGGATCGCTTGGCCGGGATACGAATCTCCGTGGCCCCACGACTCGACGTCGCGCGGATCGATTGGTTCTCCCGAGTTCTCGCCGCCGAGCGGAAAGAATCCTCTGGCCATGCATGCGCTCTCCCGGGCGCTCCTCGCGCGGGGCCGGATTGCGAGTCGCCCCGTGCGCGGACGCATTCTCCGTGTAAGCGGAGCGTCAGGCAAGACGCAAAACGCGTCGGACGGCCGACCGGGACTGCCTCCCGAGCGCGAGACCCCGGCGACTTTTCGCGAGAGCGATCGGGGCGGGCGACCAGCCTCGCCGAGCGTCGCTCCGCTCTAAGAGCACGTCCTAAAACCTCGTCGGGCTTCGGGCGACTGCGCCGCCGCGGCGCGGCGTCGAACCTCCTCTGCGTATTGCTTCGTCAATACGCATCGTGGGATCCCCTTCGAAGCGCGCCGCTGGCGCGTTTCGATGCGCTGCGCGCACCGGGGCTTACCTCCCTTGCGCCGCATCGGCTCGCTCGCTCTCGGGCCGCGGCGAGGTCTTAGGACGTGCTCTAAGCCCGGGACAAGATGTCGAGGCTCGACTTCGCCCAGTCGACCAGCGGCGAGGTGTAGATGCCGAGCACGAGCGTGCCGACGCCGAGCAGGAGCAGGAAGCCGACGAACACGGGCTGCGGGGCGGCGGTGCGCTCGGACGGGTCGGCGAGGAACAAGGCCTTCGCGATGCGGAAGTAATAGAAGAGGCTGATCACGCTGTTCAGCGCGGCGACGAGCACGAGCCAGCCGAGACCGGACTGGTAACCCTCGACGAAGAGCAGGTACTTGCCGTAGAAGCCGACCGTCGGCGGCAAGCCCGTCAGGCTCACGAGGAACGCGACCATCGTGATCGACACGACCGGCGCCTTCCAACCCATGCCCTTCAGGTTGTCGATCGCGTCCGAGCCGGTGATGCCTTCGAAGTAGAGCAGGAAACCGAACGCGCCCAGGTTCATCAAGTAGTACGCGGCGAGGTAGTACATCGCCGTCTCGAACCCGGCGCTCGTCATCGTCGCGACGCCGATCAGCGCGTAGCCCGCGTGCGCGATCGACGAGTACGCGAGCATGCGCTTCAAGCTCGACTGGCGCAGCGCCGCCAGGTTCCCGAGCGTCATCGTGATCGCGGCGACGATCGCGAGCAGCAGGCCGATACGCTCGCCGTACGCCGCGACCTCACCGCTGACGCCCGCCTTCAGGAACAGCGCGCCGACGAAGCGCAAGAGCGCGCCGAAGCCCGCCGCTTTCGATGCGACGGCGAGGAACGTCGTGACCGGCGTCGGCGCGCCCTCGTACACGTCCGGCGTCCAGAAGTGGAACGGAACGACGGAGATCTTGTACGCGAAGCCGCCGAGGATCATCACGACCGCGACGGCGATCGGGATCGGGCTCTTGTGGATCTGCGTCGCGAGATCGGACGAGAGGCTCGTGCCGACCGAGCTGCCCATCTGCGCGAGATCGATCGTGCCGGTGATGCCGTACAGCAAGCTGATGCCGTACAGCATGATCCCGGCGCTCAAGCCGCCGAAGATCACGTACTTCATCGAAGCTTCGGCGGACTTGCGGTCGCCCTTGTGGAAGCCTGCCAGCGAGTAGCTCGCCAGGCTCAGGAGCTCGAGGCCGAGCATCAAGAGCAGCAGGTTGTTCGTGCCGACCATGAAGAAGATCCCGATGCCGGCACCGAGCAGCAGGAAGTAGTACTCGCCGACGCCTTGTTTGCGCTCGCGGCGATCGCACAAGACGAACAGGACGACGGCGGCGAGCGACACGACCGTGAACAGCTTGAAGAAGTTCGCGAAGCGGTCGACCTCGACCATGCCGAACACGGTGCGCGTCGGCTCGTCCCACTGGCCGAGCAGCTGCGCGCAGCAGATGCCGAGCCCGACGAGCGTCACCGCGCCGACCGAGTTCGAGTTCTTGCCGCGCTGGACGAGGTCCTGCACGAGCACGACGAGGCACGTCAGCGTGAGCGTGAGCTCGGGCGCGATCGAGCCGAGTTGGTCGAGGTAGACGTTCACGGTGTTCGCGCGCTCAAGAACCGGCGACTTTCAGCATCGCGACGAGGTTCTTGACGCTCACGTCCATCCAGTCGAGCAGAAGGTACGGGAACACGCCGAGCAGGATGCACAGGAAGAGCAGCGGCGCCTGCGAGAACGTCTCGCGGAACGAGATGTCCGGCAGGTCCTTGTACTTCTCGTTCAGCTTGCCGAGGAAGATGCGCTGCATCGCCCACAGCAAGTACGCGGCGGTCAGCACGATGCCGATCGTCGAGATCAGGACGAGGATGCGGAAGCGCGTGTCCTCGGCTTGGTAGGCGCCGTACAGCGTCATGAACTCGGAGATGAACCCGGCCATGCCCGGCAGTCCGATCGACGCGAAGAAAGCGATCGTCGTCAGCGCCCAGTACCTCGGCATCACCTGCGACATGCCGCCGAAGCCGTTCAGGTCGCGGTGGTGCGCGCGATCGTAGATCACACCGACCACGAGGAAGCACGCGGCCGAGGACGTGCCGTGGTTGAACATCTGTAGCGCCGCACCGTTCATCCCCCACTCGGTGAGCGCCGCGAAACCGAGCAGCACGTAGCCCATGTGGCTGACCGAGCTGTACGCGACGAGGCGCTTGAAGTCGGTCTGTCCGAGCGCGACGAAGGCGCCGTATACGATGCTGAACGCGCCGAGCACGCCGAGCACGAACGCGAACTCGCGGAAGGCGTCGGGCACGATCGGGAAGCACGCGCGGAGCATGCCGTAGCCGCCGAGCTTCAGCAGGATGCCGGCCAGAATGACCGAGATCGGCGTCGGTGCTTGCACGTGCGCGTCGGGTAGCCACGTGTGGAACGGGAAGACCGGCACCTTGATCGCGAACGCGACGAACAGGAACCAGAACACCCACGTCGAGAACTTCATCCCGATCAGCGCGCCGTTGAACGGCAGGTTCGCTCCGGTGAGGCCACCCGAGCTCGCCATCGCGACCATGTCGGGGATCGAGAACGTTCCGGTGGAGATGCGCAGCGCGACGACGGCGACGAGCATCAGCACCGAGCCCGCCAGCGTGTAGAGGAAGAACTTGATCGCCGCGTACTCGCGCCGCGGTCCGCCCCAGATGCCGATGAGGAAGTACATCGGCAGGAGCATGATTTCCCAGAACACGTAGAAGAGGAAGTAGTCGAGCGAGATGAACACGCCCGCGACACCGACCTCGAGCAGCAGGAGCAGCGCGAAGTACGACTTCTGCGCCTTCTCGATGTTGAAGCTCGCCGGGACGGCGATGAAGAGCAGCAGCGTCGTCAGCCACACGAGCGGCAACGACAACCCGTCGACGCCGACGTAGTACTGCGCACCGATGCCCGGGATCCAGTCGATGCGCTCGATCAGCTGGTAGCCGCTCGCTCCGATGTCGAACAGGCCGAAGTACACCTGCGTCGCCAGCACGAGCGGGATGAACGTCGCGATGAGGCTGACCGCCTTGATCGCTCCGATCGCCGTCTTCGGCAAGCACATGATCAGCGCCATCCCGATCAGCGGGATGAACGTGATCCAGGAGAGGATGTGGGAGTCCATTGTCGAGGTGGAGCGGGGGGCGAAGGGGGGCGGGGGCTTTTGTGCTGTGGGTTGCTCGGTGCGAGCGGAGGATCAGCTGAGAATCAGCCACGCGGCGGCGGCGAGGCTGCCCGCGACGGCGAAGGACACGTACTGCTGAACGCGGCCGCTCTGCAGGAGTCGCACGACGGATCCGAACGTCTGCGTCACGAGGCCGACGCCGTTCACCGTGCCGTCGACGGCGGCCTTGTCGAACCAGCTCGAGAAGGCGGCGATGCCTTTGTTGATCCAGCCGACGCCATTGACGATGCCGTCGATGATCTTCTCGTCGAACCACTTCTGCGCGAGCGCGAGGACCATCGTCCCGCGGATCACGGTCGCGTTGACGAGTTCGTCGATGTAGTACTTGTTCGCGACCGCGTGATAGATCTCGCCGAGACCGCGAGCGATCTTCGCCGGATCGATCTTCTTCGCGAAGTACATCAGGAAGGCGAGCAGGATCCCGCCGAGCGCGACGCACAGCGACACGGTCAGCGCGAGCGTGTGCGCCTCGTGCTCGATCTGCTCCGCGTGCTCGGTCATCACCGGCTCGGCGACGACGCCTCCGTACATGCGCTCGACGCTCGCGATCTTGATGAACCACGGGTCGGTGTGGTTCGCGAGCACGTCGCCCGGCGTCGCGAGCCAGAAGTGACCGCCGAGGACACCGAGCAGCGCGAGGATCGAGAGCGCGACCGTCATCGGCCACGGTGATTCGTGCGGCGTGTGCGCGTGACCGTGGTCGTCGTGCCCGTGATCCGCGTGCGCGTCGTGCGCCGACGCATGTCCGTGGGCGGCGTGCTCGTCGTGAGCATGGTGCGCATGAGCGTGGTCGTCGTGGCCGCCCGCGTGCGCGTGAGCCGCCGACGCTCCCCCATGCGCACCGCGGTACTCCCCGAAGAACGTCATGAAGATCAGGCGGAACATGTAGAACGCCGTCAGCAGGGCGGCACAGGGCAGCGCGATCGCCGCGAAGACGTGCGCGCCCGAGAAGTTCTCCAGCGTCCGCTGGAACGCCGCCATGATGATCTTGTCCTTCGAGTAGAAGCCCGAGAACAAGGGAATGCCGGCGATCGCGAGCGTCGACACGAGCATGCACGCGAACGTGATCGGCATGAACTTGCGCAGACCGCCCATCTTCCGCATGTCCTGCTCGTGGTGGCAGCCGTGGATCACGGAGCCCGCGCACAGGAAGAGGCACGCCTTGAAGAACGCGTGCGTCACCATGTGGAACATGCCGGCGACGACGCCGCCGAGTCCGACCGCAGCGACCATGAAGCCGAGCTGCGAGATCGTCGAGTACGCGAGCACGCCCTTGATGTCGAACACGGTCGTGCCGATCGTCGCGGCGAACAACGCCGTGAACGAGCCGACGACGGTGACGACCGTCAGCACCTCAGGGCTCATCAACGGATACGTGCGACCGAGCAGGAACACGCCGGCTGCGACCATCGTCGCGGCGTGGATCATCGCGGACACCGGCGTCGGACCTTCCATCGCATCCGGGAGCCAGATGTGCAGCGGGAACTGCGCCGACTTGCCGACCGTTCCACCGAAGATGAGCAGGCCGGCGATCGTCATCCACAGCGGGTACTGACCGCCATTCGCCGCGACGTCGGCGCTGCACAGCCGCCAGAGCTCCGTCATCGAGAGCGTCTGATGGTGATAGAAGAAGATCATCAAGCCGACGAACAGGCACGTGTCGCCGACGCGCGTCGTGAGGAAGGCCTTCTTGCTGGCCGAGGCGGCTTGCGTGATGCGCGGCGAGTTCGGGTCGTGCGAGAAGTGCCCGATGAGCAGGTACGACATCAGGCCCATCAGCTCCCAGAACAGGAACAGGATGAGCAGGTTGTCCGAGAGCACGAGCCCGAGCATCGCGAACGTGAACAGGCTGATGTTCGCGAAGAAGATGTGGTAGCGCCGGTCGCCCTGCATGTACCCGGCCGAGAACAGGTGCACGCAGAACGACACGATGCCGACGACGACGAGCATCGCGGCACCGAGACCGTCGAAGTACATCCCGACGTTCACGTTGAGCGGCGTGGCGGCGCTCTCACCGCGCTGATAGAGCCAGCCCCACGTCAGCCCCGCCTCGGAAGAGTGGTGCGCGAACTCCTTGCCCGCGTAGCCAGCGGCGATCGCCTTGGCCGCCATGAGCACCGTGATCGCCATCACGATGAACATGCCGCCCGTCAGCATCCAATCGCCCTTCCGCGGCAGCTTGCGGCCGAAGAAGATCTGGACCGCGAAGCCGACGAGCGGAATCAGCGGGACCGCAAGCAGGAGCTTGAAGTCGACGGCCGGATTGAACGCCAGGATTTCCATCAGGGTGCGCGCGTGCTGTTTTTCGTCACTCCCGCAGGAGGTCGACTTCCGAGGGCTTCACCGAATGGAACAGGTGGAAGACGTTGAGCACGATCGCGAGAGCGACGGCGGCTTCGGCGGCGGCCAGGATGATCGTGAAGATCGCGAACATCTGCCCGTCGAGCTGATCGCCGGAGTAGCGCGCGAACGCGACGAAGTTGATGTTCGCGGCGTTCAGGATCATCTCGATGCCCATCAGCACGTAGAACACGTTGCGACGCACGACGATCGCGACGATGCCGAGGGCGAAGAGGGCGGCCGAGACGGCGATGTAGGCTCCGAGCGTCATCGCTTGTCCGCGCCCTCCTGCAACGGCGCGAGGTCCTCGCGGCGCCGGCGCGCGATGTAGACCGCGGCAACGAGTGCCACGGTGAGCAGGATCGCCGCGAGCTCGAACGCGACCACGTATTGATCCGGCGCGAGGAAGGCGACGCCGATCTCTCGCACGCGCGACTTCACCGGCGCGAGCTCGTCAGCGGCGGCCCACGTGACGGTGCTGTCGACCTTGAATGCGACCCACGCCGTCGCGCCGCCGACGAGCACGAGGCCCGTGATGACGCGCGAGAGCTTGCGCTCGGTGAGATCGGGCGGCGACAGCATCACGCCGAACAGGAGCAGCGCCAGGATGCCGCCGACGTAGATGAGGATCTGCGCGACGGCCAAGAAGTCCGCGCCGAGCAGCAAGAAGAGGCCGGCGGTGCCGGAGAACACGGCGAGCAGGCAGAACGCGCTGCGGACGACCGAGCGCTCCCACACGCACAAGAGGCCGCCGCCGATCACGAGGAACGCGAACACGCCGAACGCGAGCCCTTCACCGCCCGCGGTGACGAGGCCGCCGATTCCGAGCGCGAGCGCGAGCAGCGTGCACAGCGCGTAGAAGATCTGCGAGGAGCGCTCCATCTAGTCCCGCTTACTCGGGGGCCTCCGCGTGCGGATCGGGAGGCTCGGGCTCGTCGTCGGCTTCGAGGAACGGAACCCCGGCTGCGAGCGCGGCCGCTTTGCGCTTCTTCTTCTCCTCCACTTCCTTCATGCGGATGCGCGCCTCCTTCGCCATGCCCTTGAACGACAGCAAGTCGTGCTTGAACTCGCTGCGGTCGAAGCTGACGAACGCGAACTCGGTGCCCATGTGGATGCAATCTTTGGGGCACGGATAGACGCACAGCTCGCAGAACATGCACTTCTGGTAGTCGAGCGTGAACGAGATCCACTCGAGCTCCTTGCCGTGCCGCACCGCGTCCATCTCGATGCAGTCGATCGGGCAGGCGCGCGCGCACGCGAGACAGTCGATGCACTTCTCCTGCTCGAGGTAGTGGATCCCGCGGTAGCGGTCCGGGATCGGCAATCGTTCGTCGGGATACTGCACCGTGATCGGCTTCTGGAGCAGGTACTTGCCCGTGATCCTCATGCCGACGAGCGTCGTCGCGACGCTGTCCCACACGTTGCGGATGTACTCCTTCGCGGCGCCCATCAGAAGATCGCTTCCCAGATGCCCGCGCCGAGCACGCACACGAGCGCGAGCGGAGTCAGGTACTTGTATCCCATGCTCATGACTTGATCGATGCGCACGCGCGGCAGCGTCCAGCGCAGCCACATCATGAGGAACACGCCGAACATGCTCTTCACCACGAGCACGGAGCCCGCGACGACCTCGTAGACGAAGTGCCCTTCGCCGAACTGCACGCGGGCGAGGTGGGTGACCGGGCTTTCGAATCCGCCGAGGAAGAAGATCGCGGCGACGACCGACATCAGGAACATCGCGGCGTACTCCTCCATGAAGAAGAACGACCAGCGGATGCCCGAGTACTCCGTCATGAAGCCCGCGACGAGCTCGGACTCGGCTTCGGGCAGGTCGAACGGCGCGCGCTTGGTCTCGGCCAGCGCCGCGATGAAGAACAGCACGAACGCCGGCAGAACGAACGGGTTCTGGAAGATCAGCCAGTGCATGCCGAACCAGCCCGACTGCTGCACGCTCGCTTCGCGCAAGTTGAGCGTGCCCACGACGATCAGCGGCACGAGCAGCGAGATGCCGAGCGGGATCTCGTACGCGACGACTTGCGCCGCCTCACGCATCGCGCCGTACAGCGACCACTTGGAGTTCGACGCCCAACCCGCCATCACGACGCCGATCGTGGTCATCGACGACATCGCGAGGATCAGGAACAGGCCGAGGTTGACGTCCGCGAAGTAGATCGCGGGCGTGAGCGGCATCGCGACGAGCGCGCCGAAGATGCTGGCCAGCACGATCGCGGGCGCGAGCATGAAGAGCGGTCGATCCGCGCCGAGGGGCACCAGGTCCTCCTTCATGAGGAGCTTGACGCCGTCCGCGATCGATTGGGCCCAGCCGTGCCAGCCGCCCACGTACATCGGACCGTAGCGACACTGGATGTGGCCGGACACTTTGCGCTCGAGCCACACCGAGAACATCGCGATCACCGACACGATCGCGATCAAGATGCCGACGCCGACGCCGGCCGCGGTCAGCGCGAGCAGCCACGGCGGCACGCTCGCGGGCGCGAACTTCTCGAGCAGAGTCAGGAATACGTTGCCGCCGTCCATGGCTTCAGCGATCCGTCTCCCCGATCACGACGTCGGTCGAGCCGACGATCGCGATCGAATCGGCGAGCAACGTGCCCGGCAGCAGGTCCTCGAGGATCGCGACGTTGACGAATGACGGACCGCGCACGCGCACGCGAATGGCGACCTTGCCGCCGTCGGACACGACGTAGTGGCCGAGCTCGCCACGCGGATTCTCGATGCCGACATAGGCCTCGCCGGGCGGAATGCGCAGCACCTTCGGCGTGTCTCCGAGCACCGGGCCGGGCTGGATGTTGTCGAGACACCAGCGCACCTGCTTGATGGACTCCATCATCTCCATCACGCGCACATAGAAGCGGTCCCAGCAATCGCCGAGCGTGCCCTTCTCGCCCTTGGCGACGATGACGTCGAAGACGTTTTGCTTCGCCATCTCGCCGTAGAGCATGTACGGCATGTCGCGCCGCATGTCGAAGTCGACGCCCGAGCCGCGCAGCATCGGACCGGTCAAGCCGAAGTCGAGCGCCATTTCTTTCGGAACGACACCGACGTTCGCGGTGCGCTTCACGAAGATCTGGTTGACCATCAAGAGGTCGACGTACTCCTGCCACTTCTCCTCGAAGACGTCGCAGAACCGTCCGACTTCTTGCAGCCAACCCGGAGGCGCGTCGTTGAAGACACCGCCGATGCGGATGTAGCTGTAGGTGAGGCGCGCGCCGCAGATCTTCTCGAACAGCGCCATCATCCATTCGCGCTCGCGGAACGCGTAGAAGAAGGGCGTGAACGCGCCGATGTCGAGGCCGTACGTGCCGAACGCGATCAAGTGGCTGCCGATGCGGTTCAGCTCCGCACAGATCACGCGGATCATCTCCGCGCGCCGCGGGATCACGAGCCCGGGCATCAGCGCCTCGACGGCCATGCTGTACCCGATGTTGTTGTTCATCGCCGACAGGTAGTCGTACCGGTCCGTGTACGGCAGGTACTGCAGCCACTCGACGTTCTCGCCGATCTTCTCCGCGCAGCGGTGCAGGTAGCCGAGGTGCGGCTGGGAGCCCGTCACGAGCTCGCCGTCGCTGCGGATCAGGATGCGCATCACGCCGTGCGTGGCAGGGTGCTGCGGCCCGAAGTTCACTTCGAGGTCGCTCGTGTGGACGTCGAGGAAGAACTCCTTCTCGCCGGTAGGGAGGATGCGCGCCTCCTTCTCGACCGTCATGCTCCCTTGCTGCTCGGCTGTCATCGCGTCTTCGTCCAGAGGTGTCCTCTCCACTCGCTTCTCTCGTGCGCTACTCGCACGAGATGCCGTGGTACTCCTTCGGGAAGACGTAGTCTTTCCGCAGCGGGTAACCCACCCAGTCGTCGGGCAGCAGGATGTGCCGCGGGTCGGGGTGGCCGACGAACGTGATGCCGTACATCTCGGCGCACTCGCGCTCGTGCCACTGCGCGGCGCGGTAGACGGGCGTCGAGCTCGGCATGCGCAGATCCGACTTGGGCAGCAGCGCCTTGATGGCCAGGCGATGCCGGCGCGCGACCGAGAGCAGGTTCAGGTTGAACCACAGGTTCGGGTCCTCGGCCTTGGGATCGGTCGCCGTGAGGTCGACGAGCAACTCGAAGGAGAGGCGCTCCTCGTCGCGGCAGACGTGCAGGAACTCGACGATCTTGTGCGGATCGACGAGCACGAACGGATCCCCGCCGCGCCCGGGGTCCTTCGTCTCGCCGTGCTTCGCGCCGGGGATCGCCGGCCGCGGGAGGTCGACACCGAGCAGTCCCGGTGCGCGGATCGCGCGCAGCCGGTCGTGGATGCCTTGGAAGTCCATGCGGGGCAGCCGACTCCGCGTCAGGCCGTGCGCGCCGGTTTGCGGATCACGGAAGAGCGCCGGATCTTCTCTTGGAGCTTCATGAGCCCTTCGAGCAGGGCCTCGGGGCGCGGCGGGCAGCCCGCGATGTACACGTCGACCGGGACGCAGCGGTCGACGCCCTTCATGACGGTGTAGCCGAACTTGAAGTACGGACCGCCGCCGGTGGCGCACGCGCCCATCGCGATCACGTACTTCGGCGAGGGCATCTGGTCGTAGAGC
>JBJXHG010000072.1:0-23351 GCA_046160865.1 Planctomycetota bacterium | reverse complement strand
CTGGACGAATGAGTCCGAGAGTGGCGCGGGCGATGGTGGAGCTTGATCCGTCGCGCCCGCGCGAGAATCCGCCGCTCGAAGCGGCGTCGGTCTTCAGCGAGTCGCGCCGGCCTCGACCGCGGCGGCGAACTTCAGGCCGATCTTGCCGAAGGCGTCACCCACGAGCTTGGAAGTCAGTGGGTAGTAGCCGTCCTTGACGACGTCTTCCTGGCCCTGACGGCTCAGGACATAACGCAGGAATTCGCGTCGCAGCGGGTCGAGCTCCGTGCCGGGCTTGTGGTTGATGTAGACGTACAGGAAGCGGGACATCGGGTACTCGCCGGTGTAGGCGTTGGCCGGCGAGGCTTCGATCGCCTTGCTCTTGCCGTCCTTGGCCAGCGCAATCGCGCGCACGTCGGCTGTGATGTAGCCAATTCCGCTGTAGCCCATGGCGTACTTGTCGCTGGCGACCGCTTGGACGACGGCCGAGCTGCCGGGCTGTTCCTTGACCGCGTCCTTGAAGTCGCCCTTGAAGAGCGCGTGCTCCTTGAAGTAGCCGTAAGTGCCGGACGCGGCATTGCGGCCGTAGAGGCTCAGCGGCTTGCTCGCCCACTCCCCGGTGAGGCCCAGATCACCCCAAGTCATGATGTCTTTGGCGGCCCCGCTCTTACGCGTCTTGGAGAAGATGGCGTCCACTTGCTCGAGCGAGAGCGACTGGATCGGGTTGTCCTTGTGGACGAAGACCGCCAACGCATCGATGGCGGTCGCGACCTTCGTCGGCTTGTATCCGAAGGCCTTCTCGAAGTCGTCGATCTCCTTCTCCTTCATCGGGCGGCTCATCGGCCCGAAGGCCGCCGTGCCGGCGATCAGCGCTGCGGGCGCCGTGTTCGAGCCCTTGCCCTCGACTTCGACCGTCACGCCCGGATAGCGCTTCTTGAAGCTGTCGATCCACAGCGTCATCAGGTTGTTCATCGTGTCGGACCCGACGCTCTTGACGCTTCCGGACACGCCGGTGGTCGCCGCGTAGTCCGGCAGCTTGGCGTCGACCTTGACGGCCTGTGCGAGAGCGAGGGGGGCGAGCGCGAGGAGCCCGGCGGCGGATCGGCGCGCGAAGGCGAAGGGCGAGTTCACGAGGGATGTCTCCTGGTTAGGTGCGTTTGTTGGGCACGCGAAGGTTTGCGCGGATTAACCCCTCCGGTTGCAAAGGCGCGATAAATACGCCGCGAAGGTTCCCCTTGCGGCGCTCGCCGGCGCCGGCCGAGCACGCCTCTCTCATCACGCCCGTCCAGCGTCGACGGCCTGCATCCGCGGAGGGGGGCGAACACGTACTCGAACCGTGCGCGGTGCGTGACCTGTCGCTATAACGCTGGCCCTCGATTCTGGCGTCGGAGCGCGAGAAACCGGCCCTCGACGACGCCCAGGCACGCCCCGCACGGTGGCTCGATGGCGCAGATCTTCCACCCCAGCACCAACACGATCTCGAAGGTCACGATCTTCGGGGCCGTCTTCCTCATCGGTGCGGCCGCGTGGGCTTGGAACGAGATCAACCGCTCGCCGTGGATCACCGAGGTGCACGTCGCGCGCGACCAGCCGGTGCCCTTCAGCCACAAGCACCACGTGCAAGGGCTCGGGATCGACTGCCGCTACTGCCACACCAGCGTCGAGGACGCCGCGTCCGCCGGGATCCCCGCCACGAAGACGTGCATGACCTGCCACTCGCAGGTGTGGAAGGACGCGCCGATCCTCGAGCCGGTGCGCGAGAGCTACCGCAACGATTCGTCGATCGCGTGGACACGCGTGCACGACCTGCCGGACTTCGCGTACTTCGATCACTCGATCCACGTGAAGAAGGGCGTCGGCTGCGAGTCGTGCCACGGTCGCGTCGACCAGATGCCGCTCATGTGGCGCGAGAGCTCGCTCAACATGGAGTGGTGTCTCGCGTGCCATCGCGATCCGAAGCCGCACCTCCGTCCGCGCGAGCACGTCTTCGAGATGGGCTTCGATCCCAAGCTCTTGGCGGTTCCGAAGACACAAGCCGAGCTCGGTGAGGAGCTCGCCAAGCAGTACCACGTCCAGAGCCTGACGAATTGCTCCACGTGTCACCGATGAACCACGACACGCAACGAACGCCGGACGCCTTGCATGGCATCGACGCCGCGTCACCCGAACGCGACACGCTGCGTCTCCTCGGCGACAAGCGCGGACGCGAGCTGTGGAGGAGCGTCGAGGAGCTGGCCGGCAGCGAGTCGTTCGCCGAGTTCGTGCGGCGCGAGTACCCGTCGCAGCTGCACAAGTACATGGACCCGCCGCAGCGCCGCGACTTCTTGAAGCTCATGGGAGCGTCGCTCGCGCTAGCCGGAGTTTCGAGTTCGTGCACGCGACAACCAGCCGAGCGCATCCTGCCGTACGCGCGCACGCCGGAGTCGACGATTCCCGGCCGGCCCGTGCACTACGCGACCGCGATGCCGTGGCCGACCGGTGCGATCGGCTTGCTCGTCGAAAGTCACGCGGGACGACCGACGAAGATCGAGGGCAATCCGCTGCACCCGGCGAGCCTCGGAGCGACCGACGCGATCGCGCAAGCAGCCGTGCTCGAGCTGTACGACCCCGATCGCTCCAAGGCGATCACGCACCGCGGCCGCATCAGCACGTGGGACGCGCTGCTCACGGAGCTGCGCGCCGCATTGACGGCGCAAGCACCGAAGCAAGGCGCCGGCTTGCGCGTCCTGACGGAGACCGTCACGTCACCCACGCTCGCCGCGCAGCTGCAAGCCTTGCTCGCGGCGTATCCGCAAGCGTCGTGGCACGTGTACGAGCCGCTCCACCAAGGCAACGCGCGGGATGGTGCAGAGCTCGCGTTCGGGCGCGCCGTCGCGTGCCAGCACGAGCTCGAGAAGGCCGACGTCATCCTCTCGCTCGAGTCGGACTTCCTCGGCAACGGCCCCGAGGGCGTGCGCGCGACCAAGCAGTTCGCGAGCCGCCGTCGCGTGCGCGTAGGCGACGTCGCGATGAATCGCCTGTACGTCGTCGAGAGCGCGCCGACGATCACGGGTGCGATGGCGGATCACCGCCGCGCGCTGAAGTCGGGCGAGATCGGTCTCTTCGCGCGCGCGCTGCTCGACCGGATCGACGGCAAAGAAGCGAGCGACGAGCGTTGGGCGTGGCTGCGTGCGATCGCCGACGATCTCGCGCAGAACCGTGGCAAGTGCCTCGTGCTCGCGGGCGCCAGCCAGCCGGCCGAAGTGCACGCGCTCGCGCACGCGCTGAACGCACGCCTCGACAACGTCGGCAAGACGGTGCGCTACAGCGCGACCCTCGACGCGAGCGACGGCGGCCGCGAAGCGCGTCCGCTGCAAGCGCTCGTCGCCGACATGTCGGCCGGCCTCGTCGATTGCCTCGTGGTCCTCGGCGGCAATCCCGTGTACACGGCACCGGGCGAGCTCGACTTCGAGCGCGCATTGGAACGGGTGCCGCTGCGCGTGCACCTCGCGCCGTTCGACGACGAGACGAGTGCACGCTGCGATTGGCACGTGCCGGCAGCGCACTTCCTCGAGAGCTGGAGCGACGCGCGTGCGAGCGACGGCACGTGCGCGATCGTGCAGCCGCTGATCGCGCCGCTCTTCGGCGGCAAGAGCGCGCACGAAGTCGTCGCAGCGCTGCTCGATCGAGCCACGGTGACGAGCTACGAGCTCGTGCGCGCGCATTGGCAGACGAAGCTCCCGCCCGGCGACTTCGAGAAGGAATGGCGCCGCGCGCTGCACGACGGCGTGATCGCGGACACCGCGCTCGGTTCGCTCGCCGTGACGCCGCGCCGATTCGACTTCACGCCGCGACCTGCGAGTGAAGGGCTCGAGATCGTCTTCCGGCCGGATTCGAGCGTGTGGGACGGTCGCTTCGCGAACAACGGCTGGCTGCAGGAGCTGCCGAAGCCGCTGACGAAACTGACGTGGGACAACGCGGTTCACGTCGCGCCGCGCACGGCCGAGCGACTCGGTTTCGCGACCGGCGACGTCGTCGAGCTCGAGGTCGACGGCCGGAGCGTGCGCGGGCCGGTATGGATCGCGCCCGGTCAGGCCGAAGACTGCATCGGCGTGCAGCTCGGTTTCGGTCGCACGGCGGCCGGCAGCTTGGGAACCGGCGTCGGATTCGACGCGAACGTGCTGCGCGCGGCCAGTGCGCCGTGGAGCACGAGCGGAGTGCGCGTGCGCAAGCTCGACCTGCCCAAGCATCGCTTCGCGTCGACGCAAGAGCACGACGACATGGAGGGACGCGACATCATTCGCGTCGGCACGGTCGACCGCTTCCGCGAGAACCCGCGCCTCGTCGAGGAGAAGAGCGGCGCGCACGCGACCGGTCACGCCGCGTCGCTCTATCCGCCGCACGCCTCCGCCGAGAACGCCTGGGGCATGGTGATCGATCTCAACGCGTGCACCGCGTGCGGCGCGTGCGTCACCGCCTGCCAATCGGAGAACAACATCCCGGTCGTCGGCAAGGAAGAGGTCGCGCGCGGTCGCGAGATGCACTGGCTGCGCGTCGACCGTTACTTCGAAGGCGAGCGCGACAACCCGGAAGTGCACGTGCAGCCGATCCCGTGCATGCACTGCGAGAACGCGCCGTGCGAGGTCGTGTGCCCGGTCGGCGCGACGACGCACAGCCCCGAAGGGTTGAACGAGATGACGTACAACCGCTGCGTCGGCACGCGCTACTGCTCGAACAACTGCCCGTACAAGGTCCGGCGCTTCAACTTCTTCCTCTACTCCGACTTCGCGACGGAGAGCCTCAAGCTGCAGCGCAATCCCGACGTGACGGTGCGTTCGCGCGGCGTGATGGAGAAGTGCACGTACTGCGTGCAGCGCATCTCCGAGGCGCGCATCCAGGCGAAGAAGGAAGACCGGCCCATCCGCGACGGTGACGTGCGCACCGCGTGCCAGGCCGTCTGCCCCGCGGACGCGATCGTGTTCGGCGACATCAACGACGCCGAGAGCGCCGTCAGCCGCCTCAAGCGCGAGCCGCACAATTACGGACTGCTCGAGGAGCTCAACACCTTCCCGCGCACGACCTACCTCGCGAAGGTGAAGAATCCGAATCCGGATTTCCCGGCATGAGCGAGTCGCCGAGCGCTTCCGGGCAGAAGCCGGTCGTCATCGGACCGGGGCACACGCTGACGACGGTCACCGACCAGATCAGCCACATCGTGCTGCGCCGCAAGACGCCGCTCGCGTGGTTCATCGGCCTCGCGATCTCCGGCATCTTCGTCATGCTGCTCATCGTCGCGATCACGAACCTCGTGCTGCGCGGCATCGGCATCTGGGGCAACAACGTCCCGATCGGCTGGGCGTGGGACATCATCAACTTCGTGTGGTGGATCGGCATCGGCCACGCGGGCACGCTGATCTCCGCGATCTTGCTGCTCTTGCGCCAGGATTGGCGCACGTCGATCAACCGCTTCGCGGAGGCGATGACGCTCTTCGCGGTCGCGTGCGCTGGTCTCTATCCCGCGCTGCACACCGGACGTCCGTGGCTCGACTACTGGTTGCTGCCGTACCCGAACACGATGGGCACGTGGCCGCAGTTCCGCAGCCCGCTGATCTGGGACGTGTTCGCGGTGTCGACGTACGCGACGGTCTCGCTGCTCTTCTGGTACGTCGGCTTGATCCCCGACCTCGCGACGCTGCGTGACCGCGCGAAGCGGCCGTTCTTCCAGTACTTGTACGGCGCGCTCGCGCTCGGCTGGCGCGGAGCGGCGCGTCACTGGGAACGTTACGAAACCGCGTACCTCTTGCTCGCCGGCCTCGCGACGCCGCTCGTGATCTCCGTGCACACGGTCGTGTCGTTCGACTTCGCGGCGAGCATCGTCCCCGGTTGGCACACGACCGTGTTCCCGCCGTACTTCGTCGCGGGCGCGATCTTCGCCGGCTTCGCGATGGTGCTGACGCTCGCGATCCCGATCCGCTACGTGTACGAGCTCCAGGACTTCATCACCACGCGCCACCTCGAGAACATGGCGAAGGTGATGCTCGCCACCGGGCTGATCGTCACCTACGGCTACGCGATGGAAGCGTTCATCGCGTGGTACTCGGGCAACCCGTACGAGCAGTTCATGATCACGAACCGGCTGGTCGGGCCTTACAAGGGCACGTACTGGTCGCTGCTCCTGTGCAACGTGCTCGTGCCGCAGATCCTGTGGGTGCGCAAGGCGCGCAAGAACATCTGGATCCTGTTCCTCGTCGCGATGTCGGTGAACGTCGGCATGTGGCTCGAGCGCTTCGTGATCATCGTCACGAGCTTGCACCGCGACTACCTCCCGTCGTCGTGGGACATGTACGCCGCGACCGGCTGGGACTGGGCGATGTTCCTCGGCACGATCGGGCTCTTCTTCTTCCTGCTGCTGCTCTTCATTCGCTTCCTGCCGATGATCTCGATCTTCGAGATGAAGACGCTCGTGCCGCCGAGCACACAGGCGAGCGGCGGCGTCGCACCGAAGATCATCGGTCCGGGAACTTCGCAGAAGCGCGCGTCCGACAAACGCTCGCCGGGTAAGGGCCCCTAACGGAATGAGCCGTCGCATCGCAGGCCGCAGCGAGTTGAGGCGAGCAAGGCGCGCCGACGAGGCGTATTGCGCCGCAATACTCCGAGGAGGCGCAACGCCGCGAGCCCGGCTCGCTGCGGCCTGCGATGCGGCGACGCATTCTGTTAGGGGCTCTAAGGGCAGGCAGGACGGTCTCCTGTGAGCACGCCGCCGCCCGCGAAGCCGCCGATCTACGGCTATCTCGTCGAGTTCGACAACGCCGACGCGTTGATCGCCGCCGCGCGCTCGACGAAGGACAACGGTTACGCCGTGTTCGAGGCGTACACGCCGTTCCCGTTGCACGCGCTGTCCGACATCGTCGGGCACGAGAACCGCCTGCCGTGGATCGTGTTCGCCGGCGGAGTATTCGGCGCGTGCGCCGGGTTCGGTCTGCAGTACTGGGTCTCGGTCATCGAGTACCCGCTGAACATCGGCGGACGTCCGATGAACAGCTGGCCCGCGTTCATCGTCCCGATGTTCGAGACGACGATCCTGTGCGCCGCGCTCTCGGCCGTGTTCGGGATGCTGTGGCTGAACGGACTGCCGCAGCCGTACCACCCCGTGTTCAACGTGCCGCACTTCACCGAAGCGTCGCGCAGCGGCTTCTTCCTCATGATCCTGTCGCGCGACCCGAAGTTCGACATGGTCGCGACGAAGCGCTTCCTCGCCACGCAACAGCCGCTGACGCTCGCGGAGGTCCCGCATTGAAGCTGCGCCTCGTGAGAGCACGCCTCGCGCTCGCGCTGCTGTGCGTGGCTTGTCGTCAGGACATGCACGACCAGCCGAAGCTCGAGCCGCTCGAAGCGTCGGCGTTCTTCGCGGACGGCCGCGCGATGCGCCCGAAAGTTCCGGGCACGGTCGCGCGCGGCGAGCTCGACCTCGACGATCACTTCTGGCGCGGGAAGGTCGACGGACAGCTCGCCACGACACTGCCGGCCGAGATCCCGCTCGAGCGCAAGCTGCTCGAGCGCGGACGCGAGCGTTACGACATCTTCTGCGCGCCGTGCCATGGACTCGTCGGCGATGGCGGCGGCATGGTCGTCGAGCGCGGCATGCGCCGACCGCCGTCGCTGCACATCGAACGGCTGCGCGACGCGCCGCTCGGCTACACCTTCGACGTCATCACGAACGGCTTCGGAGCGATGTACGACTACTCCGATCGCATCCCGCCGTCCGACCGGTGGGCGATCGCGGCCTACGTGCGCGCGCTGCAGGCGAGCCAGAGCGCGACGATCGCCGAAGTGCCGGCCGACGAGCGTGCCAAGCTGGAGCGGAACTGATGGCTCAAGCGCAGAGCATCCGGTCGCACCTCGATCGCTTGGAGAAGCGCGCGCTGCTCGTCGGCGCCATCGCGACCGTCGCCGTGCTGGCGGGCGCGTGGAGCGACTCGCTGCAGTTCTTCCGCTCGTACTTGTTCTCGTACCTGTTCTGGCTCGGGCTCTCCCTCGGCAGCCTCGCGATCGTGATGTTGCACCACATCACGGGCGGCTCGTGGGGCTTCGCCATCCGGCGCTTGCTCGAAGCCGGCATGCGCACGCTGCCGCTCATGGCGCTCCTCTTCGTGCCGTTCCTGTTCGCGATCTCGCGCCTCTATCCGTGGGCCGATCCGCACATCGTCGAGCACGACGAGCTCTTGCAGCACAAGGCGCCATACCTGAACACGCCGTTCTTCATCGCGCGCGCGGGCTTCTACTTCGCGTGCTGGATCGGGTTCGCGCTGCTGCTGCTGCGCTACTCGGCGAAGCAGGACCGCACGGGCGATCCGGGTCCGGAGCGGCGCGCGCGCACGTGGTCCGGACCGGGTCTCGCGCTGTACGGCATCACGATGAGCTTCGCGGCGATCGACTGGGCGATGTCGCTCGAGCCGCACTGGATCTCCACGATCTACGGCGCAATCTTCATCATCGGCCAAGTGCTCTCGACGCTCGCGTTCTCGATCGTCGTCGCGGCTTGGCTCCAAAAGCACCCGCCGTTCTCGCGCTTCCTCTCGACGAACCACTTCCACGATCTCGGCAACCTGATGTTCGCCTTCGTGATGTTGTGGGCGTACGTCAACTTCTCGCAGTACCTGATCATCTGGTCCGCGAACACGGCCGAGGAGGCGCCGTGGTACCTCCACCGCACGGGGCACGGTTGGCAGGTGATGGCGGTCGTGCTGGTCGTCTTCCACTTCGCCGTACCGTTCCTGCTGTTGCTCTCGCGCAAGACGAAGAAGCGCGCGCAGATCCTCGCGACCGTCGCGGCCGTGCTGCTCCTGCTGCGCTTCGTCGACCTGTACTGGTTCATCGGCCCGGCGTTCCATCACGACGGCTTCACACTGCACTGGATGGACGTCGTGACGCCGATCGCGCTCGGCGGACTGTGGATCGCGTGGTACGTGCGGCAGTTGAAGGGCCGCCCGCTCATCTCGCTCCAGGACGCGAAGCTGCAGATGATGCTGGAGGCTCCCGCGCATGACTGAGCCGCGCGAACCGCTGCCGCTCGAAGCGCGCATCCACTCGGAGAACGCGCCGGTGGGCACGCCGTACGCTGCGCACGAGCTGACCGACGCGACGCTCGGACCGATCGTGCGCTTCGCGGTCATCCTCGCGATCTGCGTCGTGATCGTGTTCGCCGTGACGACCCCGCTCTTCCACTACTTCGCGCGCCGCGGCGACGCGCAGGGCCCGCCGCTGCACGCGCTCGCCGCCGAGCGCGAGCTCCCGCCCGATCCGCGCTTGCAAACGAACGCGAGCGCCGTCGCGAAGAGCGACGAGAACGGCTTCACGGACGCGCGCTGGCAAGACCTCCGGGCGCGCGAAATGCGGACGCTCTCGACCTACGGCTGGGTCGACGAGCAAGCGGGCGTCGTGCGCGTGCCGATCGAGCGCGCGATCGAACTCACGCTGCAGCGCGGCCTGCCGGCCACGAAACCGACGAACGCACCGCGCTGAACCGCCACCGTGAGCCTCCGCCACACCTCTTCGGTCTACGTCACCGCCGCGCTCCTCGCGTGCGGCACGCTCGCGCCACGCACGCACGCGCAAACGAAGCCCACCGCGCGCGAAGTCGTCGAGCAAGTCGGCTTCGACCAGAACCTCGACGCGCAGGTGCCGCTCGATCTCGCGTTCCGCGATGAAGCCGGCCAGACGGTGCGGCTGCGCGACTACTTCGGGGGCAAGCCCGTCGTGCTGACGCTCGTCTACTACGAGTGCCCGATGCTGTGCACGCAGGTCCTCAACGGCCTCACGCGCGCGATGCGAGCCGTGAGCCTCGAGCCGGGGCGCGACTACGAGATCGTCACGATCACGATCGACGCGCACGAGGGACCCGAGCTCGCGCGTGCGAAGAAGGCGCGCTACATCGAAGAGTACGGCAAGCCGGAGGCGGCGAGCGGCTGGCACTTCCTCGCGAGCGTCGAGGATCCGTCCGCCGCCGCGGAGGCGATCGAGAAGGTCGCCGGCAGCATCGGCTTCCGCTACGTCTACTACGACGACATCGATCAGTTCGCGCACGCCAGCGGATTCGTCGCCCTGACGCCCACGGGCCGCGTCGCGAAGTACTTCTACGGCGTCGAGTTCGCGGCCAGCGACTTCCGCCTCGCGCTGGTCGAATCGTCGCTCGGCACGATCGGCACGCTCGTCGATCAAGTGCTGCTGCTCTGCTACCACTACGATCCGACGACCGGCAAGTACGGCTTCGCGATCATGGGCGCCATACGCATGCTCGGAGCCGCGACCGTCGTGGCGCTACTCACGTTCATCGTCGTCATGCTGCGCCGCGAGCGCGCGGCGGTTCACGCGAGGGGGTGCTGAGCCATGTGGCAGAACCTGCCCCTCTTCCCCGAGAGCGCGTCGACGACCTCCGGCGAGATCGACGCGCTGTACCTGTACCTCGTCGCGGTGACGGCGTTCTTCGCGATCCTGATCCTCGTGCTCGTCGTCGGCTTCGCGGTGTACTTCCGCCGCCGTCCGAACGGCCCGCCAGTCGTGCAGATCGAGGGCTCGCTGCGACTCGAGCTCGTGTGGACGATCATCCCGTTCCTGATCGCGCTGTCGTTCTTCTGGTGGGGCTCGGATCTGTTCCTGCGCACCAGCCGCGCACCGCGCGACGCGACCGACGTCTACGTCGTCGGCAAGCAGTGGATGTGGAAGCTGCAGCACGCGAACGGCAAGCGCGAGATCAACGAGCTGCACGTGCCGGTCGGCCAGAGGATCCGCTTGACGATGACATCGGAGGACGTGATCCACGCGTTCTTCGTGCCGGCGTTCCGCATGAAGCGCGACGTGATGCCCGGCCGCTACACGCAAGCCTGGTTCGAAGCGACGAAGACCGGCGTCTACCACCTGTTCTGCGCCGAGTACTGCGGCACGGAGCACTCGAAGATGATCGGGCAGGTCTACGTGATGGAGCCCGAGGAATACGCCGCCTGGCTCGCCGGCGCGACGTCCGGCGAGACGCCAGAAGCGGCCGGCAAGACCCTGTTCGAGTCGTACCGCTGCGACTCGTGCCACCGAGACGCGCCGGACGCGCGCGGACCGTCGCTGAACGGAGTGTTCGGCAGCGAGGTCGTGCTGCTCGGCGGCGGTCGCGCGACGGCGGACGAGACCTACCTGCGCGAGTCGATCCTCGCGCCGGCATCGAAGATCGTGGCGGGTTTCCAGCCGGTCATGCCCACCTACGCGGGCCAACTCGGCGAAGAGCAGATCCTCCAGCTGATCGCCTACATCAAGACGCTGAAGAGCGGACAGGCGCAGAGCGCGAGATGAACACGCCGACCACCACGCTCGACTCTGGAGCTCCGAAGTCCGCGCCGGAGCCCGAGAACTACCTCAACACGAACTACAGCTGGCGCTCGTGGCTGTTGTCCGTCGACCACAAGCGGATCGCGATCCTGTACCTGATCTCGATCACGTTCTTCTTCTTCGTCGGCGGCTTCTTCGCGGTGCTGATGCGCCTCGAGCTGATCACGCCGGCGGGCGACCTCGTGCAGTCGGAGACCTACAACAAGCTCTTCACGATGCACGGGTTGATCATGATCTTCTTCTTCCTCGTGCCGTCGATCCCGGCGACGCTCGGGAACTTCCTCGTGCCGATGATGATCGGTGCGAAGGACCTCGCGTTTCCGAAGCTCAACCTCGCGTCCTGGTACATCTTCGTCGTCGGTGGCCTGTTCACGCTGTACGCCGTGGTCGCGGGCGGGGTCGACACGGGCTGGACGTTCTACACGCCGTACAGCTCCACGTACGCGAACACGCACGTCGTCGCGACGGCGATCGGCGTGTTCATCACGGGCTTCTCGTCGATCCTGACCGGGCTCAACTTCATCGTCACGATCCACAAGATGCGCGCGCCGGGCCTCACGTGGTTCCGGCTGCCGCTCTTCATCTGGGCGCACTACGCGACGAGCTTGATCATGGTGCTCGGCACGCCCGTGCTCGCGATCACGATCGCGCTCGTCGGGCTCGAGCGTCTCTTCGGCATCGGCATCTTCGACCCGGCGCTGGGCGGCGACCCCGTGCTGTTCCAGCACATGTTCTGGTTCTACAGCCACCCGGCCGTCTACATCATGATCCTGCCGGGCATGGGCGTGATCAGCGAGATCATCACCTGCTTCTCGCGCAAGCGGATCTTCGGCTACGGCTTCATCGCGATGTCCTCCATCGCGATCGCGGTGCTCGGCTTCCTCGTGTGGGGCCACCACATGTTCACCACGCCGCAGTCCGCGTACGCGGCGATGATCTTCTCCATCCTCTCGTTCCTCGTCGCGGTTCCGTCCGCGGTGAAGGTCTTCAACTGGACCGCGACGCTCTACAAAGGCTCGGTGTGGTTGACGACGCCGATGCTGTACGCGCTCGGCTTCATCGGACTCTTCACGATCGGCGGGTTGACCGGTCTGTTCCTCGCGACGCTCGCAGTCGACATCCACGTGCACGACACGTACTTCATCGTCGCGCACTTCCACTACATCATGGTCGGCGGGATGGTGATGGCCTACTTGGGCGGGATCCACTTCTGGTGGCCCAAGATGTTCGGGCGCATGTACCCGGAGTTCCTGGCGAAGTTCGCGGCGATCGTGATCTTCGTGGGCTTCAACCTCACGTTCTTCCCGCAGTTCCTGCTGGGCTATCTCGGCATGCCGCGGCGTTACCACTTCTATCCGGAGGAGTGGCAAGTGCTGAACGTGATGTCTTCGGCCGGCGCGTCGATCCTCGGGCTCGGCTACCTGATTCCGATGTGCTACCTGATCTGGTCGCTGCGCTTCGGCAAGAAGGTCGGCCGCAATCCGTGGAACGCGTACGGTCTCGAATGGGAAGCCGCGTCGCCTCCGCCGACGTTCAACTTCCCGCGCACACCCGTCGTGCGACGCGAGGCGTACGCATACGGCGACGTCGAGGAGGTGGAGATTGTCGGCTGAGCACTCCTCCGGACTCGTCGCGCACCACTTCGACGACCTCGAGCAACAGCACGAGGCCGCGCAGCTCGGTATGTGGGCCTTCCTGGTCTCCGAAGTCATGTTCTTCGGCGGCCTGTTCCTGGCCTACATCGTCTACCGCACGCTCTATCCGAACGCGTTTGCGCTCGCGAGCCACGAGCTCGACGTCGAGCTCGGCGCGATCAACACCGGCGTCCTGATCTGCTCGAGCCTCACGATGGCGCTCGCGATCCGCGCGGCGCAGGTGGGCAAGAAGAGCGCGCAGGTGATGCACCTCGTGCTCACGATGGTGCTCGGCCTTGCCTTCCTCGGCATCAAGGCGGTCGAGTACGCGCACAAGTTCGAGCACCACCTCTTCCCCGGCCCGTCGTTCGACGCGGCCGCGTTCGGGGCGGAAGGACCGCACGCGCGGATCTTCTTCTCGATCTACTTCGCGATGACCGGCCTACACGCGTTCCACATGATCGTCGGCATCGGGATCATGCTGTGGATCACACGCCGCGCCGCGCGCGGCGACTTCGTGCCCAAGCACTACGATGCCCTGGAGATGACCGGTCTCTACTGGCACTTCGTCGACGTCGTGTGGATCTTCCTGTTTCCGATGCTCTACCTGCTGGGGCGTCACGCATGAGCGGGCACCTCGTACCCCTGAAGATCTACTACGGGATCTTCGGTGCGCTGCTCGTCCTGACGGGCGTCACCGTCGCGGTCGCGTTCGTCGATCTCGGCCCGCTGAACACGGTCGTGGCGCTCTCGATCGCGGTGCTCAAGGCGCTGCTCGTCGTCCTCTACTTCATGCACGTGCGCTACTCGAGCCGGCTCACGTGGGTGTTCGTCGCGGCCGGCTTCGTATGGTTCCTGATCATGATCGGGTTCACGCTCACGGACTTCCAAACGCGGCTTTGGTCGTGAAACGTGCCGCGGGTAGCAGTCCATGGTGAAAGCGCTTCGAGCCCGAAAGCGGCCCGCTCGCGCCAGCCCGGCGTCGCTCGATCCGCGGCGACTCTCGACGATTCGTCTGCGGTCTCGCTCCTTGTTCTGACACGAACGGGCCACTTTCGGGCTCGAAGCACTTTCACCACGGACTGCCAACGACTTCGGCGTGCAGCCTGGGCGTACCCGGACTCGATAAAAATCCCCGAAGCAAAGCCCAAGCTACGCGCTCGAACCTAGAATCCCTGGCCCTTCGTCTCGCCGAACACCCCAGAGCAGCATGGTCAATCCCCTCTCGCGCGCGGTCTCGTTCCTCTTGGCGTGCGCACGCTGGTTCGATACTCGGGCGGGTTCCGAAAAGATCACCGGCAACGAGCCCCAGAAGGTGGACTGGGTCCGTTGCATCCCGTTCATCGCCCTGCACGTCGCTTGCATCGCGGTGCTCTGGGTCGGCTGGAGCCCGTTCGCACTGCTCTTCGCACTCGGGCTCTATCTGGTCCGCATGTTCGCGATCACAGGGTTCTATCACCGCTACTTCAGCCACAAGACGTTCCGCACCTCGCGGCCGATGCAGTTCGCGTTCGCCGTGCTCGGCAACTCCGCCGCGCAGCGCGGCCCCCTGTGGTGGGCTTCGCACCACCGCGAGCACCACAAGTGCTCGGACGAACAAGACGACGTCCACTCGCCGCACCACCACGGCTTCCTGTGGAGCCACATCGGCTGGATCACGTCGAAGCCGAACTTCCTCACGCGCATCGCGTCCGTGCCCGACTTGGCGAAGTTCCCCGAGCTCCGCGCGCTCGATCGGTTCGACAGCTTCGTTCCGATGGCGCTCCTCGCGGGCTCGTTCGGCCTCGGCGCGCTGCTCTCCGCCGTCGCGCCGCAGCTCGGGACGAATGGGCTGCAACTGCTGGTCTGGACGATCGTGTCGACCGTCGTGCTGTTCCACGCGACGTGCACGATCAACTCGATGTCGCACATGTACGGACGTCGCCGCTTCGAGACCAAGGATCAGAGCCGCAACAACCCATGGCTCGCTCTGCTCACGCTCGGCGAAGGTTGGCACAACAATCACCACCACTACCCGGCGACCGTGCGCCAGGGCTTCTATTGGTGGGAGTTCGACGTCACGTTCTACACGCTCAAACTGATGTCCTGGACGGGCCTGATCTGGGACCTGAAGCCGGTGCCCGTGCGCGTGCTGCAAGCCGCGCGACGCGGGTCGCGCGCGCGCTGAGCCGTCGTCCGCGGGCCGACATTCGCGACGGACGGCGGCCCATGACGCGCGGTCCTGGTAACGCCGCCATCAGAACTGGAAGTACCAGAACGGCTTCGACGTGCGCGCTCCGAGCACGAGCACCGCAGCCACGAGTGCCATCAAGTACGCGAGCCGACCGAGCGCGCCGACACGCGTCCACACGCGCTCCCAGTCGACGAGCTCGCCGCTCGCATGCAGCAGAAACGCGCCGCCCAAGATCGCGGCCAACTGCACGACCGGTGCCGATGCAGCCCGGGTCGGCGCGTCGCTCAACCCTGCGATGGACCCGAACACCGCGCCGGCGTGCGCGAGATCCGTCGCGAAGAAGAACACGATGAAGCTCATCGCGAGCAGTGTGGTCGTCACCCATCCGACGATCGCGACTGCGAGCGACGTCCGGCCGCGCGCTGCACGCTCTCCTCTTCGGGCTCGCGCGAGCTGCACGGAGTGATGGATCGAGAGGATGATTCCGTACGTCAAGCCGACGAAGACGAACTTCCACGCGCCTCCGTGCCAAATGCCGAACACGCCCATCGAGAGGCAGTTCGCGCGCCAGACGCGCGCGTGGCTCGGCCGTGTTCCGAACAGCGGCGAGTACACGTAGTCGGTGATCCAGCTCACGAGCGAGATGTGCCAACGGCGCATGAACTCCGGCACGGAACGCGCCATCAATGGACGACGAAAGTTGACCGCGAGCTCGATTCCGAACAGCCGGGCGCTGCCGCGCGCGATGTCGGTGTACGCGCTGAAGTCCGCGTACAGCACGGCGAGCATGCACAGCGACGCGAGCAGCACGACGGGCGCCGAGTACTCGTGCGGCCTCGCGAACACGTCCAGCGCGAGCGGGTGCAAGCGGTCGGCGAGCACGAGCTTCTTCGCGAGCCCCCACGCGATGCGCCGAGCGCCGACCCACGCATTCGCGGCGGTGAGCGTGCCCAGCGTCTCGATCTGCGGGAGGAGATGTGGCGCGCGCTCGATCGGACCGGCGGACAAGAGCGGGAAGAACGACCCGAAGAGCGCGAAGCGCAACGGAGCTCGGCACGCCGACGTCTCGCGGCGAAACACGTCGACCGCGTAGCCGATGTGCATCAGTGTGTAGAACGACACGCCGAGCGGAGCCAGACCGTGCCACGCGTCGACCTTCGCGAGAGAGAGCAGCGCGAGCTCGCCGCCCACGACGGCCGTGAGCCAGCACTTGCGCGCTGCGTTCGTGCTCGCACGTTCGATCGCGATGCCGCCGGCGTAGCCCATCGCACACGCGGCGGCGAGCACGAGCGCGTGCGCCGGCACGTGCCATGCGCAGAACACCGCGCTTGCGCACACGAGCCATGCGACTCGCGCTCGCCCGGCCAGGAACGGATGAACGGCGAGGACCGCGAGCAAGAACGGCAGGTACTCGAAGCTCGCGAAAGACATCAGGCTGGTGCGCGCGCGTCCGAGCGTCGATTCACGAACGGCACGCTGCTCAGCTCGTCGTCGCGCCGGCGCGCCAGCGCGCCAGCGACGCGTGGAAGTGACGGATGCGACGTTCGTGAGAGGTGAGCGCGAGTCTCTCCAGGCTGCCGCCTTCCAGTCCGCGCTGTATCCACGGCAGGTTCTCGAGATCCTCGGCGAGGATCGCGTCGTAGCCCGCGCGCAGCGATTCGTAGTACGCGCGCTGCGCGTCGCTCTCCGCCGGCATGCCGTACAGCTCGTACGTGACGCGTGTGCGCTTCGGCGTGAGCGGCAGCATGCGGTACAGCGTGAAGTGCGTCGGCAAGAAGTTCAGCACGGTGCACGGGAACAGCAGATAGGAGAAGTTCGACGTCCGCTGCACGCCATTGAGCCGCACGGGCGCGACGACGCCCTGCTCCGCTGCCGCGCGCCCCATCGGTCCGTCCGGCTCGAACGTGCGCGGCGAGCGGAACGCGAGCGCCATGCGCGAGTGCGGGCCGAAGCTCCGCATCGCGGACGCACGGATCTCGACGACCGGGTGCACGGTGCGTGCATGGATCGCGGGCACGTGCAACGGTTCGAGGAACGCTTCGACTCCGATCTTCCAGTTGAAGTCGACGTCGATGCTGCGGCGATCCTTCACCTCCGCGCGCGCGAGCTCCCAGTGCACGAGCTCGTCCGTGAGGCTCGCGTCGAAGAACTGCGCGCCCGGCGCCAGGTCGTCGTGCGCGAGCCGCGCGCAAATCCAGCCGTTCCACGACACGGAGTCGACGGCGTCGAGCTTCAAGTCGCCGATGCCACCGCGCACGTCGGCAACCTCGACATGCGGAGCGGAGGTCCAACGCCCGTCGAGCGCGTACGTGAAGCCGTGGTACGGACAGCGCAGCTCCGCGACCGTGCCGCGCTCCGCGCGCACGATCTGCGTGCCGCGATGCTTGCACGCGTTGTGGAGCACGCGCGCTCGTCCGTCGTCGCCGCCGATCACCACGAGCGGGCTGCCCGCGATCTCCGCGGTCGCGAATGCGCCGCGCGCGGCGACTTCGCTCGCCCGCGCGATCGGAACCCACGCGCGACGGAACACGTCGCGCAGCTCGTCCGCGAACGTGCGCTCGTCGAAGTAGTCGCGTGCGCGCGCCTCGCTCACGTCGCCGTCGAACGGCGGTGGATCACCGCCTGCGCGCGCGTGCTCGAACTCGGCCTGGATCCGCGCTTCCGTGTCGGTGTTCATCGGTGGAGCTCGCCGCGCAACCCTTGCCCGCATTTCTCACCACGTCCCGCTGCGGTTGCGCCAACTCGCTCGGAGCGGCGTTGTTGGATCGGAATCGAACCTCGCTGACCTTCCAGGTCACCTCCGGTCGATTCCGATGCAACGCCTTGCTCCGAACGCGCTGGCGCAACCTCGCGACAGACGTGGTGAGAAATGCTGGCTAGCATGTCGCGCCTCGCGCTCTCGATCGCGCGCGAGAACGACCGAGCCCGCGTGCGGCACGGTCGACGACCCACGCGCGATCGACAACACACCGACCACGATCCTTGGCCGAGCTTCGTCGCGAATCGCTGCCCGAGTTCACACTGAAAGCCGTCGCCGCCGGCGTCGTGCTCGGTCTCGTGTTCGGTGCCGCGAACGCCTATCTCGGCTTGCGCGTCGGGCTCACCGTCTCCGCGTCGATCCCAGCCGCGGTGATGACGGTCGCGCTCTTCCGACTGTTCCGAGTGCGCGGGACGATCCTCGAAGCGAACCTCTCGCAGACGATCGGATCGGCGTCGACGTCGCTCGCGAGCGGCACGATCTTCACGATCCCGGCCCTCTTCCTGTGGGGGCTCGCGCCGCCATACCTGCAAGTCGTCGCTCTGTGCTTCCTCGGGGGCGTGCTAGGCCTCGCCGCGATGATTCCGCTGCGGCGACTGCTCATCGTGCAGGAGCACAATGCTCTGCCTTACCCGGAGGGCACCGCGTGCGCCGAGGTGCTGCGCGCGACGACCGGTGAATCGACCGAGAGCCGCTGGATCTTCCGCGGCATCGCGGTCGGCGTCGCGATCAAAGTGCTGTTGAGCCTCGTGTTCCTCGTGCCGCACAAGCTCTCGTCCGAGCTCGCGTTCCTGCCCAAGGCCGAGCTCGCGGTGGAGCTCGCGCCCGCGCTCATCGCGGTCGGCTTCATCCTCGGTTACAGGCAGTCGGGCGTTCTGGTCGCGGGCTCGATCCTCTCGGCCTTGGTGCTGACTCCGCTCATCGCGTGGATGGGCGAGAGCATGAGCGCGCCGCTCTTTCCCGAGACGAAGCTCTTCGTGCGCGACATGACGGCCAGCGAGATCTGGTCGAAGTACGTGCGCTACATCGGCGCCGGCGCGGTCGCCGTCGCGGGCATCATCGCAGTCGCGAAGAACCTGCCCGGCATGGTCGGCGCAGTGAAGGCGGTCGTGCGCGGAGTGCGCGGATCGAAGACGGCCGATGCGAGCGCGAGCTCACGCGCGATCGAAGGCCTGCCGCCCGAGTACGAGCCCGGCGGGCGCACCGATCGCGATCTCCCGGGCTCGTTCGTCATCGGCGGCATCGCGTTCGTCGTGCTCGCGGCCGCGTTCGTGCCCGGCGTTATCGCCGGGGATCTCACGCCGCTGCAACGCGCGATCTGCGCGCTCGGCGTCGGCATCTTCGGGCTGCTCTTCGTCACGGTCGCCGCGCGCATCGTCGGCATCGTCGGCGTCAGCTCGCAACCGACGTCGGGGATCACGCTCGTCACGTTGCTCGGCGTCGCGTCGGTGTTCGCGGCGATGGACTGGACCGACGTCGGCGCGCGCGCGGCCGTGCTCACGGTCGGCACGATCGTCGCGGTCGCGGCGTCGAAAGCCGGCGACATCTCACAGGACCTGAAGACGGGCTTCCTCGTCGGCGCGACGCCCGCGCGACAGCAAGCGGGTCAGCTCATCGGCGCCGCGTTCGCGTGCTGGGCCGTGGCCGCGACGGTGATCCTGCTCGGCAAGACGTACACGTTCGGCAGCGCCGACATCCCCGCGCCGCAAGCCACCTTGATGAAGACGATCATCGAGGGCGTGCTCGCCGGCGATCTGCCGTGGAACCTCGTGCTCACCGGCGGCGGCCTCGCGATCGGAGCGTCGCTGTGCGGTGTGTCGGCGCTCGCGTTCGCGATCGGTGTCTATCTGCCGTTGTCGTCGATGGCCGCGATCTATCTCGGGGGCTGCGTGCGCGCCGTGTACGAGAAGCGCCGCGGCGCCGGGCAGGCCACGCACGGCGATCCGGGAGTGCTCGCCGCATCGGGCATCGTCGCGGGCGAAGGCCTGGCCGGCATCGCGATCGCAGCGCTCGTCGCGACGGGCGTGGCCCCGAAGAGCATCGATCCGCGCATCGCGGGAGTCGCCGGCAGCGTCGGTACGGCCGTGCTGTTCGTCCTCGTCGCGGCGTTCTTGATCGCGTCCACGAAACGCCGCGCGGCCCAGGCGTCGAAGTAGCCCGCACTTCTCACCACCTCCTGCTGCGTTCGCGCCAATCCGCTCGGCGCGAAGAGCTCGCGCCCCGCCGCATCGAACACGACGAGGTCGCGGCAGCACAAGCGCGCTGGCGCAACCTCGCGACGGACGTGGTGAGAATTGCGGACTCGGTTCTTCACGTTGGTGCGCGCACGGCTCGTTCGCTCGACCGTCGCTCGCCGTACGCTGTGCGCCTCCACGTTCGCTCGAACAACGCCCGAGGTCATCGCATGTCGCGTCCGTCGTACCCGTTCACGATCCTGCTCATGCTCGCGTCGCTCACCGCGGTGCGCGCGCACGCCCAACGCACGCCGGTCGCAGCCGTCGATCTCTTCCAGCTCGAGCTCGCCAGCGATCCGCAGATTTCTCCGGACGGGCAGCAGATCGCGTACGTGCGCCGATCGGCCGACGACAAGCAGGACCGTTGGCGCGGCACGCTGTGGATCGTCGCGAGCGCTGGTGGCGATCACCGCGCGCTGACGAGCGGTGCGCGCAGCGACCGGTCGCCGCGCTGGTCGCCGGACGGCAAGCGGCTCGCTTTCGTGTCGGGCGAGAGCGGCTCGGCGCAGATCCACGTGCGTTGGATGGACAGCGGCGAGTCCGCGCGCATCACGAACCTCGCGGAGGCGCCGGCGCACGTCGCGTGGTCGCCTGACGGACGATGGATCGCGTTCACCGCGTTCGTCGAAGCCGCGACGGCGCCGTTCGTCGCGCTGCCAAAGGCGCCCGAAGGCGCGAGCTGGGCGCCGGCGGCCAAGGTGATCACGCACACGCGCTATCGCTCCGACGGCGCAGGCTACTTGCGCGAGGGATACGAGCAGCTCTTCGTCGTGCCGTCCGACGGCGGCACGCCGCGCGCGCTGACGAGCGGTCCGTACGAGGTGCAAGGTCCGCTCGCGTGGACGCCCGACGGACGCACGATCGTCGTGACGTCGAATCGGCGCGCGGATCGCGAGCTCGAGCCGCTCGACACCGAGATCTGGGCCGTCGACGTCGCTTCCGGTTCGCTGCGCGCGATCACCGATCGGCGCGGGCCCGACGATTCGCCGGCGATCTCGCCCGACGGCAAGCTCGTCGCGTACGTCGGCTTCGACGATCGGTACCAGGGCTACCAAGTCCGGCGGCTGTACGTGGTGTCGATCGAAGGAGGCGCACCGCGCGAGCTCGCGGCCGCGCTCGATCGCGAGGTCGAAGCGCCGCAGTGGACCGACGGCGGCGCTTCGATCGTGTTCCAGTATTCGACGCGTGGCGACACGAAGCTCGCGCGCGCATCGCTCGCCGGAGCCGTGACGACCGTGTGCGGCGACGTCGGAGGCACGGACATCGGCCGGCCGTACGCCGGCGGATCGTTCAGTGTCGCGCGCGACGGACGCATCGCGTTCACCACGACTTCGACGATGCGTCCGGCCGACGTCGCCGTCGTCGCGCCAAGTGCGAAGCCGGTGGTGCTCACGGGCCTCAACGACGACATCGCCGCGCAGCGCGATCTCGTGCCGGCGATCGAGCTCGTCGCGAAGTCGTCGCACGACGGACGCTCCATCCAGGCGTGGTACATGAAGCCGCCCGCATTCGATGCGTCGAAGCGCTACCCGCTGATCCTCGAGATCCACGGCGGACCGTTCGCCGACTACGGCACGCGCTTCAGCTACGAGTTCCAGACCTACGCGGCGCGCGGCTACGTCGTGCTGTACTGCAATCCGCGCGGCAGCACGGGCTACGGCGAGGAGTTCGGCAACGCGATCCATCACGCGTATCCCGGCTTCGATTACGACGACTTGATGTCGTGCGTCGACGCGCTCGTCGCGCAGGGCTTCGTCGACGAGAAGCGCATGTTCGTGACCGGCGGCAGCGGCGGCGGCGTGTTGACTGCGTGGATCGTCGGCAAGAACCAGCGCTTCGCCGCGGCCGTCTCGGCCAAGCCCGTCATCGACTGGACGAGTCTCGCGCTGACCACCGACGCGTACACGTTCTTCGTGAAGTACTGGTTCCCGGCGCTACCGTGGGAAGCGCCCGAGCACTACTTCAAGCGCTCACCGCTGTCGCTCGTCGGTCACGTGAAGACACCGACGATGCTGCTCACCGGCGAGCAAGATTTCCGCACGCCGATCTCGCAAGCGGAGCAGTACTACCAAGCCTTGAAACTCTGCGGCGTCGAGACCGCGCTCGTGCGCATTCCCGACTCGTCGCACGGCCTCGCCGATCGGCCGAGCCAATTGATCTCGAAGGTGCTGCACATCTTGAAGTGGTTCGAGCTGCACGGCGGGGAGCCGGCCACGGCGAAGTGAGCGCGCTTCACATCCAGGTCGTCACGGTCACGTAGAACTGCGTCGCGTCGACGTCGAACTCGCCGAGGTCGGAGTCGAGGTCGGCGTCCGTCGCCGTGCGACGCGCTCCGAGACCGAGGAAGTATCCGTTCGGCAGCCGGAACTCGAAGCCGGCGCGCACGTAGCCGCCCGCGCCGAAGCCGTTCGCGCTCTGCTCGAGCTCCGTCGTCGGATCCTCCTGCTCGTAGTCGATGAACTGCAGCACGGGTCCGGCCGACGCGTACACGCGCAGACCGTCGCCGAGGAACACGTTCACGAACGGCCCGCCGAAGACGTCGACGAGCGTCGTGTCGACGTCGATCGCGATCACCGCGCCGCCGCCGCCGGCGCGGAACGCCGTGGCGCCCGCTCTCCAGGCCACGGAGAAGAGCGCTTCGAGTCCGAAATCGACGTGCTCGCCGGCGAGCTTCCACTGACCGCCGCCGCCGAGGAGCGGATAGTTGTCGAGGTCGTCGGAGTCGATCTCGACGTCCGCGCCGGGTTGGTGCAGCGTCACGCGATCGAGATACGCGACGCCGAAGAGTCCTTGCATCGCGACTTCGGCGGGCGTCCAGCGCGGTCCCGCGCCGAGCGGCGGATGGAACTCCAGTGAGTCGTAGCGCGACGTGCCTCGCGATCCACCGCCCTGCTGCGGCGTGGTCGCGCACGCGGTGAGGGTCGCCATACCGGCGAGGACGAGACGAGCCCGCATCTCTCACCACATCCTGCTGCGCCCGTGCCAACGCGCACGGAGCGGGGTTGTTGGATCGGAATCGATCCAGGCCGACCTTCCAGGTCGCCTCCGGTCGATTCCGATGCAACGCCTTGCTCCGAACGAATTGGCACGACCTCGCGACGGACGTGGTGAGAAATGCAAGCTAGTGTCCTGAGTCAGAAGTTCGCTTTCACCAAGGTCGAGATCGTCGTCGCTGGCAAGGCGCGAGGGTGCAGGCAACCTGTCAGGTTTCCGAACCCGAG
>JBJXHG010000071.1:0-6263 GCA_046160865.1 Planctomycetota bacterium | reverse complement strand
TGCGCCGTTGCAGCCGCGGTGTGGTGAGCGATGCGGGCTAGCCCGCATCGCTCACCACGTCCGTCGCGAGGTCGTGCCAACTCGTCTCGGGCAAGGCGTTGCATCGGAATCGACCGCACCTTTCCTGTGACGTCCGCGAGGATCGATTCCGATCCAACAACACCGGCCGAACGAGTTGGCGCAACCGCAGCAGGGTGTGGTTCACGACGGACGCGCGTAGCCGTGCCGGTAGCCGTCGACGAGCGTCTGCGTCTCCGCTTGGCACGACGCGCGCGAGGCGAGCGCGGTCGCGCGCTTCGCGCTGCGCAAGTCGATGCGCTGCAAGTGATCCAAGAAGTCCTTGAGTCCGACGGGCGGCACGCAGAAGTGACGCAGCCCCGCGCCGAGCAGGAACGGCAAGTTGCCCGGCTGCACGGCCGTCACGCCGAATACCGAGAGCGGGCGGCCGGCTTGCTCGCACACTTCGACGATCTGCATCACCGTGCGCAGCACGAACGGATGGATCGGCTCGAAGTAGTCGCGCAATTCGTGGTTCTCGCGATCCGCGGCGAGCAGGTACTGCAGCGCGGAGTCGAGGCTGATCGTCAGGAAGTCCGCTTCGAGCGCCAGGTCGCGTGCACCGAGCGCCGCGACCGGCGTCTCGATCACCGCGCCGAGCTCGACGTTCTCCTGGAACGGCACGCCCGCTTTGCGCAACGCGTAGCGCTCCTCGAACAGGATCTCCTTCACGCGCCGCAGATCGCCACAATCGGTGACGAACGGCACGGCGATGCGCACGCGCGACTCGGATCCCGCTGGCGCGGCGCGCAAGAGCGCCGTGAGCTGCCGGCGCAGCACCTGCTCGCGCGCGAGCAGGACGCGCACACCGGCGCGGCCGAGGCTCGGGTTGAGCTCGCGCGATTCGTGCAGGTACGTGACCTCCAAGCTCGAGTCGACGTGGAGCAATCGAAATGTGACGGGCTGGCCTCGGCCGTGCTCGATCACCGCCGCGTAGTGCGCGATCAACGATTCGAGCGACGGCTGCTCGCGATCGATCAAGTACAGGAGCTCGGTGCGGTACAACCCGATGCCCTGCATCGAGAGCTCGGCGGCTTGGTCGACCTCGGGCAAGTTGCCGCAGATCGCGGTCACGCTGACCGTCTGTCCGTCGCGCGTGCGTGCACCGCGCTTCGACCACACCGACGGCTCCTCGGCCGGCACGGTCGGCGCCTTCGGCGCGCTCGCTTGGCGGTACTGCTGCCGCACGAGCTCGTCGGGGTTGACGCGCACGATGCCTTCGGTCGCGTCGAGGATGACGAAGTCGGCTTCGCGTACTTTCTCGAGCAAGCCCGCGACGCCGGTCAACGTCGGGATGCGCATCGAGCGCGCGAGGATCGCCGCGTGGCTCGTGAGACCGCCGGCCTCGGTGATGATCCCGAGCACGTGCTGGTTCGCGAGGTTGAACATGTCGACGATCGACAGCTCGCGCGCGATCAGCACGTAATCGTCGGGCGCGACCGGCGCGTGCTTGGGGTCGTCCGTGTCCTTCTCGAGGTTGCGCAGCACGCGGATGCCCACGTCGCGCAGATCGACGGCGCGCTCACGCAGCGTCTCGTTCTGCACGAGACGGAAGATGCGGTCGAAGTCCGCGATCACCTTCGCGATCGCCGCTTCGAGTCGCATCTGCTCGTTGATGATCAAGTTCTCGACGTCCGACAGGAACACCGAGTCCTTCAAGTACGCGCCGTGCGTGTCGAGGATGCGCACGTGATCGGCGGGCACCTTGCCCTGCAGCTTGAGCTTGAGATCGTCGATCTGGCGCCGCGACGCGGACAGCGCTTTGTGGAAGCGATTGAGCTCGCGCTCGACTTGCTCGAGCGGCACGCGCTGCGGCAGCGCCTGGAGCAGGTCGTAATCCTTGACGTGCACCACGCCGAGCACGAGGCCGGGCGCGACCGGGGTGCCCTTGAGCGTGACGCTCTTCGGAGCTTTGGGCTCTGCCGCCGGTCCGGGCGCAGCGGGTTGGTCCGTCATGGCGTCATCGTACGCGGGCCGCGCGTCCGTTCAATCCGACCGCGCGCGCGCACGTTGCGACGCGCGAGCGATGCGCGCGGTTCCGTGCGCGACGCGGCGATCCATCGGTGGCCATCGCGCTCGGGATCGTGCGCGTCGGAAAGTCGAGCGAGACCGCCGGTGCATCCTCGTCACTCGCCGTGGACCGAGCGCCGCGGCGCGGGCACGAACGGGCGGCCCGCGAACCGAACGCCGGTCACCTCGCGCGAGTTCGCGATGCTCACCACGCCGCGAGCGAAACGGTGCAAGAGTCGGTGGGCGCCTGCCGTCGCGCTCCTTGCGTCGGCGCAAACGGGCCGCTTTCAAACTCGAAGCACTTTCACCCCGGGCTGCTAGACGCCGGCGGTTTCGTCGTTGCAGCCGCGGGGTGGGCGAGGACGCCGGCTTCGTCGTGCTCCCCCGAAACGACACGACGTGCGGCGCAATCGCCGCACGTCGCATCTTGCACCGCGATCGCGCCGCGGGAGTCCGGCGCGACCGTCGGCTCAGGAGCGCATGCTCACGGGCACAGGGTGACGTCCAAGCCGTCTGCCAGGTTCGCGTTCGCACCACCCGCGGCCGCGTTGCGGTAGTAGTTGCTGAAGTACAGGTGCGAGCCGGGAGTGATTTGCAGCGAGACCGGCGGTCCGAACCCGAGCAGATTGACCGGCATCGATCCGGTGCCTTGCGGCGTCGCGTTCTGCTGGCCGAGGCGGAAGAACGGATCACCCACGCAGCGGAAGCCGTTGGCCATCGGGATGTTCGCCGAGCTCAAGCTCATGATGTAGATGTTGAACGCGTTGGGCGGGATCTGCGACACCGTGACGACCAGGTTGTTGGACGCGATGCTCGTCGTGCCGCCGAAGCCCATCTTGCCCGGGACTCCGAGCGAGTTCGGCGTCGCGGAGCAGTAGTTCACCGGCAGCGGGCAGTTCGCGCCGACCGAGAACACGGTGACCTCGCCGTTCGCGATCTCGGGCAGGTCACGCGAGGGCGCGCTGACGATGAAGTCGGACTTGCCGTCGTTGTTGACGTCGCCGAGACCGTCGACGGCCGTGCCGAAACGATCGTCGAACGACTGACCGGCCACGGTGTGGATGATCTGTCCATTCAAGCCGCTGTACAGCCGCACGTAGCCGTTGCCGACGCCGGTCGCTTGATCGCCTGCGACGAGCACGTCCGCTCGCGAGTCGCTGTTCACGTCACCGGCAGCGCCGACCGCACAACCGAAGCGATCGCCGACGCCTCCGCCCGGCAGGTTGATGATGAGCGCGCCGCCGAGGCCGCTCACGACGCGCGCGTACCCGGCGCCGGGAACGAAGACGTTGAGGTCCTGCGGCGCGCCGACGATCACGTCCGGGACGGAGTCGCCGTTGACGTCACCGGCACCGGCGACCGCGACGCCGAGCTTGTCGTCGGCCGGGCCAGCGACCTCGAACAGCTGCAGCCCGTTGAAGCCCGAGAACACTTTGGCACCGACGTAGGAGCCGACCACGAAGTCGTCGAACGAATCGCCGTTGATGTCGCCGATGCCGTCGACATCGATGCCGCGACGCTCGCCGTCGGAAGTGCCGTTGATCGTCCAGATCACGCCGCCCGTCAGGCCGGAGTAGACGACCGCCTTGCCGCGCTGGTTGCCGCCGTTCGGCGAGAACGGCGCACCGACGATCAGGTCGGGAATGTTGTCGTTGTTGACGTCCCCCGCCGCCGCGATCGCGCTGCCGATCTGGTCGTTCGCCGCCGGGCCGAAGATCGTGCCGAGCACCCCACCGGTCTGACCGGAGAACACGGTGACCGAGCCGCGCACGCTGCCGGCGTTGATGACGAACGGCGCGCCGACCGCGACGTCCGCGAAGTTGTCGTTGTTCAGGTCGCCGAGGCCGGTCACGGCGTAGCCGAACCCGTCGCCGTTCGTGACACCGTTGAAGGTGCGCAGCGTCAAACCGGTCGCGCCGGAATACAGCTTCGCGAGACCTTCGCCGGTGAAGAAGAAGTTGTTGTCTTCGGGTGCGCCGGCGATGAAGTCGGGCCGGCCGTCGTTGTTCGTGTCGCCTGCGCTGCGCGCCGCAACGCCGAGACGATCGTTCGTCTTGTCGCCGGGGATCGTGTAGAGCGTCGTTTGCGATCGAGCCGTCGAGCAAAGGGCTGCACCGCACGCCAACGCGGGGAGTAGCCGGGACAGAGGTTGCTTCGTGTTCATGTTGATTCTCGGGTTGCGGTGGTGCGTCGGCAGAACTGTATCCCACACAACGAACGACGCTGGAGCGGCGCATGCCGTCGACGCTCAGCGCACGATCGTGCGAGTTGCGGAGGACGAAAATCCTGCCGCCCCCTCGGGACCATCTCTGCCTTCTTGGTCCGAACGGAGCGCGGCTCCGAGGTCGCCCCCCGGCGCCGGCCCAATCAATGCGAATTCTATCCGCGCGCGCCGCTCGCTGCCATCCGGACGTCGCATCTCCCGTCCGTCCGTGCGCGGCGGATCCGCGCGCAAGTCTTCATCACGCGCCCACGATCGAGCGCCGTCGCTCGCGCGCGCGCGGACGAGCCACGGCCGGAATGACTTTCAACACGGGCTGTCGCGTCGCAGATGTCGCTGCTGTCACGCGCGTCGGCGCGCGGCTTGTGCAACGAGATGTGCCGCTTCGGGCAGAACGATCTTCTCCATCGCGAGCTGCAACGCGCGCGGAGAACCCGGCAGCGCGATCACGATTTTTCCAGCGAGGAGTCCGGCCGTCGCCCGTGACAGGATCGCGGCGGATCCGATCTCCGCGTAGGAGAGCCAGCGAAACAGCTCGCCAAAGCCCGGAATCGTGCTGTCGAACAGCGCCTCCAGCGTCGGTGCGGTGACGTCGCGCGGCGCGATGCCGGTGCCGCCCGTCGTCACGATCAGATCGACGGCCTGCGCGTCCACGGCGTCGCGCACGGCGTGTGCGATCTCGTCCGCGTCGTCGCGGCAGATGCGGCGCCACGCTACCTCGTGACCAGCAGCTTCGAACGCGCTCACGAGGTACGCGCCGCCGGAATCGTCGACGAGCGTGCGCGTGTCGCTGATCGTGAGCACCGCGGCGTGCAAACGCTTCGGCGCGGCTTCTCGATGCTCGGCAAGTCCCATCGCTCGCTCCCTCGGTTCAAGCGCGCGCAGTTGCGCGCCGCACGCGCTCGAGCGCGGCGCGGAACGCGCGCACTCGCTCAGGGTCGACGGCAGCGTGCACATCGCCGTCCTTCTTCAATGATGTTCCCACGATCGCACCGTCGATCGTGCCGAGCAACTCGCCAGCGTTGAGCGCGTCGATCCCGGATCCCGCGAACACGGGCACACCGCGGGCGGCACGGTGCGCCTCGCGCAGCGCCGCTGCGTCTGGAGCGCGTCCGGTCGCGCTCCCCGACACGATGACCGCGTCCGCGTGCGCGCGGCGCGTGACGTCCTCGATGCAGTCGGTGAGTGAAGCTCGTCCGAGCGGCGTCGCGTGCTTGACGAGCACGTCGGCGAGAATTGCCACGTGCGGGGCCCAGCGCGCGCGCTCGCGCACCGTGTCGTGCGCACGGCCGAGGAGCAACCCTTGATCCGCGGCCGCGACTCCGGCGTGCACGTTGACGCGCACGAAGCGCGCGTCCGTCGCCGCGCAGATCGCGAGCGCTGCACGCGCGTCGTTGCGCAACACGTTGACCCCGACGGCGAGAGGCGCCACGGCGGCGACGATCTCGCGCACGCAGCGTGTCATCGCGGCCACAGTCTCCGCGGGCACGACGTCGGGGTAGAACGGAGTGTCGCCGAAGTTCTCCACCAGCAGCGCGTCGCAGCCACCGCCCGCGAGCGTTCGCGCGTCGTCGAGCGCGCGCCGCACGACGTCTTCCAAGTCGTGCGCAAAGCGCGGTGCCCCCGGCAGCGCTCCGAGATGCACCATACCAATCCAAGTGGGGCGCGCCGTGGCGAGCGGGAACATGCGCGCCGAGTCTAGCCCGCATTTCTCGCCACGCCCTGCTGCGGTTGCGCCAACTCGCACGGAGGGGTGTTGTTGGATCCGAATCGATCCTCGCGGACCTTTTGGGTCACCTCTGGTCGATTCCGATGCAACGCATTGCTCCGAGCGCGCTGGCACAACCTCGCGACGGACGTGGTGAGAAATGCAGGCTAGTGTCCTGAGTCAGAAGTTCGCTCTCACCAAGGTCGAGATCGTCGTCGCTGGCAAGGCGCGAGGGTGCAGGCAACCTGTCAGGTTTCCGAACCCGAG